>NZ_JBFAOX010000072.1:0-1129 GCF_040675435.1 Actinoplanes sp. NPDC049598 | reverse complement strand
TGTGATGTCCAGCCAGGTTGGTCAACCGGGTGATCGGCGGGTTCTTGCCGATTGCGGTGTGGGGCCGGTGATGGTTGTAGTCGTGCAGGAATGCCGGTAGTGCGGCGCGGCGAGCTTTCTCTGAGGAGTAGAACTTGGTGAAGGCCCAGCCGTCGGCCAGGGTGCGGTGGAACCGTTCGATCTTGCCGTTGGTTTGTGGCCGGTAGGGGCGGGTCTTCTTGACGGTGATGTCGAGTTGGGTGCAGGTGTCTCGCCAGAGGTGTGAGCGGTAGGCCGAGCCGTTGTCCGACAGCACTCGGCGGGTGGTGACGCCCCGCTCGGCGAACCAGGCGACCGCGTTGGTCAGCACTCGGGTAGCGGTGGCAGCGGTTTCGTCGTCGTGGATCTCGGCGTAGGCAACGCGGGAATGGTCGTCTATGACGGTGTGCACGAAGGCGGTGCCGATCTGCGGGTTGTGGTGCTTGCTGCGGGGCTTGCCGGCGGTGGCGACACGGTTCTTGCCGCCCTGGGCCCGGCCCAGGTAGCGCCAGCCGCCGCCGTCGGGCACGTTGCCCAGTTTCTTGACGTCGACGTGCAGCAGGTCACCGGGGCGTTCGTGTTCGTAGCGGCGGATCGGCTCGCCGGTGCCGCGTTGCAGGTGTGAGAGCCGGTTCAACCGGCAGCGGGTCAGCACGGAATGCACCGTCGAGGCGGCCAGGCCCAGCTGGTCGGCGATCGCGACCGGACCGAGCCGGCGTTTGCGGCGTAAGTGCACGATCTTGCGGACGATCGGCGCCGGCGTCCGGTTCGGTTGCCGGCGCGGCCGTGACGACCGGTCGGCCATGCCGGCTTCGCCTTCCTCGCGGTAGCGGGCGGCCCATTTCGTCGCGGTGCGCCAGGACACGTCGTAGCGTTCCGCTGCTCGTGCGGGTGACCAGCCGGAATCTACGATCAGACGCGCCAGCCGCAATCGCGCCCGAGGAGTCAGTGCGGCGTTAGCGTGGGACATGAAGGCCTCCAGCCTGGTCAGTGGCGTCTAAGCAGCTCCACTGCACCGTTGGAGGCCTTCATCCGTTCACAGAACACAAAGATGATCGTCAGATCGAGTGGTCGCACTCCCTCGACCAACGTCCCCGGACATCACAGCTAG
>NZ_JBFAOX010000071.1:0-1354 GCF_040675435.1 Actinoplanes sp. NPDC049598 | reverse complement strand
GCGGGATGGGCACCGTGAGTGATGACATCGAACGTTATGAGTCCACGGAAGAAGACCGAGGGTGACGGGCGGCAGCTGTCGCCTGAGCAGGCCGCTGCGGCGGCGATGGTGGCCGAGGCCAAGGCCCGCGGATTGGAACTGACCGGCCCGAACGGCTTGCTGAAGTTGTTCACCAAAAATGTTCTCGAGACCGCGTTGAACGAGGAGATGACCGAGCATCTCGGTCACGAGAAGAACCAGGCTGATCCGGGCCGTGAGTCGACGAATGTGCGGAACGGCAGTCGGGGTAAGACGGTAATCTCGGACGCCGCCGGTGAGGTGCGCATTGATGTGCCGCGTGATCGGGATGCGACGTTCGAGCCGCAGATCGTGAAGAAACGGCAGCGCCGGTTGACCGAGGTCGACGAGATTGTTTTGTCGTTGTATGCGAAAGGGATGACGACCGGGGAGATCTCCGCTCATTTCGCGGAGATCTATGGAGCGTCGGTGTCGAAAGAGACGATCTCCCGGATCACCGACAAAGTCGTCGCGGAAATGACCGAATGGTCGACGCGCCCACTCGACAGCGTCTACGTGGCCGTGTTCATCGACGCCATCATGGTCAAGGTTCGCGAGGGCCAGGTCGCCAACCGGCCGATCTACGCGGCCATCGGGGTCACCGTGGACGGCCACAAGGACGTGCTGGGCCTGTGGGCCGGCTCCGGCGGCGAGGGCGCCAAGTTCTGGATGAGTGTCCTGATCGATCTGAAGAACCGTGGCGTGCGGGATGTGTTCTTCGTCGTCTGCGACGGCCTGAAAGGCTTGCCGGATACGGTCGAGGCCGTGTGGCCGGAAGCGATCGTGCAAACCTGCATCATTCATCTGATCCGCAACACCTTCCGGCTCACCTCACGGGTGGACGCCGACTCGATCAAACGTGACATCAGGCCGATCTACACGGCGGTCAACGCCGACGCCGCCCTGGCCGCCTTGGACGAGCTCGACGAGAAATGGGGCAGTAAATACCGGGCGATGATCCGCCTGTGGCGTAATGCCTGGAACGAGTTCATCCCGTTCCTCGACTACGACGTCGAAATCCGCCGAGTGATCTGCTCGACCAACGCCATCGAATCGTTGAACGCCCGTTACCGGCGCGCCGTTCGCGCCCGTGGGCATTTCCCGAGTGAGCAGGCCGCTTTGAAATGCCTGTACCTTGTGACTCGCAGCTTGGACCCGACCGGGGCCGGCCGCGCCCGGTGGACGATGCGCTGGAAGCCCGTGCTGAATGCCTTCGCCATCACCTTCGGTGACCGCTGGCCGGCCGCCGAAACCTACTAACCGAAGAGCCGGAAACACCGATCTTGGTAAAGACCCG
>NZ_JBFAOX010000070.1:0-1369 GCF_040675435.1 Actinoplanes sp. NPDC049598 | reverse complement strand
GCCAGGCTGAAGACCTGGCGGGATGGGCACCGTGAGTGATGACATCGAACGTTATGAGTCCACGGAAGAAGACCGAGGGTGACGGGCGGCAGCTGTCGCCTGAGCAGGCCGCCGCGGCGGCGATGGTGGCCGAGGCCAGGGCCCGGGGACTGGAACTGACCGGCCCGAACGGCCTGCTGAAGCTGTTCACCAAGAACGTCCTCGAGACCGCGTTGAACGAGGAGATGACCGAACACCTCGGTCACGAGAAGAACCAAGCCGATCCAGGCCGCGAATCGAGCAATGTGCGTAACGGCAGTCGCGGCAAGACGGTGATCTCGGATGCCGCCGGCGAAGTTCAGATTGATGTTCCCCGGGATCGGGAAGGCACATTCGAGCCGCAGATAGTGAAGAAACGGCAGCGACGGCTGACTGAGGTCGACGAAATCGTGTTGTCGTTGTATGCGAAAGGAATGACGACCGGGGAGATCTCCGCGCACTTCGCGGAGATCTACGGAGCGTCGGTATCGAAAGAAACCATCTCTCGAATCACCGACAAAGTCGTCGCCGAGATGACCGAATGGTCGACACGGCCCCTCGACGCGGTTTACGTGGCCGTGTTCATCGACGCCATTATGGTCAAGGTTCGTGAGGGTCAGGTCGCGAACCGGCCCATCTACGCGGCCATCGGGGTCACCGTGGACGGCCGCAAGGACGTCCTGGGTCTCTGGGCCGGCTCCGGCGGCGAGGGCGCCAAGTTCTGGATGAGCGTCCTGATCGACCTGAAGAACCGCGGCGTGCGCGACGTGTTCTTCGTCGTCTGCGACGGCCTGAAAGGCCTACCGGACACGGTCGAGGCGGTGTGGCCGGAAGCGATCGTCCAGACCTGCATCATCCATTTGATTCGGAATACGTTCCGGCTGACGTCCCGAGCCGACGCGGACGCGATCAAACGTGATATCAAGCCCATCTACACCGCCGTCAACGCGGACGCGGCACTGGCCGCTTTGGACGACCTGGAAGAGAAATGGGGTGACAGGTATCGGGCGATGATCCGGTTGTGGCGTAACGCGTGGAACGAGTTCATTCCTTTCCTGGACTACGACGTCGAGATCAGAAAAGTAATCTGCTCCACCAACGCCATCGAGTCGCTGAACGCCCGATACCGTCGCGCCGTGCGAGCTCGCGGCCATTTTCCGAGTGAGCAGGCCGCCCTGAAATGCCTGTACCTTGTGACTCGCAGCCTGGACCCGACCGGCGCCGGCCGCGCCCGATGGACGATGCGCTGGAAGCCCGTGCTGAATGCCTTCGCCATCACCTTCGGTGACCGCTGGCCGGCCGCCGAAACCTACTAACCAAGCGCCGGAAACACCGATCTTGGTACGGACCC
>NZ_JBFAOX010000069.1:0-1401 GCF_040675435.1 Actinoplanes sp. NPDC049598 | reverse complement strand
GGTCACGTCCGCTGGCGTGGTGTATGAGTCGCCATCGCTGATCCGTGTGGGTTGATGTTATGCGGCGATTCCGGCGGGCTGGTCGGGTTCGGTGTCTTGGCTGGTGGTGATGGGTGTGAGGCGGGCTTTGCGGAGGATCTCGAGGCCCATGTAGCGGCGTCCTTCGGTCCATTCGTCGGTCTGTTCGGCGAGCACGGCGCCGACGAGGCGGATGATCGCGGCGCGGTTCGGGAAGATTCCGACGACGTCGGTGCGCCGCCGGATTTCTTTGTTGAGGCGTTCTTGTGGGTTGTTCGAGCGGATCTGTTTCCACAGCTCGGTGGGGAACGCGGTGAACGCGAGGAGGTCGTCGCGGGCGTCGTTGAGGTGTTCGGCGGCGTCGGGGAATCGTTCGGCGATCATGTCGAGGACTCGGGTGTATTGGGCGGCGACGGCGTCGGTGTCGGGCTGGTCGAAGATCGTGCGGACCAGGGTCGCCACCCACGGCTGCGCGGATTTGGGGACTTTGGCGAGCAGGTTGCGCAGGTAGTGGGTGCGGCAGCGTTGCCAGCCGGCGCCGGGCAGCGCGGCGCCGACCGCCGAGACCAGACCGCGGTGGGCGTCGGAAATCACGAGGCGGACACCGGACAGGCCCCGGGCGGTCAGTGAACGCAGGAAGGCCAGCCAGCCGGCGCCGTCTTCATCGGAGCAGATTTCCAGGCCGAGGACTTCGCGACCGCCGTCAGCGTTGACCCCGACTGCGACCAGGGCGTGGACGTTGATCGTGCGGCCGGCTTCGCGGACCTTGATCACGAGCGCGTCGACCCAGACGAAGGTGTAGGGCCCGGCGTCCAGGGGCCGGTTGCGGAACGCTTCGACCTGGGCATCCAGGTGCCTGGCCATTTCCGAGACCTGACTTTTCGACAGCGACTTGATGCCCAGTTGCTCGACCAGTTTCTCGACCCGCCGGGTCGAGACGCCCAGCAGGTAACTGGTCGCGACCACGCTGACCAGGGCTTGCTCGGCGCGGCGGCGGTGCTGCAACAGCCAGTCCGGAAAGTACGAGCCCTGCCGTAGTTTCGGGATGGCCAGCTCAACGGTGCCGGCCCGGGTGTCCCAATCGCGGTGCCGGTAGCCGTTGCGTGAGTTGACCCGCTCGGTGCTGCGTTCGCCGTATTCGGCGCCGCAGACCGCGTCGGCCTCGGCCGACATCAGCGTCTCGGCGAAGGTTTGCACCATCGCCCGCAGTAGATCAGGGCTCGCCGATTGAAGATGCTCGCGCAGCAGCTCAGCGACGTTCAAACTCGGTTCTGCGGCCATCGCAGGTCTCCTTCTTGATCTAGACAATCCGAAGGATCTGCGATGGCCGCTCCCGTCTGCTGGCAAAGATCAACTCATACACCACTTCGGTGGACGTGACCC
>NZ_JBFAOX010000068.1:0-1414 GCF_040675435.1 Actinoplanes sp. NPDC049598 | reverse complement strand
CGGTGGACTCTTCTATGTCTGTCAAGCAGCCTGCGGGCAAGCGTCCGGCTCGGTGTGGAGCCTTTCGAGGGTCCGATAGAGCTGACGGGCGAGGTAGCGCTTGAGGCAGCGTCGGATTTCTTTGGTCGTTCGTCCTTGTGCGCGGCGTCGTTCGGCGTAGGCGCGGGTGTCTGGGTCGTGGGTCATGCGGGTGATGACGGCCATGTGCAGGGCGCGGTTGAGTCGCCGGTCGCCGCCGCGGTTGAGCCGGTGCCGTGTGGTGTTTCCTGATGAGGCGGGGATCGGGTTGACGCCGGCCAAGGCGGCGAATGCGGCCTCGGAGCGCAGGCGGCCGGCGTGCGACCAGGCGGCGTAGACAACTGCGGCGGTGATGGGGCCGATGCCGGTCTTGCCGAGCAGATCAGCGGCCCTGCTGTCACGAAGGAGTGTGGTCATTTGTGTCTGGTTGGCCGAGAGTTGCTGGTTGAGTTCGACCACCCGTTTGGCCAGCCGGACTGCTTCGGCGCGAGCAGTGCGCGTGGCCAGGTCCTCGGCCCGGGCGCGCCACTGCGCGACCTGCGTAATCTGTTTGGCGGTCAGCGGCTTGCGGACGTCGATGCCCAGGGCGGCCGCGCGCAACAGGGCGGTGAGCGCGTTGACGGTGGCCGTGCGTTCGCTTGTCATGTGCTCGCGGGCGGTGACAAGGGTCCGTAGTGCAGCGCGGATGCCGTCGTCGCGTCGCGGTCGGCGCAGCTGCTCAGGCTCCAGTGGCAACACGGCGGCGGCGATCCTGCGGGCGTCCAACGGATCAGACTTGCCGGTTCCGCGGTGAGCTCGGGCGTCCATCCGGGTTGCCTCGATGACCTCGTAGCCTGCTCGATGGGCCGCTGCGGCCAGGTGAGCGCCGTAGGTGCCGATACCTTCGATCACCCACAAGGTGGCCGGATCACCGGCGGTGCGGCGCGCTGCCCAGGTGACAGCCCGGTTCATGCCGGCCTCAGTAGCAGGGAACTGCTCCGTGCCGATCAGCTCGCCAGTGCCGGCGACCAGGACAGCGAGAGTGTGAGTCCGGGCGTGAGTGTCCACGCCGATGACGAACGGGTGGGCATGCGCGACGATGGTCATGGCGGCGGGCTTCCTTCCGAAGGCTGGCAAGAGCTGGCCGCCGATGCGGCCGACGCCGGCCTGGGTGGAAGTCACTTCGGGACAGCACTGTGATGAGCCACGATCCGCTGTGCGGCGGGGCCGGGCAGTCTTCTGATCAAGTCACCGAGGTGGAGCCGGGTCAGCGTCGGCCACCCCACCCGGAGCTGGACAAGACCACCGAAACGCACCCGTCAGGGGCGAATGATTGTATGAGTCACAACCCGAGGCGACGCGGCCGCCGCTAACCCTGCCAGCCGGTCCCAGACCAGCCACCCCAAGACTCACAGTG
>NZ_JBFAOX010000067.1:0-1505 GCF_040675435.1 Actinoplanes sp. NPDC049598 | reverse complement strand
ACCCTCGCCGGGCCGGCCGCCGGGTCCGAAGAACAACACCGGGCGGGCGGCTCTCTCACAGACCGTTGGCTTGGGTGCAACTCCAGCACGCTCGCTACGCCGGCGGCTCTGATGGTTTCGGTCGCGCACTGCAAGGTGACTGCGCTCTCCAGCCGAAGTCGCAGCCAACTTGTGTCACCACAATCGTTTCCGGTGGCCGTCTCATGTGTCGCCGAAGCAGTAGTGGCACCCGCGGTACCCGCCTGTGAGCCTCCCAAGGCAGTCGTTGCTCTCGACCTGACTGCTGCCTTCTGCGCCGGCGGCGGCTCGACCGGTACCTCGGTCGTAGCCGCTCGACTGTCTCAGAAGCCAGCCCTCCCAGCCGCTTGCCCGGTCTAGCCGTTTGTTCGTTCTGGTCGGTCATGAGTCTTAGGGGCTTTGCGGTGGCGGTTCCTGGCCGCGGTTGCGTTGCCGCTCGGATTGCGCACTCGCGCGCCTGTGCCGTCGTCTCTAGTTCCACTCGTCCTGCTGTGCTTGCTCCGGCCGTGCTTGGCTGCCATGCCGGATCATGGCCCGCTCCACCTCGCGCTCAGTGGCAGCGGCACAAGCCTGCGCTGCTGTCCTCGTTGTCGCCCGGGCTGACGTATTCTTGCGGCCGCGCCGGCGCTGTCACGCATCGCTCGTGCCTTACCCGTGCCTCGGCCCGTTCTTGCCCGGCGCGGGCGCTGCCCGCAGCCGCGCCGGCGCTGTCGGCCTGCTGTCGTTTTGTTTTTGCTCGACCTCCTCGTGTTCTCGGCCAACGCCTGCGTGTCGCTGGTGCCTGCGTCGCCCGTTGCGGCCGCACACACGCCCACCGCCACGCCGATGCAGGCCCTGCGCCGGCCGCACGCGTACTGCGGTCTTGAGCGGAGACGCCCGGGTTGGTGCCGGGTGACGTGGCGGACCTCGTCCTCGCTCTCGCCGTGTCCGGGCGCTGATCTGGTGCGGAACGTGCCTACGCTGGTGATCTTGTTATCGCACGGCTGCGCTGGTGTTCTTATTACCGCCCGCCTGTGCTCGTGCGGTCGGCCCACTCGTGACTGCGCTTCGTTCGTTCGCGGGTGGGCTGGCGCTGTTCGTGCCTGCGCCGGCCGTGCCTTCGTCTGTGCTCCGGCCGTCCGTGCATTGCCGCCGCTGTCTTCGCCTTCGTCGGCGCTCGTCGAGTGGGTGCCCTCTTTGCTTGAGCACGCGTCGCCTCTGGTTGAGGATGCCGCCCTCGGGCGCGACCGCGTTACGTCCGTGCCCTCTTTGCTAGCCGCGCACGCGCCTTCGTTCGGCCGCGTTGCCTCCGATTCCGCTCTCGACCACCGCGTCCGCTCGCCCCGACAACGCCGTCGGCGTGTCGGCTCGCCCGCGCGAGCCCGGTCAGGCCTTCCGGGCGCATGCGCGCGCCGGTCGGGCCTTCCGGGCGCATGCGCGCGCCGGTCGGGCCTTCCGGGCGCATGCGCGCGCCGGTCGGGCCTTCCGGGCGCATGCGCGCGCCGATC
>NZ_JBFAOX010000066.1:0-1621 GCF_040675435.1 Actinoplanes sp. NPDC049598 | reverse complement strand
CTCATAACGTTCGATGTCATCACTCACGGTGCCCATCCCGCCAGGTCTTCAGCCTGGCGTGTCGGGCCGGAAACACCTCTCGTGACACAGTCCCTCACCGCCAAGAAACTGCACCACGTGACCGAAGTCGTGGCTGCCCAGGCGCCGCGAAGCCGCATACCGAGGCTGGCGGCAGGCGGTGAGGCCGGGCGGCAGGACCGGGCGGCCGGGCTAGGCGGCGGGGCGGTGCGGCCGGGGGTGGTGCCGGGCGGTGGGGCGGGGCGGTGAGGTTGGGGGGTGGGCCGGGCGGTGAAGCGGGGCGGTGAGGCCGGGGATGGGGCCGGAGATGGAATCCGGGCGGTGAGGCGGGGCAGTAAGGCGCGGCGGTGCGGCGGGGGAGGGGCCGGGCAGTGGGGGAGGCGGTGACGGCGGGGTGGGCCGGGCGGTGAGGCGGGGCAGTGGGACGCGGCGGTGAGGCCGGAGGTGAGGTCGGGGGTGGGGCGGAGTGACGAGGGGGCAGTGAGACGGGCGGTGGGGCCGGGCGGGGGAAATGAGGCCTCGATGAGCGACGGACCAAAAGGATCGATGCCGACCGCTAGGGTGCGGTCATGGAGTGGCTACCGCCCGAGCGCTACGCCGCCGAGCTGGAAGCCGAGACCGCCCGCTTCGCCGCCGCGGCCCTCGCCCAGCCCGACGACCGCACCGTGCCCACTTGCCCCGAGTGGACCTTCCGCGACCTGGTCACCCACGTCGGCACCGGCCACCGCTACGCCAAGCTCATCATCGACACGGACCAGATGCAGCCGTACACCTTGATCCCCGCCCCCATCACCCGGGCCGACTGGCCCTCCTGGCTGACTTCCGGCGCCCGAGACCTGATTCGAACCGTCCACCATCGTGGCTTCCACCAGCAGGTCTGGACCTTTCAACCCAAACACTTGATAGCCGGCTTCTGGCTACGCCGAATGGTCCATGACCTCATAATCCACCGCTTCGACGCCACCCCCGACGGTCACCCCCACGGCGATCTAGCTCTAGACCTGGCCGCCGACGGGATCTCCGACCTGCTGGGCACGTTCGAGATGTTCGACCGCCTGGCCGGCACCGGCGAAACCCTCCAGTTCACCGCCCCCGACGCCGCCCGCACCTGGCGCGTAACCCGCACCGAAACCGGCCTCACCTGGCACGACACGGAAGCACAGCCCGGAGCCCCAACACCGCCCGACGCCTCCATAGAGGCCCCAGCACGCAAGCTCCTGCTAATCCTGAACCGCCGCCTACCTCCCCCCACCGCCCAGGGCAACCAGCAAGTCTGGACGTCCTGGTACGAGAACTCCCGCTTCTGACCACCAATCCCGCGCAACCGGCCTGGAATTGCCGCCCAGCCCCCCGCTCAGCAGGGCCCGGGTGACTGAATCCCCGCCCCGCCCCACAGCGCGGCAGCGAACGCCGACCAGTCACCACCGCGAGGTGACCGTCTTCACCACCCCGCGCTCAGAGCCCAGTGACCACCCTCCTGGCCGCCACCGGAATACGCGGCAAGGTTGTGGGGATGGGGTGACCACTCGAGGCATGAAACGCTCCCCAGTCAGCCCGCCGACCCGGTCGGCGACTTCGCCGAACGCGCGACGGCCGAACTCGT
>NZ_JBFAOX010000065.1:0-3628 GCF_040675435.1 Actinoplanes sp. NPDC049598 | reverse complement strand
TTTCTCTCGGGGGTCGGTTGTGGGGTTGGGGTGACCACTCGGGCTGACTGGGGAGCGTTTTATGCCTCGAGTGCTCACCCCATCCCCACAACCTTGCCGGGTATCCCGGTGACGGCCAGGAGGGTGGTCGCCGGTCTCTGCGCGCGCGATGCGGGAGGCGGTCACCTCGCGGGGGTGATCTGTCGCTGTTCGCTGCCGCGCTGTGGTGTGGGCGGGCGGCGCGGTCACCCGGGCCGGCCTGGATGGTGGGCTGGTCGGCCATTGCAGGCCGGTCGCGCGGGTTCGGTGGTCAAGCGGGCGGCGCGCCGTTTGGTGGCCTGATCGGCGTGTTTTGGGCTGCGGCGAGCCACCATCTGCCGTTGCGTTCGACGAGTACGTAGAGGGCCATCTCGGAGAAGCCGTCCGCGGCGAGTGCCTGTCGGCGGATATGCGCCACAACGACGCCGGGGGCGGGTGCGAGGACGGACACGACATCGAACCGCGAGGCCGGCGCGGCGGGCGCGGCTTGCGGCGCCGACTGACCCATCAGTCGGTGGTGAATCGCGTTCAGGCCCTCGAAGCCGGTGAGAGTGGCCCCGTACGGGCTGCCCCAAAGAATGTCGTCGGCGAACCAGGCGTCGTAGACGTCGGCGTCCAAGGCGTCTCCGCCTCTCTGCAACTGCGCCGCCAGATCCGCGGCAACATTCTCCGCAGTCGTCCGAGCGGCTGGGTCGTCCAGCGTCACCCGTTGCGTGATCTCTTCGCGTGGCCGCTCTTCACTATCGGTGCGAGGCATGCAGAGACGCTAAGAGCTCAACCACGGTTGAGGTCAAGCTGCCAGGACGCCCAGTCCCAGTCCACCCCGTCGATCTTCGCGAGATAGTCGATTGCAGACGACTCGCGACCGGCGATGAAGACCTCCCGGTAGGCGGCGGTGTCCGCGGTTTCGCCGGCGCCGTAGTTCGGGCCGGCCATCGCGAGGAGTCCGTCGCCCGCGTAGAGCTGATGCATGGGGCACGGCCACCGCCAAGCGGCACCAGGTATCGGGATCAGCGGCGACAGGACCTGCTCGAGCTGCTGCGGCGTGATCCAGGCGGCGCTGGCTCCCGCCGGTGCGCCACAGATCGCCTCGAAGACCGCGCCGTGCACCAGGAAAACCGACAGCGTCACCCCCGTGGACTGCCACGGCCGGCCTGGCTTGTTCTCGCGGTCATAGACGTCGGGGTCGTCGCCGGTAGGGTCCACTGCCCACAGCCAGACGCCCTGGTTCTCCACCCAGAAAACGACCTTGCCATCCTCGACCCAGGCGCTGCCGGGGTCCAGGACACGGTTCTGCATGGTCACCGGCCGCGACCACCGCGACGTCACTTCGAACCATTCCCGGAGCGGGCGCGGGGTCCAGTGATCGGAACCGCTCGTGGCCGTCGACCCGCGATCCGGTTGTCCGTACCACCAGGTCAGAAACAGGTCGAGCCGAGGCGTCGCAGTGCCGAGGAGTGTCATCGCGCTTCGGGCGGGTTGCCGAGGGGTGATGTTCATTCGATGACGTCGCCGTAGGGATATCCGATCCAGGGGCCGGTGCCCAGGGCCGGGCAATGGTCGTCCATCGCCTTCTTGACCACGGCGTAGTCGGCGGGAGCGCGCCGATACATCAGGTCCACCAGGTGGATGTCCGACTCGACCCGCCCATCGTCCCAGCGGGCGTCATAGCGCACTACCCGCTTAGGTCGTCGCAGCCATCGTGACTTCTCGAGCCGCGCCTGGGCTCGGAAGGCGGTGGGGGCTTCGTCATTCACGAGTTCAGAATGCCAGTGCACCTCATACCGCTGGAGCGTACGCCTGAGGCGCAGCGTTGCGGCTGTTGCCGGGCTATCGCTGGGTCGCGGCTAAAGCTTCCAACTCCGCTCGTTCTGCCTCGGTCAGCTCAACGCGCAGCTTGGAGAGCTGAAAGCGCAGGGCTGACATGGTGTCGCCGGTCAGCCCCTTGTTGAGGTCGGCTTGGAACGCCGTGACGAGCCACGCCGGTAACCGGTCGGCCAAGTGGTCTACCAGCTCAGTCATCCGGCGGATGAGAGCGGCGCGTTCATCGATTTGGGCCGTGGCCGCAGCCCTTAGCCGTTCGAGGCCAAGCAGATCTGGAGAGGGGCCGAGGCCGGCGCGTCGGCGAACTGTTGCGAGCATGTCCTCGGCATCAGTACGGGCCAGAGCAACATGGTCGGGTGCAGCGAGCATCGAGGCGATGGGCCGTTCGATGCGCACACGCAGCTTGTTGCCGCCTCGCCGAGCGGTGATCCGTGCTGGATGCTCCACGACGAAGTCGTACCAGATCTCGAGGACGCGATCCGGAGCCGCGGACCACCAGCTCACCCAGTGCGGTTCGCGCAGCTCATCGAGGAGAAGGCCTAAGGCCATGCGGTAGGTGTCGGGCACGGCGCGGTCGGTCGACCCGCCCACCACGACGATCTGCGGCACCGACTCAGGTGCGTTGGCGCCTTCGCCGCGCACCTTCAACCGTGGCAGTGTCACGACCTCCGTGATGCATGGCCCTTCGTCCAGATCCATCTGCACCGTCGTGCTGCCGTGCCAGCGCAGCGAGGCGGCGACCCGGCGGAAGACGGTCTCAGCTCCGGCAGTGACCATCTCGGCCGAACGGGCGACCAGCGTGTCGTCCCCGGCCCGCCGGATCTCCACCACGACGCGGCCCAGACCATCGTCGGCGATGGTGAAGACCGGCCGGGCGGTGTGCTTGCGTCCCGGTGACGTCTTCGACGGTCCGACCCACTTGAACCGCAGGTCGTGCTCCACGACGTGAGCGCGGGCAGCCTCGAACGCTTCCGGGTCCCAGCCGCGCGCCTCGGCCATCCGCAATGCGGCGGCGTGCATCACGTCCAGCACCAGGGCAGCCCTGGCCGCGGCTGGCAACGCCGCCACTCCGTCGGGCAGTTGCACCCCGGCCATCTCGAACCCTTCGGTCGGCTCGGTGTACACCGTCACTTCGACTTCGGTGCGGCCGGGCTCGTGCGGAAAGCAGTGCAGCCGCAGTTGGGAGTTTCGCGCTTGAACCCGGGCCGGGCGGACGCCCTCGCTGTACAACTCACCGATACCTCGAGCGCTCCGCACGAACGCGTCCTCGTCCGGATCCTCGACCCACAACGCGTCCACGAAGCCGGTCTGCGGCCAGAACTCGACCGTACGCAACACCGCCACGCCGAAAGCCTCCGCCCACACCCGCTGACTCGCCAGATGGTGGCAGATGCTCTTCGGCGTCATCGATGTCAGGAAAGTGATTGGTCCACCAGCGTGAGCGGATCCTGCCCTCGCGCCGCTCCCGCCGAAGCGTTCTGACGCCGCCGATGCACCCGCCCGGGTTGGCCGGTCTGACCACCGAACCCGCGCGACCGGCCTGCAATGGCCGATTAGCCCACCACCCAGGCCCGCCCGGGTGACCGCGTCGCCCGCCCGCACAACAGTGCGGCAGCGAACAGCGACAGACCACCTACCTCGAGGTGACCGCCTCCCGCATCGCGCGCTCAGAGACCGGTGACCACCCTCCAGGCCGCCACCGAGCCACCCGGCAAGGTTGTGGGGATGGGGTGAGCACTCGAGGCATAAAACGCTCCCCAGTCAGCCCGAGTGGTCACCCCATCCC
>NZ_JBFAOX010000064.1:0-3751 GCF_040675435.1 Actinoplanes sp. NPDC049598 | reverse complement strand
GGGAGGCAGAATGCCGGTCAAGGGCGTCATGACCAGAATCTATAAATTGCACGACGCCTTGGCGACCGATTTTGAGCGGATGACTCATCTGCCGCGCGGAGGGTGGCAGCCTGCGGTCGCGTGACGCACCGTGAAATATGACTGCCTTCTCTGCTCCTGAGCAATCTGTCATCGCCACCAACGACCGTGTTCTCCGCGCGGCGGTGGTCGCGTATCTGGGCCGCTACCGCGGCCAGTCCCGGTTGCACACCGACTCGGATCTGAAGATCTTCCTGACGTGGTGCTCCGGCCAAAACCTCGACCCGTTCCACGCTGCTCGAACGGACATCGAACGGTACGTGCGCTGGTTGCAGGATGTCCGCCTCTATCAGCCATCGACGGTGTCTCGGCGATTGTCAGTCGTCATCGGCTTCTACCGCGTCTGCGTGATCGACGAAATCCTGGCCCACTCACCGGCCGATTACGTCCGCCGGCCCCTCGTCCCACCCGAGTCACCCACGCTCGGGCTCAGCCACCTGCAGTTCGAAGCAATGATCACCGCCGCCCGACTCTCGGCCAACAGCAACGACTTCGCCCTGGTCGCAATGCTCGGCCTGCTCGGACTGCGAATCTTCGAAGCCTGCGGCGCCAACATCGCCGACATAGGTGAAGAGCATGGCCACCGCGTACTCAAGGTCTGCGGCAAAGGTGGCAAGATCGTCCTCGTGCCGCTGCCACCTGCAGTAGCCCGAGCGATCGACCGGGCCGTCGATGACCGTGACGACGGCCCCATCCTGCGTAGTTCGCGCGGTGCCCGGATGGACCGGCACGCGGCAACCCGCCGACTCAAGCACCTCGCCGAGACCGCCGGACTCCGGATCCCGAAGATGCACCCGCACATGCTGCGGCACACCTTCGTCACCACCATGCTTGACGCCGGCGTCAGCCTCCGCGACGTCCAGATCGCCGCTCGTCACGCCGACCCACGCACCACCATCCGCTACGACCGTGCCCGCAAAAACCTCGACCGCCATCCCAACTACATCCTCGCCGCCTTCATGGCCTCCGGAACGTAGCGACGAGCAAGCGACTTTGCCGATGTGCGTGCACCCGATCACGGCGGCGATGCTGCCAACGGTGCCACTCCATGTGGCGCAATCGCTGATGTGGGCGCCTGTCCTCGTCCCGGCAACCGGGGACGAGGACGGGGTTCACAACTCACGACGACACGGGGGTGGCCCGCCGGTTCGGGGCCGCAATTGCCTACAGCGGGCCCAGAACCTCCTCGGGCGGCGCATCCAGCGAGAGTGTTTCGAGCACGCTGAGCAGCTGACGCTCCTCGTACCGGAAATGGCTCTCCATAATTCCCGCGGTGCCCTCGAGGTGACGATCCAACTCGGCGACCGGCGCGCCCCGATTGACCGCGGCCCGCAGTCCGCCGAGCAGGTGCGCGATCATTGAGTGGTCCTGGGTGAGGTTGCGGAGCACGGGCTCCAATTCCGGGTGGGCTGCCTTGATCGCCGGGAAAAGGAGGTAGTCCTCGCCCCTGTGGTGGCCATCAAGTGCAGCGCAGAACCCGTGGCAGAACAGCAGCAGATCGCGTGTGGCCGCCTCCACGGATCGGCCTTCGGCAACCGCAGTGCGGGTGAGTTCAAGCGCCTTGCGCAGGCGCGCGTGCACCTGGCGAAGCTCATGGCTCCAGGCGACGAGCCTGGTCGTCTCGCGCTCAGTCACGCGACGACGAAGGACACGACGTCGACATCGTCGGTCTCCTTCGGTTGGGCGCCTCCATGCCTGACACAGTCTGCCACCGGCACGCGACGCTACACGAAGCATAGTGCATCGAGATCAGCTGATCAAAAGGCGAAGAACCGCCGTAGTCAGACCGTGCACGCTTCTGCCGCCGACCGCGCGTGGCGGCCGACGGTAGCCGTCACGCCGGGTGACGCAGATAGAAGACGGCCCGACACACTCGTGCCGAGAATGGTGCGTCTGCCGCTGTGGCTATCTGGCGCGCAGCATTTGTAGCTGTTCCGTCGGGCGTCGGTAGCGGCCGGGTGCCATGCCGTATTCGCGCTTGAAGGCGTTCGCGAATGCGAACTCAGAGGTGTAGCCGACTTGGCGGGCGACTGCGGCAATCGGTGCGTCGGTGCGACGGAGCAGGTCGGCCGCAAGGGTCATGCGCCACCAGGTGAGGTAGCCAAGAGGTCCTTGGCTGATCAGGTGCTTGAAGCGGCGCGCGAACGCGGCTCGAGAGGTGCCGGTCAGTGCGCCGAGGTCTTCGACCTTCCAGTGGCGTGCGGGCTCCGCATGGATTGCGCGAAGAGCGGCGCTGACTGACGGATCTTTGAGTGCGGCTGCCCATCCGGTCTCCGCGGCGCCCTCATACCAGGAGCGGAGCAGCTGGACCAGCAACAGGTCGATCAGCGCCGTTATGGCTGCATGAGAGCCGGGACGGGCTTGGCGGAGTTCGCCGGCAAGCAAATCGATCGTCGGCCGGAGGTGGTTGTCCTGTCCGAGTTGGGCGGGAAGGTGGATCATGTCGGGTAGGCCTGCGAGGAGCGGGTGCGGTCGCTCCCGGGTGAAGCCGTACATGCTGCACAGCATGACGGCGCCGATGGTGCCCGGCCCAGAGCCGTCGGGTCCCACTGTGGTGCTGCCTTGTTCGGTGTCGAGTGTGGTTTCGGGGACGTATGGCATGGGCCGCAGGGGCGTGTCCGGATGGTCGGCCATCGCGTGCGGGTGGCCGTGCGGGAACACGACGACGTCGCCCACACTGAGCGAGACCGGTTGACCCGTCGTTGGCATCACCCACGCCGACCCTTCGAGGATGACGTGGAAGCCTGCGCCAGGAACCGCCGGAAACACGCGACCCCACGGCCGACGGCACTCGACACGGTACGACGTCGGGTGACCGGTTCGGGCAGCAACCAACGCCTGGCTCAGCACATCCACACCATCATCGTATGCTGCCGGCAGCGAGACGATCGCGCATTACTCCAGCACAATGACGCATTGTTCGTCTCCAACGAGCAGACATAGCCTCCGATGACACATCAAGGAGGAACTGTGCTGAGAATTGGGATCATCATCGGCAGCGTGCGTCCCGGTCGTGCAGGCGAGGCCGTCGCCCGATGGGCATACGAGATCGCGGTCCGTCACGGCGGTGCCGAGTACGAGCTCATTGATCTACGGGACGTCGGCCTCCCGCCGTTGGACGAGGAAGTCGCGCCCATGCTGGGTCAGTACGCTCGGCCGCACACCGTGCGCTGGGCAGAACGGATCCGTCCCTTCGACGGGTATCTGTTCGTCACCCCGGAGTACAACCATGGCATGCCGGCGGCGCTGAAGAACGCTATCGATTTTCTGTACGCCGAGTGGAACAACAAGGCGGCGGCGTTCGTCAGCTACGGGAGCGAGGGCGGCGTCCGCGCGGTGGAACAACTCCGGCAGGTCATGGCTCAGGTGAGGATCGCGGACGTGGGATCCACGGTGGCACTTCCTCTCGCCACGGACTTCGTCGACTTCGTCCAGTTCCAACCGCAAGGCTCCCGGGAGCAAGCAGTACACGCCATGCTCACCGACCTGCTCGCTTGGAGCACGGCGCTGCGCACCGTCCGGTCCAGCACCGCCGCCGTGCAGGCGGCGTAACAGTCAGGCGGGGCTCGCCGAGGGCGAGCCGAGTGCAGCAGCGTCCCCCGCCAGTCGCTCAGCCCCGGCCACTCCGGCACGACGGGTGTGTGCAGGTAGCCGGTCGCCACCACGACCGTGC
>NZ_JBFAOX010000063.1:0-4198 GCF_040675435.1 Actinoplanes sp. NPDC049598 | reverse complement strand
ACCGGATCAGCGATCCGGTGCCGGCGCCGGGTCAGCGGCGCGTCCAGATCTGGTTGGCGGCGCCGGTGCAGGTCCAGAGCAGTACGAGAGTGCCGTTGGTGGTCAGATTACGGTCGACGTCGAGACACAGACCGGACTGGTTGCCACGGATGGTCCCGTCGGCCTGCAGCGTCCACTGTTGGTTGGCGCCGCCGTTGCAGTCCCAGATCTGGGCCTTCGCTCCGGCCGTCGCATTGACGGGAGCGTCCAGGCACTTGCCGAGGGACTGCAGCGTCTGACCGGAGACCGTCCAGCGCTGGTTGGCCCCGGTGCCGCAGTCCCAGATGACCGGCTGGGTGCCGTTGGCGGTGGTGCTGTTCGGGACGTCCAGGCAGCGTCCGGACGACGAACTGACCAGAGTGTTCGCCGTCGGGGTGGTCGTGCCGCCGCCGCTGACCCGGAAGACGACCGTCCCGTGGGCGGGCACAGCGGCGCTGATGGTCCCCGAGGTGGTGGTGACCGCACCGGTCCACGCCTCGGTGAGGGTGAACGAACTGCCGGACTTGCCGACCGCCGCGGCGCTGGTGGTCATGGTGGCGGTGCCGGAGCCCGGGTTGTAGAGCGCCACCGCCACGTCACCGTTGGCCAACGGTTTGGCCAGCACCCGGCGTCCACTGTCGTTGGCGACCTGGGCGCCCTGGCGACCCAGGCTGTCCTGGTTGATGGCGATCAGCCGGCTGTTCTTGAGGATCGTGGACGTCGCACTGTCCATCGACCGAACGTCGTTGCCGGCGATCAGAGGGGCCGCCATGACCGCCCACATGGCGAAGTGTGTGCGCATCTCGGTGTCGGTCATCCCGCCCCGGCCGACGACCATCATGTCGGGGTCGGTGAAGCCACCGGGCCCGGCGTACGAAGCCAGGGGCACCGTGACGTCGATGATGTTCTTGACGCCCATCGGGTAGCCGTTGGTGTTGCCGGTGTCCCACCGGTTGGTGATGTCCTCGGTGGTACGCCACATGTTGGCCACGTCGGTCCAGTTGCGCTGCGGCCCCGTACAGCAGTGGAAGCTGTTGGAGTTGATGCTGAGCACGATGGGCCGTCCGGTGGCGCGCAGCGCGTCGCGCATCTTGGCGAAGGTGGCGACCTGGTCGTTGATCGTGCCGCTGCCGTCGCAGTAGTCGTACTTGAGGTAGTCGACACCCCAGGCCGCGAACTGGTTGGCGTCCTGGACCTCATGACCCCGGCTGCCGGTCGCACCGGGGTAGCCGCCGGTGGCCTGTGCGCAGGTCTTGGCCCCGGGCACCTGGTAGATGCCGAACTTCAGCCCGCGGGCGTGCAGATAGTCGCCGAGCGCCCGCATGCCCGAGGGGAAGCGGGACGGGTTGGCCTGCAGGTTGCCGGCGCCGTCGCGGTTGGGGTCGAACCAGCAGTCGTCCACGACCACGTACGAGTAGCCGAGGTCCCGCATTCCGTTGGCGACCAGGGCGTCGGCCGTCTGTTTGATCAGCGTCTCGTTGATGTTGCACCCGAAGGTGTTCCAGGTGTTCCAGCCCATCGGCGGGGTCCGCGCCACGCCGTTGTCCAGCGCCCGCGCCGGCCGCGGTCCGATGGCCACGAGCGCCACGGCGATGGCCATGATCGCGAGAGCCACCACCGGAATGCCTTGCCGCCGGGCATGTTGAGATCGACGCACCTGCACGCTCCTTCGCTGCTTCTCCCCGTGATCGGGCAGCCGCGAAGAGGGGTGGTCCGTACGCAACGCGGCATTGAGGTTCAGCTATGTTAACCTTCACAATTCCGCGAAACGTTCAGGAAACATGACCGGACTTTTCGGCATGAGCGAAGCGTCCTCGCCGGCCTACGGCGAGAAAGTGTTACGAGCGGTGTCTCGTTCGCGTCGCGACTGGGCAGTCGTGCCCCTCCGGATCCCGCGACCGCTCGACTGACCCTGAGGCTGCACGGCGATGGCCGGGCGCGATGAGCGGTCACGCCCGGCCATCCGGGATCGGCCAACTTGTGTCGGGCCGCCTCACCCACGGGCCGCGCGTTCTCCGAGCGGCCCACTCAGGCAGACGTACCGGCGCAGCGCGGGTTCACCTCAGGCGGCGCTGAGGGTGCCTGGACAGCACCTCTAGTGCGCCTGGCCGGTGGAGGCGCTCGTGCCGCCGTCGACGGCCAGGACCGCCCCGGTGATGTAGCGGGCCTCGTCGCTGGCCAGAAACAGGACAGCCGGTGCCACGTCGGTGGGTTCGGCCAGACGGCCCAGCGTGATGCGGTTGATCGCCGCGGCCACCAGGTGCTCGTCAGTCACCGCCCCGGCGGTGAGCTCGGTGACGGTGAAGGCCGGGGCGACCACGTTGAGGCGGACGCCGCGGGGACCCCAGTCCAGGGCGAGCGAGCGGACGAAATTGGTGATCGCCGCCTTGGAGGCGTTGTAGGCGGATTGGCGCCAGTCCCCGCGATCGCCGGAGACCGACGAGATGGCGACCAGGTTGCCGCCGCTGCGCTCTAGGTGCGGCAGCACCGCCTTGGCCAGGTGGAAGAACCCGTCGATGTTCGTCGAGCGCAGCACCTCCCATTGGTCGTCGCTGAGATCGGTGATCTCACCCAGCGCGTGGGTGCCCGCATTGCTCACCACGACGTCGAGGCGGCCGAAACGGTCGACGATCTCCGCGATCAGCGCCCGGATCTGGGCGCTGTCGGAGACGTCGGCGCTGATCGCGTGGGCGCGATCCAGCGGGTGCCCGGCCAGCGTCTTCCGCAGCGCCTCCAACCGCCGGCCGGTCACGACGACGGTCGCGCCCGCTTCCAGGAACGCCGCGGCGATCGCCGCGCCGATGCCACTTCCGCCCCCGGTGACAAGCACTACGGAGTCCGTGAAATCAAAAGCTGAGGTTTTCATCCCGTCCTGCCTTTCTGTTGCCGGGTGTCACCGAGGACAGAACGGGCTGGTCCGATGTCGGTTCGGGCGCTGTGTCGGCGAACACCCATGAGCGACTTCACGGAACCTGATTGCGATCAAGGCTGCCGCCGGGACCGCGTACTTGAACCACCGGCCGACCGGAACGTCGATCGGTGCGGGGCGGAGACGTCCGCTCACCAAGATCGACGCTGGACGAGAGAGGACCGTTGCCGGATGACCGCACCGGATTACCGCCAGATGGCCGAGCAGGTGCGCAGGCTGACCGCCGACACCCAGCGGGCCCGGGCCGACTTCGAACGGGCCGAGGTGACCGGCTATTCGCCCGACGGGACGATCCGGGTCGTGATGCGCGCCGGACGGGTCCACTCCCTGGACGTCGGCCCGGACGCGATGAACCACGACAACGTTCACCTGGCGAGCCAGATTCTGACGGCGATTCGGCAGGCCGAGGAGCAGTCGGCTGAGCTGCTCGCCGCGCGGGCGGCCCCGGTGGCCGACGCGGTCGACAGGATGCGGGGCCTGTTCGGATGAGGCGTCCCCGAAGAGGAACTGTCCGGATCGGGTTCGATCCGGATGGATAAGAACTCGACCGCAAAAGAGAAGGGCGAACAATTTCATGTCGCAGCCGTTGTCGAGTCCGGACGTTCCGCCTGATGAGCCGGTGCCGCACCGGGGAGCGCGGACCGGTTTCGTCGGCGCGTTCGTCCGTACCGCGAGGCGCGGCGCGCAGACGTCCGCGGTGGGCAAGACGGCCGTCGGCGCGCTCGTCGTGGTGCTGACGGCGGGTAGCGTCGTCGGGCTGAGCGTGCTCTTACGCGGCACCGGCAAGACCGATACAGCGACCACGGCGTCGCAAGCCGCCGGTGTTGACGGCGGCGCCGGCGGTGGCTCGGGTCGCGTGGTGTCGTCGCCGTCCGCCGCCAAGCCAGTCGAGCCGGTGAAGACCGTACGGGTGGCCGAGCCGGGCGCGGAGGGCAATCACCGATCGGCCGGGCAGCCGGCCGGCGCGGGGACGGCGGCTGACCCCGTGTCCGACCGGGCCGCCGGGACGGGTCGAACCGGCACGACGACATCCACGGGCAAAGGCACGGGCACGGGTACGGGTACGGCGGCATCCACCACCACCAGCAGCACCAGCAACAGCACTCAGCGGGCCGTGGCCAAGCCGGTCACCTACCGCAATGTCGCCGGTCTCGGATGTGCCGTCAACGGCGCGTCGTACACCGAGAACGGCCGGTACACCAACGGCAACGCCGGCTGGTGGACGCTCGGCGGTGGTAGCTACACCGGTGA
>NZ_JBFAOX010000062.1:1635-4354 GCF_040675435.1 Actinoplanes sp. NPDC049598 | reverse complement strand
GGTGCTTGGTTGTTCGTTTGCTGTGAATCACACAGTGGACGCGTCGAGCATAATGTTTAGGGTGGTTAAGCCCTCGGCCTATTAGTACCGGTCGACTGAACCAGTTACCTGGCTTACATCTCCAGCCTATCAACCCCATCGTCTCTGGGGAGCCTTACCCACTCAAGGTGGTGGGATACCTCATCTCGAAGCGAGCTTCCCGCTTAGATGCTTTCAGCGGTTATCCCTTCCGAACGTAGCCAACCAGCCGTGCCCCTGGCGGGACAACTGGCACACCAGAGGTTCGTCCGTCCCGGTCCTCTCGTACTAGGGACAGCCCTTCTCAAGTATCCAACGCGCACGGCGGATAGGGACCGAACTGTCTCACGACGTTCTAAACCCAGCTCGCGTACCGCTTTAATGGGCGAACAGCCCAACCCTTGGGACCTGCTACAGCCCCAGGATGCGACGAGCCGACATCGAGGTGCCAAACCATCCCGTCGATATGGACTCTTGGGGAAGATCAGCCTGTTATCCCCGGGGTACCTTTTATCCGTTGAGCGACACCGCTTCCACACGCAAGTGCCGGATCACTAGTCCCGACTTTCGTCCCTGCTCGACCCGTCAGTCTCACAGTCAAGCTCCCTTGTGCACTTACACTCAACACCTGATTGCCAACCAGGCTGAGGGAACCTTTGGGCGCCTCCGTTACCCTTTAGGAGGCAACCGCCCCAGTTAAACTACCCACCAGACACTGTCCCTCGACCCGATCAGGGCCGCAAGTTAGATACCCAAACCCAACAGAGTGGTATTTCAAGATTGCCTCCACCCGAACTGGCGTCCAAGCTTCACCGGCTCCCACCTATCCTACACAATTAAATTCGGATACCAATGTCAAGCTATAGTAAAGGTCCCGGGGTCTTTCCGTCCTGCCGCGCGTAACGAGCATCTTTACTCGTACTGCAATTTCGCCGGGCCTGTGGTTGAGACAGTGGGGAAGTCGTTACGCCATTCGTGCAGGTCGGAACTTACCCGACAAGGAATTTCGCTACCTTAGGATGGTTATAGTTACCACCGCCGTTTACTGGCGCTTAAGTTCTCCGCCTCGCCCCGAAGAGCTAACAGGTCCCCTTAACGTTCCAGCACCGGGCAGGCGTCAGTCCATATACATCGTCTTACGACTTGGCATGGACCTGTGTTTTTAGTAAACAGTCGCTTCCCCCTGCTCTCTGCGGCCATACCACGCTCCACCAGCAAGTGGCTTCACGCGTCCGGCCCCCCTTCTCCCTAAGTTACGGGGGCAATTTGCCGAGTTCCTTAACCACAGTTCACCCGTCGCCTTAGTATTCTCTACCTGACCACCTGTGTCGGTTTAGGGTACGGGCCGCTCGGAACATCGCTAGAGGCTTTTCTCGGCAGCATAGGATCAATGACTTCACCTGAAACGGCTCGGCATCACGTCTCAACCTCATGTGTCACGGATTTGCCTATGACACGGTCTACACGCTTACCCCAGGACAACCACCGCCTGGGATCATCTACCTTCCTGCGTCACCCCATCACTAAACTACTACCCATGAGGGTTCTGGCCGCCACACCCTTGGTCCGAAGACCGCCGGCGCTTTGGGCAGTTAGCATCACGAGGTTCGTCTTGGGCGTTCCTTTGCGGGTACGGGAATATCAACCCGTTATCCATCGACTACGCCTCTCGGCCTCGCCTTAGGCCCCGACTCACCCAGGGCGGATTAGCCTGGCCCTGGAACCCTTGGTCATCCGGCGGAAGGGGTTCTCACCCTTCATTCGCTACTCATGCCTGCATTCTCACTCGTATAGCCTCCACGACTGGGTCACCCCGCCGCTTCCCCGGCAATACGACGCTCCCCTACCCATCCACACACCTGCACAAAAGAATCACGTTCTTTCGCGGAGTAAAATGTGAATGCCACAGCTTCGGCGGTGTGCTTGAGCCCCGCTACATTGTCGGCGCGGAACCACTTGACCAGTGAGCTATTACGCACTCTTTAAAGGATGGCTGCTTCTAAGCCAACCTCCTGGTTGTCTAAGCGACCCCACATCCTTTTCCACTTAGCACACGCTTAGGGGCCTTAGCTGGTGATCTGGGCTGTTTCCCTCTCGACTACGAAGCTTATCCCCCGCAGTCTCACTGCCGCGCTCTCACTTACCGGCATTCGGAGTTTAGCTGATTTCGGTAAGCTTGTAGGCCCCCTAGACCATCCAGTGCTCTACCTCCGGCAAGAAACACACGACGCTGCACCTAAATGCATTTCGGGGAGAACCAGCTATCACGGAGTTTGATTGGCCTTTCACCCCTAACCACAGGTCATCCCCCAACTTTTCAACGTTGGTGGGTTCGGTCCTCCACGCAGTCTTACCCACGCTTCAACCTGCCCATGGCTAGATCACCCCGCTTCGGGTCTAGAACATGCGACTAAAAACGCCCTCTTCAGACTCGCTTTCGCTACGGCTACCCCACACAGGTTAACCTCGCCACATGCCACTAACTCGCAGGCTCATTCTTCAAAAGGCACGCCATCACCCCGAAAGGCTCTGACGGATTGTAGGCGAACGGTTTCAGGTACTATTTCACTCCCCTCCCGGGGTACTTTTCACCATTCCCTCACGGTACTCGTCCGCTATCGGTCACCAGGAAGTATTCAGCCTTACCAGGTGGTCCTGGCAGATTCACAGCAGATTCTAGGAGTCCGCTGCTACTCGGGTG
>NZ_JBFAOX010000061.1:0-7419 GCF_040675435.1 Actinoplanes sp. NPDC049598 | reverse complement strand
GGAACCGGACATCGGCATATCGGCGAACCGGCCGTCACAACCGTCACCGGTGTAGCTACCACCGCCGAGCGTCCACCAGCCGGCGTTGCCGTTGGTGTACCGGCCGTTCTCGGTGTACGACGCGCCGTTGACGGCACAACCGTAACCGGCGACGTTGCGGTAGGTCACCGGCTTGGCCACAGCCCGCTGAGTGCTGGTGCTGCCGCTGGTGCTGCTGCTGGCAGCGCCAGCGCGGGCACTGGTACCGCTACTTGTGCTCTGGCCTGAGGACGTCGTCGCGCCGGTCTGGCCGCTCGAGGTCCCGGCGTCCTGGACGGTGACTTGGCGAACCGGCGGCGCCTGCGCGCCGGCCGGCTGCCCCGCCGATTGATGGGTGTCCCGCACGCCCTGCTCGGTGACATGTACGGTCTGCAACGGGTCGTCGGCCTTGGCGGCCGACGATGACGACGACGAGGGCAACGCGCGACCTGAACCGCCGCCGGCGCCGCCGTCCGTACCACCGGCCTGTGACGCCGTGGTGGCCGTGTCCGTCTTGCTCGTGCCGCGCAGCAGCACGCTCAGCCCGACGACGCTACCCGCCGTCAGCACCACCACGAGCGCACCGACGGCCGCCTTACCCACCGCGGACGTCTGCGATCCACGCCTCGCAGTACGGACGAACGCACCGACGAAACCGGTCCGCGCTCCCCGGCGCGGCACCAGCTCATCGGGCTCAACGTCCAGACTCGCCAACGGCTGCGACATAGATTTGTTGGCCCTTCTCTATTTCGGTCGGGTTCCTATCCATCCCGATCCGACGTGACCCGGAAAGTTCCTCTTCGGGGACGCCTCATCCAACAGACCGCGCATTTTGTCGACCGCGTCGGCCACCGGGGCCGCCCGCGCGGCGAGCAGCTCAGCGGACTGCTCCTCGGCTTGCCGAATCGACGTCAGAATTTGACTCGCCAGATGAAGGGCCGGCGACAACGGCTTGGTGCTGACGTTGCCCGAACAGCGTGTCTACATGAGTGCGGGCGACCGCTTCTGGGAGATCACCGAGGGCTCGGCCGAACCGTGGTCCGAGCCCCCGGCACTTCCCGGCGCGGCCGATCCGCCACGGATGGCCCTGGCCTTCAACAAGTGCGCACAGTTCCTGGCCTGATCCGCCGGCCGGTCAGCGGCGGAAGGAACCGACGAAGGATTTTGTCGCCGAGCCCAGCCCGGTGGCGTTGTCGAAGCCGGAGGCGGCGGTCAGCGACGTGTCCGTGCCGAGCGTGTTCAGGTAGATCGGGGTGGGCGTACCGTTCGGGCCGACCTCGATCGGCGGGTCGGCCGGGTCGACGGGAAGGATGTCGTGCAGGGCCGCGGTGCCGGCCCGGGCGTACAGCGCCGGATTGACGAAGCCGAGGGCGTGGCCGGCGCCCTGCTTCGCGTCGGCTTCCAGGGCGGCCAGCAGCGGGGACGAACCGCTGGTCGCGCCGTCGGGGATGACGTCGTAACCCGCGCTGCCGTTCTCGTCGTAGACCTGGTCGGCGCCGGTGAAACCGATCAGCCAGAGTTCGCCGGCGTCGGCCGACACATCCGGGACGACCCGCCGGGCCGCTCCGGTGCCGCCGGCGGTCGCCAGCGCCGGCGGCACGGCGGGGCGCTGGTAGGCCGGCTGGGCGAAGGCCGAACTGCGGCCGCCCGTGGTGCCGCCGGCGAAGAAACCGGGCAGCGGCTCGCTGTACGTGTCGCCGTCGATCTCGTCGAGGTTGTCACCCCACGCGGTCTCGCCGAGGATCCGGTTGCCGGCGCCGATCCGCAGGCTGGTGCCGCCGACCGCGGTGGCCCACGGGTCGGAGGCCGGGAAGGTGACCTCTCCGGTCCCGTTGTCGTCGCCGCCGTCGCCGGCGTCGAAGTCGAACCCGATGCCCTCGAGCGCGCCCTGGACGAACAGCAGCTCCCAGGCCGCCCGGTCGGCGGCCGAGAAGTCGCTTTCCAGGACGCTGACCGAATCGGTGGTCACGTCGGCCAGATGCTGATCGACCACGGTGGTCTGGGCATCCAGCAGCGCCCGCTGCTTGTCACCCGTGCAGGCGGCGGCCACGAAGACGACCTTGGCCGCCGGGGCGATGATGTGCACCGTCTCGGTGTCCAGCGCCTCCTCCACGGGCAGCGTCGACTGGTTGTCGCAGTCGGCCGGGGTGGTCGTCGCCGTGTACTGGCCGGGCGCGAATCCCGGCACGCCCTGGTCGGCGAAGAAGCGGTTGGCGTCGGCCTCCATGCTCGGCAGATGGCCGGTCATCACGATCGCGACGGTCGCGCCCTTGCCGTCCTGCGAACTGATTCCGTACGCCGCCCGCAGCTGCTGCGGTGTGTAGCCACAGATCGTGGTCGGCGCGGTGGTGTGCCCGTACGCGGCCGGGATATCGGCGACGTGCTCGCCCCACCAATGCGAGCAGTTGGCGCTTTCCGCCGCCGCGGTCTTGGCCTTCCGCACCTTCTTGGCCGAACTCTTCAGGTCGAAGCTCAGGCCGGCGAGTCCGGTGACGGTGGCGATGTCACCGGCCAGAGCGGCCGGGACCGACGCGCCCCCGACCGGGCTGAAGGCATCGTTGTACGCGTCGATGGTGGTCGCGAACACCGCGTCGGCCTGGGCGACAGTGGCGTCGACGGCGACGTAGTGCGCGGTCGTTCCGGTCACCGTCAGGCCCTGGCCGGTCAGCCACGACGTCACCGCGGCGGTCTGGCCGGTGGTCGGCCCGAATCGCGCCGCGAACCTGGCCGGGCTCAGATACCGCGCGTACGCCGGATCGGCCGGGTCGGAAACGGCCGTCGCCGCGGCGTGCTCGGCCGTCGGGGCGCGGCCGGTCAGATAGACCCGCAGGTGCAGGAGCAGGGCCGGATCCGCCGGGCCGTCCGGGGTGTGGCCGCTGGTCCACCCGAGAGCGGGGTCGGGCAACGCATGACGAGCGGCACCGGCGTAGGCCGGCGCCGACAGCAGGCCGCCGAGCAGCGCCGCGGCCACCACCACCGCGCCGAGCCGGGAAGGCTGGAGAAGATGCATGCCTTGAAGACGGCCGGGATGTCCACTTGTTCACCCGGCGTCCCGTCAGTTCCGTAACCGGGGAGCCCTTGCCACTTAGGCGACTTGCCGATAGGACTGACTCGACAGGGCGCTCACGTCCGCCATCCCCACGCCGTTCCCGGCGGGCGGCGCTGGACGCCATCATCGAGACCTGGAGTTCCCATGTCCCCTGTCCTCAGGCGCCGGCCGGTCATCCTGACCGGCGTGCTCGCCCTCCTCGTTCTCGCGTACGGCGTGGTCACCCTCGGCTCCGCGCACGCCGCCGAGATCCCGATCTCACAGGGCAAGACCGCAATCGCGTCGTCGAGCGAGAACCCGGGCGCGTTCCCGGCATCGGCCGCGGTCGACGGCAACACCGGCACGCGCTGGTCGTCGGCGTTCAGCGACCCGCAGTGGCTGCAGGTCGACCTCGGCGCCACCACCGCCATCAGCTCGGTGACCCTGAGCTGGGAAGCCGCGTACGCCAAGGCCTTCCAGCTCCAGACCTCGGCCGACGGGACCACCTGGACCACGGTCTACAGCACCACGACCGGCACCGGCGGCACGCAGAACCTCACGGTCAACGGCAACGGGCGTTACGTCCGGATGTACGCGACCGCGCGCGCCACGCAGTACGGCTACTCACTGTTCGAGTTCCAGGTGTTCGGCACCGGCGGCTCGTCCCCGACCACGCCCCCGGCCACGCCGCCGTCGGGCGACTTCTGGGGCGGCACCGGTGACATCCCGGCCGCCCGCAATGTCCTCACCGTGAAGATCCTGAACCGCACCAACGGCAAGTACCCGGACAGCCAGGTCTTCTGGAACTTCAACGGGCAGACCCATTCGATCGCCGAGCAGCCCTATCTCGACATGCCCGCGAACTCGGCCGGCCGGATGTACTTCCACCTCGGCTCGCCGGACAGCCAGTACTACGACTTCATCGAGTTCACGGTCGGGCCCGACCAATTCAACGGCAACACCACGCGGGTCGACGCGTTCGGGCTCAAGCTGGCCATGCGGCTGCACTCGCACGACGGCAACGACGTGCAGGTCGGCGAGGACCAGGCCACCTTCGCCGAGGACCGGGCGGTGACGTTCCAGAAGTTCCAGAACGAGGTGCCGGCCGAGTTCAAGCATCTGGCCACCGCGACGGCGCCGTACCGGATCCTGGCCCCGGGCAGCGACCCCGCCTTCCGGGCCGGCGGGCAATACCAGAACTACCTCTCGTCGTACGCCTCCACGGTCGGCATCACCGCGGCCACCAGCGACATCTTCGGCTGTGCGGGGACGCTCGCCGGTCAGCCGCAGCAGTGCGCCGCCCTCAACCGGCACACCGCCGACCTGCCGCAGTCGCAGTGGGAGACGGTGAGCAACTTCTACCGGGCCGCGCCGGCGAACTACTACGCGAAGTTCTGGCACGACCACGCGATCAACAAACTGGCCTACGGCTTCCCGTACGACGACGTGGCCGGCCAGTCCACCTTCATCTCGCACAACGACCCGCAGTACCTGTTGGTGGCCGTGGGCTGGTAGTACCTCGAAGCGGCCGGTCACCATCGACCGGCCGCTTCGCGGCTATTCAGCTACGCAGGAGATTCCGACCGCGCCACCGGCGAGGTGCGGGTAGCTCTCCGCGTAGCCGTTCGGGTCGCCGCGGTTGGTCAGCTTGACACCGATCATGCCCGCCGTCGTGCCGTGCACCACGGCGAAATGGGCGCTGCGCGCCGCCACGTCGCGCGCGCTGGAGCTCGTCGGCACGTACAACGACAGCGTGCACGACTGCGCCGCACTACCCACCTGAAATCCCCACACGATGGACTGCCCAGCGCTGTCCGCATCGGAACCGGACATCGGCATATCGGCGAACCGGCCGTCACAACCGTCACCGGTGTAGCTACCACCGCCGAGCGTCCACCAGCCGGCGTTGCCGTTGGCGTACCAGCCGTTCTCGGCGTCCTGACCCGCCGGCGTAACAGATTGAACTATGCCCATCAGTGAACGTCCTCCTGGGCAAGCAAGGGCCACGAATCGTGGGCGGACCGGACTTACCGGCATCAGCCGGAGAAAGCCGCCGCTACGCCCGGTCCATGGAGGGACCACAAATGAGAGCTGGAACCGAACAGCGCCCCGGCCGGCGCTGGTGGGCGGCCGGCGCGGGAGTCGTGCTGATGGTGGGACTCGTTCCCGCCAGCGCGCAGGCCGCCCCTGACCCGATTGCCGTACGAGCGTCCGCAGCGCCGCAGCGGGCGAACTACGACTCGCGGTCGGCGATCAACGTCGGTGGTGCGGCCGCGTCCGGTGCCACCACGGCGGCCAAGCGGCTCCGAGCCGCCGCACAGGCCGGCAGCGCGGCCCGTACCCTGCGCAATTCCCTCGGCGTGCAGGGTCTCGTCGACCTCGATCCGGCCACGGGTACGCCGCGACGCGTCGCCCGGCTCGACGGCTTCCTGACCGGCGCCAGCCGCCGGAAGCCGGAGACGATCGTCCGCGACTATCTGAAGGCGCACCGCGACGTCTTCGGGCTCGACGACGCCGCGGTCGGTACTCTGCGGCTGCGCCAGGACTACGTCGACATCGCCGGCGTCCACCACCTGAGCCTTCAGCAGACGGTGGACGGCGTCGCGGTGTTCGGCAACGGCCTCAAGGCCCACGTCACGAAGGACGGCCGGCTGATCCAGGTCGACGGGTCGCCGATCAGCGCGATGCCCGCCGCCGCCGGCTCCCCCGGGCTCACCGCGGAGAAGGCTCGGGACGCGGCGGCGCGGGACGTGCACGGCAGGACCAGCGCCACGGTCAGCAAACGATCGGCCGACCCGGTCAGATCCACGACCTTCACCGACGACGGCTCGGCCAAGCTGGTGATGTTCCAGACCGGCGCCGGCCCGGTACTCGCCTGGCAGGTCGTCCTGCCCGATCCGGGCTATGTGGTCGTCGTCGCGGCCGATTCCGGGACGGTGCTCTTCCGGCAGAACACCAAGGCCGAGTACGACGGCGGTTCCAGCGGCCTGGCCTGGGAGTACTACCCCGGTTCGCCGAGCGGCGGCACGCAGAAGAAGGTCGATCTGAGCTCGTGGCTGCCGGCGGACGCCCGCACGCTCTCCGGCTCGGTCGGGCACGTCTACGCCGACCTCAACGACGACGATGTGGCCAACGCCGGCGAGGAGATCCCCGCCACGGGCCACGGTTTGTTCGACTACAAGTTCACCGACTTCACCGCCGTCACCGGCGGGAAGTGCAAGCCCCAGTTCCAGTGCTCCTGGAACCCTCGGACCCCTGGATCGTGGCGGACGAACCTGGGCCAGGACGCGACACAGATCTTCTACTACCTGGGCCGGTGGCACGACCACCTCGCGGCCGCCCCGATCGGCTTCACCCGGGCCGCCGGCAATTTCGACGCGGCGGACGGCGACGGCGTGGAGGCGCAGGCGCTCGACGGCGCGAACACCGCGGACGGACTGCCGGACCCGGCTCACGCCGACAACGCCAACATGAGCACGTTGCCGGACGGCATGCCGCCGACCATGCAGATGTACCTGTGGCCGGATCCGAGTAACGCCAACGACCCCTTCCTGGCCGTCAACTCCGGTGACGAGGCGGACGTCATCTACCACGAGTACACCCACGGCCTGAGCAATCGCCTGGTCGTCGACGCGGACGGCGTGTCCACTATCGCCTCCCAGCAGGCCAACTCGATGGGAGAGGCCTGGAGCGACTTCTACGCCCTCGACGATCTCGTCGCCCGCAAGCTTGAGCCGGACACGACGGCCGACGGCGAGGTCGCCATGGGGCACTACCTCACCGGCGGCGGGACGATCCGGACCGAGGCGGTCGACTGCCCGGTGGCCAGCACCGCACCCCGCTGCGCGGGCAAAGCCGCCACCGGACCGGGCGGTTACACGTACGGTGACTTCGGCAAGATCTCGGCGATCGGGCCGGAGGTCCACACCGACGGCGAGATCTGGGCGCAGACGCTCTGGGATCTTCGGCGCGAACTCGGCCGGGAGAAGGCCCTGTCCCTGATCACCCGGGCGATGGAGCTGTCCCCGGCTGACCCGTCCTACCTCGACATGCGCGACTCGATCCTGGCCGCCGACCGGGCCGTCTTCGGCGGCCGGAACAGCGCGGCCGCCTGGAAGGTCTTCGCCCGGCGGGGCATGGGGTACTTCGCCGCCACCAGCGGCGGCGGTGACACCCAGCCGGCGGAGGACTTCTCCTTGCCACCCGCGGCGAACTCGCCGAAGGGCACCCTGACCGGCGTCGTCACCGACCAGGACACCGGCGCCCCGGCGGCCGGCATCACGGTCGCCTTCGGCGGTCACGACTCCGGCTTCGCCGGCGGCTATGCCGCCACGACCGCGGCCGACGGCACCTACACCATCGACGGGATCTTC
>NZ_JBFAOX010000060.1:0-8803 GCF_040675435.1 Actinoplanes sp. NPDC049598 | reverse complement strand
GATGTCCCGGAGCTCGCCGGTGGCCCGCTGGGCATGACTGAGCGCTTCCTCGATGTGGTCGGCAACGGCCGGCAAATCCTGCCGGGCCAGGGCCAGCCGGGCCATCTTCAAGGTGATGACGGTGTGGACGAGGCGTTGCTGGGCGCCGTCGTGCACGTCGCGTTGCAGCCGGCGGCGGGTCTCGTCGGCCGTCGACAGGACCCGGGCGCGGGAGGCCAGCAACTGGGCCCGGCTGGCCGCGTTGCTGACCGCGGTGCCCAGCAGATTCGCGAACCGCTGCAGCCGCCCTTCGATCCCGGGTGGCAGCGGCCCGGCGGCCGAGGTGGCGGTGAGCATTCCCCACACCCGGCTCTCCACCACGATCGGCGCCGCGACGCCGGCGGCGAGGTCGTGCCGGTGGGCGAAGGCAGCGTTCGGTTCCGTGCTGAAGTCGTCCACCCGGACAGCCCGCGCCGTTCGCCGGACCTGGTCCGGCAGCGTGCCGCCGGTGTAGCCGATCCGGGTGCCGGGTGGCGTGGGTCCGTCGCTCTGACTGATCACCGTCAGGCACGCGTCCTCCTCGAAGCGCACGAGGGTCATGGGCCGGCCGTCGAGAAGCTGTTGAGCCTCGGCGGCGACCGCCGTGAAGACGACGTCCGACGGTTCACCCCGGGCGACCAGTTCCGCGATCCGCAGCAGGGCCGCCTGCTCGTCGGCCAGCGCCCGCACATCGGCCCGGGCCTGGGAACTGGCGATGGCCGTACCGGCCAACTCCGCGAAACGCGCGAGCTTCTCCTCGATCCGTCGCGGCAGGGCACCCCGCCCAGCCGCGACCAGAGCCCCCCACAGCCGGTCCTCGGCCACGATCGGCGCGGCCGCACTGGACGAATATCCGCCGCCGGGTGCCAGCCGCGGCCACACGCCGGACATGTCGGGCAGCCGGTCCGTCCGGGCCGGCTGCCCGGTCCGCCCGACGCGCTGGGTGGCGCCGTCCCCTTCGGCCGGAGCGCGCATCCCCGCCTCTACTCCGGGCGGCGGATCGTGGGTCGCCACGACCTCGGTCGCCCCGCCCTCTTCGAAGCGCAACAGCGTCGTGAACCCCACCCCGACCAGGGTCGCCGCCTCGGCGACGACCGCCTCGAACACCTCACCGGGTGCGGCGTCGCGCGCGACGAGCTTGGCGACCCGCTGCAGGGCGGCGGCGAGCCGTTCAAGATCCTCGCGGGCCTGCGTGCCGGCGATCGCACCGGCCAGCAACTCGGTGAACTCCGCCAGTCGATCCTCGGTGCCCGGCGGAAGTTCCTCGCCGTTCGTCGAACCGACGGCCGTAAGACCCCACACTTGCGCGTTCACGATCACCGGGGCTCCGACCGCTGTCCGCCATCCCCAGCCGCGGACTTCGTCGGCCAGCGAACCGGACACGTTCTCCTCGTACGCCGTGATCCGGCTCGGCCGGCGGGAGTCCCAGACCATCCGGGCCAGAGTGCCGGACCCGAACGGGAGGTTGAGCCCGATGCTCCGATATCCGGTCGACCTGTTCCAGCGGCCGATCACCGTGGCCGTCTCGTCGCGGTACAGCCGCACCAGAGCGGCGTCGGTGCCTGGAATCAGCCGGCCGACCTCGGTCACCAGCGCCTCGAAGAGCTCAGCCCGGCCCGCCCCGCATGCCACCAACGTCGCCACCCGGCGCAACGCCGCCTGTTCGGCGGCCGACTGCCGAAGATCACCGAAGCTGTCCGTCATGGCCACACGCTCTCAGCGCGGGCCGGCACGTCGCGTACATCAGATGGTGTATATCCCGAGCTCTCAACCGCCGGACAGAGCCGGGCCGAGCTGTTTGCGGCCGGTCACACCGAGCTTGGCGTAGACGCGATGCAGGTGGGTGCTCACCGTGCTCGACGCCAGGAAGAGCTGCTCGGCGATCTCCGGGTTGGTCAGTCCCGAGGCGGCGAGGTGGGCGATCTGCAACTCCTGCGGCGTCAGCGTCCGGGCCGCGGCCGGCGCCCGGCGTGGGTGCTCGCCCGAGGCTCGCAGCTCCTGGCGGGCGCGTTCGGCCCACGGCTCGGTCCCCAGCGCCTGGAAGACCTGCCGGGCCGCGCGGAGCTGCCCGCGGGAATCGGCCGCCCGGCGATGGCGGCGCAGCCAGGCGCCGTAGGCCAGCTGCAACCGCGCCCGCTCGAACGGGAAGTCCGCGGAGATCCGGGGCAGGGCGGCGCGATAGGCCGCGTCCGCCTCGTCGTCCGGAGCGAGCAGAGCCGACGCGTAGGCGATGTTCGCCCGCAGGACGGGCCAGCCCGCCTTCTCAGCGATCGGCTCGCACACGGCGGCGATCGTGCGGAGCTCATCGAAGCGCCCGGACAGGGACGCCGCCTCGGCTAGATGCGGCAAGGCCCACAGCCGCGCGAACTCGTGATAGTGCAGGTCGGCCGGATCGAACAGGGTGCTGAGCTCGTCCACCGCCGCCGCCGGCCGCCCGGCGGCGAGGTTGGCCACCCCTCGGATCAGGGCGACCTGGCACAGCAGGAGCCGGGACCCCACCGCCAGAGCCTGCCGCTCGATCTCGTCCGCGGTCGCCAGCACGCCGTCGTCGTCGTCACCACGCAGCGCCCGGGCGAACGCCGCGAACAGCACACCCTCGACGTACCACGTCGTCTGGTTCGTCTCCGATGCCGTCCGCTGGACTTCCTCGGCCGAGGTCAGGGCGAGTTGAACGTCGCCGAGCAGGGCCGCGACGAGCGCTTGGGAGCCCAGCACCTGCGGCAGGAGGGTCAGCAGCCCTCGTCTGCGGATCGACACGAGCGCCGTCCGGAGGAAGGCGAGCGAGGACCGCAGATCGCCGACGCCGCTGGCCGCCAGCCCGAGGTGGTGCGCCGCCACGACTTCCGGTGTGGGCGAGAGAAGGATGCGGCGGATGCGGTCGAGCGACACCCGGCCGTGCTCGATCGGCGACACCAGGGCGATCAGGGCGACGTGACGAGGGTCCAGTTCGGGCAGGTCCATCTCCTCGACGATCCGCACGATCTGATCCCGCGCTGACGTACTCAGATCGACCCACCAGCACAAGACACTCATCGTCATCAGACTCCGAAGGGCCAGCTCGGTGCGGCCTTGTGCCTTCAGCCGGGCCGCGAGGCCGGCCAGCAGAGCGAAGGTCTGCTCGTAGGGCCACTGGACGCCGGTCGACATCAACCGCAGGTATTCCAGTTCGGTCCGTTCCGCCGGAGCAAGCTGGCCTTCGTCGATGTCCTCGATGAGGCTCTCCGTCTTCGCGAACTGACTGAAATCGATCCCGGTGTGCACGGCTCGCATCATCCGCCGTGCGCGCAGCGGCCCATCGGGTGTCAACCGTGCCGAACGTTCCCAGGCCCGCAGGGCCGAGCCCAGCGAACCGGCCGTTTCCGCGTGCTCGGCCAGGCCGGCCAGCCGGTCGGCCACCTCGGCGTCGGTGTCGACGGTCGCGGCGGCCAGATGCCAGACCTGCCGTGCCTCCTGGCCGTCCAGAACGGCGGCGATGGCGGCGTGGGTGGCCAGCCGGACCGCCGCCGGAGCCGACCGGGTGACGGCCCAGCGGATCAGCGGGTGCCGGAACCGCACTGTCTCCGCGTCGGCGACGACGAGCCCCGCGGCGACCGCCGCCTGGAAGTCGTCGACGGTCACGGCCGGCCCGTGCAGGCGGCGCGCGACGGCGAGCACCTCACCCAGGTCCACGGTCTCGTCCAGGGCAGCGATCAGAACAAGGGAGCGGGTCAGCGCCGGCAGGCGCGAGATCGTCAGCGCGTACGTGCGTTCCAGCCGTTCGGTGAGCGGAAGGTCCTCGGACAGCAGGTCGCTGCCGTCCCACCGGCTCGCGGCGACGCCGAGTTCGACCAGGCCCAGCGGGTTTCCGGCCGCCTCGCGGAGCACCCGTTGCGTCAGTTCGGGCGCCAGCCCGGGAGCGGACCTCCGTAGCAGCGCGAGGGCCGCGCCGGCCGGCAACGGCTCGAGCCGGTGCTCCGGCAGTCCCGAGCCGGCCAGCAGCGCCTCGGCCTCCTCGCCGTCCCGCAGTCCCATCAGCAGGCACACCCTGTCATCGGCCACGCGCCGGCCGATGAAGGCGAGTATGTCCCAGCTCTCCCGGTCGAGCCATTGCGCATCGTCGATGATCAGCACCCGTCCCGCACCGGTGGACCCGGTGACGCGGTTGAGGGCCGCCCGCGCCAACTGGTACCGCTCGGCCGGGCTGCCGGCGTCGCCCTCCGGGCCGCTCGCCGCCTCCCCCAGGCTGCCCGCTTCAGCCGGCAGCCGCCCCAGAAGCTCATCGACGGCGGCGTACGGCAGGTGCGTCTCGGTCGGCACCATGGTCACCGTGAGCACGGACATCCCTTGTTGCCGGGCCTGAGCCCCGGCCAGACGCAGGACGGCCGATTTGCCGATCCCGGCGGCCCCGCGCAGCACCATGGTGGAGCCGTTCGACCGCAGACAGCTTTCCAGGAGGTTCCGCACCAGGCTCTGCTCCCGGCCGCGGCCGAAGAGTTCCAGCTCCTCGTCGTCGTGCTCAGCGCCCCCGATCATTTCGCCCACGCTACCAACGCCGTGGCGATCAGATCCCGCAGCGAAGCCGGTCGCGGCCGTCATCGAGGCGTCGCGGCGCCCAGCCTCGTCGCCAGTTGGGTGCGGGAGGAGATGCCGAGTTTCGGGAACAGGCGGTACAGGATCGAGCCGACGGTACGCGGTGAGAGGTAGAGCTGCTGGCCGATCTCCCGGTTGGACAGACCGGCCGCGGCGAGACGGGCGACCTGCAGCTCCTGGGCGGTCAGAAGGTCGCGGCCGGGCTGTCCGGTGACGGCGGGACGTTCCCCGGCGGCACGGAGCTCGGAGGCGGCCTGGTCGGCCCAGGAGGTCGCACCGATGCGCTCGAAGACGGCACGGGCGGTCCGCAGCGGACTTCGAGACGCGGTCGTCCGGCGTCGCCGGCGCAACCAGGAGCCGTACGCGAGCTCGAGCCGGGCGCGGTGCCACGGCCAGCCGGTGAGATCGCGGGACAGGGCCGCCTTGAACAGCGGTTCGGCCGCGTCCTCGTCCGGAGCGAGCACAGCCCGGGCGTACTCCAAGTGGATGTGCAGAGCGGGTACCGGCACGTGCCGGGCCACCCCCTCGAAACCGGCCAGGACAAGGCGGGCCTCCTCCTCGAGTCCCGCGCCGCGGGCGGCCTCGGCCAGCGGCGCCACGGCGTGGATCCGTTCGGACTCGTGAAAGGCCGGCTCGGCGGGATCGAACATGCGACGGAAGTGGCCGTACGCGTCGGCGGGCCGGCCGCTGCGTAAGTCGCAGAAACCACGGGCAAGCCGGGCACAGGCCAGAAGGTTGTTCAGCCGTCGCGAGCCGGCCGCCTGTTCGACCCGGTCCGCCATGGACCGGGCTTGGTCGAGGTCGCCGCTGAGACTGAGGACCATGGCGTTGTTCACCAGGGAGCCGGTGTCCCAGATCGCCTGGCCGGTGTCGGCGGCCAGATGCCGCGCCTCCTCGACGGCCGTCCTCGCCTGTTCCCAGTCGCCCAGTTCCATCCGGTCCATCACCTGCATGGTGAGCACCTGGGAAAGCAGGCCCAGCCGGCCCGAGTCACGCAGCCGCCGTTCGGCCCGGCCCAGGAAGGCGACCGCTGACTCCGAGTGACCGATGGCGTGGGCGGCCATGCCGTACAGGAACAGCGCGTACGGATCGGTGACCTCGTCCGGTACGACGCGGGCGAGTGCGGCGGCGGCGGCCGGCCCCTCCTGGGTGGGATGAGCGACGGCGATGGCAGCGAGGTACCAGGGGTTGTCGCCCACTCCGGGCAGGCCGTTCGCCGTCGCCACGACGGCGTCCTGGGCGGCCCGGCCGGCCGGCGCCCACCAGGCCCGCAGCGCAGCGCCGTGCAGCAGCTTGAGGGCCAGCTCCCGGTCACCGGTCCGCTCACACCGCCGGGCGAGGTCACACAGCTCTAGGATCCGCCGGGCGTCGCCCGGCACGCCGTCGTTCAGGATCTCCCGCAGCCACTCCAGGCGAGCCCTGTCCAGGGCGGACAAGGCGCAGCCGCCGGCCTCGGCGACCAGCCGCTCGACCAGGTCGGCCCGGCCCGCGCCGAACGCGTGCTCGGCCGCCAGCAGCAGCCGGTGCCCGCGCGTGGCCTCGTCGGTGGTGAGCTGGGCCGAACGCTGCAGGGACCAGATGGCGGCGGCCACCGCGCCTCGGGACAACGGGATGCGGTGCGTGGCCTCGAGGTCGTCGGCGACCTCGTCGTCCGGCCCGACGATCGACTGTGCCCGATGCCAGCTACGCCGGTACGGTTCGCCGTCGAGCACGGCGGCCAGCGCCGCGTTGGCCGCCTGCCGGCGCGGCAGCGTTTCGGCCTGCACGATGCCCGACCGGACCAGCGGATGCCGGAACGTCACCCGGCTCTCGTCGAGACGGACCAGGCCCGCCTCGACCGCGGGGGTCCAGGCATGCGTGGTGACCTCGGCCCCGGCCAGCAGCGACGTGGCGGCCAGGATCTCCGCCAGGTCCTCGCTCTGGTCGACCGCGGCGACCAGGAGCGCGTCCCGGGTGAGGCGCGGCAGCGCCGCCAGCCGGCCACCGAAGGCGCGCTCCAGCCGGGCCGTCAACGGGAGGTGGCGGGGCGGCCCGGTGCTGGGATCGGCTATCGCCCGCCACGCGATCGGCAGCTCGACCAGCGCGAGCGGGTTGCCGAGACCTTCGCGCACGATGCGTTCCCGGCCGGCCGGCGGCAGATCGGCGGCCGTGACCGCGACGAGTTGCCGGGCGGCCGCGTCGGGCAGGCCGGAAAGCTCGATCAGCGGCGCGCCGGCGTGCAGCAACGGCCCGTCGTGCCCCGTCCGGATCGCGCCGACGAGCACCACCGGGTCGGCGCTGATCCGTCGGATCACGAAGGCCAGCACCTCGTGGGTCGAGCGATCCAGCCAGTGCACGTCGTCGGCCACGATGACCACCGGGCGGCGCCCGGCCGCCTCGGTGATCAGGTTCAGCGCGGCCAGCGCGATCATGAACGGCTCGGGTGGCGGGCCGTCGTCGGCGCCGAACGCGGTCAGCAGCGCCCGGCGCTGGGTGATCGGCAGGTGATCGACGGCCGCCATCAGTGGGCGCAGCAGCTGATGCAACCCGGCGAACGGCAGTTCGGCCTCCGCCTCGACACCGGTGGTCCGCAGCACCTCCCGCCCCATCGAGGTGCTGACGGTGACAGCGGCGATGAGCAGCGAGGACTTGCCGATGCCGGCGTCACCCCGCAGGAGCAGCCCTCCACCGGACTCGGCGCCGCCCTCGATCAGCTCAGTGATGAGGCGCAGCTCGTCGTCACGACCGAAAAGGCCGTCACGGCCGGAATTGGGCACAGTGGTCGCCGTCGTGCCGGGGGCGGAGCTACGAGTGCCGATGCGGACAGCATGCCCCCACACCGACCTGCCCGTCCATCGTCGCCGCGCCCGCCTCGGGCACCGTTTCGCTGATCGGCGGGTGACGATTGCAGTCGTTCGGGCGCAGGTCGCAGTCGATCGACGCTGGACCGGCGCTGCTGTCGCGGCGGACGATGGGTTGTGTCTGAGCCCGGCACAGGTCGAGGGGGCCCTCGGCGATGGCCGATGCACTGAACAGCGAGGACCTTGAACGGCTCGCCGCCGCGCTGCAGCGGGTGGCGGGGCTGGTGGCACATGATGCGGCGCCCGGTGAGGTGTTGGAGGCGGTGGTTGCCGAGGCGGCGGGTCTGGTCGGCGTGGCGTTCACGACGCTGTTGCGTTTCGAGTCCGACGGGGCCACGCAGGTCGTCGCAATTCATGATCCGCCGGACGGGGTCGAGGTGGGTATGCGTGCCCCGGCTGCGGGCGACGGCGCCACGCAGCGGGTGTGGCGGACCGGGCGACCGGCCCGCGCGGACCGGTTGCCCGGCATGTCCGGCGCATGGCCGCGGCTGGCGGCGGGGCGGGGGTTCTCGTCCAGCGCGGCCGCGCCGATCTTCGCCGAGGACCGGTTGTGGGGCGTGCTGGTGGCGGCGGGGCGTGTTGTCCTGCCGGCGCAGATCGAGGAGAAGCTCGCGCGTTTCGCGGAGCTGGCCGGTACGGCCATCGCCAGTTCCCAGGCCCGGGCCGATGTGCGCGCGCTGGCCGACGAGCAGGCGGCCCTGCTGCGGGTCGCGGAACTGGTCGCCGACGGCGGGCCCTCCGACCTGGTCTTCACGGCCGTCGCGGCCGAGGCGCAGCAGCTTCTCGACGGCCGGCCGATGACGCTGGTGCGCTACGAGCAGGACGCGGCGCTGATCGTGATCAGCCGCAGCGGGGGACCCGCGCCACCCGGAACCCGCATCGCGTACGAGCCCGGATCCTTGCCGGATCGCGTCCGGCGTGCGGCGACCGCCGCACGCGTGGACGACTACCGGGCGGAACCCGACGCCGCGCTGGCCCGCCGCTTCGGTCTCGCGGCCGCGGTCGCGGCGCCGATCGTGGTGGAGAACCGGGTGTGGGGAATGCTCACCGCCACCTCGGCCGCCGGGCCGCTGCCACCCGGCGTCGAGGAACGTCTGCAACGATTCGCCAACCTCGCCGGCACCGCGGTCAGCAACGCGGCCAGCCGGGCCCAGTTGCTGGCCTCCCGCGCCCGGGTCCTGTCGACGGCCGACGAGACCCGCCGCCGGCTCCAGCGCGACGTGCACGACGGCGCCCAGCAACGCCTCGTCCACACCGTCATCACCTTGAAATTGGCCCGGCGGGCTCTCGCCGAAGGCGACCTGTCAGCCGGCGCCGATCGCGTCGCCGAGGCGCTCGAGCAGGCCCAGCAGGCCACCAACGATCTCCGCGACTTG
>NZ_JBFAOX010000059.1:0-11158 GCF_040675435.1 Actinoplanes sp. NPDC049598 | reverse complement strand
TGCGCGCCCCGCGCCTGCGCGCCCCGCGCCTGCGCGCCCCGCGCCTGCGCGCCCCGCGCCTGCCCGCCCCGCGCCTGCGCGGCCCCGGCGCGGTGTGCGCCGGGTGGGCGCGCGCCGGTTTAGGGCGCGGTTTGTCGGCGGCCGCCCCGGGAGAAGGCGACCGCCTCAGCTCTCGACAGCGGATCCTGCCTGGCTCACCACCCCCTTCCCGGGTGCGGGCCGCCGGGCGGGCCCAGCGCGGGCCGGCTCGGGGGAGCGCCGACCGCGCTGATGGATCGCCCAGCGGGCGTGCTTGCGGCCGTCACCGGATCAATCCCGGTCGGCGAACGGCCGCGGCGCGCGGGTCGCTCCAGGAGTGGCGTGCGGACGGTGCTGCTGTGAACTGTGGAGCTGCTGGGGCTCGTGTGTGGCATGCCGGAAAGCCTGCCGGAGCACGGCGATCAACGACGGCATGAATTCGCCGCCTGTGGACGACACGCGGTTGTCCACAGGGCAGGTTTCCGGCGGCGCAGGTCAGAGCGTTTCGTGTGTCTCGCGCAAAGCCGATGACGATGCCCGGGTGAAACAACGCCACCCTCGGGAAGAGGCGCGGCGTTGCAGAGGGGTGGCGGCCTCGGGCCGGGCGTGGCGTTGCGGGGCGGAGGGGTGGCGGCTCCGGGCCGGGCGTGGCGTTGCGGGGCGGAGGGGTGGCGGCTCCGGGCCGGGCGTGGCGTTGCGGGGCGGAGGGGTGGCGGCCTCGGGCCAGGCGTGGCGTTGCGGAGCGGAGGGGTGACAGCCCCCGGGCCAGGCGTGGCGTTGCGGAGCGGGGAGTGGCGGCCCTGGGGTCAAGGGCGGTGTCGGCGGCGGCGCTGGGGAGGTGGTGCGGTCAGCGCTGGGCCGCGACCGGCTCCTCGGCTGGGGTGGCGTCGGTCGAGGTCGAGGTGGGGGCCGGGGACGTGGGGGCCGGCTCCAGGGCCGGCCGCTCGCGCAGCGACCACCAGACCGACAGCGTGCCGGTCCAGACCAGGCCCGCGCCGAGCATGTGGGCGCCGACCAGGATCACCGGCAGGTGGGTGAAGTACTGGACGAAACCGATGATGCCCTGGCCGAGCACGATGGCCAGCAGCGTCAGGGCGGCCCGGTGGGCCGCTCGGGGCGCCTTCACCGCGCGCAGGGCGAAGACCATGGCGACGGTCAGGCCGATGAACAGGAAGACCACGTCGGCGTGGGCCTGGGAGACCGTGGCCGGGTCGAGCCCGTTGCGCTTGGCGTCCTCGTCGCCCGCGTGCGGGCCGCTGCCGGTCACCACGACGCCCATCGCGATCACGGCCACGCTGACCGCGGTCAGGACCGTCGCCAGCTGCCGGATCGGGCGGGGGACCAGGTCGACCGGGCGGCCGTCACCCTCGTACGTCCTCTTCCAGAGGAAGTAGGCCAGCGCGATCAGCGCGATCGAGAGCAGGAAGTGCAGGCCGACCACCCACGGGTTGAGGTCGGTGAGCACGGTGATGCCGCCGACCACGCCCTGGCCGGGGATGCCGGCCAGGACCGCGATGCTCAGCCACAGCGTGGAGCGGCGGCGCGGCTTCTCCAGGAGGGCGGCCACCACGCAGGCGATCGCGAGGGCGGCGAGGACGAACGTGAGCATCCGGTTGCCGAACTCGATGACGCCGTGGACCCCCATCTCGGCGGTCGTCGTGTACGACGCGTCGGTGCACCGGGGCCAGGTCGGGCAGCCGAGGCCGGAGCCGGTGAGACGGACCGCCGCGCCGGTGACGATCAGCGCGATGTTGGCGATCAGGGACGCCAGGGCCAGCGGGCGCAGCGGAAGGAACCTCACCTCTCGCATCGTACCGACGTCCAAACCTCGGCCTTCCCGGGAGGCGGTGGGACATATCACCGGGGGGTCGGTTTGCAGGCTCGTGACGAAATACGTAACGTTGCCGTAGTGAAATACGAGGTGCTGAACCGGAGCGGGGCACTGGCGTCGGCCAGCGCGTCGGACGGCCGCACCCGTGACCGGGTCGCCCAGCTGCTGCTGGAGCGGGGTTCGGCCACCGCGGCCGAGCTGGGCGCCGAGCTCGGGCTGAGCCCGGCCGCCATCCGCAAGCACCTCGACGCGATGCTCGCCGACCGCCTGGTCGAGACCCGTGAGGTCCGCGCCAACCGGCCGCGCGGGCGGGGCCGCCCGGCCAAGGCGTTCGCGCTCACCGCGGCCGCCCGCGAGGGCCTCAACCCGCATTTCTACGACGGTATAGCGACGGCCGCGCTGCGCTGGATCGCCGATCATCACGGCACCGAGGCGGTCTCCGCCTTCGCCGCGACCCAGGTCGTCGCGCTCGAGCAGCGCTGCAAGGCCGCCTTGCAGGAGGCCGGCGACGACCCGATCGCCCGGGCGGAGGCGCTCGCCGAAGCGCTCACCGCGGAGGGCTACGCTGCCAACGCGACCACGATCGCGTCCGGCGGCCAGCTGTGCCAGCACTCCTGCCCGGTGGCCCACGTGGCTGCCGAGTTCCCTCAGCTGTGCGACGCCGAGACCGAGGTCATCTCGCGCCTCATCGGCACCCACGTGCAGCGCCTCGCCACCATCGCGCACGGCGACGGGGTGTGCACCACGCACATCCCGGCACCCGCACGCGCTACACGTGTAACCGACGCAACCACGGTTAGGACAGATACATGACCGACCAGATCGCTACTCAGGAAGAGCACCTCGCCGCCCTCGGCAAGTACGAGTACGGCTGGGCCGACTCGGACATCGCCGGCGCCGCGGCGCAGCGTGGCCTGTCCGAGGCCGTGGTGCGCGACATCTCCGCCAAGAAGAACGAGCCCGAGTGGATGCTCAACCTCCGGCTCAAGGGCCTGCGCCTGTTCGACCGCAAGCCCATGCCGAACTGGGGCGCGGACCTCACCGGGATCGACTTCCAGAACATCAAGTACTTCGTGCGCTCGACCGAGAAGCAGGCCGCGAGCTGGGAAGAGCTGCCCGAGGACATCAAGGCCACGTACGACAAGCTCGGCATCCCGGAGGCGGAGAAGCAGCGCCTCGTGGCCGGTGTCGCCGCGCAGTACGAGTCCGAGGTCGTCTACCACGCGATCCGTGAGGACCTCGAGGAGCAGGGCGTCCTGTTCCTCGACACCGACACCGCGCTCAAGGAGCACCCGGAGCTCTTCCAGGAGTACTTCGGCACCGTCATCCCGGTCGGCGACAACAAGTTCGCCGCGCTGAACACGTCGGTGTGGTCGGGTGGCTCCTTCATCTACGTGCCGAAGGGCGTGCACGTCGACATCCCGCTGCAGGCCTACTTCCGGATCAACACCGAGAACATGGGCCAGTTCGAGCGGACGCTGATCATCGCCGACGAGGGCTCGTACGTGCACTACGTCGAGGGCTGCACGGCGCCGATCTACTCGTCCGACTCGCTGCACTCCGCGGTCGTCGAGATCGTCGTCAAGAAGAACGCCCGGGTGCGGTACACGACCATCCAGAACTGGTCGAACAACGTCTACAACCTGGTCACCAAGCGCGCCACCTGCGAAGAGGGCGCGACCATGGAGTGGGTCGACGGCAACATCGGCTCCAAGGTGACGATGAAGTACCCGGCCGTCTACATGACCGGCGCCCACGCCAAGGGCGAGGTCCTGTCGATCGCCATGGCCGGCGAGGGCCAGCACCAGGACTCGGGCGCCAAGATGGTGCACGCGGCGCCGCACACCTCCTCGACGATCATCTCGAAGTCGATCGCGCGGGGCGGCGGCCGTACCTCGTACCGCGGCCTGGTCCAGGTCCTCGAGGGTTCCTCGAGCTCCAAGAGCACGGTCAAGTGCGACGCACTCCTGGTCGACACCGTCTCCCGCTCGGACACCTACCCTTACGTCGACATCCGCGAGGACGACGTGGCGATGGGGCACGAGGCGACCGTCTCCAAGGTCTCCGAGGACCAGCTCTTCTACCTGATGAGCCGTGGTCTGACCGAGGACGAGGCGATGGCGATGATCGTGCGCGGCTTCATCGAGCCGATCGCCAAGGAGCTCCCGATGGAGTACGCGCTGGAGCTGAACCGCCTGATCGAGCTGCAGATGGAGGGCGCGGTCGGCTGACCGCCCAACCCCACGAGGAAATGGAAAAGATGACCACCGAGGCCCTCGCCCCGCCGAGCACCAAGTCGCAGGTGCTGCGTTCCTTCGACGTCAACGACTTCCCGGCCGTCACCGGCCTGGAGGAGGACTGGCGTTTCACCCCGATCAAGCGTCTTGGCGACCTGATCAAGGCGACGTCGCTGACCGGCGTGGCGCCCGCGGTCGAGCACGGCGATCTGCCGGTCGGCGTCTCCGTGCGCGAGGTGCCGACGGCGGACGCCATCCTGACCCCGTTCGACCGGGTCAGCGCCCTCGCTTACGGCTCGGCGGCGCACGTCACGCAGATCGACGTCGCCACCGAGACCGAGCTCGCCGACCCGGTCCACCTGCGGATCGCCGGCAAGGGCGGGGACGCGGCGGCGGCCCGTACGGTCGTGAAGGTCGGCGCTTTCTCCAAGCTGACCCTGATCCTGGAGCAGACCGGGTCGGTCACCCTGGCCGACAACATCGAGGTCGTGATCGGCGACAGCGCGCAGCTGACCTTCGTCACGCTGGCCGAGTGGGACGCCGGCGCGGTGCAGGCCCAGCACGTGAAGTTCCGGGTCGGCAAGGACGCCCGGGTCCAGCACGTGCAGGTCGCCCTCGGTGGCGCCCTGGTCCGGCAGTTCACCAGCGTGGAGTACGCGGGGCGGGGTGGCGACGCCGAGCTCTGGGGCCTCTACTTCGCCGACGCCGGTCAGCACTTCGAGCACCGGCAGCTCGTCGACCACGCGGTGCCGGACTGCCGTAGCTACGTCGGTTACCGCGGCGCGCTGCAGGGCGCCTCGGCGCACACCGTCTGGGTCGGCGACGTGCTGATCCGGGCGGCGGCCACCGGCACCGACACGTACGAGATCAACCGGAACCTGATCCTCACGGACGGGGCGCGGGCCGACTCCGTACCGAACCTCGAGATCGAGACCGGTGAGATCGTCGGCGCCGGGCACGCCAGCGCGACCGGCCGCTTCGACGAGGAGCAGCTGTTCTACCTGATGGCCCGCGGCATCCCGGAGAACGAGGCGCGCAAGCTCGTGGTCCGCGGCTTCTTCGCCGAGCTGATCAACAAGATCCCCTCCGAGGGGCTGCGCGAGCGCCTGGGTGACGTGATCGAGGCGCGGCTGGCCGAGGCCGGCGCGTGAGTTTCGAAATGGTCGGCTCGGCCGCCGACGTCGCGAAGGGCGAGGTGATCTCGGTCGAGGTGGCCGACGTCGAGATCGCGATCGTGCACGCCGACGACGACAACTTCTATGCCGTACGCGACGAGTGCAGCCACGCCTCGGTGGCCCTCTCCGAGGGTGAGGTCGACGGGTGCACCCTCGAGTGCTGGCTGCACGGCTCGCGCTTCGACCTGCGCACCGGCGAGCCGAGCGGCCCGCCCGCCTTCGAACCGGTGGCGACCTTCCCCGTCGAGATCCGTGACGGCGACATCTATGTATCGACTATCCCGAGCAATGGAGTAAACCCGTGAGCACCCTGGAGATCCGCGACCTGCAGGTGTCGGTCAAGCTGCCCGAGGGCGAGCTGAAGCCGATTCTGGCCGGGGTCGACCTCACCGTGAAGTCGGGCGAGACCCACGCCATCATGGGTCCGAACGGCTCGGGCAAGTCGACGCTGGCCTACTCCATCGCGGGCCACCCCAAGTACGAGATCACCGGCGGCACGGTGACCCTCGACGGTGACAACGTGCTGGACATGACCGTCGACGAGCGCGCCCGGGCCGGCCTGTTCCTGGCCATGCAGTACCCGGTCGAGGTCCCCGGCGTCTCGGTGGCCAACTTCCTGCGTACGGCCAAGACCGCGATCGACGGCGAGGCGCCGAAGCTGCGCACCTGGGCCGGCGAGCTGCGTGGGGCCATGGAGAAGCTGCAGATGGACCCGGCGTTCGCCCAGCGCAACGTCAACGAGGGCTTCTCCGGCGGTGAGAAGAAGCGGCACGAGATCATGCAGCTCGAGCTGCTCAAGCCGAAGATGGCGATCCTCGACGAGACCGACTCCGGCCTCGACATCGACGCGCTGCGCATCGTCAGCGAGGGCGTCAACCGGGTCCGCGAGACCGGCGAGACCGGCCTGCTGCTGATCACCCACTACACCCGCATCCTGCGCTACATCAAGCCGGACTTCGTGCACGTCTTCGTGGCCGGCAAGATCGTCCAGGAGGGCGGCCCCGAGCTGGCCGAGCAGCTGGAAGCCGAGGGCTACGAGCGCTACGTCGGCACCCGCGTCTGAGCCTTGCTTTAGGAGAAGAACGATGACGTTCGACGTGGCCCGGGTCCGAGCCGATTTCCCGATCCTGTCCCGTGAGGTCAACGGCCATCCGCTGGTTTATCTGGACAGCGCCAACACCTCGCAGAAACCACGGCAGGTGCTCGAGGTCATGCGCGAGCACAACGAGCGGCACAACGGCAACGTCTCCCGCTCCGTGCACACGCTCGGCACCGAGGCCACGTCGGCGTACGAGGACGCCCGCGGCAAGATCGCGGCGTTCGTCGGCGCGACCAACCCCGACGAGATCGTCTTCACCAAGAACTCGACCGAGGCGATCAACCTGGTCGCGCACTCGCTCGGGCAGCACCTGGGTCTCAAAGCGGGCGACGAGGTGGTGATCTCCGAGATGGAGCACCACTCGAACATCGTCCCGTGGCAGCTGCTGTGCGAGCGCACCGGCGCCACGCTGCGCTGGTTCGGCGTGACCGACGACGGCCGGCTCGACGAGTCGGAACTGGAGTCGCTGGTCAACGAGCGTACGAAGATCGTCTCGCTCGTGCACATGTCGAACACGCTGGGCACGATCAACGACCTCGCGCGGATCGTCGAGCGGGCCCGTGAGGTCGGCGCTCTGGTCATGCTCGACGCCTCGCAGTCGGTGCCGCACCTGCCGGTCGACGTGCGGACGCTCGGCGCCGACTTCATCGCCTTCACCGGCCACAAGATGCTCGGCCCGACCGGCATCGGCGTGCTCTGGGGGCGGTACGACCTGCTGGCGGCGATGCCGCCGTTCCTGGCCGGCGGCTCGATGATCGAGACGGTCACGATGGCCCGGACCACGTACGCTCCGCCGCCCGCGCGCTTCGAGGCCGGCACCCCGCCGATCGCCGAGGCCATCGGGCTCGGCGCCGCGGTCGACTACCTGAACGCGCTCGGCATGGACGCCGTCCACCGCCACGAGCAGGAGATCACCGCGTACGCCCTGAAGGTGCTGGCCGACGTGCCATTCGTGCGCCTCTTCGGCCCGGCCACCCCGGAAGGCCGCGGGGGCACGCTCTCCTTCGACGTCGAGGGTGTCCACCCGCACGACGTCGGCCAGGTGCTCGACGCGCTGGGTGTCGAGGTTCGCGTGGGGCATCATTGCGCCAAGCCGGTGTGCGCCCGCTTCGGCGTGCCGGCCATGACCCGGGCGTCGTTCTACCTCTACACGACCACGGACGAGATCGACGCGCTCGCCCGCGGCCTCGACCAGGTGCGGAAGGTGTTCGCATGATGCTGGACGGGCTCTACCAGGAGATCATCCTCGATCACTACAAGCACCCGCACGGTCGTGGGCTGCGCGACCCCTTCGACGGGGAGGCGCATCACGTCAATCCGACCTGCGGGGACGAGATCACCGTACGAGTTCTATCCGACTTCTCGGATATCTCCTATGACGGTCTCGGTTGTTCGATCAGCCAGGCCTCCGCGTCGGTGCTGCACGAGTTGTTGCAGGGTCGCGATTCTCGCGACATCGCGGGAATTCACGAGGCGTTCGTGGAGCTGATGCAGGGGCGCGGCCAGGTCGAGCCCGACGAGGACGTGCTGGGGGACGCGGTGGCCTTCGCCGGAGTGGCGAAGTTCCCGGCCCGGGTCAAGTGTGCGCTGCTGCCGTGGATGGCGTTCAAGGACGCCGCGGCACGCGCCGGTGTGGATGTGGGCGCTGCCCCGGAGGTGAAGGCATGACTGACGTAGCCAAGGCGTCTATCGCCGATATCGAAGAAGCCATGAAGGACGTCGTCGACCCCGAGCTCGGGATCAACGTCGTCGACCTCGGCCTGGTCTACGGCACGCACGTGGACGACGAGAACGTGGCCACGCTGGACATGACGCTGACGTCGGCGGCCTGCCCGCTGACCGACGTGATCGAGGACCAGACCCGGACGGCGCTGATGGCCGGCCCCGGTGGCGGCCTGGTCTCGGACTTCCGGATCAACTGGGTGTGGCTGCCGCCGTGGGGCCCGGACAAGATCACCGACGACGGGCGCGAGCAGCTGCGGGCTCTCGGCTTCAACGTCTGAAAAACTGTCGCACCCGGCTGGTAGAAAGCCGGGTATGACTTCTTCCTACGCCGAGCTGCTGTCCCTCATCGACGACCGGTCGGCGGCGTTGCGCGATGCGCTCGCCGCCGCCCCCTCGCGTGAGGCCCGGGTGCCGGGCTGTCCCGATTGGGCGCTGACCGACCTGGTCGCGCATCTCGGCGCGGTGCACCGGTTCTGGGCCGGCGCAGTGAGCATGGCCGACCCCTCCCGGCCGCCGGGCGACGACGACGTCACCGACCAGCTGCCGCACGGCGATCTGGGGGAGTGGTCGGCCGAGTCGACCGAGCTGCTGCTCTCGGCCCTGCGCGGGGCGCAGGCCGACACTCCGGTGTGGGCGTGGTGGGCCGCCTCGGGCACGCCGCTGACGGCCGGGGCCGTGGCCCGCCACCAGGTGCAGGAGGCGGCGGTGCACGCCTTCGACGCGCAGGAGACCATCGGCAAGGCCGAGCCGCTGCCGGCCGCGATCGCGGTCGACGGGGTGGCCGAGTTCCTCTCGGTCGGGCTCGCCTCGACGGGGGAGTGGCCCCACCGGCCGGCGCGCATCGCGTTCGCGGCGACCGAGGGACCGGTCCGCGTCGTCGATCTTTCACCGGCGGGGGTACGCCTCGACCCGCCGGCGGCCGGGGAGCCGGTGGCAACCGTGCACGGTACGGCCAGCGACCTCGTTCTGGCCCTCTACAAGCGCATCTCGTTCGACGATCTGCGCGTCGACGGCGATCGGGCCGTGCTGGACGAGCTGCGGGGCTTCATCGACAACGACTGAGCCGGTCCGCCGCCCGGCTGCCGGTCGCCGCCCGGCTGCCGGTCGCCGTGCGGTGCTGGTCGCCGTGCGGTGCTGGTCGCCGTGCGGGGTCGGTCAGCCGTGCGGGGCTGATCGCCGAAGCGTGGGGAGCGTCGCGGCTGGGGGTGGGGGTCCCGGAACGACCGGGATGGTCACGCGGTGTGCTGTGGGCGCGCCGGCCGGTCCTTGTCCCGCTCCCGCCGTTTCGTCCTTTGGCGCGTGGTTTCCTATCGCCGTCGCGGTCTGAGCCGGGTCGGGCTGTGCCGCGGTGGGTTGGACCGGGTCGCCTTGGGCCGCGCCGTCGGATGGCGGGACCAGCAGAAGGGCGATCACGTCGATGGTGACGTGGATGATCATTGCGGGCAGGAGGCTGCCCGACAGTGCCGTGACACCCGTGAAGATCAGGCCGAGCATGGCGGCGCCGTAGACGCCCTGGGCGCCCTGGTAGAGGTGCATCCCGGCGAAGAGCGCGATGCTGATCAGGGCGGCCACCACGATCGGCAGGTCGAAGAGCACGACCCCGGCCGCGATCAGGAGGCCGCGGTGGACGACCTCCTCGGTGACGCCGGCGGTCACCGCGACGGCCAGGGCGAGACGGCGTTCGCGGGGCGTGCGCGGATACATCGGGGCGGAACGGTCCCGCGCCGGCGTGCTTCCACCCGCCAGCACGTGCTCGCGGGTCTGTCGGCCGCTGCGCACGAAGACGGCCAGGACGAAGGCTGTGAGCCCCCACGCTATGACCACGACCCCCGGCAGCACCCGGCCGGCGACGCCGCCGCCCGAGAGGGTCAGGCCGAGGTCGGTGAGCGTCAGGTCGTCGCTCTCCACCACCGGGAGCAGCGCGAAGACGGCCAGCAGCCAGCCGCCCAGCACGAAGCGGCGGTAGAACCAGATCCGGCCCTTGGCCTCGATCTGGCGCATGGCCCGGCCCGGGCGCAGCGTATTGATGACCACGTCGGCCAGCAGCGCGAGAACCAGGACCGCGACGAGCGAGTGGGCCAGCACGGTCGAAGATCATGACGGTCCGGCGAGGGCGTGACAACCACCGTTCGGCTGGTCTCAGCCCTGCGGCAGATGGTCCACCGAGTTGTAGTAGGCCAGCTCCAGCCGGCCGTCGACCTCGGCAAAGCGGGAGAGCGACGCGTTGCGCACGTTCCCCGCGGCCCGCTCGGCGGCGACCACCTGATCCCAGTCGAGCTTCTCGACGACGGCCCGCATCATCAGCACGACCGCGTCGTGGGCGACCACGATGACGCGCTCGCCGGCGTGGTCGCGGTTGAGGTCGTCGAGGAAGGCGCCGAGCCGCACCTCGATGTCGGCGAACGACTCGCCGTTCGGCGGCGTGTAGCGGTACTCGCCGGCGTCGGCCCGGCGCTGCGCCTCGTCCGGGTAGCGCTGGGCGACGGCGGCACGGGTCGTCATCTCGAGATCGCCCATCAGCCGGTCGACCAGCCGGTCATCGGTGCTCGGCGCGGGCAGCTCGACCCCGGCCGCCTCCGCCGCCAGCCGCCACGTTTCCCTCGCCCGCAGGTACGGCGACGTGATGACCACCTGGGGACGATCGGTCTCGGGCAGTTGGCCCAGCCACTGCCCGAGGGCGGCGGCCTGCTGCCGGCCCAGCTCGGTCAGCGGGACCTCGGCGTCACGGCCGCTGATCTCCGCCTCCAGCAGCCCCTCGGCGTCGGCGGCGGGGAAAGCGACGTTGGCCAGGCTCTGCCCGTGCCGGACAAGAACGAGTTCGGCAACCACACCCATGATCCAAACCCTATCCGGCCCCGCCGCTTCCCGCGAGCAGCGCGCCCCCTGACGGCGGGGGTGGCGGGGCGTCAGAGCGGTGGGTGGGCGGGGGCATCGAAGCGGCCCGGTGGGGCGGGGACAGCAAGCGGCGCGGCGGGGCGTCAGAGCGGCGCGGCGCGGCGGGGTCGGAGCGGGGCGGCGGGGTCAGAGCGGCGCGGCGCGGCGGGGTCGGAGCGGGGCGGCGGGGTCAGAGCGG
>NZ_JBFAOX010000058.1:0-11585 GCF_040675435.1 Actinoplanes sp. NPDC049598 | reverse complement strand
CGTGCCGCGCGTCCAGAACATTTCACTTCCGATCTGTTAGGCCTGGTTTTTCCGCGTCACCTTAAAATCAACTCACCTCGTCGAAGCGCTTCGACGACGGGACTTTCCGGTGACGCTAGGCCCGCTCACGCGCACATGTCAACGGTGTGACAAAGACATTTCCTGACCCGTGATCGAGAGACCCCCATCACGCTTGGAAACGCTCCCACCCCCACCCTCACCCAGAACGGGCCGGCCTGTCACCCCACCCCTTCCATCCACCGCCCCCTCCGACGCACCCCCCACCGCATCGAAACCCGTCACTCATCAACCCTCCCCGACCAGCCCGGCCCGCTGGACCGCCCCGGCGCCACCCATTCGGCAGGGCCCACCCACTCGGCAGGGCCCACCCACTCGGCAGGGCCCACCCACTCGGCCCGCCCCGCGTCCTATGGGCGCCGGTCGGCGTAGCGGCGTGTTCGGCTGTGGGTGTCGAGGATGGACGAGACTTCACCTTTTCCGGGGGAGGTTGCTGCCGGCGGGATGGGCCAGCCTGGCGGCATGACCTTCTCGACATCCGCTGCCGCGGCGGCGCCGGTGGTGTCCAGGCGCGGGCGACCGGCCTGGGCGGTCATCCTGATCACGGGCCTGCTGCTGTGGCTGGCGACGGTCGCGGTCACGTTCGCCACGGCCAACGCGAACCTCGTGCCGACCCTCGTGCTGCTCGGCAGCTTCCTCGTCCCGGTCACCTTCGTGGCCTGGGCCTACGGGCATCGCGACGAGGTCATCACGGTCGAGGCGCTGTTCCGCCTGTTCGTTGTCGGCGGCATCCTCGGCGTGCTGGGCGCGTCCGTCCTGGAGTCGTACCTCCTTCATCCCTCGGTCTGGATGTTCGCCGGCGTCGGCCTGATCGAGGAGGCCGTCAAGCTGGTCGCGCTGTGGCTGCTCACCCGTCATCTGGCCGGCAAGTCGATCCGCAGCGGCGTGGTCCTCGGCGCCACCGTCGGGTTCGGCTTCGCCGCCTTCGAGTCGGCCGGCTACGCGCTCAACGCGCTGATCACCGTGGACGGCCTCTCGCTGCGGGCGCTGGTCGAGACCGAGATCCTGCGCGGGCTGCTCGCCCCGTTCGGTCACGGCCTGTGGACGGCGATCCTCGGCGGCCTGCTCTTCGCCACCGCCGCCCGAGGCGCCGCATCGAGAAACGCGCCCGAGCCGAGCGCGGCATCGAGAAACGCGCCCGAGCCGAGCGCGGCATCGAGGAGCACGGCTGGGGCGAGCGCCGGCATCCCATTCGCGGGCACCGCATCAGGCAACTCCACACCGCCCGGCGCAGTCTCGACGACCGGCGGTTTCCGGCTGACCGGCACCCTGATCGTCGGTTATCTGGGCGTGGCCCTGTTGCACGCACTCTGGGACTCGATGCACGGCATCGCCGTCTACCTGACCTGGATCATCACCAGCACCGACCGCCAGCAGGCCCTGTTCGAGCGGGGCTGGATCCCGCAGCCGACCGACCAGCAGATCCACCTGTTCACGGTCTTCTCGATCGGCGGCACGGTCCTGATCACGGTGGTCGCGATCCTCTGGCTCCGCTCGGTCTGGCGCTCCGGCCGCCCCATCAGCCACGGCTGACCGGGGCGACGCGCCACATCAGCCACGGCTGACCGGTCACCGGCGGGGCGGCTCGCAGCTGTCTCGTTCCACCAGGGTGGGCGGCAGAAGCCGTACCGGCTCGATGCTGCGGCCGTCCAGCAGCCGCATCGCCGTCTCCACGGCCAGGCCGCCGACGTCGTGGGCCGGGATGTCGACCGAGGTCAGCGGCAGCGGCATGTTGATCGCGACGTCGCGCGGGCAGATGGCCACGATCGAGAGGTCCTCCGGGACCCGCTTGCCGCGGGCGCGGAGCAGGTCGAGCAGGGGGCGCAGGGCTTCCTCGTTGTGCACCACCAGCGCCGTCGCGCCGGGTAGCTGGGCGTCGATGTCGTCGAGGCACGCGCGTACGCCCTCGACGTCAGGCTCGCAAGGGTGAGCGAGAGTCCTCAGCCCGAGCGACTCCGAGGCCTCGGTGAAGCCGGTCAGGAACCGCTCGGCGTAGGTGGTGCCGCGGCGGTAGACGGCCGGCGAGGGGCCGACCAGGGCGATCTTGCGGTGGCCGTGCCAGGCCAGGTGGCGCAGGGCCTCGCCGGCCGCGGCCGCGAAGTCGAGGTCGACGCAGGCGATGCCGAGCGGGTCGTTCGGCAGCCCGATCAGCACGGACGGCTGTTTCAGGCCGCGGAGCGCCGGCAGGCGTACGTCCTCACGCTCTATGTCCATGACGATCAGCGCGTCGACCATCGTGCTGTGCGCGACCCGTTCGAGCCCGGCCGTGCCCTCGTCCTTGGTCAGCAGCAGCACGTCGTGGTTGTGGGTGCGCGACGCCGTCACCACCGCCGTCGCGAACTGCATGATGACCGGGACGTTGACGTCGAGCCGCAGCGGCGCCACCAGCGCCAGCACGTTGGTCTTGCTGCTGGCTAGGGCCCGGGCCCCGGCGTGCGGGTGGAAGCCGAGCTCGGCGATGGCCGCCTGGACCCGTTCGCGGGTCTGGGCCGAGATCGGCCGCCGGCCGCTCAGCACGTACGACACCGTGCTCGGCGAGACACCGGCCGCGCGCGCCACATCATTGATCGTCGGCATCTGCCCTCCCCTAGGCGCCCGATCCTACTTACTGTGAGGGCCCCGCCCGCCGGCTGACCGAGCCGACGGGCGGGTTCCCCTCTCACCGAATAAAGAACTGGGACAAACGCACCCCCGAGCTGAAGACGAGATAGACGTCCTGGCGCCCGCCGGTCCGGGCCACCGGCACGGTTGTCGTCGAATAGCTGTAGACGTCGCCGGTCGCGGCGACCTTCGCGGTGCCGATGAGCTTCCCGGCCGGCGATCCGAGACGCGCCTCGATCGTGCCGCTGCCCGACGTGCGTACGGTCAGGGAATCGGCATTTCTCAAGGCAACGTCCTTGTACGCCGTCCATTGCCCGGCGGCCGTCGAACCGACCACGGTGCCGGCCGCTTTGCTTTCGTCGAGCAGCCGCACCCCGGAATAGGCGTCGAAGGTCTCGGCCCGGGTGACCCTGGACAGATCGCGGGCCGGAATGGTCTCGCCCTTGACCTTCCACGTCGTGCTCTGCCGGATGTCACCGGACGAGGCGCCGACCAGGACGTCGTATTCCGACGATTCCACGATCCAGCGGCCACGCGTCTGGTCCCATCGAGCCAGGTCATTCTTGCTCAGCGGCAACGTCACGGTCCGCGTTTCCCCGGCCTTCAGGTGTACGCGGTCGAACGCGCGCAGCTGTTTGCCCGCTGTGGTGTCGCGCGACGTCCGCTGATGCGTGTACAGCTGGACCACCTCGTCGCCGTCCCGCTTTCCGGTATTGGTGACCTTGACCGTGACCCGGCCGTTCCCGATCTGCGGCTTGCCGTACTTGAACGACGTGTACGAAAGGCCGTAGCCGAACGGGTAGAGCGGCTTCTGCTTGCTGTAGAGATAGGTCTGCCGGGTCGTGATGATGTCGTACTGATCGAGGTCGGACGGCAATTGGCTCTCCGACGCCGGCCAGGTCTGCGTCAAACGGCCGGCCGGATTCCGGACGCCGTACAGCACGTCGGCGATCGCGTGCCCGGTCTCGGCGCCCGCGTGCGTGGTCCACACGACCGCCGGGACGTTCTGCTGCAGCCAGTTGATCGTCTCCGGGTAGCTCGACTGCAGCACCACGACCGTACGCGGGTTGGCCTTGACCACGGCCTTGACCAGGGCTTCCTGCCCGGCGCCGAGCGCGAGCGAGGTCCGGTCGTGCGCCTCGCGCCCGTTGATGAACGGGTTGGTGCCGACCACCAGCACCGCGGTGCCGGCGCTCTTGGCCGCCGCGACCGCCTCGTCGACGCCGCTGCGCAGCACCTCGCGGGTGAAGTGGGCCGCGCTGGCCGCGTCGGGTGAACCGAGCGTCAGCTTCCCGTCGGCACCGACGGTGATGTACTTGTTCGGCCCGAACCAGCTCTCGAGCGTCTCGTAACCGGCGTAGCGCAGCGCGAACGTGCCGTCGGCCTGCGCCTCCAGCTTGAACTGCTGCTGCACGTACCAGCCGTTGGGCTGGTCGTCACGGGTGGTGAAGACGCCGTTGGTGTTGCCGAGGTACTTGCCGTTGGCCACATTGCGCAGCGTCAGGACGTCCTGTCCCCAGTCGACCACGTCGAACTGCGCCTCGGCCGTGGCGCTCGGGGCGCTGACCGTGGCCGCGTCCGGCCCGCCGGCCAGATAGCGGTCGCCGTACTTGAGCGCGATCCGGTCGGATCCGGTGCTGCTCACCGTTTCCTTGGCCTGCTCCTTGATGCCGTCGACGGCCGTCACCTCGTACGGCAGCTTTCCGCCGTACCAATCGGTGTAGAGCGTGTCGGCCAACGGCCCGATCACCGCGGTCTTGTCCTTCTTCAGCGGCAGCAGACCGTTGTTCTTCAGCAGCACCATCGCGTCACCCGCCGTCTCGCGGGCGAGCTTCTGATGGGCGGGAGTGTTGATTACCTCGGCGCCAATCTTGCTGTACGGTCCGCCGCCCGGATCGAACTCGCCGAGCCGGAACCGAATGCTCAGCGCGTGCCCGACCGCCTTGTCGACATCCTTCTCGGTCAACAATCTCTGCGCGAGCGCCTGCTTGACCGCGGTCACGGTCGGCACCGCATTGATGTCGTCGACGGTGAAACTGTCCAGCCCGGCCTTGATCAGCGCGGCGTCGGCCTCGGGCTGCGTCGCGAAATACTTCTGCGACTGGACCAGGCCATTCGGCGCCCACGCGTCACTCACGTTGAACAACGGATAGTCGGCCCACCGGCGCAACAGCGTGGCCTGGTCGGGATCCACGGTCGCCGGGCGCCCGTTGATGAGGTTGTAGGACGCCATCACACCGGTCGCCGCATTCGCGGTCAGCGCCGGTTTGAACGCCTGCCGGTCGTACTCGTTCAACACCCGCTGCGGCACATTCGACGAGGTCGTGTCGCGCAGCGTCTCCTTGTTGTAGGCCAGGTAGTGCTTCAGCGTCGGCGCGGTCTTCAGCTTCGCCGGGTCAGGACCCTGCAGACCCTTGCCGTACGCGGTGGAAATGGCGCCCGTCAACAGGGGATCCTCCGAATAGCCCTCCTCGTTGCGCCCCCACCGGGGATCACGCAGCAGGTTGACCACCGGGGCCCACAGATTGAGCCCGAAAACGCGGGGATTCTCGGCGTGGAAACCGCGCGCCTCGTCGCCCACCACGGACCCGACCTTCTTGATCAGGTCCGGATCCCACGTGCTGGCCAGCCCGACGGCCTGCGGGAAAGAGGTGCCGTCGGCGGTGACCACGGCGCCGTTGTTGTCGATGTCGGTCGACCAGGCGACGCCGTGCAGCGCCTCGGTCCCGGTCTTGAAGAAGTCGATGCCCAGCCGCGGGATCGCGGGCTGATATTGATGCAGGAGAGACACTTTCTCATCGAGCGTGAGCCGCCCGACAAGATCGTCGACCCGCGCCGCCAACGGCAGCCGCGGATCCCGGAACGGATAGGACGGCCCCGCGTGCGCGACACCGGGAACAGCCGGCGCGACCAGCACGGCCGCGGCCAGCACAGCAAGGAAACGCCTTCGCATGGACGATTCTCCGATCGAAGGATGGCATTCCGAGAACGACGAATCACCCCACTCTGCCCAAGCGGGTCATCATCGTCGAAGCGCTTCGATTATCGGCGGTATCGCCCACCCTAGAGGCCCACACAAACCCTGTCCACACCCCACCCGAAATCCCCCGTTAACATCGACCCCCGCCAACATCACCGACGCCTCACCGTCCAGCCAGACCCTCCTGGCCCCACTCCGTCGGCGTCCAGGCTCGCGTCCCCTCCCGGCCTCCACATCCGCTCTCCTGCCAGGCCGTGGCGGCGGGCCAGCGCGCGGGCGATGGTGCTTTTGCCGGCGGCCGGCCTCCACGTCCGCTTCCTCTCCAGGTCACCCCCGCCGGCCTCCCGCTCCCGTCCCACCTCGCCCGCCTCGCCATCCCCGCTCGCCTTTACGTCGGCCTCGCCCTCCCGGCTCACCGCGCTGGCCCGCCCTCGCGGGGGCCCACCTCGCCGGCCTCCACGTCGGCCTCCCTTCCCGGGACCCACCCCGCCGGCCTGCACGTCGGCCTCCCCTCCCGGGACCCACCCGGCGGGCCTGCACGTCGGCCTCCCCTCCCGGGGCCCACCCCGCCGGCCTGCACGTCGGCCTCCCCTCCCGGGGCCCACCCCGCCGGCCTGCACGTCGGCCTCCCCTCCCGGGGCCCACCCCGCCGGCCTCCCCCTTCCCGGCTTCCCGACCGACCGAGCTATGGGAAGTGGAGGAGAGAGGAAGGGCTGGGGTGGGCGGCGCCGATGAGGCGAGCGGCGAAGAAGGCTCGGACGAGCGGGAGGGCTTGGGCCGGTGGCGGAGGCAGGCCAACGAGCCGGACGAAGGACTCGGGCCCGGCGGCCGGGAAGGGCTTGGGCCGGTGGCGGAGGCAGGCCAACGAGCCGGACGAAGGACTCGGGCCCGGCGGCCGGGAAGGGCTTGGGCCGGTGGCGGAGGCAGGCCAACGAGCCGGACGAAGGACTCGGGCCCGGCGGTCGGGAAGGGCTTGGGCCGGTGGCGGAGGCAGCCGGGCGAGTGGCGCGGAGGAGTCCGGCGGGCGGCGGAGGCAGTCGAACGAACGGCGCGGAGAGGGCCGGCGGGCGGCGAGCGAACGAACGGCACGGCACGGCACGGCGGAGTCGGGCTCGGCGGCCGGGGAAGGGCTGAACGGGCGGGAGCAGGCGAGAGAGGTAGGGGTAATTGAACCGCGGGGCGGTTGGGGCTCGTGATTTCTGGTAGCGGTCTGTGACGGTCGGGCCTAGGCTCCGATCGAGGCGGCGTGACGGGAGGACGGCCCGGATGACGACGACGAGCGAGCCGGCGCGGTTGATTCGCGGCTACGGCTGGTGGACTCTGCTCCTGATGATCGTGGTCGGGGCCGGGGCCTGGGGTTTGAGCCTGCTCGAGCCAGCGCGCTACCGGGCCGAGGCCACGGTTGTGGTCGAGCCGCGCCTGCGTGCCAACATCACGCCGATGCCCGCCGATCCGGCTACGGAGAGCGAGATTGCTAGCTCCTCCGCCGTGCTCCGCCCGGCCGCTACCTCACTCGGCGTAAGCCAGCAGACCCTTGCCGACGGTCTCCGCGTCACTCCCGCCGCCGGCACGTCAGTGGCCATCGCTTACGAAGCATCGACCGCCGCCACTGCGCGCACTCGGGCCCAGACCGTGGCCACCCAGTACCTCTCGTACCGGAACGCCACCACCGCCCAGTCCGGCCTCTCCGCCACGCTGGTCACCCCGGCTGCCTCCGCGAGCCGGGTGACATGGTTACCCCTCTGGCTGTACGTGGTGATCGGCGCCGCCGTGGGCCTCATCCTCGGTGTTCTCCTCGCGCGGTACCGCTCCCGGGACCGGGTCCACGGCCGGAACCATTTCGAGCAGCTCACCGGCCTGCCGGTGCTGGCCACCATCCCGCGCGCTCCTCGGTCGCACGGCCCGGGCGCGCCGCTTCCGGTGCTGCTGCGTTCGCCGGCTTCGGCGGACGCCGAGGCGTACCGCTATCTCCGCGCCCGCCTCGAGGCCCGCCTCGAGGGCCCGGCCACCGTCCTGGTCACCAGCGCCCACGGGGGCGAGGGCCGCAGCACCACCGCGGCCAACCTGGCCATCGTCCTGGCCCAGTCCGGCCGCCGGGTGGTGCTGATCGACACGGACGTACGTGGTCCCGTCCTGCACCAGATGTTCGAGCTCTCGCGTGACCGCGGCCTGACCGGCATCCTGACCGGCGACATCAGCGGCGCCTCGGCGCTGCGCCCCGGCCCGGTCCCCAACCTGCGCCTGATGGCCGCCGGCCCCGACCAGGACGGCGCACCCGACCTGCTCGCCACCTCGTTCGGCGACATGCTCCGCGAGCTCAAGAACCAGTGCGACGTCATAGTCCTGGACTCTGCCCCCGCCCTGCGGGTGGCCGACGCCGTAGCCCTGGCCTCGGTCAGCGACGCGGTCCTCCTGGTGGCCGACTACAACCGCCTGACCCGGACCACAGCCCGCCGAGCCGCCTCGGAACTCACCGCCGCCACCGCCGGCGCCGTGGCCGCCGTCCTGATCGGCGTCCCCGAACGCAACGGCGGCCTGGTCCCCCACACCCGCGCCGGCCGGGCCCCCGCCCCCACTACTAGTGCGGGCCCGGACCGCTTCGCAGCCTTGGAGGATCCTTCCGATCAGCCCACGGCCCTCTCCCCCGCCGCCCCCTCGCACGCCGCCGCAAGCCCAACCTTCACCGCCGCCCCTGTCTCCGGCGCCGGCCCCGCCCCGGCCCCCGCCGCCGCGCCCTCCGCCACTTCCGCCGACGCTCAGCCCGCCCCCGGCCTGGCCGCGCTGGCCCGCGCCTCGGCACCCGGCACCAAGTCCTCTCCTCGGCAGGCCACCGCAACGGGTCCCGCTTTCGCCCGTACGCCCACCGACCGTGACCCGACCTCCTCCGCCCCCGCCGGTTCCCCGGCCACGCCCAGCTCGCCCACCGCACCAGCTTCGCCTCCCACGCGCCCTGACTCGCTGGCGTCCTCGAAGGCCCAGCCGGCGCCCGCCGACCGGCCGGCCTCGGCTCCGCCCGCTTCGTCGTCCAGCCGGCCCGCCTCGGCCCCGCCGTTCGTTCAGAGCCCGCCCTCGGTAAGCGCCAAGGCCGCCGTCCCCAAGCCCCGCGTCTACTCCTCAGCCGCCGCAGCCGAGGCGGCCGCCCGCGTACAGGCGAAAGTCACCGCCGAGCAGAAGCGCGACAACCCCACCGCCGACCACTGACTTTTCACACTTCCCGGGGGCCGGGTGGTGCCTCATGACCGGTTCAGGTTAGGTTAGCCATACCTTAAGCCGGGTCGCTCAGCCCGCGCGCGTTCTGAGGGAGGCCCCCGTGACCCAGACTGCCGAGCAGACTGAGGCCGTACTCGCGTGGCGTTTCTTCGCCGTCGAGGTCCGGCAGGTCCACCGCTTGAGCCCCAACTTCGTGCGGATCACCTTCACCGGCGACGACCTCCACAAGTTCGCCGACAACGGCTTCGACCAGCGCATCAAGCTGCTGACCGCACTCCCCGGCGTGGGCTTCGCCCACTTGCCGACCGGCCCCGACTGGTACGGGGAGTGGCGTGACCTGCCCGCCGAGCACCGCAACCCGATCCGGACCTACACCATCCGGGCTGTACGCCCCCATCTCAACGAGGTGGACGTCGACATGGTCCTGCACGGCAGCACCGGCCCCGCCTCGAAGTTCGCCGCCGAAGCCCGCCCCGGCGACCAGGCCTTCCTGATGGGCCCCAACGCCGACTTCACCGGCCTGCACGGCGGCATCGACTTCCACCCGCCGGCCCACACCGACTGCATCCTCCTGGGCGGCGACGAGACCGCGGTCCCCGCCATCGCCTCCATCCTGGCCAACCTCCCAGCCGACGCCCGCGGCGAGGCCCTGCTCGAGGTCCCCGAGGACGCCGACCGCCTCCCCGACGTGACGGCCCCCGCCGAAGTCCGCATCACCTGGCTCCCCCGCAACGGCGCTCCCCAGGGCGAAAAGCTCATCCCCGCCGTACGCCAAGCCACCCGCCGCATCCTCGGCGACGCCGCACCCACCCCCTCCCCCCAGGAACTCGAAGACGTAGACGTAGACCACGACATCCTCTGGGAAGTCCCCGAGCCCCTCACGGACACCACCCGCTTTTACGCCTGGCTGGCCGGCGAGGCCGCCGCCATCAAAACCCTCCGCCGCCACCTGGTCTCCGAGTGCGGCGTCGACCGCCGCTCGGTCGCCTTCATGGGCTACTGGCGCCAGGGCAAAGCCGAAGACAACTAACTCCCGCCCCGAGCGGTGGTCGTTCATCGGGACTGTGCCAGGAGAGGTGTTTCCGGCCCGTTCGTCAGGCGACGAGCTCGGTCAGGGCGGTGCTGGTTGCTTCGTCGGCGGGGAGGAAGGCTTCCAGCCGCAGTTCGGCGATGGTGACGTCGGTGGCCGTGCCGAAGTGGGTAAGCGTGGTGATGAGCCGCAGGTCGCGGGCGTCCGGCTCACTAGTGCGAAGTTGGAGCGGCACCGCGAACCCAAGGTGATGGGGCGACGGAAGCCGTGGACGCGCCGGCGCCAGATCAGCGAGCTCCGCGGCGAGGTGCAGAAGCTTGTCGGTGGGGTTCCGGGCGTTCTCGGCCCGAACGCGGTCGATGATGTGCCACGCCCATTCGTCCAGGTTGCCGATTCGCGGCGCCAGACCGCGCGGATGCAGCAGAACCCGGGGGACGCTCACCGGCGCGGTCAGAAGTCGCGGGTCCACACCGCGGGTGATCACCCGGAATCCGGCGTTGGCCGAGACCAGATCGCCGTCCCGGTCGACGATCACCGCCGGGTAGGGCAAGTGCCCCTCCAGAACACGATCAAGGGCGGCCCGGATCGGCTGCAGCTGCGGATCGTTGAGGTCGCTTTGCGGGTACGCGGGCGCGAAGCCGGCCGCCAGGAGTAGTTCGTTACGTTCGCGGATCGGCACCTCCAGCGCCTCACCCAACCGAATGATCATCGACCGCCCCGGCGTCGAGCGTCCGCTCTCAATGAAGCTGACGTGCCGCTGCGTGGTTCCGGCGCGCACCGCCAGCTCCAGTTGGCTCACGCGCCGCCTTGTGCGCCACATGCGCAACGCACCGGCAAGCGCACCTCCGGCCACCTCGGTGATCATTCCTCCTGTGTAACGGCTGCCGCGCCGCCTGGCGATTCCTCGCAGGGAATTGTCGGGCCGCCGCCACAGCAGCAGAGTTCCAGTGACACCGATCATCCACGATCAAGGACCCCTGATGACTGACACCGATCTGAAGAAGCTCACCACACGCTACGTCGCCGTGTGGACCGAATCCGATCGCAAACGTCGCCGCGCCGCCGTCGAGGACCTGTGGTCCCCCGACGGAGTCCACGTCCTCCAGGCACCGCAAGACATGCGGCAGGCCGCAGAGCATTTGGGATTCGCCCGCGCAGCTCTGGAAGCACGCGGCCACAACGAGCTGGAGCTACGCGTGACCCGCGCCTACGAGGAGTTCATCGCCCCCGGCACCTTCACCTTCCGCCCTCAAGGCGACGCCGGCCGCCTCCACAATGTGATCAAGTTCCGCTGGCAGATGGTCTCCCGCACGGACAACGAAGTCGCCGGCACCGGCCTCGAGATCCTCATCCTCGACCCCAGCGGCCACATCCTCAGCGACTACCAATTCATCGACTAGCCGCAACCACGCACAGCCATCCGAACACGACGAAGCGAGGTCCTTGGCGATGCCCTGGCCGTCTCCGTCGCGGCGCGATCCCGCAACTTCTCCTGGGTGAATGTTCCGACCGCGCAGTGCGCAGCCGAAAACCATCGGAGCTGCCGGTAAGGCGAGCCGCATGGTTGTCCCGAGGACGGTAAAAGGGTCTGGAAATGACAGTAGGCCCACCCCTGAGGGGTGGGCCTACTGTTTCACGTTGAGTCCGGCGGCGTCCTACTCTCCCACACCCTCCCGAGTGCAGTAC
>NZ_JBFAOX010000057.1:0-13310 GCF_040675435.1 Actinoplanes sp. NPDC049598 | reverse complement strand
GTCCACTTCTGGCTGACCTTCCTGGGCTTCCACGGCACGTTCCTGGTGCAGCACTGGCTGGGCACCGAGGGCATGCCCCGGCGGTACGCGGACTACCTGCCCAGCGACGGCTTCACGTTCCTCAACACGTTCAGCACCATCAGCTCGTTCGTGCTCGGCCTGTCGACGCTGCCGTTCATCTACAACTGCTGGAAGTCCTACAAGGTCGGCCAGCTCGTCACGGTGGACGACCCGTGGGGCCACGGCAACTCACTCGAGTGGGCCACGTCCTCGCCGCCGCCGCTGCGCAACTTCGACCGGATGCCCCGGATCCGCTCCGAGCGCCCCGCCTTCGACGCCAAGTTCCCCGAGCTGGCGGCCGGCGTCCAGTCCGAGGCCGGCCCGCCCGAGGGCGGCGCCCGCCCGCTGACGTCGGAGTCGCACGGGGGCGCCCGCTACGAGGAGGACAACACCTAGAACAAGGTCGTCGGTACGGGTTCGGGCAGCGGGGCCAGCCCCGGCGTCCGCGCCCGCACCTCCTCGTGGAACCGCCGCGCCAACGCCGGCGCCGCCACGTTGTCCGGCGTGTGCACGAAGACGGTCGGCGATCGCCCCTCCTTCAGCCACCCCGAGACGACCTGCACCCACTTCTGCCAGCCCTCGACCGTACGGGCCGTGTCATCGCGCCCGAGATACCGCACGATCGGCCGGGCGGTGATCGCCGCCGTCCGCAACGGCATCCGCGGCTTCTTCGTCCACGCGTCCCGCTCCATGTCACTGGTCGGCGGGCCGGCGAACATCACCGTCGTGTCGAACGGCACCCACTCGGCGTCCGCTGCCCGCAGCACGCTCTCGAGCGCCCGCGGATCCTCGAAGAAGGCCGCGTCCCGGACCTCGACGGCATATTTGTAGTCCGCCGGCAGCCGCCGCAGAAAAGCCGCGAGCACCTCCAGGTCGCCCGGCCCGAACGACCCCGGTAGCTGCACCCAGAGCGCGTGCACCCGCTTCCCGAGCGGCTCGATCGCGTGCAGGAACCGCCGAAGGTCCTCGTCGCCGCCGGTCAGCCGGTGCTCGTGCGTCACTGGCTTGGGCAGCTTGAGCACGAACCGGAAGTCCTCGCCGGTCTGCCGGGCCCAGCTCTCGACGGTCTCCCGGCTCGGCGTCGCGTAGAAGGTCGTGTTGCCCTCCACCGCGTTGCACCGCTCGGCGTACGCCCTGAGCTTGTCGGGCCCGGCCGCCTCCCACGCTTTGTGCGTCCATTGCGCGCACCCCACGTGCAGTGTCTGAGCCACCGGGGAAACTTACCGCAGCGGCCCCGCGGCTTTACCGCAGCGGCCCCGCGGCGGCCGAGGCCAGGCGCTGGAACTCGTCGGCGGCGCCGTTGAACAGGAAGTCGACGGTCTGGGTGAGGGCGATCGCGGTCAGGTCCCGATGCGGGTCGTTGAACCAGGTGGTGCCGTAGCCGCCCTCCCAGCCGTAGCGACCGGGCGCCGACACGTCGTCCGGCGTCACGCTGACGGCCATGCCGTAGCCCCAGCCGCGCCCGGTGAGCGGGAACGGCCCGGCGCCGGCCAGCTGCTGCGGCGTGAGGTGGTTGGTGGTCATCAGCCGTACGGACCGGGCCGACAGCAGACGCCGCCCGTGGTGAACGCCCCCGCTGAGCAGGAACCGGCTGAACGCCAGATAGTCGTCGATCGTGGAGGCCAGCCCCGCCGCCCCGGAGGGGAAGGCGGGCGGCCGCGTCCACTCCTCGGGCCGCGAGCCGGGCTGCAACTGCAACTGGCCCGTCGCCGGGTCCGCCGCGTACAGCCCCGGCAGCCGCGCCGCGTCGGCCGGCCGCAGCGAGAAGCCGGTGGTCCGCATGCCCAGCGGCCGGAACAAGCGCCGACGGAGAAAATCCTCGAGCGGTGCGCCGGCGGCCCGGCTGACCAGCACGCCCAGGATCAGGGCGGCGGTGTTGTACTGCCAGCGCTCCCCCGGCTGATACATCAACGGCAGAGTCGCGAACCGCCGCATCCACTCGTCCGGCCGCAGCGGCGTCCGCGGATCCGGCTGATCCAACGCCAACTCCAGGCCGGCCGCGGCGGTGATGATCGGGTAGGGCGGCTGGAAGCTGGGCTCGAAGATGATCCCGTGCCCCATCCGGAAGGTCAGCAGGTCCTCGACCGTGATCGGCCGGACCGCCGGCGCCGTCTCGCCCAGCGGCCCGTCGATCCGCCTGAGCACCCGGCGCCCGGCCAGCTCGGGCAGCAGCCGGTCGACCGGCTCGTCCAGCCGCAGCCGCCCGTCCTCGACCAGCATCATCGCCGCCGCCGCAATGATCGGCTTGGTCAGCGACGCCATCCGGAACGGCGTCCCCCGCCGCATCGGCTCGCTCCCACCCAGCGTCAGCGTCCCGGCCGTGTCGACGTGCACCCGCCCGCGCTGCGCCACGAGATACACGATGCCGACCAGCTCACCCCGCGCGACTCGAGCCGCCATCGCCTCACGAAGGCGAGCCAGTCCGCTCTTGCCCGCGCCACCGGGCACGGCCCCCACCATCGCCGCCGCTGCCCCACCCAACAAAGTGCGCCTGTCCATGTCAGTTCCCCTCCCCGGTTCGGTCACCGGTGCAGACCGACACGGCGGCGGAAACTCATCGGTGGCTCGACCTAGCGGACCCAGACCCGCAGGCCGTGCAACGGGACGAAGCCGGCGTCCAACGCCGACGCGAGCGCCTCGCCGCGCTCGTAACCCACCAGCGGACGTCCCGGGAAGAGCCCGCTGACCGCCCCGACCAGCTCCGTCCAGTCCACGGCCCACACGTTCGATACATCGACGGCGCCGCTGCCGAGCCGCGCGACCGCCCCGCCCGTGATCTGACCGTCGACATATCGGGCCAGGATCCGGAAGTGTGCCCGTCGCAGCAGGGGCGGCAGCAGCACCTCGCTGGTGTCGTGCCGGCCGGTCCAGTCGGCCAGCTCGGCCGCCTCGGTGACGACCCGCCACCCACTTGGCACGGTCGGGCTTTCCACACCGGCTTCCCGGTACATCCAGGTGGCCTCGAACAGAACCGACAGGCCCGCGCCGGTCAGGTCCATGGTCGCGAAGCTGTCCTTGACTCCACAGTGTTCCCGGGCCTCGAGCCGGGCCGCCACCTGTGAAGCGGTCACCTCGGGCTCGACCACCACCGCATCGGAGTGCAGCGGCGGCGGAGGCTCCAGCGCGCTCCACAGCCCGTCGGTCAGGACCGAGCCGACCCCGTGCAATGTGCACAGGTCCTCGTACCAGCCGACACTGGCGTCGACCGCCGTACGCAGCCGATCATCCATATCTCCACCCCCGCGGGTTGTCGTATTCGGGCGGCGCCCTTCGTAGCCAGGTGGGAAGGCTGCCACGAGGTCGCCGCCGACGACAGGGAGATATCGAGCGATGCCGCATCCCCAGGCTTAGATCCACCGGATGTCCGAGCTCGTCGAGCCGATCGGAACGATCACCTTTTCCGAGGTGCCGAACGAGGCCTTCCTGGCCCTCGGCATGCGCAACTACTGGGACGGCTACTTCGCCGGCCGCGCCGCGCCGCTGGGCCTCGCCCCGCCCGAGGTGGTCCACGCCGTCTTCTACAACTTCGCCGACGGCGAGGTGGCCCGCCACATCCCGTGGGTCTGGGGCAAAATCACCCCGCAGGAGGCGATCGCCGTCCGCGAGCGGGGCAGCGCCACCGCGCTGCGGCAGAGGATCGGGAAACTCGCCGGCTCCCCCATTCTGATCCGCCTGGCCGACCTCGCCACGCGGGCGGCGCTGAGCGCGCCGGCAGAGGGCCGGGTGCTGTACGCGGGCCTGCGCGCGCTCGCCGTACCCGAGGAACCGGTGGCCCGGCTCTGGCACGCGGCGACGCTGCTGCGCGAGCACCGCGGCGACGGCCACAACGCCGCCCTGGTCGCCCACGGCGTCGGCGGCACCGAGGCCCACGTGCTGCTCGCGCTCACCCTCGGCTTGAAGGCGCACGAATTCGGCCGTCTGCATCACCTGCCGAAACAAAAGCTCGACGCTGTCCTGGACGGTCCGCGCGACCGCGGCCTGGTCGACGCGGCCGGCGACTTCACCGAAGCCGGCCGCGACACCAGGCAGCGCATCGAGGACCTCACCGACCGGCTGGCCGCCCCGGCCTACGACGTGCTCCGCCCGGCCGAGCTCGACGAACTCATCGCGGGCCTGGAGCCGATCGCGGCGAAGATCAGTAGCGGCGGCGGTTCTGCAGACGGGTGAACAGGCCGCGCAGGCGGCGCTGGTTCTCCGGCTTGGCCAGCTGGCGGCGGCCCTGGTCGACCAGCCGGCGGCCCTGCGGGCTCTGCAGGAACGTGCTGACGCGCTGGACCAGCGTGGGCATGTGGTGCCTCCTCAAGATGCGGTGGCCCCTTTTGTTACCCGCGGGAACCGCGTTGTAAGCATCGGCCGGGTGTCATCCGGAACGCACCCGGACGACCGCGACCGTGACCGACCGGCAGATCGTCTTGGGGACGAGCAGGATGCCGCCGGGTCCGGCCACGTGCAGGGCGGCGGCCTCGGCCACGCTCGGCGTGCCGGCCATCGCCGCCACCGCCGGGCTCGGGTGCGGGACCGGCTGCGCCGCGAGCACCTCCGCCGGCACGGCCGTCAGCCGCCAACCCAGGTCAAGGGCCAGCAGCCGTACGCCCGGATCGCCCGCCCGGCGATCGACGGTGGCCAGCACGCCGACCGCGGCCGGCGTCACTCCGGCCGCGGCCAGCACCTGGTCGACGGCCGCTCGGAGGTCGGCCGCATCGGCGCCGCGGCGGGCGCCGAGACCGACCACCAGGTCAGCCGATGGCGCCGACGACACGTTCGGCGATCCCCGGGTTGCCGGCCCAGTGCAGGTGCAGGTAGGACGCGTGCACCGACGGCGTGGCGAAGCCCTCGGGGTCGGCGCCCCGCCACTGCCAGGCCGCGCCCCCGGCCGGCGAGAGCAGCAGGCCCGACCGCGGGTGCACGGCCGTGCGGTGGAACTCGTGCCCGGTCACCCGGGTGCCCGCCGGCGCGAGCGGACTGTCGGCCAGCGCCACCGCGTCGCGGTAGCCCAGCGTGAGCGACGGCGTCATCGCGGCCTCGGCGTCGATCACCCCGCACATCTCGGCCCCGTCGAGCGAGCGGCACAGCCACAGCAGACCCGCGCACTCGGCCACGATCGGATCGCCGGCCGCGGCCAGCGCCCGTACGGACGCCCTCAAAGGCTCGTTGGCCGACAGCTCCGCCGCGTACACCTCGGGGAACCCGCCGCCGACGACCAGAGCCCGCGCCCCCTCGGGAAGCTTCTCGTCGCGCAGCGGGTCGACGGTCACCACCTCGGCGCCCGCCCCGGTCAGCAACTCGCTCGTCTCCGCGTACGCGAAAGAGAAGGCCGGACCACCCGCCAGCGCCACCACCGGGCGCCGGGCGGACGGCGAAGCCGACGCCGGACTCCACGGCTCGACCGCGAGCGGCGGGGCCGAGGCCGCGATCGCCGCCACCTCGTCGAGATCCACCGAGGCGGCCACCAGCGCGGCCAGCGCCTCCACCGACTCGCGGGCCTCGGCCCGGCGCTCCGCGGCCGGCACCAGCCCCAGGTGACGCGACGGCGCGGCCACCGCGTCGGCCCGCCGCAGCGCCCCCAGGACCGGCGTGCCGACCTCCTCGCAGGCGTCCCGCAGGATCGACTCGTGCCGGTCGGAGCCGACCCGGTTGAGGATCACCCCGGCGATCCGCACGTTGCCGAAGCTGCGGAAACCGTGCACGAGCGCCGCGATCGAACGCCCCTGGGCCGCCGCGTCGACGACGAGGATGACCGGCGCCTCGAGCAGCCCCGCGACCTGCGCCGTGGAGCCCGTCTCGCCGGCGCCGGTGCGGCCGTCGTACAGCCCCATCACGCCCTCGACCACCGCCAGCGACGCCCCCTGGCTGCCGTGGGCGAACAGCGGGCCGATCCGCTCCTCCCCCACCAGCACCGGGTCGAGGTTGCGGCCCGGCCGCCCCGCCGCCAGCGCGTGATAACCGGGATCGATGTAGTCCGGCCCGACCTTGAACGGCGCCACCGGCACCCCACGCCGTGCGAAGGCCGCCAGCAGCCCGGTCGCGACCGTCGTCTTGCCGTGCCCGGAGGCCGGCGCCCCGATCACCACCCGGGGGATGCTCACCATTCGATGCCCTGCTGTCCCTTGCGCCCCGCGTCCATGGGGTGCTTGATCTTCGTCATCTCGGTCACCAGATCGGCCGCGTCCAGCAGCGCCGGCGGCGCGTCCCGGCCGGTGATCACCACATGCTGGGTGCCGGGCCGCTCGGCCAGCGTCGCCACGACGTCGTCGACGTCGACCCAACCCCACTTCAGGGGGTACGTGAACTCGTCGAGCACATAGAACTTGTGCGTCTCGGCCGCCAGGTCACGCTTGATCTGCGCCCACCCCTCGGCCGCCTCCGCCGCGTGGTCCCGTTCGGTGCCGGCCCGCTGGATCCACGACCAGCCCTCACCCATCTTGTGCCAGGTCACCGGCGCGCCCCCGGTGGCGCCGAGCGCCTTGAGCGCCGATTCCTCCCCGACCCGCCACTTCTCCGACTTCACAAACTGGAAGACCCCGACCGGCCAGCCCGCGCTCCACGCCCGAAGCGCCATCCCGAACGCCGCCGTCGACTTCCCCTTGCCGTGCCCGGTATGCACCGCCAGCACAGCCTGCCGCCGACGCTGCCGCGTCGTAAGCCCGTCCTGGGGCACGCTGACAACTTTCCCCTGCGGCATCAGAGACCCTTCCTGTACGCGACGAGCACACCGACCCGGCCTTCAGCGCCGACCTCGGACCCCACCGGCGCTCCGAAGCCCCGGCCTTGCGCGCCCACCCGGGACGTCCCCGGAATCCGGAAACCACGATCACGGCCTCCTGGAAGGTTCCAGGTCATTCGCGGCATCAGGCGGCCCGGCGCTGCGGGGTGGCGGCCCGCGCCTCGAGGGCGTCGAGCGGCATCAGGTCGGCCTCGAGGGCGGTGGCCAGCCGGCCGGCGAGGTTGAGCCGGATGGGGCCGGCCTCGCAGTCGACGACCACGGTGGAGACTCCGGCGAGCAGCGGCGCGACCGAGACCGGGTCGGGCCCACTGGTGGCCCGGCCGTCGGTGACGACGATCAGCAGCGGCCGGCGGCGCGGGTCGCGGCGGCGCTCGGTGGCGATGGTCGCGGCGGCCGTACGCAGCCCCGCGGCGAGCGGCGTACGCCCCCCGGTCCGAAGGCTCGCCAGCCGCATGACACCCACCTCATGGCTGGAGGTCGGCGCCAGCACCTGCTCGGCCTCATGCCCCCGGAACGTGATCATCCCGATCCGGTCCCGCCGCTGGTAGGCGTCCCGCAGCAACGACAGCACGGCCGTCTTGACGATGGTCATCCGCTTGCGCGCCGCCATCGACCCGGACGCGTCCACGACGAACAGCACAAGATTCGCCTCCCGCCCGACGTGGACCGCCTCTCGCAAATCCCGGGGGTCGACAGCCCGCGAGCGACTCACCAGGGCGCTGTCGGTGCCCCCCAAGCGCCCGATTCCGGCAGCAGCCGCAGCCGCCTCCCGAATCCCAGCGCCATCGCTTCTCACACGCCTGGCCCCGCCGAGATCGACACCCGAGTCGACCTCCGTGCGCGAGCCAAGGTCCACAGCGGGGCCGGTTCCTTGATCGGCGGCGCGACGGTGGAGGGCGGCGCGGAGAGTGGCCGGCAGATGTGGGGCGCCGGCGAGCTTGCCCTGCGGGACGCGGGAGCCGACGACCCGGCCCCGGCGCGCGTAGGCCGGGGAGCGCTTCCCGGCATGGCCGCCCACACCACGACGGGCAATGCTGAGATTCCGGGTGCGGAAGGCGGCGCCGGTGGCGGCCGGTGCCTGGGCGGCGGCTTCCTGCTTCTGCTGCGGGCCGTCGGCCGGCGTACCCGGGGCCGGGGCGCTGCCGTTCGGCGGGGGCGCGGAGCCGCCGCCGTCCTGCTGGGGGGCGGGGCCGCGGTCGTCCGGGCCGGGACCGCCGTCGCCGGGGCCGCCGCCGGACGGTGGCGGGTCGTCGTCGGGGTCGGGGCCGTCGCCGTCCTGCTCCTCGGCCTGACGTTGCTCCTCGGCGCGCTCCTGTTCGGCGCGTTCCTGCTCCAGACGCTCCTGCTCGAGCCGCTCCTGCTCCTGGCGCTCCGCCTCGGCCAGGGCCTCGTCCAGCTTTTCCTCATCGGTGCCGGGCGGGTCGAGCGGGTCGCGGCGGCGGCGGTGCGGGAGGGCGAGGCGGGCGGCGTCGCGTACGTCATCGGCGGTGACCACATCGCGGCCGTGCCAAGCCGCCAGGGCGACCGCGCAGCGGGCGACCACGATGTCGGCGCGCATCCCGTCGACGCCGTAGGCCAGGCAGACCCGGGCGATCCGGTCAAGCTCCGGGTCGGGCAGGGCGACATGGGACAGCCGGTCCCGCGCGGTCCTGATCCGGGCCGCCAACTCGCGCTCCTCGGCGGCGAAGCGGGCCGCGAAACCCGCCGGGTCCGCCTCGTAGGCCAGGCGCCGCCGCACCACCTCGGCCCGGTCGGTCGCGTCGCGCGGCGCGGCCACCGTCACGACCAGGCCGAACCGGTCGACGAGCTGCGGGCGCGGTTCGCCCTCCTCCGGGTTCATGGTGCCGACCAGCAGGAAGCGGGCCGCGTGCTTGACCGAGACACCGTCACGCTCGACGTGGGCCCGGCCCATGGCGGCCGCGTCCAGCAGCAGGTCGACCAGATGGTCCGGGAGCAGGTTGACCTCGTCGACGTAGAGGACGCCACGGTGCGCGCCGGCCAGCAGCCCCGGCTCGTACGCCTTGACCCCGTCGGCCAGCGCCCGCTGAATGTCCAGCGTGCCCACCACGCGGTCCTCGGTCGCCCCGACCGGCAGCTCGACCAGCGACGCCGGCCGGCGGAAGCTCGGGCTGTCCAGCGCGTGCGGCCCGTCCGGGCAGTCGGGGTCCGGCGCGGCCGGATCGCAGGCGAACCGGCATCCCCGCACGACGGCGACCTCCGGCAGCAGCGCGGCCAGGGCCCGGACGATGGTGCTCTTGGCGGTGCCCTTCTCCCCCCGGACCAGCACCCCGCCGACAGCGGGCGAAACGGCCGTGAGCAGGAGCGCAAGTCGAAGGTCGGCCATGCCGACAACGGCCGGGAACGGGTACGGCGTCACGCGGATCCCTTCTGTGCGGGTGTCCACGCCCACACGATGAGTGACACGAGCGGCCGGAGTCTCCTGACTCCCGGATCAGCGCTCCCCGCACGCCTTCCAGCCTGGCCGGCCGTGGCTACTCGACGGATCGCTCCCCGGTCACAGTGGCGGGACCGCCCCGGACTCGCACCGGGTTCCTCCGCAACCGCTCCCCGCAACTCTTTCCTACCGCCGACCACCCCGTCAACGCGGGGTGATTTCCACCGCTCCGCCCACGCCGGCCCCAGGAGCCGCTCCCCCCGTGGTGCTCCGCGCCGATCAACCTCCCGCCCGCCGCGCCACCCGCAGCCGGGGCGGCTGGCAACGGGGGCGGCTGGCAACGGGGCGGCTCGCAACGGGGGGCGGCGGCGCAGGCGGCCGCCGAGTGGACCGGGCGCCTTCGGCCGCCCCTCGGTGGCGCGGTCGAAGGCAGGTCTTGGTACGGGCGGCGGCGCGGCGCGGCGGGGAGCGGGCACGGCGTGGCGCGGCGTGGCACGGCACGGCGGGGCACGGCGCGGTCGGGGCGCGGCATGGCAGAGCGCTGTGCGGCACGGCGCTGCGCAGTGTGGGCGCGGAGCGGGGCTGCGCGGGCACGGCGGGGCACGGCGTGGTCGGGCCGCGGCACGACAGAGCGCTGTGCGGCACGGCGCTGCGCGGTGAGCGCGCGGAGCGGCGCTGCGCGGTGAGGGCGCGGAGCGGCGCTGCGCGGTGAGGGCGCGGCACGGCCCGGCAGGGCGGGCGCGGCGCGCGAGCGCGCGGCACGGCGCTGCGGGTCACGTCCGCTGGCGTGGTGTAGGAGCTGGCCATCGCTGATCCGTGTGGGTTGATGCTAAGTGGCGATTCCGACGGGTTGGTCGGATTCGGTGTCCTGGCCGGCGGTCAGGGGTGTGTGTGAGGCGGGCTCTGCGAAGGATCTCGAGGCCCACCGTGTAGCGGCGTCCTTCGGTCCATTCGTCGGTCTGTTTGGCGAGCACGGCGCTACGCAGACGAAGCGCGGCGGAGGGCTGCGCGGTCGGGGCGCGGCACGGCAGAGGGGGCGCGGTGCCGGCGGGACGAGGAAGGGCGCTGCGCGGGCGGGGCGCGACGAGGCGAGGCGCGATGCGGTGCGATGCGATGCGATGCGATGCGATGCGGTGCGATGCGATGCGATGCGATGCGGTGCGACACGGCAGAGCGGAGCGCGGTGCGGCGCGACCGGGCGCGACACGGCAAAGGGGGCGCGGTGTGGGCGGGACGCGGAAGGGCGCTGCGCGGGCGGGGCGCGGCAGGGCACGGCAGGGCGGGGCGGGTCGCGGCGGGGCGGGGCGGGACGGGGCGCGGCGTCCTGGGTCTGAGTCGTGAGAAGTGCGGTGGGTGGGCACTAGGTTGGGACAGGGCAGGGCGCTCGACTGGGAGGCTGCGCATGGACGTCGTGATCGGGATTGATACCGGGACCACCGCTACGAAAGGGGTGGCGGCCGGGCCCGACGGGCAGTTGCGTGCGCTGGTCAGCGTTCACTATCCGCTTTCCGTGCCGGGGCCGGGGCGGGCCGAGCTCGACCCGGGGCAGCTGCGTGACGCGGCGGTGAAAGCGCTGGTCGACGTGGCCGCGGCCTGTCACGAGCAGGGCGACCGGGTGGTCGCGGTCAGTCTGAGCGCATTCCTGCACGCGCTGGTCCCGATGGACGGCGCCGGGGAGCTGCTCGGGCCGCTCGTCACGTGGGCCGACGGGCGGGCCGGCAAGCAGTGCGACGACATCATCGAAGCCGGTCTCGGGAAGAAGCTTCAGGCCCGCACGGGCACGCCCGTGCACCCGATGTCGCCGCTGACCAAGCTGGCCTGGTGGCGCGAGAACGACCCGTCGACCTTGCGGGAGACGCCGCGGTGGGGCGGGGTGAAGGAGCTCGTGCTGGCGGCGGTGGCCGACGAGCCGTACCTCCTGGATCTGTCCGTCGCCTCCGGCACGGGCCTGTACGACATCCACGAGCGGCGGTGGGACGCGGAGGCCCTGGAGATCGCCGGGGTGAGGTCGTCGCAGCTGGCCGAGGTCGTCAGCACCACCCGGCAACTGCGCCTGCGGGCCGAGGTGGCCCGGGCGGCCGGTCTCGACCCGGCCACCCCGCTGATCATCGGCGCCGCCGACGGCCCGCTGGCCAACCTCGGTGTGGGGGCCACGCCGGCCGGCGTCGCGGCGATCTCGCTCGGCACCAGCGGCGCGCTGCGCACGGTGGTCGACCGGCCCACGGCCGACAAGGCGGGCCGGCTGTTCTGTTACGCGCTCACCGACGACCGCTGGGTGATCGGGGGCGCGGTGAACAACGCCGGCTCGGTGGTGCGCTGGGCCGGTGAGAGCTTCGCGGGTGGTTTCGAGCGTCCCGGGGCCGAGGGTGAGGACGCCGACGAGCGGGACGCCGCCCTGCTCATCGAGGCTCAGGGTGTCGCCCCCGGCAGCGACGGCCTGCTCTGCCTGCCGTACCTGCTGGGCGAGCGCGCGCCCTGGTGGCGTTCCGGGATGCGCGGCGCCTACCTGGGGCTGCGCCGGGAGCACGGCCGGGCGCATCTGGTCCGCTCCGCCGTGGAGGGCGTCTGCCAGCAGCTGGCGCTGGTCCGCGACTCGTTCACCGCCGAGGGCATCCCGGTCACCGAGGTCCGGGCCACCGGCGGCGCCGTCGCCTCCGACCTGTGGGTCGGCGTGCTGGCCGCCGCGCTGGACCTGCCCGTCTCGGTCGCCGACACCCCGGAGGGCACCGCGCTCGGGGCCTGTCTGCTCGCCCGGCACGCGCTCGGCGAGCTGCCCGATCTGGATCACGCCGCCGCCCTCATCCCGATCGCCGAGCCGACCGTCCCCGACCCGGAGAACGCCGAGCTTTACGCCCGGCTGCGCCCGCTCATCGAGACGTCGGCCCTGGCGGTGCTCGATGTCGTCAAGGAGCTGGACAAGCTGGCGCCGCAGCCCATCCCGGACACCGAGAAGGCGGTCCGCGACACGCCCCGCTGACCGGCTTCTCATGGCAGCGGGACCACGGCGCGCTGCCCCCGGGCGGGGTTGACCTCGAGCTCGGCGGCGGCGTCGGGGAGCAGGGCGGCCGGACCGGAGACCGGCAGCCAGTCGACGCTTCGCGTGCGGTAGCGGAACGTGCAGTCGAGCGCGGCCACGGCCACGCCGAGCTTCTCGGGCAGGCGGGCGTGCAGGACGGTGACACCGGCCGGGGTCTCGGTGGACAGGCCGTCCTCCAGCAGGCCCAGATAGTGCGGCGTGGGCTGGCCGTGCATCCAGAAGACGCGGGCGGTGCCGTCCAGGGCGACGGTCTGTACGACCAGGCGCCGGCCGTCCGGGGTGGCGGCGCGCAGGTGCCACTCCGTGGGGCCGGTCCACACGTGGTAGCCGTACGGGTCGCCGTAGGCGGGCATGGTGACGATGTCCCAGCCGTCGACCGTGGCCCGGCCCGCCCTCTCCCAGCCGGGCAGGTCGCGGTTGATCCGCTCGGGGATCTGGTTGTCGGCGGCGGCGGTGTCGACCACGGAGTGCAGATTGGCCAGCGGGATCTCCCCCGCGGGCTCCCGGAGGGCGATCCGGACCACCCCGTCGGACGGGGTGAAGCGGTGGACCACCATGTCGTTCTCGTCGGCGGTCAGCTCGGTGAAGGTCCGCTGGACGTGGCCGGCCGCGTCGAAGCGGTAGCCGGGTGAGAACTCGACGCGGCGCCCGGCGGTGGTCACCACGAGCACGTCCCGGTCGGGCCCGGCCAGCATGGCGCCGGGCGGAACCGTGCCGTACGGGACGTGGAAGCTGCTGCCCGTGGTCCGGAGCTGGTCGCCGTCGGAGTCGACGAAGCCGAGCGCGTCGAACGAGGGCTGCATCTCCTGGGCGACGAGCGCCACGGGGCCGGCCGGGGTGGACCCGGCCCAGAGGATCCGCGCGTCGCCCGGGCCGGCCATCTCCTGCCAGGTCTTCCGGATGCGTTTGAGCAGCTCCGTGTTCCCCGCGAGATCGCCGCGGGTGATCACCGGGAGGTCACGGCCCCGGCCCGCGACGACGGCGCCGGCGACCCCGGCCGCGCCCACGGCGAGCCCGCCGCCGATACCGAATAGCGTCGGCACGATCGACCAGCTCCTGGCGATGGCGTTGCGGTCGAAGTGGCAGCCGCTGCG
>NZ_JBFAOX010000056.1:0-15516 GCF_040675435.1 Actinoplanes sp. NPDC049598 | reverse complement strand
GCGGTCACGACTCCGGCTTCGCCGGCGGCTATGCCGCCACGACCGCGGCCGACGGCACCTACACCATCGACGGGATCTTCTACGGCACCTATCCCAAGGTGTCCGCACACGGCGGCGGCTACGACGCGCAGACCGCGACGATCACCATCGGGGGCCGGGTGGTCCGCAACTGGGCGGTGCGGCGTAACTGGGCCGCCGCCGGCGGCGGGGGCCGGGTCACCGCCTCCGACGGCAACGACGGCAGCTCGATCGGTTGCGGCGCCAACCAGTTGATCGACCAGTCGCAAAACTCCGGAGACAGCGTGGAGGTCGTGCTCACCAGCCCGGACGGCGCGATCGAGCCACGCTCGGTCACCATCGGGTTGCCGACCGCGATCAATGTGTCCGAGTTGTCGATCAACCCGTCGAACGTCTGTCAGGACGACGCCAGCGCCGCCACGGGCGACTACCGGGTGGAGACCTCGGCCGACGGCAGCACCTGGGCCGTGGCCGGCGAGGGCCACTTCACCCCCGCCCAGCTGCGCGCCACCCCCGTTCCGCTCAAGGACGGCACCGGCACCGGGGTGCGGTTCGTCCGCTACACCATGCTCGGTACCCAGGTGGCCGACACCGGCGGTACCTGCGCGGGCGGCGATTTCAGCGGCTGCTTCTTCGTCGATTCGGCGGAGCTGTCGGTCTACGGCGGCCCCGCGGCGTGACGGTCCGCCGGCCCGTCCGCGATCCAGGACGGGCCGGCGGCCGGCGGCCTCCGGTCTTCTGTGGTGTGGACGGCTCGCGGTTGGGAACGCCGCGGCGGAGCAGATCGGGGTGGACGAGGTGACGGAGCGGATGCGAGCTCCGGAGCCAGGCGGCGGGCTGGTCGGGCCGGACAGGCACACGGCCGCCCTCGACGAGGAGGAAGTGCGGGCAGTCCACAACGACTCCGGACGTTCAGCGGGCCCAAAAGCAGACACGACCGCCGTGAGGTCCAAAACATTCCCGCCGGTGACGGTCGACAGCCCGGAATCAAGCAGCGCAAGCGTGCCCGCACGGTCATTCAACAGCACCTTCTCGCCCACCGCCGGACCACCGCGGCATAGACGAACCCCGCCTGCCGGCCCGCACCAACTCGTACGCGATCGCCAGATGGTGCTGCGGCGTCAGCTCTCCATGGATCTGCCAGAACCCGCCACCGACGATCTCCCAGTCGACCAGCTCCGTACTGGCTTCGTAGACACGCACCTCACTCCACGCCGCGCCGACTCCGCCCGCAGCTCAGCACCCACACCGGCGCCGCTCAGCGACATCGAGCGCCGGCGCGGAAGCCGACCCGCCTCCGCGGCTACCGTAATTTGTGGGGGCCGGCGCAGCCATCAGATCGTCCTCAGCGTTCCACTAGTTCTTCGTCGGGTTCGATGGCCACCTGGATCACCAGCGGAGGATGTCCCCGCCGCACCAGCGAGCCGCGGCCGGGTGGCTGCGGAGCCGCCCGCAGGCCCCCGATCAGCGCCCCCTCCCGGGGATCGCCGGACAGCAGCAGGCCGGCCGCGCCGACCTCGATCGTCTTGCCGAGCAAGCTGCTGCCGGACAGCGACCGCGCCACTCCGGCCGTGCGATGGGCGGCGACCACGTGGAAGCCGACCTCGCGGGCCCGCGCCAGATAGGGCGTCAACGGCGCCAGCGGCGACGCCGGGCCCGCGGCCAGCATGTCGAGATCGTCGACCACCAGGTACAGCTCCGGCCCGGACCACCAGGACCGCTCGCGCAGTTCGCGCGCCGAGATCCCGGACGGCGGGCGGCGGCCGTCGAGCGTCTCGGCCAGCGCCTTGGCGTACACCGCCGCTGCGTGCTCGTCACCCGCGTACGCGCCGACGTAGGCCTCGTCAACGACATCGAGCAGACCCCGCCGATAGTCGACGATCATGAAGCGGGCTTCCTCATCGCTCACCGCGGCAGTCACCGTGCGCATCCACGTCCGCAAGGCGTGGGTCTTGCCCGATCCGCCGTCGCCGATGACGGCGAAGTGCGGCTGGTCCTTGGTGAGGTCGAGGCCGACCGGGCTCAGATCGGTCTCGTCGAGCCCGATCGCGGACGGGTCGAGGGTGGCCAGATCCCGGGCCAGGATCCGTTCGGGCAGCAATCGAACCTGCGGCGCACGCGGGCCCGGCCAGGCCATCGCGATGCGGTGGAGCAACTTGGCCTGAGCGCCGGAGAGGTCGGCCGACAGTTCGCCGCCGTCATCGGTACGGGGCAGGGCCACCTGGAAGAAGGCGCCCGGGGCGACGACACCACGACCGGCCGGGGCGGCGGTGAGCTGACGGGCCAGGGCCCGGCCCACCTCCGATTCGTACGGGTCGTTCAGCCGCAGCTCGAGACGCCCGCCGATGCTGTCCCGCAGGTTCGCGCGGATCTCCACCCACCGGTTGGCGGTCAGGACCACGTGCACGCCCACTCCGAGACCGCGCGCGGCCAACTCGACGACCTGGGCGTCGTAGTCGTCGGACTCACCGCGCAGGGCGGGCCAGTTGTCGATGATCAGGAACAGATCCGCGCCGCGGGTGCCGGGCGGCAGGGCGCCGGCCTCGCGGCGCTGCCGGAACTCACCGATGGAGCCGATCTGCTCGGTACGGAACAGTTCCTCCCGTTCCCGCATGAGCCGGCCCGCCTCGGCCAGCAACCGCCGCACCCGCTCCGGTTCCAGCCGCGAAGCCACACCGGTGACGTGCGGCGCCTGCCCGAACGGCAGCAGCGTGCCGCCGCCGAAGTCGATGACGGACAGGTGGGCCTCGTCCGGGGTGGCGGTCAGCATGATCGATATCATCAGCGTCCGCAGAAAGGTGCTCTTTCCAGACTGAGGCGCCCCCACCAGAGCGACGTTGCCGGCTTTTCCGCCCAGCTCCAGGGTCATCGGTTCCTGGCGCTGGCTGAGTGGCAGGTCGGCCACCGCCACCGGCACCCGCAGGCCACCCAGCACCGGCCACAACTCCGCGTTGAGCCCTCGGTCGGGTGATTGTGCGATCGGCCCGAGCAGGTCGTCCAGCGCGATGGCCGGCGGCAACGGCGGCAGCCAGACCTGGTGCACCGGCTGATCGTGCCCGCGCAACCGATCGACGACCACGGCCAGCTCGGTCCGGGCGTCGAGATCCACCGCGACCGCCGGGACCGGCGTGGTCCCGGCCGGCACCACCTCGGGGCGCATCGTCAACGGCACCAGGCTGGTCACGCTCGAGCTGCTCTCGGCCGCATCGTCGGCCGGGAGGTACGGGCCGGAGATGTGCGCGACCCGGAACCGGCGATACTCGGCCTCGCCCACCTTGAGGAAGGCGGAACCCGGAACAGGCGGCAGGTGGTACGCGTCGGGGGTACCGATCACCGCCCGGCTCTCGGCCGCCGAGAACGTCCGCAGGCACAGGCGGTACGACAGGTGCGACTGCAGCCCGCGCAGCCGGCTCTCCTCGAGCCGCTGCGTGGCCAGCAGCAGATGCATCCCGAGCGACCGGCCGACCCGGCCGATCTGCACGAACAGGTCGATGAAGTCCGGACGCCCGGACAGCAGCTCACCGAACTCGTCCACGATGATCAGCAGGTACGGCAGCGGTTGCAGGGGCCGCCCGGAGCTGTCGGTGCCGCCTGCCGCCTGCCGGATCTGATAGTCGCGGACCGAGTCGACGTTGCCGGCGTCGCGCAGCATCTGCTGGCGGCGCTGCTGCTCACCCTCCAGCGCGGCCCGCACCCGGTCGACCATCGCCAGGTCGTCGGCCAGGTTGGTGATCAGACCCGACACGTGCGGCAGGTCGGTGACCCCGGCGAAGGTGGCGCCGCCCTTGAAGTCGATGAGCACCAGGCTCAGCAGTTCGGGGCTGTGCTTGGCGGCCAGGCCGGCCACCAGCGTTCGCAGCAGCTCGCTCTTGCCCGAGCCGGTCGCCCCGACCACCAGCCCGTGCGGGCCCATCCCGCGCTGCGCCGACTCCTTGAGGTCGAGCAGCACCGGTTCGCCCTCGCCGTCCAGGCCGATCGGCACCCGCAGCATGTCGTCGCCGCCCGGCGCGGCGCGGCCCCGCCCCGGATCGAGCCGGCCGACGTCGGCCACGCCCAGCATCTGCGGCAGGGTGGTGATCCGGGACAGCACCGGCTCCCGGTCCACCGTGAGCCGCAGCGGCGTCAACCGGCGCGCGATGGCCTCGGCCAGCACCGGATCGATGCTGTCGGCCCGGGCCCGCTCTACCGATCCGTACCGGTCGTCCAGCCCGCTGAGCTCGAGCGAGCCGTCCGCCCCGACCACGGCCCGCGCGTCCACCCGGCTCGGTTCGCTCGCCCGGCGCTCGCTGAGGCACACCAGCGTGATGCCGAGCTCCGGACCGGCCTCGGCCCACAGCGAGTCGAGCAGCGGCGAGCGCGCCCACGACGCGTCCGGGCGGTAGCCGTCGAGGACGACGATCAGCCGCCGTACGGCCGGGGTGGCGGTGCCGAAACCGACCCGCCGGTTGCGGGTCTCGTCGCGCATCCGGTCGCGTTCGCGCTCCAGGAAGTCGGCCAGCCGGTCGAAGTCCTCGGCCACCAGGGAGGTCACGCCGGCCTCGGACGCCGCCGCGGGCTCGAACGTGTGCGGCAGCCAGGTGGCCCACTTCCAGTCGTCGGCGCCCGCGGTGACCACGGCCATCAGCACGTCCTCGGGCGCGTGCAGAACGGCGACCTGACAGAGCAGGGCCCGGGCCAGGGCGCGGGTGTCGGCGGGCGCGCCGACCAGGCTGACCACCCCGCTGCCGCGCAGGTCCAGCCACGCCGTCTGGCCGCCGACCGTGCGGTGCGCGGCGATGATCGAGTCGGCCTCGGCGATCAGATCGGTCTCGTTCTCGGCCATCGGATCGATGCGCCCGGCCAGCGAGATGCCGCCGCCCAGCGGCCCCCGCCCGGAGCCGGCCCGCACGCGCAGGAAGTCCGGGTCGGTGGGCCGGCGTTCCCAGGTGCGCCGGCGGCCGCCGGCCAGCGGCAGGAGACGAAGCGGGTCGGGGTTGCGGACCACCGCGGATCGGCGCGTGGCCGCGGCGAGCGTCCGCGCCTCGCCGCGCACCTCGTCGAGGACGTCGAGATAGCGCTCCCGCTGCCGGCGGCCGGCCGCGTCCTGCGCGTGCGTCATCTGCCAGCGGATGGCGACCGTCGACAACACCGACAGCACGACGAAACCGATGCCCAGCGCGATCAGCAGCGGCTTCTGATACGAGATCAGATAGCCGGCCATGGCCACGGTGGAGAACAGCGGCAGCATCAGCGTCAGCCACATGTTGTTGTTGCCCTGCCGCTGCCGGGGAGGGGGGACGGGCACGCCGATCCGGTCGGCCGGCGGCTCCGGGAAGGACAGGCGGGCGGGCCGGTGGAAAGCGATGCGGCTCATGCGGGCAACGTTCTTTCGGGGGTCGGGGCGCTGTCCGGCAGGTCGTCGACCAGCAACGTCATGAGGTCGGAGGTGCTGGGCTCGGCGATCGACGCCACCCGTTGCGCCTGCCGTTCGGTCATGTCCTGGAACACCTGGCGGGCCGACCGGCCGTTGCCGAAGTGAGGTGTGCGGCGCATCCGGGTGAACAGGGCGGTCAGCGCCTCGCCGGCGCCGGCTTCGATCTCGTAGCGGTGACCGGCCGCCTGGCTGCGGACGATGTCGACCAGCTCGGCGGGGTCGTAGTCCTCGAATTGCAGCGTCCGCGTGAAGCGCGACGCCAGACCAGGATTGGAGGCGGTGAACCGCTCCATGTCGGCCGGATAGCCCGCCACGATCACGACCACCTCGTCGCGATGGTCCTCCATCAACTTGACCAGGGTGACGATGGCCTCCGACCCGAAATCGGAGCCCGAACCCTCCGGCACCAGGGAGTACGCCTCGTCGATGAACAGCACCCCGCCCACCGCACGCCGGAACACCGCCTGGGTGCGCGGCGCGGTGTGCCCGACGTACTCGCCGACCAGCATCGAGCGGTCCGCCTCGACCAGGTGCCCGGACTTGAGCAGACCGAGCGCGGCCAGGATCCGGCCGTACAGCCGGGCCACCGTGGTCTTTCCGGTCCCCGGGTTGCCGGCGAAGATCAGGTGCCGGCCGAGCGGCGGCGCGGGCAGACCGGCGTCGCGCCGCTGCCTCACCATGCGCATGACGTTCACCATCCGGTTCACGTCCTGCTTGACGGTGGCCAGCCCGATCAGATCGTCGAGCTCGGCCAGGTGGGCGGCCAGCAAGTCGGGGGCCGGTTCGCCTTGCGTCTCGTTCGCCGGGGAACTCGCCGGCGCGGTGGGCGTCCGGGTTTCCTTCTCCGGCAGGTCGTCGGCGGTCACCCCGTCCGACGTGCACCCGGACCAGGTGGGCCGGGCGGCCGGGTCGACGGACGCGCCCCGGGCCGAGTCGTGCACGCGAAGGCCCTCGAAGGAGGGGTCGGCGTCGGCGCCCACGTACACCGCCGGATAGCCGGCCTCGCCGACCGAGCATCCGACGAACCGCCCATGACCATTGGCGTGCACGACGACGCCGTTCTGCTTCGTGCGCACCACCGAGGTGTCGTGGACGGTCGGAGCCGCGTTCGCCGCCACGACGATGCCGATGCCGGCGACATCCGAGACGGAACAGTCGAGCAGGTACGCGGTGGAGCGCTCACCCAGGTGCACACCGGCGTCCGAGCCACCCCGGATCGCGCACCGGTGCAGCACGGCGGAGGCGTCCTGGTCGACCAGCACGCCGACGCGATCCACGCCGCTGATCGAACAGTCCCGCAGCAGCGGGCGGTGCTTCCCCGCGATCAGGGCGCCGGCCACGCCCCCGGTGATCTGGACCGTGGAGGCCGCCACGTCGCCCCGGTCCGACACGCCGATCCCCGCGGTGACGGCACGGGCGATCTCCACGGTGTCCAGCGCGACCGAGGCCTCCTCCTCCACCAGGACGCCGTACTCGCCGATGTCGTGCAGCCGGGTGCGCTCCAGGACGGCCTCGGCGCGGCCGGCGACCCGGACGGCCGTACGCCCGATCCCGCCGACCTCCGAGTCCGAGAGCCGCACGGACGCGGTGCCGTCCGCGGCCATCCCATGGCCGTCGGCGCGATCCACCGTGAGCCCTTCCGCGCGCACCGTGGCCGCGTCCCGGGCCACCAACGCCGATCGGCCGGCCCGCCGGATCGTGCCACCGTGCAGCCGGACGCCGGCGTCGTTGACCACGAGCAGTCCGGTGCCGGCCGACTCGACGACCGTCAGATCCCGCACCAGCACCGCGGCCGATCCCCCGACCAGCATGCCGGCGCCGGCCGGGCGGACCACCTCACACCTTTCCGTCACGACCCCGCCACCGGTGCGGGTCGCTTCGCCGTCGCCCTCCGCGTCGATCCAGAACCCGTCCCCTCCCGCGTCGCGCACGGCCAGGTCCCGTACGGCAGGCGCTGCCGTGCCCAGGACGGCGACCCCGTGCCGGCCCGGGCGGCTCACCTCTCCCCCGGTCACCAGTCCCCGTGCCGCACCGGCGAAGATGATGCCGTCCTGGCCGGGTTCGGTCACCCGGAGCCGGGTGATCTCGGGCTTGGCGTCGTCGCGCACCACCACCGCGGCCCGGCCGGCGCCGGCCACCACACAGTCCTCCAGCACGGCCCGGCTGGCGTCCACGATCAGCACCGTTCCCCCGGTCACCCGGCACCGGCGGAACGTGGGCGCGGCGTCGGCGCCGATGCGGACGTCGCCCTGGATCTCGCAGTCCTCCAGGACCACCGATCCCCGTTCGACCAGGACGGCCAGTTCCCCGGTGGCCGCCTCGACCCGGACGCCCCGGATCGTTCCCTCGTCCGCCGAGACGGTCATGGCCGGCCCGTTGGCTCCGATCAGGCGGACATCCCCCGGCGCACCCGCCCCGGTGAGGCGCACGGGCCGGTCCACGAACAGCCGCTCGGTGTAGAGCCCGGCCTCGACAGTCACCGCCGGCACACCGCCACCTGCGGGATCCACCGCGCGGAGGGCCGCGCCGATGGTGCGGTGCGCGCCCCACGCCTTGGGGGCGACTCGCTGCCAATTCCGCTCCGAGACGCTCATCGCGTGACCTCGGCGCACGGGTTGATGGCCAGCACCGCCCCGGGCACGTCGTGCTCCGCCTGGTATTGCTGGAGCTCGACGTGGTGGTGGGACCCGTCCGGGCTGACCTCGAAGACCCGCGTGACGCCGTCGCGGTCCTTGTGCACAAAGGCTGCGCTGTCCCGGCCCTCCGGCGAGAACAGGACCCAGGTGCCCGATTCGATGCCGCCGACCACCGACTGCACGGAGTCCCAGTCGTCCCGGGTGTCCGTCCAGCCGGCGCGCCAACTGTCCTCGAGGAACCGGAACCCGGTCTCCTGGCCGGAGCGAACCCCGGCCGGCGGGCGCGGCTCGACGTCGTGCTGGACACCGATCGAGAACCGGGCCTGGACAAGCCGGCGGAGCATGCTCGCCGGATCCGTCCGCCCTTGGCCGGCTGCTCGCCCCACCAGGGCGTCGATGCGCCCGGCATCCGCCGCCAGCGACGGCAGGTCGACGCCGCCGGTGGCCGCCGGCCCGGGTTTCGGCTCATCCAGGGGAACTCGGCCGTGCACCGTCTCGACGAAGCTGGGGTGGCCCGTCTCGGTGAGCCCGGCGGGCAGCTCCGCCCCGAATCCTGTCCGGGGGAAGACCAGCACCCGGTTGGGGATGTCCGCCGCGAGACCGCCGACCACCCTGTCGGCGATCTGCTGGACGCGGCCGCCGTCCAGCGCTCGGAAGGGGCCGAGGAAGTGGACCACCAGCGTGGACCGTCCGTCCGGATCGATCGCGGCAAGCGCCTCCTGAAGCTGATTCTGGGACCGCACGGTCGGGTCGACGAACACTCGGATGCCGCCGTCCGGGGCCCTCAGCAGAGGGAAGCGGTACGTCGGCCGGTCACCCTGGAACAGCACGTAGGTGTCGCCGCGGTAGGCGTGCTGGAGGGTGACGCCATCCGGCAGATCACCGCGCAAAGGCAGCGGAGACACGGGAGCGCCACCGCGCGACGCTTCTGTCTCGCCCTTCTGAACCGCCGGCGCCGCGGCATGGGTCATCTCGACGAATGCGGGGTCTCCGGTCTCGGAAACGCCGGCGGGCAACTCGGACCCCAGCCCCGCACGCGGAAAGACCAGCACCCGGTTGGGGATGTCCGCCGCGAGACCGCCGACCACCCTGTCGGCGATCTGCTGGACGCGGCCCCCGTCGAGGGGGGCGAGGAAGTGAACCGCCAACGTGGGCACGCCTTGCGGATCGATGGCGGCGAGCGCATCCCGAAGCTCCGCCTGGGACCGCATCGTCGGGTCGACGACGACCCGGATACCGTCGTCCGGTGCCCCGGGGACGGGACCCGCCGCTTCGTCGGGAATCGGGCGGTACGGGGGATCGCCGTCGCCCCGGGACAGGACGAAGGTGCCGGGGTGATCGCCCGGCCGCAAAGTGACGCCTTCGGGCAGAGCGCCGCGCAAGGGCAAGGGACGCTCGGGAACCGCCGGCGCAGCGGCGCCGCCGCGCGAGGAATCGGCCCCGCCGCGCGAGGAATCGGCCCCGCCGCGCGAGGAATCGGCCCCGCCACGCGAGGAATCGGCCCCGCCACGCGACGGCAGGTCGATGCCGGCGGCCGGAGCCTCTCCCGCCGAGTTGGTCAGCGGTTCCGGCATCCGGTGATCTGCCGCATCGCGCGGGGGTGCCGGTTCGCGCGGCGGGGCCGGGCTCGCGGGAGGCCCAGGCTTGCTGCCCAGCAGCCCTCCTGTATAGGTGCGGGCATCGGCCGCGGCGCGCATGTCCTGCTCGCTCGCCGCAGCGCCGGACCGGGCCGGCGTCACCGAGGGCACACCCTGGGTACGGCCACCGGAAGCCGAGGAGTCGACCGCCGGCACGTCGGACGGGGAGAGGCCGAGCCGGCGACCGATGTACAAGCGGGCCTCGGCTGCGGCTCGGCTGTCGCCGGCGCCCGAGCGGACCGGCGCCCCGGAAAGCCCGTCCCGAACGCCGGCATCAGACGCGGCCGTGGAGGTCTCCGCGGCGCCGCCGGTCGCTTGTGGACCGGACCGTGGAAGGCCCACTCCTCCCCCGGTATAGGTCCGGGCATCGGCCGCGCGATGCATGTCCTCTGCGGCCGGTGGACGTTCCCGCTGTGGCTGGGGCCGCGGTGCATCCTTCAGCGTCTGGGACGAGACCGTGGTGCCGTCGCGCGCCTCGACCTGGCTGCCGCCGCCCGGGTTGCGGTCCTGCGTGAGCCCGCCCCGCTCCGGCTGTGCCGTGGGTTCCGACGGCCCCCGGTCGTCGACGGCCGTCCCGCGGTCCGGTTTGTCCTTGGCCACCGGCACGGTTTCCTGACCGCTCTTCTTCGGTGTCTGCTTGATGAGGGTGATCGTGTGGTCGACCTGGGTCTGGCTGCCGCGGGAGACGCTGCCGAGCTTCGTGCCGCCGCTCTTGCCGGCACCGGACCCGCCGTCCGGCCCGGCGTCGCCCCCGTGGGAGCCGCCACCGTTCGGTTCGCCCGGGCCGCCATGGGTGATCCGGCCGGTCTGCGGGTCGACGTGCAGGCGGTCGATGCTGATCTGTGGAGCGTCCTCGGCGGTCAGCGAACCATCCGACTGCAGCTTGAGTTTGGGATGGCTGCCGCCCGGGCCGCCGTCCGCGGCGTACTTATCGAAACTGACATCGCCGCCCATCTTCACCTCGGCGACGTGCAGCTCGTTCCCTTTGACCTCGACCGGCTTGAAGGTCCTCGCGTCCGGGTCCCACCGGTGATAAGTGCGGCCGCCGCCTTCGGCGGCCGACGCTCCGCCGTCGGCCGACTGGGGGCCCTTCGCCTCTGCCACGGGCGTCCACCCCTTGCCCGGCTCATGGGCCAGCCAAGCGGTCGGCTCCCGGTCCCAGTCGGCGCGGCTTCCATCGGGATAGTGACCGGGGTCGTCCGGGCGCATGATCCGGGTGATCGCGGGGACCTCGTCGGTGTCCAGCCTCCCGGAACGCCAGCCGCCGGATCCACCGACGTCGAGGTCGTGATATTTCGGGCCGTCGCCGCCCGGCACGTGCGACGGTGGCCGCTGGAAGGTGAGCAGATCGATGCTGCCGTCATCGTTCCGGCGCAGGATCTGCGAGGGGCCAGAGTCGCCCGCGCCGGTTTCCCCGGCATCGGTCACCCGCGGCGCACGGTCCGGCTGACCGTTCCCGCCGACCGGATCGGTGTGCGTCCCGGTCTTCGACGACGGGCCAGGACCGAGCTTGTCGCCCTCCCCGGGGAAACTGACCTGCTTGGGGGGCGCCTCCCCGGCGTGACCGACGTTCTCCATCTTCCAGGTGCTCGTCTTCGGGTCATGCATGAGGAGCAGGTCGTACGTGTCCGAGCCGTCCGCGGCACCGGTGCGCGAGCCACTGCCGCGGTGTCCCGCACCCGCGGCCCGCTCCACGGAGATCGGATGCTCGTCCGGGGACCTGACGGTGGCCGCCGTGGTTCCGTCACCGCGCAGCTCGACGTAGGTGAAGCCGTCCTGCACCGGGTCGGACGACGCTGAGCCCAGGGCCCGGTCTTTGACCGGAACGCCGTTCAAGGTGTCGCCGGTCCCCCGGAAATCGTGCGGCTCATTCATCCGGACCAGCTCGACATTGCCGTGCTCGTCGGTGCGTAACACCTGGCGTCCGGGCTTCGGGGGATGGGCGATCGTGGCTGCCCCCGACGGCTTCGCCTGCTGGCCCACGGCCCGAGTCATCGACTCCGAGGGTGACGTGCTCGCCGCGGCGCCGTCGCTGTCCCGCGCGGGACCGTGTCCGTCGCGGCTCGGGCCCGGCCTGTCCATGTCGCCGGCCGGGCTGTGGGACAGCCCCTGACCGTCGGCGGCCTTGCGCGCCGCGGCGGCCTCGGCCACCTTGGCCCGGTCCACTTCGCCCGAGTTTCCCCGGGGCGGCTGCTTCGCCGCTCCGGGCCCACTCAACGGCGAATCCCCACCGGGATTGCCGTCCAGCCCCGTACGGTCGGGCGCCCCCGTACCCCCGGCCTTGCGGGCCTCGGCGGCCTGGGCGATCTTGCTTCGGTCGACGTCTCCCGTGAGCCTGACATCTCCGCCCGGAGCGGACCGGTTGTCCACGGCAGCCATCGCGGCGCCGTCCTGCGATGATCCCGCGCCGGTGCTCGCGTCGTGCTCGGGCGCCGACCGTCCGCCGCCCGTGATCGGGCCGGTCGTCGACTGGCCCGTGCCCAGATCGGTCACGCCATCGGCGATCTTGTTCGCGTCATCCGCTACCTTGCCGGCTCGCCACTGCGATCCGGACCGCACCGGCTGGCCGTCGGCCGCCGCGGCGAGGCCCTTGCCGCCGCTCGAGCCTGCGATGCCGCGGGCGCCGTCCGAGCCGAGCGCGCTTCCCCCTTCGCTGCCGAGCAAGCTGGCGCCATCGCTGCCGGACTCGCTGCCCAACAGCCGGTAGGAATCGCCGCTCGCCACGCTGCTGGCATCGCTGCCGAACTCACTACTTCCCTTGCTGCCCACCAAGGTGGAGCCTTCGCTGCCGGCCTTACCGCTCAGCACGCTGCCGGAATCGCCACTCAGCGAAGCGAAATCCTCGCCGCCGGCCTTACCACCCAGCATGCTCCCGGAGTCGCCACCCACCGAAGCGAGGTCTCCGCCGCCGGCCTTACCACCCAGCACGACGCCGGAGTCACCTCCCACCGAAACGACGTCTCCGCCGCCGGCCTTGCCACCCAGCACGCTGCCGGAATCGAGACCCTCCGCCCCTCGCGTTCCGCGGGCCACCGCAGCCTCGTCGCCGGCCGCGCCGCCGGCCTTGGGCAGACCGCGGCCGAAGCCGATACCGCCGATCACGCCGAGGCCGATGGCGATGCCGATCTCCTTGGGACTCACCTTGAACGGATCGCCGGTGATCTTGTCCTTGATCGCGTCGGTGGCCAGCAGGGGGCCGACACTCAGGATGGTGCCGACGACAGCGTCGCCCGCCGCGTGCCCGAGCGGGGCGAGCCACCTCGTGCCCGACCAGATCGCCTCGAGCGCGGCGGCGATCGCGTTGCCGAGGAAGTCCATGACGCGGGCCATCATGGCGGCGGTGGCCGGCAGGAACGCCAGCCCGCCGAAGACGAGCATGAAGAACAGGCCGAACAGCTCGCCGATCAGTTCGGCCAGCCCCTCCTTCTGCTCCTTGGCTCGTTGCTTCTCCAGGTTGATGGCGTACCAGTTGATGGTCTCGCCGATGTTCCACAGCATCCGCGCCGCGCTCGGCACTTTGGCGTGCTGATCGCTGTTGGACAGCAGCGCGGTCAGCGCGTCCATGGTCTCCCGGACGACCGCCGCGGACGACGAGCTGTCCCCGGTCCACAGCTCGCTGTCGAATCCTCCGTCGACGGCGCCGTGCGCGTACTCCCACACGAGATCACCGAGCTGGATGAACAACCCGGCGTACTGGTAGATCGCGTCGAAGTCCGGTGGCTGCCCATCGGTGGAGTAGTCGTCGTCGGCGTTCGGATCCGGTATTGCCATGGCGAGTGGAGCTCCTCGGCTGTGGTGCGATGTCAGACCTCGGTGATCGGGGGTGAATCCCCGCCACCCCCGCCGCCGTCGAGGGTTCCCCCGCCGAGCAGAACCCGGAACTTGTCCCGCAGATCCGTCCAGCCCGCCTCGATGACCTTCTCGTGGCTGTTGTACGAGGAGGCAGCGTGGCCGAGCCCGGCGACCAGACGGTTCAGCACCCCTTTCTCCGGTTCCTTGGCGGTACCGAAGATCGCCGTGGACACCACGTCGTACCGGTCGAGCAGCTTGTCGGCTTCGGCCTTGGCCTCACCGGCCCAGCTGATCTGCAGGTCGTTCAGCGCGTCGTTGATCTTGCTGAGCGCACCCACCAGCTCCTCGGTCATGGCCGTTAGCGTGTGCGTGCTGAGCATGTGCAGTTCGCCGATGCTCATGTCCAGATGACCCTTGCTGCCCTGGACGTAGGTGCCGCCGTCCGGGAGGCTCATGAGCCGGACTGCATCGTCAGGTTCTGCTCGGCCTTGCGCTCGGTGTCCAGATAATTCTGATACGTGATGCGCATCCGGTGCAGAATGCCGAGCAACACGTCGGCCATGTCGTCCGCGCTGCGCTTGAACTCGGCGCGCATCGGCTCGAAGGTGTCGGCCGCCGGCGAGCGCCACATCTCGGACGCCGAGCGGAAGTCGTGTTCGATCGCATCGAGCGTCTCCCGCACGATGCGGACCTGGATGTCGACGATGCCGATCGCGTCGTTCATCTCGCCCATCAGCACCTTGAACTTGGCCAAGGAGATCTGTTCCGCCATGACTCACCTCCGGTCTGCCACCGTAGGACGGTGCACCGCGGTTCTCCATGTCACCGTTTTGAGGACCGGATCGGGGATGTCCGGGACGCCGGACCGCGGAGGATCATGACGCCATGCCTGCGATCTGGTCCAAGTGGGATGATCAGCCGTTGCCGAACCCGGCCGACAGCAAGGACGGTGCCGGCGACTCCCCGGGCAGCGCTCAGGGCCCGTCGAAGCGACTTCAGGTGAACTGGGTCCACCCGCACGTCCCGACCGTTCCGGACCGGCATGCCGGGTGGGCGGCCGGGGACGGTTCCGGGCAGAAGGACAGCGACGGCAACTACTTCGGCGGCGGCCACGGCAATGCCGGCGGCGACAGCAGCAGCAGCAGCAGTTCCGGCTCCGGCTCCGGCTCGGGGACCGGGGTACAGCCGAACGGCGCCTCCGAGATGGATCGCCTGGCGGTGAACACCGACGCCCTGTACGCGTGGGAGCAGACCATCCTCGATCGGGCCAGTGACCTGGTCGCTCAGTTCAACAGTCTGCGGGACCGCTCGCAGGGTGCCCTGAGCGAGCCGATGTGGGGTCTGGGCGAGGGCCAGTGGTCCCATCCACAGCACCACGCCACCGACCACGACGACGTCGACCCGACGCCGAGGTGGGTCCCCTCCGAGTCCGCTCACGCCACCCGCAACTTCGTCAAGTCCATCGCGGACGCTCAGCAGGGCGCTCTGCAGCTGACAGCCGACATGATGACGCTCAGCGGTTCGTTCATCGAGATGCTCGACGGCACGATCAGCGGTTACGCGCAGATGGACATGCTGAGCGTCTTCCCCGATCCCGCCGACCTCAAGGCGGCCAGTCAGTAGCCGACCGGCCGCCTCAGGAGTCCGCCGGCGCGGTCTACTCCGCTACGCAGACGATCGACACTGCTCCACCGGCGAGGTGCGGGTAGCTCTCCGCGTAGCCGTTCGGGTCGCCGCGGTTGGTCAGCTTGACGCCGATCATGCCGTTGTGCACCGGGAAAGTGCCCAGAGCGACCCAGCTCGAGTGGTGTGCGCTCTGATTCACGATCTTCTCGCCGGACGGATTGACATAGGTCGTGTTACCCGCCGTCGTGCCGTGCACCACGGCGAAATGGGCACTGCGCGCCGCCACGTCGCGCGCACTCGAGCTCGTCGGCACGTACAACGACAGCGTGCACGACTGCGCCGCACTACCCACCTGAAATCCCCACACGATGGACTGCCCAGCGCTGTCCGCATC
>NZ_JBFAOX010000055.1:0-16435 GCF_040675435.1 Actinoplanes sp. NPDC049598 | reverse complement strand
ACCCCCGCCCCCCCCGCCCTCGCCCGCGCGCCGCGCCCACGCCCTCGCCCTCGCCCGCGCGCCGCGCCCACGCCCTCGCCCTCGCCCGCGCGCCGCGCCCTCGCGCTACGCGCCCGCGCCCCACGCCCTCGCCCTAGCGCTGCTCTCGCGCGCCGCGCCCGCGCCCTCGCGCCGCGCCGCGTCCTCGCGTTGCGCCCTTGCGCCGCGCCGCGCCCTCGCGTTGCGCCCTCGCGCTGCGCCTCGCCCGCACGTTGCGCCCCACGCCCTCCCGGGCTGCGCCCACGCCCGCCCCGCGCGCCCCGCCCGCATCCGGGTTGGCCGCGGTGACATGCCGGGTTGTCCACAGAGCACCGCCGCCCGCCTGGCTCGCGTTCTTCGGTCTGCCGTAACCCGCTGCCCAGGCTGGCGGGCTGCCAACTCGCCGGCCGAAGAGTTGCTTCTTCGGGCTCAAGCGAAGCCGGCACGCAGGGCCTCGTGGGTTATCCACAGGCCTTGCGCGCCGGGTGGCGTTTTTCGGCAGGATTGCTGTTAGGCCGGGGGCCCCCTGGGAGGGCGGGCTCCGCGTGTGCGGGTGGTGGGTCAGTCGGCGATGGTGGAGGGGGTGAGCTGGGCCAGGACGCTTTCGGCCTCGCGGGTTACGCGGCTCGAGTCGTGGTGGTGGGCGCGTTCGTAGGTGTCCACGGTGGCGGCGGCGATGGCGGGCCAGCCGAAGTCTTCGCGGACGCGGCGGCGGGCGCGGCGGGCCAGGCGGCGGGCGAGGTCGCGGTCGGCCAGGACTGAGCTGACGGCCTCGGTCAGGGCGGCCGGGTCGCCGGGGGTGAATTTCACGCCGGTTTCGCCGTGGTCGACGATTTCGGCCAGGCCGCCGGTGTCGGCCACGGCGATGGGGGTGCCGGCGGCGGCCGCTTCCAGGGCGACCATGCCGAACGGCTCGTAGATGCTGGGGACGACGTAGCAGTCGGAGGCGCCCATCAGCGCGGTCAGGTGGTGCCCGGTCAGGAAGCCGGCGAAGGTCACGCCCTCGGTGGCGAGGGCTTCCAGGTCGGCGCGGTAGGGGCCGTCGCCGGCGATCACCACGCGCAGGCCGGGGTGCTGGGAGCGCAGGGCCGGGACGGCGGCCAGCAGGTGCTGTACGCCCTTCTCGTAGACGAGCCGGCCCGCGAAGCTGATCAGCGGCCCGTCTCCGCCCGCGTAGAGGCGGCGCGCGGCCGTGACCGCGCGCGGGCGGGCGAACCAGCGCAGCTCGTCGACGCCGTTGTAGACGACGTCGACGCGGTCGGCCGGCACCGCGAAGAGCCGCTGCACCTCGTCGCGCATGTAGTCGGAGCAGACGATCGTGCGGACCGCCTCCTGGGCCAGCCAGCGTTCGATGTCGTCGATCGTGCGGTTGTGCGCGTGGGGCAGCCAGCCCTGGTGGCGGCCGGACTCGGTGGCGTGGATGGTGGCGACCAGCGGGATGTCCAGGTGGTCGCGGACGGTCATGGCGGCGTGGGCGACGAGCCAGTCGTGGGCGTGTACGACGTCGTAGGAGCCGGTGCGGGCGGCGCGCAGGGCGGCCCGGGTCAGCGAGTGGTTGAACCCCATCGCCCAGGCCAGCATGTCGCCGTCGCGGACCTCGAAGCGGGGCGCGTCGTCGGGGGCGCGGATGATGCGGACGCCTTCGGCGTACTCCTCGCGCAGCGCGCCCGGGGCCTGCCGGGTGACCACCGTGACCTCGTGGCCGGCGGCGGCGAGCGTGGTGGCCAGCGCGTGCACGTGCCGGCCCAGGCCGCCCACCAGCAGTGGCGGGTACTCCCAGGAGAGCATGAGGATGCGGGTCACGGTTCGTACCTTCCCAACGGTTTGATCTTGCAGTGCGGCGAAGCCGCCTTAGTAGCTCTGTTCTGTGCGGAGGAGTTCGGCGACGGAGCGGGCGGAGAAGGGGCTGCCCGTGGCCCGGTGCGGCGGGTCCCCGTCGGCGGTCTCGCTCACCGATCCGGCGCCCCACTCCGACAGGTGGGCCTTCAGGCCGGTGAGCAGGCCGTCGGTGGGCAGGCCGGCGGCGGCGCACGCGTCGGCGTACGGCCCGATCAGCCATGGCCAGACCGTGCCCTGGTGGTACGCGATGTCGCGTTCGTCCCGGTCGCCGCGGTGCACGCCCTGGTAGCCGTATTCGCTCGGGGCGAGCGTGCGCAGCCCGAGCGGGGTGAGCAGCGCCTCGCCGATCCGGAACAGGGCGCCGGGCAGCGTGTCGCGCAGCGGCGCGTGCGGCAGCGACCAGGCCAGCAGCTGGTTGGGACGCAGCGTCGGGTCGTCGTGGTGGTTCCCGGCGCCCAGCGGGTAGGTCGACACCGGGCCCTCGACCACGTCGTAGAGCCAGCCCTCGGGTGCGCGGAAGCGGGACAGGAAGGACTCCTGGGCGCGGGCGTGCCGGGCCCGCAGGGAGGAGTCGTCGAGTCCGGCCTCGTTGTGCAGGTCGGCCATCGCGGCCAGCGCGTTGACCCACAGGGCGTTGATCTCGACCGGCTTGCCGACGCGCGGGGTGACCAGGCCGTCCGCGGTGAAGCCGTTCATCCAGGTGCCGGCGGGCCCGAGCCGCAGCAGGCCGTCGGCCGGGTCCAGGTCGAGCGGCCCGTCACCGCCGAGGCGCTCGCCGAGCAGGCGGCCGAGGGGTTCGATCAGCTCGGCCGCGAGGTCGGTGTCGCCGGTACGGCGTACGTGCCGGTCGACCGCGTGCACCAGCCAGAGCGCCGCGTCCGGGGAATCGTGCGGCGCCCACGGCCCGTCCGGCTCGGCCCATTCCGAGGCCACTGCGGCGGTACGGGTGGTCAGCAGCTCCCGTCCCTCGTCGGCCCGTCCGGTGTCGAGGAACAGGCCCTCGTACGCGGTCATGGTGTCGCCGAGGTAGCTGCCGAACCAGGGATAGCCGGCCACCACGTCGGGCCCGCCGGGCGTACGGACGATGAAGTTGTCCGCCGCGAGCAGGAGCGTCTCGTCCGCCTTGACCCGGGTGGTCAGTTCGCGGGCCCGGACCCGGGCCGCGGTGACCACGGCCGAGGCCGGCGGCGGCCGGTGGCCGAGTTCGCCCGCCCAGGCCGAGATCTCCATGCTCTCGCCCGGGTTCACCCGCTCGAAGTACGTGCCCGCGTGCCACAGGTCCTCGACGGCGGGCAGCCCGCGCTCGGCCTCCTCGCGCGCGTAGGCGCCGAGGTGCCATTCACCGCCGGGCTGCCAGCCGGGCCCGGCGATCCGGTACGCCCCCTCGACGATCACGCCGTCGGCCACCTGCTCGACGGTGAGCGCGGGCCCGGAGGCGTGCCGCTCGCCGTGCGCGTCGCGCCAGGTGCACATCGCGGCCACGGCCAGCCCGACCGCGCCCGAGGCGGAGACCACCCGGTGGGTCACGCCGACCGACGGATGCCCGTGCCGCATGGCCAGTTCCCGCTCGATGACCACGTCGCCGATCCGCCACCGCCACCGCGGCACGCCGTCGGCCAGTTCGAAGGTCTCGAGGTAGCGGTCGCCCGCGGGGGCGACCGCGCCCGAGGCCCACTGGTGCGTGTAGAGCGCCACCTTCGTGCCCGAGGGCAGCGTCACCGTCAGATCGAGCGCGGCCAGCGCGGTGTGCCGGATCGCCGTGGCGGGGTCGGCCACGGTCAGCAACGCGTGGTAGCGACGGGTGCGCAGCCCTCGGACGGTGCCGGTGGCGAATCCACCCGTGCCGTCCGTCACAAGCCATTCGCGCGTCGTGGATCCGCACGTGTGCGGTCCGAAAATGATCGGCACGCCGCATCTATGCTCAGTTTCGCCGGTGGCAAACCCCTTTTGTTCCCACCTGTTCGGCGGGTAACCGGGCGGTCGCGCAGACGCCATCGTGACCATCGGCGAGAATGACGCTGACGTGACCTCAGATGATTAGGTGGCCGGATCGCGGGGCAAGCTAGGCCCGCCGTTGGTCCGCATCACCTGTGGTCACAGCGCACCGACGGTCGAGGGGTGGGAGCAAGAAATGCAGGTTTGGCCTGGTCACCGGTACCCGTTGGGTGCCACGTACGACGGGACGGGCACGAACTTCGCGATCTTCGCCGAGGGGGCCGAGGCGGTCGAGCTGTGCCTGTTCGACCCGTCCGGGAACGAGCGGAAGGTCCAACTGCACGAGCAGGACGCGTTCGTCTGGCACGCCTACCTGCCCGGCGTCGAGCCGGGGCAGCGGTACGGCTACCGGATGTACGGTCCGTACGACCCGTCCCGTGGTCTGCGGTACAACCCGCACAAGCTGCTGCTCGACCCGTACGCCCGGGCGGTCGACGCCGACATCGAGTGGCACCCGTCGCTGTACGCGTACGACTTCGAGAACCCGGACCAGATGTCGGATCTGGACTCGGCGCCGTACATGTCCAAGGGTGTCGTCGTTAACCCGTACTTCGACTGGGGCAACGACCGGCGGCCGGACATCCCGTACCACCACTCGGTGATCTACGAGACGCACGTCAAGGGCCTGACCGAGCGGCACCCCGAGGTGCCCAAGGACATGCGCGGCAGCTACTCCGCGATCGGGCACCCGGCGATCATCGAGCACCTCAAGAGCCTGGGCGTGACCGCGGTCGAGCTGATGCCGGTGCACCAGTTCGTGCACGACAACCGGCTGCACGACCTGGGCCTGCGCAACTACTGGGGCTACAACACGCTCGGCTTCTTCGCGCCGTACCACGGCTACTCGTCGACCGGGACCCTCGGGCAGCAGACCCAGGAGTTCCGCGGGATGGTCAAGGCCCTGCACAAGGCGGGCATGGAGGTCATCCTCGACGTCGTCTACAACCACACGGCCGAGGGCAACCACCTGGGGCCGACGCTGTCGCTCAAGGGCATCGACAACCGGACGTACTACCGGCTCGTCGACGATCAGCCGCAGTTCTACATGGACTACACCGGCACGGGTAACAGCCTGAACGTGCGCAGCCCGCAGAGCCTCCAGCTGATCATGGATTCGCTGCGCTACTGGGTGACCGAGATGCACGTCGACGGGTTCCGCTTCGACCTCGCGTCGACCCTGGCCCGCGAGTTCTACGACGTCGACCGGCTCTCCACCTTCTTCGAGGTCGTCCAGCAGGACCCGGTGGTGGGCCAGGTCAAGCTGATCGCCGAGCCGTGGGACGTCGGCCCCGGCGGCTACCAGGTCGGCAACTTCCCGCCGAACTGGACCGAGTGGAACGGCAAGTACCGCGACACGGTCCGCGACTTCTGGCGCGGCGAGCCGGCCACGCTGGCCGAGTTCGCCTCGCGCATCACCGGCTCGGCCGACCTCTACCAGGACGACGGCCGCAAGCCCTTCCACTCGATCAACTTCGTGACCGCGCACGACGGATTCACGCTCAACGACCTGGTCTCGTACAACGACAAGCACAACGAGGCCAACGGCGAGGAGAACCGGGACGGCGAGAGCCACAACCGCTCCTGGAACTGCGGTGTCGAGGGCCCGACCGACGACAAGCAGGTGCTCGCGCTGCGGGCCAAGCAGCGGCGCAACTTCCTGGCCACGCTGATGCTCAGCCAGGGCGTGCCGATGATCTCGCACGGCGACGAGCTGGGCCGCACCCAGCAGGGCAACAACAACGCCTACTGCCAGGACGACGAGATCTCCTGGATCGACTGGGGCAACGCCGACGAGACGCTGCTCGAGTTCACCCGCAAGCTGACCGCGTTCCGCCACCGTCACCAGGTGTTCCAGCGCCGGCGCTTCTTCACCGGGCTGCCGGTGACCGCCCGCGGCGGCGGCGACCCCCTGCCCGACCTGGAGTGGTTCACCCCGGACGGGCGGCAGATGGCCGGCGACGACTGGGGCAACGACTTCGGGCGGGCGGTCGCGCTGTTCGTCAACGGCGAGGGCATCCGCGAGCGCGGGCAGTACGGGCAGCGGCACGTCGACAGCTCGTTCCTGCTGTTCTTCAACGCGCACGACGCGCCCATCGAATTCTCCACTCCGCCCGCTGAATACGGCGAGAAGTGGGAAAAGGTCATCGAGACCGCCGAGCCGTCCCCGGATCGCCCGTCGGTCGTCGAGGCCGGCAGCAAGATCCTGGTCCCCGACAGGTCCCTAATCGTGCTCGACAGGACGGTCTAACCACATGGCTCCTTCCGGAACCTATCGAGTCCAGGTACGCCCCGACTTCCCGCTGGCGGCGACCGCCGAACTGGCCGACTACCTGGCCGATCTCGGCGTCTCGCACCTCTACACCGCTCCGCTGCTGACCTCGACTCCCGGTTCCGAGCACGGCTACGACGTGGTCGACCACTCGCAAGTCAACCCGGCGCTGGGCGGCTGGGACGGCCTGAAAAACCTCTCCCAGGCTCTGAAGAACGCCGGCCTCAACCTGGTCGTCGACATCGTCCCGAACCACGCCGGGGTGGCCGTCCCGCACGCCAACCCGACCTGGTGGGACGTGCTCGCCAAGGGCCGCGAGTCCGAATTCGCCGACTTCTACGACATCGACTGGTCGCGCGGCCGTCTGATGATCCCGGTTCTCGCGGACGACCCGAACGCCCTCGACGAGCTGCGGGTCGAGGACGGGGAGCTGCGGTATTACGACAAGCGCTTCCCGATCGCCGAGGGGACGGGCGAGGGCACCGCCCGCGAGGTGCACGACCGGCAGCACTACGAGCTGGTCAACTGGACCCGGGGCGACTCCGAGCTCAACTACCGCCGGTTCTTCGCCATCGTCGACCTGGCCGGGCTGCGCGTCGAGGACCCCAGGGTCTTCGAGGCCACCCACGCCGAGATCCTGCGCTGGCACCGCGAGGGCATCGTCGACGGCCTCCGCGTCGACCACCCGGACGGCCTGCGCGACCCGGGGGAGTACCTCGAGCGCCTGCACGAGGCCGCGCCCGGCGCCTGGCTGGTCATCGAGAAGATCCTCGAGCCGGGCGAGGAGATGCCCGAGTGGCCGGTCGACGGCACCACCGGCTACGACGCGCTGGCCGAGGTCGGCGGGGTCTTCGTCGACCCCAGCACCGAGGCGTTCTTCGACACCCTCGACCGCCACCTGACCGGCAGCGAGACCTCCTGGCCGGACCTCGTGCACGAGACCAAGCACACGGTCGCGACCACACTGCTCGCGGCCGAGCTGGCCCGCATGGCCCGGCTGGCCCCGGACGTCGAGGCCGCCCCGCGCGCGCTGGCCGAGCTCGCCGCCTGCTTCCCGGTCTACCGCTCCTACCTGCCGTTCGGTTCGCGGCATCTGGCCAAGGCGCGGTCCGAGGCCGGTCGCCGGCGCCCGCAGCTGATCCCGGTCCTTGACCAGCTCACCGCTCGCCTGCGCAACCCCACGGACGAGCTGGCCGTACGCTTCCAGCAGTTCACCGGTGCGGTGATGGCCAAGGGCGTGGAGGACACCGCGTTCTACCGCTACACCCGATTCACCGCCCGCAACGAGGTCGGCAACGACCCGACCAAGTTCGGCGTCAGCCCGGACGAGTTCCACGACGCCAGCCACGAACGCCAGCGCAAATGGCCGGCCTCCATGACCACGTTGTCGACGCATGACACCAAGCGCAGCGAGGACGTGCGGGCCCGGCTCGCCGTGCTCTCCGAGGTGCCGGGGGACTGGACCGAGGTGGTGCGCCGCTGGGTCCGGGTCGCTCCGCTGCCCGACCCGGCTCTGGCCCACCTGATCTGGCAGGCCGCGGTCGGCGCCTGGCCGATCGAGCGCGAGCGCCTGCAGGCGTACGCCCTCAAAGCAGCCCGCGAAGCCGCCACCGGAACCACCTGGCAGCACCCCGACGAGGGTTTCGAGACCGCGCTGCGGGCCATGGTCGACAAGATGTACGACGACCCGGCGCTCAACCGGGAGCTGACCGATTTCGCGGCGTCGATCACCCCGCCCGGCTGGTCCAACTCGCTCGGCCAGAAGCTCGTGCAGCTGACCATGCCCGGCGTGCCCGACGTCTACCAGGGCACCGAGCTGTGGGACTACTCGCTGGTCGACCCGGACAACCGCCGGCCGGTCGACTTCGCCCAGCGGCGCGAGCTGCTGGCCCGCATGGACGACGGCTGGCTGCCCCCGGTGGACGACACCGGCGCGGCCAAGCTGCTGGTCACCAGCCGGACCATGCGGCTGCGCCGGCAGCGGCCGGAGCTGTTCACCGGTTACCGCCCGGCCTTCGCCGAGGGGCGGGTCGGCGAGCACGTGCTCGCCTTCGACCGCGGCGGCGTGGTGACGGTGGCCACCCGCCTGCCGGTGGGCTTGTCACGTCACGGCGGCTGGGGTGACACCACCTTGTCACTCGATGGTCACAGCTGGCTGGAAGTATTCACTGATACGAGCTACGGCGGGAACAAGCTGCAAGTTTCCGAGCTGTTGCGTACCTATCCCGTCGCTTTGCTGGTGAAAGAGTCATGACGCTGTTCGAGGTGTGGGCGCCGGAGAAGTCGGTCCGGCTGCGGATCGGCGAGGACGTTCTCGACATGGAGCGCGGCGACGACGGGTGGTGGCGCCTCGACGTGCCGTCGGCCGGGCCGGGCACCGACTACGCGTACGTCCTGCCGGACAACGAGACGCCCCTGCCGGACCCCCGTTCGCGGTGGCAGCCGCAGGGTGTGCACGCGGCCAGCCGGGTGTACGACGACGCGGCGTTCGCCTGGACGGACAAGGCGTGGACGGGCCGGCAGCTGCCCGGCTCGGTGCTGTACGAGCTGCACGTCGGCACGTACACGCCCGAGGGCACGTTCGACGCCGCCATCGAGCGGCTCGACCACCTCGTCGAGCTCGGCGTCGACCTGGTCGAGCTGCTGCCGGTCAACTCGTTCAACGGCGAGTACAACTGGGGCTACGACGGCGTCTGCTGGTACGCGCCGCACGAGGTCTACGGCGGCCCGGACGGGCTCAAGCGCTTCGTCGACGCGGCCCACAACAAGGGTCTCGGCGTGGTGCTCGACGTGGTCTACAACCACTTCGGTCCCTCCGGGGCGTACGCGCCGATGTTCGCTCCCTACCTGAGCTCGGCCGGCTCCAACCCGTGGGGCGACTCGATCAACCTGGACGGCCCGCACGCCGACGGGGTCCGCCGGTACATCATCGACTCCGCGCTGATGTGGCTGCGCGACTATCACGTCGACGCGCTGCGGCTCGACGCCGTGCACGCGCTGGTCGACCACTCCGCGATCAATCTGCTCGAGCAGCTGACGGTCGAGGTCGAGTCGCTGTCGACCCACGTCAACCGGCCACTGTCGCTGATCGCCGAGTCCGACCTGAACGACGCCAAGCTGATCACGCCGCGCGAGGCCGGCGGCTTCGGACTGCAGGGCCAGTGGGCCGACGACGTGCACCACGCGCTGCACACGCTGCTGACCGGCGAGCGGCAGGGCTACTACGCCGACTTCGGCTCGCTCGACTGCCTGCAGACGGTCCTGGAAGGCGCGTTCTTCCACGCCAACACGTGGTCGAGCTTCCGGCAGCGCCACCACGGGCGGCCGGTCAACCGGGCGCTGATCCCCGGGCACCGCTTCGTCACGTACCTGCAGAACCACGACCAGATCGGCAACCGGGCCATCGGCGACCGGATCTCGGCCACGCTGTCGCCGGGCCTGCTCAAGATCGGGGCGACGCTGCTGTTCACCTCGCCCTTCACGCCGATGCTGTTCATGGGCGAGGAGTGGGCGGCCAGCAGCCCGTGGCAGTTCTTCACCAGCCACCCCGAGCCCGAGCTGGCGGCGGCGGTGCAGAACGGGCGGCGGCGCGAGTTCGCCGAGCACGGCTGGGCCGAGGCCGAGGTGCCCGACCCGCAGGACCCGTCGACGTTCCAGCGCTCCAAGCTCGACTGGGACGAGCTCGGCAAGCCCGGCCACGCCGCGATCCTCGACTTCTATCGCAAGCTGATCGCGCTGCGCCGCAGCCGGGCCGACCTCTCCGACCCGCGGCTCGACCAGGTCGAGGTCTGGCACGGCGACCACCACCTGGTGATGAAGCGGGGCCGGTGTGCGGTGGCGGTCAACCTGGCCTCGGCCCCGCAGACGGTGAGCCTGCGCGACACCCCGAGCAAGGTGCTGCTGGCCTCCTCGGAGGGGGTCGTGCTCCAGCGGGACCGGGTCGAGCTGCCGGCCGAGACGGCCGTGGTCGTCGCCTTCCGCTGACCCTTCTCGTCGGTGCTGTTCGGCAGCCCGGACGGTCGTCGCTCGACGGCCCGTCCGGGAGGCCGAGGCGCCGGAACCTCGACTTCCCAGGGCGGAGCGGGCGACCGTCCGGGTGCCCGGAAGCTCCGATCAACCGGTCGAGAAGGACAGCAGCATCCATGGGGGCACGGACGCGTCCGGTTGTCGTCCAGGGCTTCCTTGGCGCGCCGGGTTCCCACCGCTCAGGACGGTTAAACCTTCGCGCCACGCCACTTTTGGCTCAGCGGGTAGGCCACGGCCCGGGAGCGGTGGAGCAGGCCGATCGGGTGAAGATCGGGCGCGATGTTGCGTACCGGATCGAAGGCCAGCGCCGCGTCCACGGCGGACGGCAGCGGCCGGCCCAGGGTGACCCGGGCGACCGGCCGGCCGTCCACGTCGAACGTGATCAGGCCGGGGCCGGTGGCCAGCGCCTCCAGCGTCGCGCCGAGCCGGGCCCGCGCGCCCAGGTAGATCTTGCGGCCGGAACCGGTCCGGTAGGCGGCTATAGAGCCGTAGACGGTGTCGAACGAGCGCCGCGGCACCGGCACGTGGCGGCCCAGCCGGCCCCGGCCGCACGACGAGACCAGCAGGTCGATCGGCTCGTCGCCGGTCACCCGGACGCCGATGCCCATGACGTCGGGCCAGTGCGGTTTCGTACCGGCCCCTTTGGAGATCCGGACCGTGACCGGGTGGCGGCCGGGCCGGTCCAGCAGGGCGGCGCCGGTGGCGTCACCCCAGACCTCCAGCTCGCCTTCGAACGTGCGGCCGTCCGGATGCATGAAGCGGACGTGGCGGGAACGGACGACGCGTACCGCCAAGGCAGTCACCGCCACCGCGGCCAGCACACGTCCGAGTCTCATGGAGCCAGAACTACCCGGCGCGGCCCGGGTGAATCATGCGCCATGATTCCTGCCCGTAGCATTCGTGCGGCACGATGGGGCCGCCATGGATGGGGAGGTGGCGGATGCCGGAGAGCTCGAGCCGATTCGCGTGGCCGCTGCGCCGGCGCATGCCGGGGCCGGACGGGAGCGCCGAGGACATCGCGGTGCAGGACGTCGCGGAGCGCGAGGCGGCCGATCGCCGGCTGCCCCCGCCCGAGCCGGAGCCGCTGGTCGACCCGCCGCCCCGGTTCAACCTGGCGATGTTCCGGCTGGCCGCGCTGGGGCTCGCCCTCGTGCTGGCCCTGGCCCTGGCCGTGGTGCGGGTCTTCGTGGGCGGGCCGCCGTCGGTGGCCGAGCTGCGGGCCGAGTCCGGGGTGGACACGTGGACCGTGCTGCCCATCGGGGTCAAGGACGACCAGCCGGGAGTGGCCCTGCGCGACAAGAACGGCGTGTGGAGCGGGTTCGACATCGACGTGGCGTACATGGTCGCCGAAGATCTCGGCTTCCGCCGCGACGACGTGCGGTTCTACGGCATGGAGAGCGAGGACCGGCTGCGCATGCAGGCCGTCGATCTGGCCGGCAAACGGGTACCGGTGAAGATGGTCATCGCCAGCTTCAGCATCACGGCCGAGCGGGAAGCCGCCCCCGGGGTGACCTTCTCCCAGCCCTACCTGTTCACCGAGCAATCGGTGCTCACCCTGACCAAGAAGAAACACCGGCCGGTCTCCACCCTCCGCGACCTCTACGGGGACAAGGTCTGTTCGCTGTCCACGGCGACCAGCGTCAACGTCTTCACCGGCCGCGACATCGACGTGATCAGCCGCAACCGCATGCGCGAGTGCATCGCCGATCTCCGCAGCGGCAACGTCGACGCCGTCTCCACCGACGCCGCGATCCTGGCCGGTTTCAAGAACCAGTCCCCCTCCGAGTTCCAGCACTGGGACCTCGGGCTGGAGAAGACCGAGGCGTACGGGGTGAACGTCGGCGACAACCTGGCCCTCAAGAAGCTCGTCGACCTGACCCTGTACCGCTCGTACGCGGACCCGGCCGACGACCGGTGGGAGACCGCCTACCAGCGCAACCTGCAGTCCGAGACGGCGCAGAACGGGACCACGCCGATCGCGGTGGCCCAGCAGCCCCGCGTCTCGCGGCCGGCCATCCGCGAGCTGCCGTGGGAGGACGTCTTCGGATGACCGTCGCCTTCGTCCCCCGGAAACGCCGCGCCCAGCTCAACTGGCTGCTGACCGTCCTGCCGGCCTTCCCGCTGGTGCTGCTCGTCCTGCGGCTGTGGTACCTCAGCCGGCAGGACCTGCCCACGATGCTGCTGCTGGTGCAGTACATCAGCCCGCTCGGCATGATCAGCGCCCTGATCATCACGCTGATCTGGACGGTGCCCGCGGTCATCCTGGTGCTGCGCCTGCTCGGCGGCATCCTGCTGGTCAGCAAGCCCGACGACACCGGCCGGTCGATGCTGGCGGTGACCGCCCTGCGGATGCCGGACTGGGTGGTGCTGCTGGCCGCGATGCTGGCCGCCTTCACCTGGCAGCTGCGCCTGCTGCCGACGCTGTGCATGCTGATCGTGGCGATCCTGGGCCTGACCGCGGCCCAGCGCTTCCGGGGCGTACGGCCCCTCATGGTGTGGATCACGCTCGGGGTGCCGATCCTGGTCGGGGCGCTCGTGCTGGCCTTCGTCTGGCCCGGGATCACCGCCGCGCTGCGGACCGGCGAGATGTCGACCGCGATCCTGCTCGGTGTGCCGCCGCTGCTCGGCCCGCTGCTGACCGGCCCGGTGCCGGCCTCGGCGGCCCGGCTGTTCACGCACTGGCCGGCGGTCGGGGCCGCCCTCGTCGCCCCGCTGCTGATCGGCATCGTCTTCCTGCGCGCGCCCGTGCTGCCCAACAGCGCCGTCGAGGTCGGCCCGCCCGGCGGCGCCATCGAGGTCGTCCGCGGCCAGCTGATCAGCGTCGACGACACCTCCACGACCGTGCTGCAGTCGGCCGGGGACGTCACGTTCATCCCCAACGACCAGGTGCGCTCCAAGACGCTGTGCCCCGAGCCGGTCCGCCCACCGGAAAGCAGCGTCGCCGTGCGCGGCTGGCCCCTGTCGGCCTCCGTCCTGTCGTGGATCGCCCCCACACGCCGCGTCACGGAGGTGGACCCGCGATGCCTCGGCCGTCCGCTGAATCCCAGGTAGGTGCGTTTTCGGGCGACATGCCGCCGACCACGTGCAGACAGGGTTGCAATGATCTGGGAAGCTGCACGCCATGACCTTGCACCTGCGGTGGGCGGCCGTCACCGATCAAGGACATGTCCGCAGCAACAACGAGGACTGTTACTACGCCGGTGACCGGCTCCTCGTCGTGGCCGACGGCATGGGCGGCATGGCCGCCGGCGACCTCGCCAGTCGTCTCGCGATCGAAGCCCTGAGCCCGCTCGACGTCCCGATCGACGACGATCAGCAGATGGACGCCCTGCACCATGCGCTCGAGGTCGCCAACGGCCGGATCGCCGAGCAGGTCGAGGCCGACAACTCGCTGCAGGGCATGGGCACCACGCTGACCGCGGTCATCTTCTCCGGGTCGCGGGCCGCCATGGCGCACGTCGGCGACTCCCGGGCCTACCTGCTGCGGGACAGCCGGCTCAACCAGCTGACCAAGGACGACACGTACGTCCAGATGCTCGTCGACCAGGGCCTGATCCGCCCTGAGGAGGCGGCCGGCCACCCGCGGCGCTCGGTGGTGACCCGGGTCCTGCAGGGCGAGCCGGTCAGCCCGTCCTACGTGATCGTCGAGCCCGAGGCGGGCGACCGGTGGCTGCTGTGCAGCGACGGGCTGACCGCGGTGGTGTCGAACGAGACGATCGAGCAGGAGATGCTGGGCGCCGACGATCCGAAGTCGTGCTGCGAGCGGCTGCTCGACCTGGCCCTGCGCGGCGGCGGGCCGGACAACATCACGGTGATTGTCGCCGATCTGACAGCCGGCGACTGACCGTCACGACTGCGGTACCTTACTCCGGTCGCGGATCAGGGGGCCCGCGGCTCGTATCGGGTGGTGATGATGACGGCGCGACTCTTCGTCACGCTGGCGCTCGTCCTCGGTGCCGTCGCGGCCGGTGAACTCATCGGGCCGCCGGGGTGGCGGCTCTACGAGGACTGCGGGCAGCTGATCGCGGGATCGGCGGCGGCCTGGGTGTGCTTCGCGACGGCCCGCGGCCGTACGGGCATGCATCGACGGTGGCGGCTCTTCGCCGGCTCCGGGCTGGCCGTGTGGGCCCTCGTCCGGCTGTGGTGGCTGGTCCAGGAGCTCATGGTGCCCGGCCGGCCCGCCACCGACGTCTCCGACGTCGGGTTCCTCGTGCTGCCTCTCTGCCTGCTCGCTGCCCTGCTGTACGCGCCGTACACCCGCCCGCGGCCGGTGCCGACCTCGGTGCGCCGCGACCAGATCGCCCTGCTCATCGACAGCGTGCTGATCTCCGGCTCGATCCTGGCCCTGCTCTGGTCGACCGTGCCGTTCGACTGGGGCGGCCGCACGACCGCGGTGATCGTGGTCGCCGCCGCGTACCCGGTGGCCGATCTCTTCCTGCTGACCATGACCGCGCTGCTGTTGCTGACCCGGCCGGCCTCGCGGACCGGGCGGCAGCCGCTGGTCTGGGGCGGGCTGGCCCTGCTGGCGTTCGGCGTCTCCGACACGCTCCGCCTCGTCGGCCTGGCCGACGCTCAGCTGACGCCGATGGAGTCGGCCGGCTACCTGGCCGGGCCCCTGTTCGTGGCGATGGCGGCGCTGAGCCCGATCGTGATCGACACCGACCACCCGCCGCGATCCGGTGAACACGACTGGCTGCACCTGCTGTTGCCGTACATCCCGGTCACCGCGACCGGCGTCATGATCGCGGTGAACACCGGCGCCGGAAAACCGTTGTCGCCCTTCGAGGCGTACCTGGGGTGGCTCGGTCTGGGTCTGGTCGTGGCCCGCCAGATGTTCACCATCGTCGACAACACGGTGCTGCTCGACCGGGTCTCGGAAGGCCGGCAGCGGCTGCATCACCAGGCCTTCCACGACCCGCTGACCGGGGTGGCCAACCGCGCGCTGTTCCACGAGCGCCTCGGCCGGGCCGGCGACCGGCCGGTCGCCGTCCTCTTCGCCGACCTCGACGACTTCAAGCTGATCAACGACAGCTTCGGCCACGCCATCGGCGACCGGATCCTGCACGCCATCGCCGAGCGCCTGCAACGCTGCGCCGGCCCCGACGAGCTGGTGGCCCGTCTCGGCGGCGACGAGTTCGCGGTCCTGCTCGACCACCGCCCGGCCGACGCCGAGGCGGTCGGCCACCGCATCCTGGCCGCCCTGCGCGAGCCGTTCCTGATCGACGGCCACACCATCAGCGTCGGCGCCAGCCTCGGCCTGGTCGTGCCCAGCCCGGCCGAGCCCCTCACGGCCGACGCGCTGCTGCGCCGGGCCGACGCCGCGATGTACGCCAGCAAGCGCCGCGGCAAGGGAACGATGGCCCGCTACTCCGGCCCGGCCGGCGGCCCACACGCCGACCTGCCCCACCTGCTGGCCCAGGCGCTGGCCGGCGAACCGGGCCAGGCCGGCTTCGAGGTCCACTACCAGCCGATCGTCCGCTTCACCGACGGCGCCACGGTCGCGGTGGAGGCCCTGGCCCGCTGGACGTCCCCGGTCGCCGGCCCGGTCCACCCCGACGTCTTCGTCGCCGTCGCCGAACGCACCGGCCTGGTCGCCGCCATCGACGACTTCGTCCTCGACCAGACCTGCGCCGACGCGGCCACCCTGGCCCTGATCTACGGCCGCCCGGTCGACCTGCACGTGAACGTGTCGGCCGCCCGCCTCAGCCCCGGCCTGGAAGACGTGGTGGTGGCCGCCCTCACCCGGCACGGCGTCCCCGCCGCCCGCCTGGTCGTCGAGATCACCGAGACCCGCCGCATCTCCGACCTGCCCGCCGCCGCGGCCGTGGTGACCCGGCTGCGCGCGCACGGCATCCGGGTCGCCCTGGACGACTTCGGCAGCGGCTTCAACGCGCTGGCCCAGCTGCACTCCCTGCCCGTCGACATCGTGAAGCTCGATTCGACGCTCACCGACGTCGACATCGCCCCCGACCAGGCCGGCGCGCTGTGCCGCTCGGTGGTGACGCTGTGCGACGGCCTGAACATCAAGGTGGTGGCCGAGGGCATCGAGACGCCGTCCCGGGCGGCCGCCCTGGCCGAGCTGGGCTGTCTGCTGGGGCAGGGCTACCTGTTCGGCCAGCCGGGACCGCTGCACCGCCTCAAGGCCCCGTCGATCCCGGCCCAGCCCACCGCCCAGCTCTCCTGACCGGCGTGGGGGGGGGGGGGCGGGCGGGGGGGGGGGGGCCGCGGGGGGGGGGGCCCCGCGGGGGGGGGGGCGGCCCCAACCGACCCAAGCGGGGGGCGCGCCGC
>NZ_JBFAOX010000054.1:0-18317 GCF_040675435.1 Actinoplanes sp. NPDC049598 | reverse complement strand
AATAGATCTCGCCGGAGGCGACCACCCGGCCCCGGGACGTCGCCTCCGGCGAAGCAAGCGGTCGTCTCGAGACCCCTCGCGCACGGAACTCGGCATGAGCGGGCGCAACCAGCGTCAGCCTCATCGCGGCGTTAGCGATCTGCCGCAACGGAATCTTGTCAGGGGCCACTCCACCGAGCACCCGGCAGCTGCCAGGAAATGGATGGAGCTGATCGAGGGTGGTCGCTAGGGTCGCGGGGTGGCTTATCAACACCCGCTTGGTTATCTGCTGGGGCTTGAGGGCGTGGCGCTGCTGCGCGCCTTCGCTGGGGACTATGACCGGGGGTTCACCGAGGCGCGGATCGGGGAGATTCGGCGGCTTCTGGACAGTCCGGCGCTCAAGGGGGACGGGGTCGACGCGGAGCGGGTCGGGACCGTGGACGGCTATCGGGTGTGGTCGGCGACCTATGACGAGCCGGGGAACGGGCTGTTTGCGGTCGAGGAGCCGATCGTGGCGGAGATTCTCGACCCGGTGCCGGTTGGTGTGGCGGTGGATGCGGCCTGTGGGACTGGGCGCTATGCCGGATATCTGGCCGGGCGTGGTCATCGGGTGATCGGGGTCGACAGTTCGCCGGAGATGCTGGCCAAGGCTCGGGTGCGGGTGCCGGGGGCCGATCTGCGGCGGGGTGAGCTGCATGAGCTTCCGGTGCCGGACGGTCACGCCGATATCGTGGTGTGTGCGCTGGCGCTGACCCATCTGGCGGATGTCGGGCCGGCCATCTCCGAGTTCGCGCGGGTGCTCAAACCTGGTGGTCATCTGGTGATCACGGATGTGCATCCGGAGCTGATCGCCCTGGGGTCGGTGCCGCGGGTTCGCTCGGCGGACGGCACGCCGGGGCTGCTGCCGGGGTACGGCCACCGGGCCAGTGACTACCTTCGGGTGGCTCTGCCGCTCGGGCTGCAGCCGCGGCGGTGCGAGGAGCCTCGCATGTCGGGTGATGCCACGGGGGACATGCCGGAGGAGTTCGCGACCGGGGCGTGGGACTTGTGGCCGTGGTCGCTGCACGGCATCGTCCCGGCCGCGGCCGGCGCGGCCTGGGCGGGCACGCCCAGCCAGATCATCTGGCACTTCCAGCTCGACTAGCGGGCACGCATCGACATCACGGAGGGCGCGAGCATGAGGACCGTGGTCGCCGGCAGGCCGACGTGAGCCGCTGTCCCGACCTGCGCGGATGGATCACGGAGCGGCACGGCCGGGCAGCGCGTTCTGCTGTGGTGGAAGGCGCGGTGCGTCACCGGCCCGGCACTCGCGTTTAGGCGAACGCCGGCAGGGGACCCTGGTCTAGCGTCCGACCTGGGACGGATCCCACAAGGGAGGCCACAATGGAGAAAAGGCGAACGGCCGTCATGGCCGCCTGGGTCGCCATCGCCCTCGGCTTGGTCACGGCCACCGCCGGCTGCGAGTCGGGCGGGGCCGACGAGGGTGGCGGCGGTGACTCGGTGGCCTTCGACTCCAACGTCTCCGGCGCCCTCAGCGCCTGGGCCTTCGACAACGCCGACGACGTGGGCCAGGCGCGCATCGACTACGCGGCCAAGCAGCTCTCCGGCGTCAGCATCAAGATGGACCAGACCGGCTTCGACGCCCAGAAGTTCACCACCCGCCTGGCCAGTGGCGACGTGCCCGACATCGTGCAGATGGACCGGGAGTACGTGCCCACGTACGCCGCCCAGGGGCTGATCCTGCCGCTCGAGAAGTGCTTCTCGGCCAACAACGTGGACCCCGAGCAACGGTGGTATCCGAACGTGGTCGGCGACGTCACGTACAAGGGCCAGGTCTGGGCGGTGCCGCAGTTCTACCAGCCGCCGGCCATCCTGCTGAACACCACGGTGATGGACGCGGCCGGCGTCAAGCCCGAGGACATCGACACCTCCCAGCCCGACGTGCTGCTGGGCGCCGTCCAGAAGATGTACAAGGCGAACGGGGGCGTGCCGACTGTGCTCGGCTTCAACCCGTCGGCCACCGGGCAGACGTACCTCTGGTTCATCTCCCAGGGCGGCAAGCTCGTCGGTGACAACGGCGCCCCGACCCTGGACGACCCGAGCAACGTCTACCCCCTCGAGACGCTCAAGAAGATCGTCGACGCGCAGGGCGGCTTCGCCAAGTACAAGAGCTTCACCGACTCCTTCGACACGTTCGGCGACAACAACCAGTTCGTCAAGAACCAGGTCGGCGCCGAGGTCGACGCCCAGTGGTACCCGAACGTGCTCTCCCCGTACAAGGACAAGATCAAGCTGGGCGCGGTGCCCTTCAAGGGCAAGGACGGCCAGCCGGTCACCGTCGCGTACGGCGGCTCCTTCGTCATCCCGGCCAAGGCCAAGAACCCGAGCGCCGCCTGCAAGTGGGCGCTGGCGCTGACCGAGGACGGCTCGTGGGACGCGGCCGCCACGGCCCGCGCGGCCACGATCGAGAAGGACAAGGCGATCAACACGGGGCTGTTCACCGGTTCCCCCGGCCCGGACAAGGCGATCCGCGACAAGTACGTCAAGCCGAGCGGCAACGCCGGGTTCGACCAGGTGATCAGCACCTACTACGACGTGGTGGCCACCGGCAAGAGCGCCGGCGCCTCGCCGGCCGGGCAGCAGCTCAAGCAGGAGCTGACCAACGCGATCACCTCGGCCCTGCTGGGCCAGAAGACGCCGCAGAAGGCCCTGGAAGACGCGCAGACGGCCACGATGTCGGCGTACCGGTCGATTGCCGGAAGCTGAGATGGAGCAACTCAAGGCCCGCAAGTACAACCGCCGGGAGGCGATCGCCGGCTACCTGTTCATCTCGCCCTGGATCCTCGGGTTCCTGATCTTCACGCTGGGCACGATGATCTACAGCCTGGCCATCTCGTTCAGCCACTTCAATCTGGCCACCAACAAGATGCGCCCGGGCGGGCTGGACAACTACCGGGCGCTGCTCGAGGACCCGCGCGTCGCCGGATCGCTGAAGAACACCCTGTTCTTCGCGGTCCTGGCGGTGCCGCTCGAAGTCGTCTTCGCGCTCTTTCTGGCCCTGCTGCTCAACCGGGTCCGCTGGGGTGCGGGCTTCTTCCGTACGGTCTACTACCTGCCGAAGATGACGCCCGCCGTGGCCACCGCGTCGATCTTCCTGCTGCTTCTCAACGGCAACACCGGCGCGATCAACACTGCATTGCGGGCGGTCGGCCTCGAGGGGCCGCAGTGGCTGGTCGACCCGTCCTGGGTACGGCCGTCCATCGTGCTCATGGCGCTGTGGGGCGTCAGCGGCACGATGGTCATCTTCCTGGCGGCGCTCAAGAACGTCCCCCGGGATTTGTACGAGGTGGCGTCGCTGGACGGCGCGAGCCCGGTCCGGCAGTTCTTCACGATCACCCTGCCGATGATCTCGGGGGCGGTCTTCTTCAACGTCATCATCCTGACCATCGCCGCGTTCCAGGTCTTCGACCAGGCGTACCTGCTGTTCTGGCGGGACCAGACCAACGTCGCCCCCGAGGCGTCGCTGTTCTACGCGGTCTACCTGTTCCAGCAGGCGTTCCGCCAGTTCAACTTCGGCTTCGCGGCCGCCATGGCCTGGCTGCTCTTCGTCATCCTGCTGATCCTGACCACGATCCAGGTCAAGATCGGCAACCGGTACGTCTACTACGAGGGGGACCGCTGATGGCGACCACCGCGCCTCCGGCGACCCTGGCCCGGGCTCAGGAGCCCGCCCCGGCCCCGGAGAAGTCGCCGCGCCGCCGCTGGTCGATCGGGCAGATCCTGCTGACGCTGCTTCTGGTCGGCTTCGCGGCGCTGTTCCTCTACCCGCTGGTGTGGCTGATCGCGGCCAGCCTCAAGCCGTCGGGCCAGGTCTTCGACAACTCGCTGATCCCGCACACGTGGCGCTTCGGCAACTACGTCGAGGTCTGGGACCAGCTGCCGCTGCTGCACTGGATCTTCAACAGTGTGGCCATCGCGTTCATCGCGGCCGCGCTCGTGTCGGTCTCCAGCTCGATCGTCGCCTTCGGCTTCGCCTACTTCCGCTTCCCCGGCCGCAACCTGCTCTTCGGCCTGGTGCTGGCGACCATGATGCTGCCGGCCTCGGTCACGATGATCCCGACCTACCTGATCTGGAAGCAGACCGGCCTGCTCGGCACGTGGGTGCCGCTGTTCGGGGCCAACCTGTTCGGCTCGGCCTTCTACATCTTCCTGCAGCGGCAGTTCTTCCTCGGGTTGCCGCGCGAGCTGTTCGAGGCGGCCCGCATCGACGGCTCCAGCTACTGGCAGCTGTTCTGGCGCATAGCGATGCCGCTGTCCATCCCGTCGTTCATCATCGTGTTCCTCTTCGAGTTCCAGGCCGCCTGGAACAACTTCCAGGGCGCGCTGATCTACCTCAACGCCGGCTCGGTCGAGGGCTTCACGGCGCCGCTCGGCGTGGCGTACGCGATGACGAAGTACAGCCCCACCGCCGGCGGCCAGGCCGACTACCAGTATGTGATGGTCGCGTCCCTGCTCGTCACGCTGCCCATGCTGCTGCTGTTCAGCTTCGGCCAGCGCTACTTCATCGAGGGGGTGGCGACCCAGGGCCGCAAGGGGTGACGTCCCGGGCCCGGCGCAGCGGCGAGAGGATGACGAAGACCGGCGCGACGGCCAGGCCCGCCGCGACGACCCATAGGGTCGCCCGGATGCCCAGCAGCGTGCCCAGCGTGCCCCCGATCAGCCCGCCGAGCGGCAGCGCGCCCATCACCAGGAACCGCATGGTGGCGTTGACCCGCCCGAGGATCTCCGGGGGCACGACGGCCTGGCGGTAGCTGAGCTGTGTGATGGCGTAGATCAGCTGCCCGCCCCCGCCGACGGTGATGCCGACGACGAAGAAGGCGACCCGCCAGCCCTCGCCGGTCAACGGGATGAGCAGGTTGAACGGGCTGGTGACGGCGACCGACAGCCAGATGATGCGGGCCGATCCGAGCCACCGCGCGAGCCGGGTGGCGACGGCGGCCGCTACGAGCGCGGCCGCCGAGCCGACCGAGAAGATCATCCCGGCCGCGGCGGCGCTGAGGCCGACCGTGCCGACCAGGAAGAGGACGTTCAGCGCGCTGGCCGCCACGAACAGCAGATTGGACAGTGCGCTGGTGGCCGCGATGGCCCGCAGCACCGGGTCGGCCAGCACGAACCGCACGCCCTCGCGGGCCGTTCCCCGCTTCGCGGAGGGGAGGGGCGCGGGCTCCGGGGTGCGCACGCGCCACAGGAGGTACGCGCTGACGACGAAGCTCACCGCGTCGGCCAGCAGGGCGTTGGCCGCGCCGGCGAGCTGAACCAGCCAGCCGCCGAGGCCCGGGCCGGCGATCTGCCCCGAGGCGCGGATCGCCTCCACCGTCGAGTTGCCCTGCACGAGATGGTGGCGGGGCACGATCGAGGGCAGGTAGGTCTGGTAGCCGATCTCGAAGACGACCCGCATCAGGCTCATCACCGCCGAGACCGCCAGCAGCAGCTCGAAGCTCAGCCCACCCAGCGCCGCCGCGACGGTCACCGCGGCCAGGGCCGACGCCCGCACGACGTCGGTGACGATCAGGACCGGCCGCCGGCGGCGCCGGTCCAGGAAGACCCCGGCCGGCAGTCCGATGAGGAGAAAGGCCCCGTTCTGCACGGCGACCAGCACGCCCAGCTGCCACGCGGTGGCGTCGAGCAGCACGATCGCGGTCAGCGGAAAGGCGATCGCGGTGACGTCGGTGCCGAGCTGCGTGACCATCTGCCCGGCGGTGACGAGCCGGAAGTCCCGGTTGCGCCACAGCGACGGCATCCCCGCCCGATTCCCCGGCCCGCCTTGATCAAACGCCGCCCGCCGCGGCGTCGTGGATCGTCCGGAGAGTGGGGACGGGCGAGCAGGCCACCCAGATCGTGGACATCGCGACGCCGATCGCGCCCGCCGCGATCGCCGCGAAAGCGCCCGCCTGTGTCGCTATCGCGCCGCCGAGAGCGGCCCCCGCCGGTATCGCACCCCAGGAGATCAGCCGGTAGGCGGCGTTCACCTGGCCGCGCAGGGCTTCCGGAGTGGCCGCCTGGCGCAGGCTCACGGCGTGCACGTTGGCAATACCGATACCGACGCCCATGACGACGAAGACTGAGCACAACAAGGCCAGAAGCCCGGAGCCGGCGTGGCCGGCCAGCAGGACACCCAGCGGGGCGCCGTTGCCGAGGACGAGGGTGACCAGCAGGACCCGGCCGTACCCGAACCGCGCGGTGAACCGGGACCCGAACCACGCGCCGGCGAACGAACCGAGCCCACCGGCCGTGAAAACGGCGCCGATGGCCCACGGGCTCAGATGCGCTTGCCGTACGGCGTACAGCAGCAGGCCCAGCATGAAGATCTCGTTGAAGAGGTTGAACGTGGTGGCCTCGCCGAGCAGCGGCCGCAGGAAGCGGTGGCGGACGGTGAAACTCAGGCCCCGCACCAGATCGCCTACGGCTGGGGGAGGACCGGCCGGCGGCCCGGCGGTAACGGGCAGGCGGATGCGGCTCAGGGACAGCGCCGACATGAGGTAGCCGGCGGCGTTGAGCAGCAGGGCGACCGGGGCGGACAGGGCCTGGACCAGCAGGGCGCCGACGCCCCGGCCGCCGATCTCGGCCGCGGACTGCGTCGCGGCCAGCTTCCCGTTGGCGTCGACGAGCTGGCCCTCGGAAACGATCTTCGGCAGGATCGCGAAGTCGGCGACCTGGAAGACGACCGTGAGCGTGGCGGCCGCGAAGACCACCACGTACAGAACCGGCATGCCCGCAGTGCCCGTCCACGCGGCCAGCGGAAGAAGCACGACCACCAGCGCGCGCCCCACGTCGGCACCGATCATCATCCGCAGCCGGCCCCGCTGAAATCGGTCCACCAGCAACCCGGCCGGCAGTGTGACCAGCAGGAACGGCAGAAACTGGGCGACCCGCAGAATGCTCGCCTCGGCCGCCGACGCCGACAGCGTCACCAGCGCGAACAGCGGCAGAGCGATCTCGGCCACCTCGCTGCCGAGCGTCGAGGCGGCCGACCCCCGCCACAGCCGGCGGAAGTTGCGGTTGGACCAGGCGGGCTCGCTCCGCGATAGCTCCGTAACCGGCTTCATGCTCAAGGAGGTTATGGCTAACCGGGCAAGCGGGCAACTCGGTTACGATGACGGCATGTCCACCGGCCTTTCGATGGCGGCGCCCGACCGGCTCGAACCGGTCCGCCGCTTCATCAACACCCTCGACATAGAGGCCGGCACCGACGCTCTGCCGACGTGGCTGACCACAGCCGGCCTACGGCGCGACGGCCCCGTCGGTGACCTCGAGCTCGACCGTGCCCGCGACCTCCGCGAGGCCTTACGGGCAGCGGCCACCGCCAACCACGACAAGGCCCCTGTGCCCGCCGCCGCCCTGGCCGTCCTGAACGACATCGCCCACCGCGCCGACATCGCGGTCACCTTCACCGAGGACCACGCTTGGCGCCCGACGGCCCGCGCCGACGGCATCGACGGCGCGCTGGGCGACCTGGTCCTCCGCGTGCTCGACGCGATGACCACCGGCAGCTGGCCCAGACTGAAGGTCTGCGCCCGCGACACCTGCCGGTGGGCCTTCTACGACACCTCCCGCGCCGCCACCGGCAAGTGGTGCGCCATGCGCCTGTGCGGCAACCGCGCCAAACAGGAGGCCTGGCGCGCCCGCACCCGCGCGGCGCTCTGATCGCGAGCCGGTCGAGCCGGCGATTCTTGATCAGGTCGGACGGGCCAATCCCTGTCGGTGCGGTCACGGCTTTGGCACGCTGAAGGCAACGTCTGGCATCGGAGGGGTTCGCATGGAGGGACTTTCTAGTCCTGACCAGCCTCATCGCCATGGCTCATTCCTTCATATCCCGGGTTTTACTCCGGAACTGGAGAGGGTGGAGGACCCGCCGTCGGGGCTGGAGCCGTTCGGTTTCTCCGGCACCGGCGTACCGCCCGATGTGGCACCGCTGGGGATCCCCGACCTGACGCCGTCGCCGACTTCGTCGATGTCTGCGTTGTCCGCGCAGGGCCGGGAGTGGGAAACGGCTTCAGCCCAGTCGGCGGACGAAGGCGGCATGGAGGGGGAGTTCGGCCCGGAATCCCAGCCGGCCGACTGGCCGGCGAGGGAACTCGACGAGCCTCGTATGTCGAGCTTCGACAGGCCTTCTCCACGCCCGCGACCGCCCGGAACGGTCCCGCCCGGCGGCGTGCGCCCGGAGGCTCCCCGGCCGGCTGATGTCCCGGTCCGAGGGCCGCGCCTGGCGCGTCCGGAGCCAACGGCCCTCAGCCCGGTATCCGACGACGTGCCGGACCGGCCTCGCCGCACGCGACTGCATATCGAGAGGCCTACCGCGGAATCGCGCGAGGAGCTTTCTGAGCAGCCCGCCGCCGAGAAGCCGCGTGAGCAGACTCGGGAGGGGCTGGGAGAGCAGCCTGCCGAGGCGACGGAAGGCTCGGAACGGCCCGCCGAATCGAAGGAAGTGCCGGAACGGCCCGCCGAAGCGACGGAAGTGTCGGAGCCGTCCGCCGACGTGGAGGCGGAGACGGTGGGGGACGTTCGTGAGGGGCCCTCAGCCGACCCGATCGGGTCGCTGCTGTCGCAGGTGCGGGAGCTCGACCGGTCCGCCCTCACCCTGCTGGCTCCGCTCGCCCAGCTGGGGAGCAGCGAATGGCAGCTCGTCGAGGCTCGGCTGGAACGGGTGGCCGACCTCATCGATCGGCTCGAGCGCCTCCCCCTGGTTCCCGAGGCGAACGAGCTGGCCGAAAGACTGACCCGGCTGGGGCGTACCGATGTGCGGGCGTGCCTGCGCGAGATCACTCAGGTCTGTCAGAGCCTCGGCGCGCCGGAACTGCGGTGGGAAACCGACACCGACGGCTGGATCGCTCTGCTGGACGTGGCGGTCCGGCGACTGGAGCAGCGCGGAAACCCTGAGGTCACGGTCCTGCGCGGGCCGGGTGGCGTCGCCGAGGGATCGGCGCCGCCGCGGGCGATCAAGGATCTGACCGTACGGGACAGCCGCGCCGTCACCTACGGCGTCGGCAACACCCTGCACGTCGTGCACCGTTGTGCCGTCGAGCGCCCGGTGATCGAGGTGGCGACGTTGCTCGACTACGACGAGGCCACCGACACCGACTCGTGGTTCCACAGCGCGGAGCCTGTGCGTGCCACCGGCGCCGAGGACATGCGGACGCGGATCACCCACTCGAGCGGTGTCTCGATCGGTCACGGGAACCATCAGCGCAGCGTGTTCACCCATCGGATCCCGACGTGCGCCGTCAATCTGGGGGTCGTCGTGTCGATGCCGGCGGTGCGGCAGGCCCTCCTCGACCACCGCCTGTCCGGCGGGACGCCCGAGACGATGGCCGCCCTGCTGAAGGCGGTCCGGCGGGCCGTCCACGGCGTCGACGTCAGCGCGCTCGTCCCGGACGGCATGGTCGCGCGCCTGGCGGCAGCGCAGGAGAAGGCGCCGAGCCTGCGCGGTCACGGCCCGACCCTGACCATCCGGCACGGCGCCGGCGTCGCCGTCGGGTGGGACACCCAAGTGATCTACGACGAGCAGTATCACGTCGGCAAACCCAAGGTTCAGTGACGGCTCCGGCCGCGTTGTGCGCTTTCAGTCCTTCGGGGCGACCCGGATGCGGTTCCCGTCGGGGTCGGCGGCGAGGAAGGTCAGGCCGAACCCCACGTCGTGCGGCTCGGTCAGGATCGTGACGCCCTTGGCCTGCCACTGCTTGAAGATCGCGGTGATCTCCTCGGGCTGTCCACCCTCGATGGCCAGGCAGACCTCGCTGGTGCGCGGGACCTCTGGCGACAGCTCCTCGAACTGGCCGGACCACAGAGCGAGGTCGGCGCCCGGCCCGAGGGCGAAGGTGATGTATCCCGGGGTCTCGAGCGTGGGGCTCAGGCCTAGGAGGTCGCCGTAGAAACGGGCTGCGGCGGGAGCGTCGTTCACATAGACGATCGACACGACGGAGGTGGTCATGGTGGGTCCTTCTCGCAGGCGGTGGGTGCGCGTCCAACAGCCTGGCCATGCTGCCCGGGTCCGGGCTCGACCTCAAGTCGCGTCAGGAGTTGCCGGGGTCGGGGTAGCGGTCGGCGGTGGCGGCGACCAGGACTATGCCGGTGGCGGCGAACAAGGTCTGCAGGAGCACCTCGGCGGTGGTGCCGAGGCCGGCCAGGCGGGCGAGGACGGTGGCCAGCATCGCTGCGCCGACGGCTACGGCCAGGGGGACCCAGAACGGGACGGCGCGGCGGAGCCGGCGGGCGGCGAGGCCGAGCAGGGTGCCGATGGCCAGGGCGGTGACCAGGCTGCTGACGGTCACGGCTGTGGGCGCTGCGACAGGGTGGCCAGGCCGACGCCGGAGAACATCATGACCAGGATGCCGACGACGATGCTGTTCCAGGCCACCGCCGGATGATGGCCGTAGCCCAGGACGAACGGCGCGGCCACCAGCCAGAGGCCCAGCGCCGCCGAGACGATGCTGAGCGGGGCCGTCCGGAGCGGGGCGAGTGCCCGGAGCGTGCCCAGGACCGCGATGGTCACGCCTGTCGCGACGTCGTTCCAGGCGGCGTACGCCTCCAGATCGGGCGCGAAGAGGGGGGTGAGGGCGATCCACACGCCGGCGAGCGCGAGGAACACCGTCGGTGTGCGGACAAGGTCGGCGGTGCGCTGGCGAGTTGTGCTCGTCATGACCCTACGGTGACCGCCCCGCTCGGCAGGCGTGTCGCGGAACCTTGACAGTTGTATGACATCGGGGCTCGGGGTGCCGGCCGGGATGCCAGCGGGCATCATTCGGTTATGACCTCCGTGCTGCTGATCGAGGACGACGACCGGATCCGGCTGTCGCTGACCCTGGCGCTGGAGGACGAGGGATATACCGCGCACGCCGCCGCCACGGCTGAGCAGGGGCTGGCCGAGCAGCGGCGGGTGGGGGCCGACACCGTCCTGGTCGATCTGATGCTGCCGGGGATGGACGGGTTCGAGTGCATCCGGGAGCTGCGCCGCGGGGACGACGTGCCGATCGTGGTGATCAGCGCGCGGGACGACACGCATGACATCGTGGCCGCGCTCGAGGCTGGGGCCGACGATTACCTGGTCAAGCCGGTCGCGGTCAAGGAGCTGGCGGCCCGGCTCCGGGCGCTGCGGCGGCGGGCCCGGGTGGCTACGGCGCCGCTGCGCACGCTCACCTTCGGTGATCTGGAGCTGCGGCCGGACGCGGGAGAGGTACGGCTGCACGGGGCTGAGGTCCCGGTGACGCGTACGGAATTCCGGCTGTTGTGCGAGCTCGCCGAGCACCCGGGGCAGGTGCTGTCGCGTCAGCAGCTGCTGCAGCGGGTCTGGGGGTACGACATCGGGGACGAGCGCCTGGTCGACGTGCACGTGGGCCGGGTCCGCCACAAGATCGAGGATGTCCCCGGCAAGCCCCGCCATCTGGTGACCGTGCGCGGGCTCGGTTACAAGTTGCAACCGTGAGGCGGGCGGGGCTGCGGACCCGGGTCAGCGCGGCCTTCGCGGTCGGGGCACTGGCCCTCTCGGCCTGCGTGACGATCGTGTCGTACGAGTTGACGCGCAGCACCCTGTTCCAGGAGCGGGAGCGCACCGCCGTGCGGACGGCCTACTTCGACGCGGCGGCCGTCGACAGCAGCCTCACCGCGGGCGACACCAATGTGGCGGACGTGCTCGGCGCCCTCGACGCCGGCGCCGACCGGTACGTGCTGGTGCAGCGGGCCGGGCGATGGTATTCGCGCAGCGCCGAGACCGGCGCCCAGGCGGCCGTGCCGCAGTCGTTGCGGGAGCTGGCGGCCCGCGGCGAGGCCGGCGCCCAGCGGATCCGCCGCGACCGGGAGCCGGCGCTGGCGATCGCCGTGCCGCTCGGCGGCGACACCGTGTTCTACGAGATCGTCAGCCAGCGTGAGCTCGAGCGCACCCTGCAGGTCCTGGCCCTGGTGCTGGCCGCGGTCGCGATCATGATGGCGGCGGGCGGGGCGGCCGTCGGCTGGTACGTCACCCGCAGCGCGCTGCGCCCGCTCGGCGCGGTGGCCGGCGCCGCCCGGGGCATCGCCGAGGGTGATCTCGGCACCCGCCTCGACCCGGCGACGGAACCCGACCTGGCCCCGCTGGCCGCGTCGTTCAACCACATGGCCGACGAGCTGGCCCGGCGGCTGCAACGGGACCGCCGGTTCGCGGCCGACGTCAGCCATGAGCTGCGCTCGCCCCTGCAGACCCTGGCCGCCGCGGTCAGCGTGGTCGACCGGCGCCGGGACGGTCTCGACGAACGGTCGGCGGCGGCGGTCGGCCTGATCGTGGACGAGGTCGCCCGGTTCCAGGAGCTGGTGGCCGACCTGCTGGAGCTGGCCCGCAGCGATCAGCCCGTGCAGCGGGAGCCGACCGATGTGGTCGCGCTGGCCGAACGGGTGGTCCGGGCGCACGGGGTGGCTCCGGAGATCGTCGTGGACGGGCCGCGGGAGTGGCTGGTCGACGCGCGGCGGGTGGAGCAGGCGCTCGGCAACCTGATCGAGAACGCGATCCGCTACGGGGGCGGGCCTGTCGCCGTACGGCTGGGGAAGGGCTTTCTCGAAGTGGACGACGCCGGGCCGGGGGTGCCGGAGGGGCTGCGGGCGACGATCTTCGACCGGTTCGTGCGGGGGCCGGCGGCGGGCGCCCGGGGCGCGGGGGACGGTACGGGGCTCGGGCTGGCCATCGTGGCCGAGCACGCGGCCGCGCACGGCGGATCGGCCACGGTCACCGAGCGGCCCGGCGGCGGGGCGCGCTTCCGCTTGGAGCTGCCGTGAGATCCGTACGGCCACCGGTGTTGACCTTGACCTTGGCCCTGCTGGCCGGATGTGGGGTGCCGGCGCAGGACTCGGCGCATCCGGTGGAGTTGCCGCGGGCGCCGCTGACCAGCGCGGATGCGGCTGCGGCGACACCGGCGGGGGAGGTGGCGAATGTGCTCTGTCTCGTGCGGGAGGGGCGGCTCGTGCAGTCGGTGCGGCGGGCGGCGGCCTATCCGAGCGTGCAGCAGCAGCTCGACGACCTCGTGGCCGGGCCGACGAGCCAGGAGAGCGCGAGCGGGCTGTCCACGGCGCTGGGCGGGCTCACCCTGACGGCCACGGTCGGGCCGGGCGCGCAGGTCACGGCGGAGGTCGGCGAGGGCGGGGCGCGCAAGGACGAGATCCTGGCGTACGGACAGATGGTGTGCACGCTGACCGCCCGGCCCGACGTCGCCTCGGTGGCGTTCACCCGTGACGGCCGCCGGCTGGAGGTCCCGCGCGCGGACGGGACGCTGACGGCCGATCCGCTGCGCTCGAGCGACTACGCGACGCTGGTGGTGCCGGCCTAGGCCGGCTGCGTCCGGCGGCCGGCCTGGTCGATGATCTCGTCGATCACCTGGGACCAGACGGCGGCCGGCGGGAACTCGTGGCCGACGCCCTCGAGCCAGACCAGCCGGGAGCCGGGGATCTCGGCCCGCAGGGCGCGGGCGTGGGCGGCGGTGAAGAACGGGTCGAGCGAGCCGTGCAGGATCAGGGTGGGCACGCTGATCTCGCCGAGGCGGCTCCGCACGGAAGGGCCACCCGCGCAGCAGTAGTGGTTGGTCTGGGTGGCGGCCATGTCCTGGGTGCGGTCGTAGATCCGCTCGGCGAGCCGGCGCAGGTGCGGGTCCTCGGCGGTGAACGGGCCGCCCAGGCTGCGGGCGGCGGCGACCATGCCGCGGACCGAGGAGCGCCGGTCGGACCAGTCGGTCGGCTCGCTTTCCGGCTCTTCGGAGCCGCCGCCGAGGGGCAGGTCGTCGCCGACCCCCGGCGTGGTCGACATCAGGGTCAGTGAGAGGACACGGTGCGGGCGCTCGACCGCGATGCGCTGGGCCAGCAGACCGCCCATGGACAGGCCGACCAGGTGGGCCCGGTGGACGCCGAGGCAGTCGAGCACGCCGAGCGCGTCGTGGGCCAGGTCCACATCGGAGTACGGCGGGGCGCCGGCCGGGAACGACGTCGAGCGCCCGGTGTCGCGATGGTCGTAGCGGATGACGAACCGGCCGCCCGCCGCAAGCCGGCGGCAGAACTCGTCCTCCCACCAGTCCATCGAACTGGCGGCGCCGGCAATGAGCAGCAGGGCGGGATCCCCCGGCTCGCCGAAGGTCTCCACGCAGAGCTCGATGCCGTCGACCGGCATCATCGTCTCGGTCACCACCCGCTCATTGTCGGGCATGCGACTTCACGGGCAGGTTAAATCTGCGGGAGATTTGGTGGCCGGACCCCCGAGAGCCCGGCCGCCCGGCTTCAGTGCTCCGCGACCGCGGCCGTGCGCGCCTGAGCCCGTACGGCCCGCAGGGAGACCGCGGTCAGGGCGATGGCGATCACGAAGAGTGAGAGGTGGAGGTAGGGGTTGGCGATCGGCACGAAGCCGATGATCGCGACCGGGATCTGCACGACGGCGATCAGGGCGGCCAGCCACCAGCGGTTGCCGCGGCTCCACAACAGCGCCGTCCAGATCGGCGCCGACACCACGACCAGCGTCAACGCGTCCAGGAGGGCGTGCAGGTAGGTGTTGTGCACCGCGTTGTGGGCGAAGGCCTGCGCGGGCGTGGCGATCCAGAGGCCGGCGAGGACGAGGGCGAGTACGGCGATGGCACGACGCATGGGGGTCCTCCAGCGTGTTGAGACCGTTGCTCTGTGTCATCACGGTACGGAGGGGTCATCGGCCCCGTAAAGCCCCGGCGACGAAGTCAAAACCTTCGGGAATGCACCGCGACCAATATCCGAAGTTGTGCCGGCCCTCACCCCTCTTGTTGATCGCGGGGCGTTCCGGCAGCTCAGCGGCGAGATCGTCGACGTTGTCGCGAAGATCGTCCTGCTCGCCGCACCACAGCCCGACCGGTGTGCCACGAAGATGACTGACTGACGTGAATACCTCGTCACCTTTTCGCACGGCCGGGGAGAAGGCGGCGACGGCCCGCGCGAAACCGGGATAGGCCTCGGCCAGGAGCAGAGAACCGTAGCCGCCCATCGACCAGCCCCACAGGGCGATCCGGGTCGCGTCGAAACCGCGCTGGGCGCACCAGCGCGGCAATTCCTCGTGGACCATTCGCTGCGGGTCGTCGCCCTTGTCCGGGCGCCACCACAGGCGGTCGCCGGTCGCGCCGGCCAGGACGAACGGGGGCGACCCCCGGCGTACCGCATCGGTCAGGAAACGGCCGAGACCGAGCCCGGGGAAATCGGCGGCGGTCTTGGACCCGCCGTGCAGGATCAGCAAGACCGGCAGGCCGCGGCCGTCGCCGTGACCGGCCGGCACGGCCGTGTAGAAATCGACCACGCGATTGCGGGCCTTCGAGTCGCGGCGTTCCAGGCGCTCGTCACCCACCGGGGCGTGCGGGATCACCGGCTCCGGGTCACCCGATCGGCTGCGGTATCCGGCCAATCCGGCCGCGGCGGCGACCGTCGCCGTAATGCCTACGAATGTTCGTCGTCTCATCGCCACCCACAACGGTGATCGCCCTGGTTGCGTCACGTCCATAGGCTTCGCGACGTGCGTTTTCCTCGCCCGCTCCGGAGGGCCGCGACGATTCTCGTGGTGGCCGTGATTCTCCTGGGCGGATTCGCGCCGGCCCGGGCGGCGACCTCGGCCGTGCTGACCCGGACGCTGCTGCTGTCGCGCGGCGCCGGCCGGCCGCTGCCGACCACGGTCTGGTATCCGTCGCCGCTGATCGGCCGGCACCCGATCGTGTTGTTCAGCCACGGGCTCGGTGGGATGCCGGGCGACTTCGCCCCGCTGATCGCCGAGTGGGCCGAGGCGGGGTACGTGGTGGCGGCGCCGGCCTATCCGCACACCCGGCGCGGGGTGCCGCTGGTCCGGGCGGACATCCGGTCGCAGCCGTCGGACGCTCGCTACGTGGCCGATCAGGTGGGCCGGCTGTCGTCCACGCCCGGGGACCCGTTCTTCGGCCATGTGGATCTGTCGCGGTGGGCGGCCGTCGGGTTCTCGGCGGGTGGGACCACGACGCTCGGGTTGTTCGGGCCGGGGCACGATCCGCGGCTGCGGGCCGGGGTCTCGGTGGCGGGGCGGGAGGCCCCGGCGGGGTACGGCGGCCGGTCGGCTCCGTTGCTCTTCGTGCACGGGTCACGGGATCGGGTCGTGCCGCCGGCGGCCGGTCGACGAGCCTTCCAGGCCGATCCGTGGCCGAAACGGTTCGTCACCGTGCGTGGAGCGGGTCACGGTGAGTATCTGAGTCCCGGTAACGCTTCGTATGGGCGGATCTCGGGCACGATTCTGGCCTTCCTCACTGCTCAGATGCCTTCATGAGGACTTTCCGGCGATCCTGGACGCCCGGCTGATCAACCCTGGCCGAACGGGCAGGGGAGTACTCACTGTAATGTTGCCTAGGCTGGGCCGGTGCATTTAACTCACGTCGCAGTGGCCGCAGTCGTAACGGTGAGTGTTGCCGCCGTGTCTTACTCAGCGTTGGACCGGGACGCCATCGAGCGGAACACGCAGGCGGTGGCCGACCAGGCCACGTGCCGGACGGTCGACTCGGCGATCGTGGCCTACGTCAGCCTGAACGGAGCAGAGCCGACCTCGATCGCTTCGCTGGCCCCGTTCGCGAAGGGCGACATCTCCGCGTACCGCATCGTCGAGGGTCAGGCGGCCGGTCCGGGCTGCATGCCTTGACGGTTATATAACCCACGTGGCATGTTGGCGTCGTGGACGCTTTGGCCGCGATCGCGGAGCCGACCCGGCGGCGGATCGTGGACGCGCTGCGGGGGCGAGAGTGCACGGTCACCGAGCTGGTGGACGTGCTCGGGATGAGCCAGCCGGCGGTCTCCAAGCATCTGCGGGTGTTGCGGGAGGCCGGGGTGGTGGCCGTGCGGGTCCGCGCTCAGCAGCGGATCTACCGGCTCGATCCGGCGCCCTTCCGCGAGCTGGACGAGTGGCTGACGCCGTACCGCCGCCTCTGGACCGAGCATCTCGCGGCGCTCGAGCGTCATCTGGACTTGCTCGAGCGTCATCTGGACTTCGAGGAGGACCGGTGAGCGACGAATTCGTGACCGCGGCCCGTGACGCTTCGCTCGACGAGGGGTGGACCCTCGTGTTCGTGCGGGAGTTCCGGCAGGCGCCGGCGGTCGTCTGGGCCGCGCTGACGGAGCCGGGGCAGCTCGATCAGTGGGCGCCCTTCACGGCCGTACGGGACCTGGGGACGGCGGGACCGACGACGCTGACCATGGGCGACGAGCAGACCCCGGCCGTCGTCCTCCGGGCCGAGGCGCCGAGTCTGCTGGAGTATTCGTGGGGCGACGATCGGCTGCGGTGGGAGCTCTCGCCGCACGGCGCCGGCACCCAGCTGATCTTGCGGCATACTCTCTCCCGGCCCGGCATGGCGGCCATGGTGGCGGCCGGCTGGCACCTGTGCGCCGACGTGCTGGCCCGGCTGCTGGACGGGCGGCCGGTCGGGGTGATCCGCGGCTCGGCCGCGATGGATCACGGCTTCGAGGAGCTCCGCCAGGCGTACGCGAAATTGCTCGGGATCTGATGCAACGCTGAGCCGCCCTCGGTTGTCGTGAATGGTGACGGCAACCCGGAAGGACGGCGATGGCAGGTTTTGATGAATTCGTGCGCACCCGGTCGACCGGGCTGCTGCGGATCGCCTTCCTGCTGACCGGCGATCGACATACGGCCGAGGACCTCGTGCAGGACGTCCTCGAGCAGATGTACGTCAAGTGGCGGCGCATCGAGGGCATGCCCGAGGCGTACGCCCGTAGGGCGCTGGTGAACCGCTCGACCAACCGCTGGCGGCGCCGGGCCCGCCGGGCCGAGACGCCGCTGGAGGACGACCACACGCTGGTGGGCCCGGTCCTGCCTGATCACGGCGACGACGTGGTGATCCGTACGGCCGTGGTCGGCGCCCTGCGCGAGCTGCCGGCCCGGCAGCGGGCCGCCGTCGTGCTGCGCTATCTCGAAGATCTGCCGGTCACCGAGGTGGCGGCGGCGCTCGGCTGCACCGCGGGCACGGTCCGCAGCAACACCGCCCGTGGTCTCGACCGGCTCCGCCGCGTCCTCGACGTCCTTCCCGAAGGGGTGGAGCGATGACTGACACCGACATCCGCCAGGCGCTGACCCGCGCCACCGACCACCTCGAGAGCCCGCCCGACCTGCTCGACCGGGTCCGCGCCGGCGGGCGGCGGCGGGTGGTGCGGCGGCGCACCCTGATCGGCGGCGGGCTCGCCGTGGGCGCGGCCGGGGTCGCCGGTGACCATGGTCGTCAGCATGTCGGTGGCCGACGCCTTGGGGTCGAACTCGTACGTGTCGGGGAACAGGAATCCCTCGACCGACACATTGGCTT
>NZ_JBFAOX010000053.1:0-18364 GCF_040675435.1 Actinoplanes sp. NPDC049598 | reverse complement strand
CGGCCGCTGCGCCGCACGATCCAGCGGGACCTGGAGGACGCCCTGTCCGAGCAGATCCTGTTCAACGAGCTGCGCCCCGGCCAGATCGTCGTCGTGGACTGCGAGGGCGACCCGGAGAACATCGAGCAGTCCAAGCTCGTGTTCCACGGCGCCGACCGCGGCGTCGCGGTCCCGGACGCGGTGCCCGCCGACCTCGGCGCCACCGCCACCGAGGAGTAAAGCACCAGCTAGTTGCTCACACGAAGGCCCGGCTGCATTTCGCAGCCGGGCCTTCGTGGTGCCGGGGGAGGGTTACAGGGGGCCGCCTCCACCCGACGGAACACCGAACGAGGGGGTGCCGTCGGCGTTCCAGCTCAGGCGCTGGATCCGCGTGTGCCGGTTGGGGTCGTAGAGCGGATCTCCAGTGATGTCGCGGTAGTCGCGGGCGTGATAGACCAGCACGTCGGTCACCCCGTCCTCGGCCACCGTGAACGAGTTGTGACCCGGCCCGTACTGCGACGTTGCGGGGTTGCTGACGAAGACCGGGTCGGGCGTCTTCACCCACGACGCGCGGGCCAGCAGGTCGGCGTCGGCCGGGGCGGTCAGCAGCCCCATGCAGTAGCGGGCGTCGGTGGCGCTGGCCGAGAAGGTCAGGAAGACGCGGCCGTGGCGGATGAGAACCGCCGGGCCCTCATTGACCTTGTAGCCCTGGATCTCCCAGCTGCGGGTCGGCGTGGTGATCCGGGTCGGCTTGGTGGCGAGCGTCCACGGGTTGCTCATCCGGGCGATGTAGAGGCTCGTGTTGACCGCGATCTCCGGCTCGCTCTGCGCCCACACCACGTAGCGGCGGCCGCGGTGGGCGAAGGTGGTGGCGTCCAGCGTGAACCCGTCCCACTCGGTCCTGAGCTGGGTCTTGAGCTGCCAGCCGGCCGCGTCCAGCGGGTCGGCCCGCGCCGACTCCAGCACGTAGGTCCGGATGCGGAACACGTCGTCGGAGTCGCCCGCCGCAAAGTAGATGTACCAGCGGCCGTCGATGCGGTGCAGCTCCGGCGCCCAGATGTGCCCGGCCATCTTGCCGGTGGCCGGCCGCCGCCAGACCACCGTCTCCGCCGCGGTCGACAAGCCGGCCAGGGTGGCCGCGCCGCGGATGATGACGCGGTCGTACTCCGGCACCGACCCGGTGAAGTAGTACTTCCCGTCGGTCCGCGGCGTGATGAACGGGTCGGCCCGCTGGGTGATCAACGGTGCCGTCGGCGCGGCCGCGGAAGCCGGTGAGGCCCCGCCGATCGCTCCGAGCGCGGCGACCCCGAGCGAGCCTCGGAGCAGATTTCTCCGCGACGTCATGACATCCTCCGGAGGCGTAGGAAGGTGATCGAGTTGGCCGGGAACTCGCGGGTGAACGTCGAGCCCAGCCCGCGGACGGTGGTGGTGACCGGCCGGATCGGCTCGGCGCTGCGGGTGTTCTGCTCGCCCGGGTCACCGGCCAGCACCGTCGCCCGCCCGGTCGGCGTGACCCGGATGCCGTCGAGATCGACCTTGGTCAGGGCCGGTTTGTCCTGCGCGTTGACGACCTTGACGATCAACTCCCGGGAAGCGATGTCTTCCGTGATCACCTGGGCGAACGGCTCGGTGACCTTGTTGTCGTCGAAGCTGCCCCACACCTCGCCGTCCCGCAGCAGGGTCACCTTCGTACCCCGTACCTGGATGGTCAGGTTGTAGGTCTGGCCCGTGACCACCGTGTCGGGACGGGTCAGCAGCTGCTCCTTGGCGTCGGCGCTGCCGGACGCCTTCTCGATCGCGCCCTGGGTGTTGTTCCAGCCGCCCAGATTCCACCAGTACCAGGTGTCCGAGTTCTTGATCCCGAACGGGATGAGGAAGCCCTCGGCGCCGGCGGTCTTGGTCGCCTTGAGCGTGATGTCGTAGTCGGTGGCCGTGATGTCGGTGGCCGCCGCGATCATCGTGTTCGTGGCCCCGGTGTCCGACTGCACGTAGGCGCCGTCCTGCACCGCCCACGTGCCGCGGTTGCTCAATGAGGTCCAGCCGTCCGCGTTGCCGTCGGCGAAGTCGTCGCTGAACAGCACCGTGCCGTCGGTCCCGGTGACCTTGACGTCGTCGTAGCGGGCCGCCGTGGCCCAAGTGGACAGTCCGACCCGCCCGGTGACCGGCTTGGGCTGGACGACCGCGCCGGACAGAGTCGAGGGCACGACCCGGTCGCCGACGTTGTTCATGAACAGCTGCTGGGTCTGGTAGCTCGTGGTGCCCCACGACTCGTCGGCGTCGAACCAGATCAGGTCCGGGCGCCACTGCACGTGGTCGATGTTGGCCAGCAGCGGCGCGTAGGAGGCCATCCTGACCACATCGGCGTTGCGCTCGAGCCCGGTCATGTAGGCGGCCTCGGCCAGCGAGTTGGCGAACTTCGCGTCCTGCGACGCGTACTCGCCGAGAAAGACCTTGGGGCCACTGCGGTCGTACGCGTCGTAGCGCGCATTGTTCTGCAGGAACCAGGACGGGCTGTTGTAGTAGTGCTCGTCCACCATGTCGGATCTGGTATCCCGGTTGAGCTGCCACAACCGGTCGAACGTGGCGCCCTGGTCGTCCGGTCCCGAGTTCCCGATCACCGTGATCCGCGGGTACTTCGCCTTGATCGCGTCCCGGAACTTCAGGTAGTTGGCGAAGTACGCGTCCGGCAGGTTCTCCTCGTTGCCGACGGCGATCATGCTCAGCCCGAACGGCTTCGGGTGGCCCATCCGGGCCCGCAGTTTGCCCCAGGTCGAGGTGACCGGTCCGTTGGCGAACTCGATCAGGTCCAAAGTGTCCTGGATGTGGCGCTGGAGCAGCGCCGGGTCGTCGGTTGCCCGGTTCTGCCCGCAGCCGGTGACCAGCGCCGGCACGACGGGCAGCGGAGCCGCCCCGATGTCCTCGGCGAATTGGAAGTACTCGTAGTAGCCGAGGCCGTAGCTCTGGTTGTAGCCCCAGAAGTTGGCGTTGGTGGCGCGGGTCTCGACCGGGCCGACGGTGTCCTTCCACTGGTACGACCGGGCGCGCGGATAACCGGCGGCGGCGTCGTATCCGTACATGCTCCCGGTGTTGACCAGGCAGCCGCCGGGGAAGCGGACGAAGCCGGGGTCGAGCGCGGCGATCTTCGACGCGAGGTCCGTACGGAGGCCGTGGCCCTTGAACGTCTTGCGCGGGAAGAGCGAGACCATGTCGAGCTTGACTGCGTCTTTGCTCTCCACCTTCAGCGCGGCGGCGTCGGTCGTCTCTGTTGCCCTCAGCGTCCCGCTGTACTTGGCCCACCCGCCACTTCGGACATTTACGATAAGCCGTGCAGTCCCCAGCGTGACGGTGAGCCTTGATGCGGCATCGGCGTGAGCCCAGATCGAGAAGTCGTATAAATCGCCCTTCTTGGTGGCGAACGTCGAGCTGGTCACGCTGCCGGTCAAATCGAGGTATGTCCGGTTGCGCTCGTTGAGGCGAGCGGCGTCGTCGGTGGTGACGGCGGAGCCGGTGACGGTCCAGCCGGTCAGCCCGTTGTACGACGAATTGTCGGCGGGGGAGAACTCGAACGAGCGGTTCCTGATCAGCTCGGCATAGAGCCCGCCGTCGGCGGCCCAGTTGATGTCCTCGAAGAAGACCCCGTACATCGAGTCGCTGATCGCGGCGCCCCGGGCCGAGGCGTCGACGGTGATCGTGTAGTCGGGTGAGGCGGCCGGTGGGGATCCCCCGAGCGGCAGTGCCACCAGTGCGACGACCGCACCGGCAAGCAGGCGTGGCATAGACGGTCCTCTCTGTTCGCGTCAACAGCACAGCAACCGAAAACCTTGACGAGCATCTATGTGAACGTTCACCCTAGCGGTAACACAACCGAAATGTCAGGAGCCCTCGAGCATGAGATTCAAGAGCCTGATCGCGGTGGCGGCCGTGGCCGCGGTCCTCGTCGCGGCCGAGCCGGCGCTCGCCTATCCCGGCCCCGGCGTCGTCACCGGCAGCATCAACGTGCACGACCCCGGCATGATCAAAAAGCCCGACGGCACCTACCTGATAGCTCACACCGGCAACAACATCTCGCTCAAGACGTCGACCGACCGCACCGCGTTCCGCGACGCCGGCGTGGCCTTCCCCAACGGCGCGTCCTGGACCACCTCGTACACCGGCGGCAGCGCCAACCTGTGGGCGCCCGACCTGTCGTACCGCAACGGGCAGTACTACATGTACTACTCGGCCTCGACCTTCGGCTCCAACCGCTCGGCGATCTTCCTGGCCACCAGCAGCACCGGCGCCGCCGGCTCCTGGACCAACCAGGGCCTGGTCATCGAGTCACGCACCAGCGACAACTTCAACGCGATCGACCCCAACCTGTACGTCGACTCGTCCGGCCGCTGGTGGCTGTCGTTCGGCTCGTTCTGGAGCGGCATCAAGCAGGTGCAGCTCAACGCCTCCACCGGCAAGCGGCTCGACAGCACCATCCGCTCCCTGGCCGGCCGCGGCGGCGGGGCCATCGAGGCCCCGTTCCTGTTCCGGCACGGCTCGTACTACTACCTGTTCGTCTCGTTCGACCTGTGCTGCCGCGGCGCGGCCAGCACCTACCGCATCGTGGCCGGCCGCTCGACCAGCCCGACGGGCCCCTTCACCGACCGCAACGGCACCGCCATGACCAGCGGCGGCGGCACCGAGATCCTGGCCGGTCAGGGCAGCATCCACGGCCCCGGCGGTCAGTCCGTCTTCACCGACACCGACGCGGATGTCCTGGCCTACCACTACTACGCCGACAACGGCGCCGCCCGTCTGGGAATCAACCTGCTGGCCTATGACTCCGCCGGCTGGCCCTACGTCTACTGATCAGCGCCCCGGCGGTTCTCAGACGCTCGGCTGGGGATCCACCAGCCGAGCGTCACCAATGGCCGGCCAGGAAGACCACCCGGTCCTGGTCGATCTCGTATGCGAGCGTTGGCGGGTAGTTTCCGTCGCCCTCGGCGAACAGTGCTACTCGTTTGCCCAGCGCCCGCCCGATCCGGCGCAGGACTCCACAGAACTCGTCCAGACGCTTCTGCCCTTGAAGGTCGAACAGGCTCACGTCGCCGACGATCTCATCAGGGCCCCATGGCCTGAAAATCATCTCCAGGTCCGGCGCAGGCCAGACATGCAGGTATTTCAGCCAGCCCTCCGGGTCGGGCACGAACAGGTCGGCCGCTGAGGCCGGAACCTCGATGCGGTGATCGCGATGTTCGCACTCGGCTCGCCAGTTCGCGGTGCGGATCACCGTGAGGAGCGCCTGCCAGTCGTCGAGCGTCGTGTCAGCGACGACCAGATCGGGAAGGCTCCCGTTCCGGCTCGGGTCGAACCAGTCTTCGACGTCGTCCCACCGCAGATCGCCCACGTCACCATCGTGTCGCCCACCGTGGTTGAGCTTGTTCACCTGTACCGACCTAGATTCACCAGCGGTGCTGGTCGGGTGACGGATCGGTGGTCGCCCAGTCGGAGTTGGGCCGGACCACGAGCAGAGCCATCAGGATGTGCCAGGCCACAGCGAACCGCAGCGCGTCAGCGTCGCCGGAGGACAGGACCCAGGCGAGGAGCCCGGCCGGCAGCACGAACACTGCGAGGGCCGAAAGCCGGAACCAATACCACCGCAGCCCGGTCAGGACACGCAGGAACATCAACGCGGCGGCCGCCGGGAGCAGGACAGCGACGTGCAGGGGCAGCGCCCAGCCGATGCTCACGGCCACCGTCCCGGCGATGTTCGCACCCCGGTCGCCGTCGACTGCGGCGAGGACCGCGATCATGCCCGCGTCGAGCAACACATAAAGCATCAGATGCAGCGCCAGCCAAACGCCGGGCGACGACTCCGCGATCAGGCGGCGGGGCGGGCACCGGCGGACAGCGGCCAGGGACGTCATCGCTTCACCGTAGGCGTCCGCCCGCACTCACGCCGCCCATTAATCGCTCCGCTTCAAAGGATCTGCGGCGCCGGCGAAGGCGCGTCCCCGGCCAGCACGAACGAACCCGTGCCGAAGGGCTCGACCAGGCCGTCGTCGACCAGCCCGGCGAGGGCCCGGGCCCGCTGCACGTCGTCGGTCCAGACCACGTCGAGGCGCTGCTGGGGGACCGGGCCGGTCGCGTGCCGGAGAACCTCCAGGAGCAGGCCGCGCACCTGTCGATCCGTACCGGCGTAGGTCTGTCGCTTTCGGCTCGGCCCCTCGAGGGCGGGCGAGCCGTCGAGCCGCCAGGCGCAGACGGCCTCGAACGGGCACGCCGGGCAGCGCGGCGAGCGGGCCGTGCAGACGATCGCCCCGATCTCCATGAACGCGATGCTGGCCCGCGCGGCCTTCGCGACGTCGTCCGGAAGCAGCTCCTCCATCGCCACCAGGTCGGCCGCGGTCGTGGCCGGGCCCGCGTCCGGCTTGCCCTCGACCGCGCGCGACACGACCCGGCGCACGTTCGTGTCGACGACCGGGTGACGCTGGCCGTACGCGAAGGTGGCGACCGCCCGCCCGGTGTAGGTGCCGACGCCGGGCAGCGCCAGCAGCTGATCGAGATCGGACGGCACGTCGCCGCCGTGCCGCTCGACCATCGCTACCGCGCAGGCGTGCAGCCGCATGGCCCGGCGGGGATAGCCGAGCCGGCCCCACATGCGGATGGCCTCCGACGGCGGGTCGGCGGCGAGCGCGGCCGGGGTCGGCCAGCGGGTCATCCAGGCCCGCCAGGCCGGCTCCACCCGCACCACCGGGGTCTGCTGCAGCATCACCTCACTGACCAGCACACCCCACGGGGTGGTGTCCGGCTGCCGCCAGGGCAGATCACGGGCGTTGGCGTCGTACCAGGCGATGGCGTCTTCGGCGAGAGTCATGGCAGGACCTACTGTAGGTGAGTGCATGAGCTGGCCATCACCGTGATCGGGCCGGACCGTCCCGGCATCGTCGCCGACGTCTCCGAGGCGCTGGCCGCGGTCGGCGCCAACCTGACCGACTCGACCATGACCCGCCTGCGCGGCCACTTCACCATGACGCTGATCTGCACCGGTCCGGCCGCGTCGGAGGCCGAGGCCGCGCTCGGCGCGCTGTCCGGGGTGGTCACCCAGGTGCGTCCGGTCTCGCCCGAGGGGTACGCGTCCAGCGGCGAGCCGTACGTGGTGAGCGTCCACGGCGCCGACCGTCTCGGCATCGTCGCGGCCGTGACCCGGGTGGTGGCCGGGGCCGGCGGCAACATCACCGACCTGACGACCCGCCTGGCCGGCCCCCTCTACGTGCTGGTGGCCGAGCTCGACCTGCCCGCCGCGGCCGCCGAGGAGCTGGCCGAGCAGTTGGCCGTGGCCGCCGCCGAGCTGGGCGTCGACGTGTCGCTGCGCCGGGCCGAGCCGGAGATCCTGTGATCGCTTGGGAGGGCCCGCCCGGTCGCGTCCGGCCGGTCGTCACCGCCCCGGCCCCGGTGCTGAGCGCGGTCGGTGACGAGGTCGACCCGCTCGACCCGGCCACCGTACGGCTGGCGGCCGACCTCATCGCCACGATGCGGGTGTCGCCCGGCTGTGTCGGGCTGGCCGCGCCCCAGATCGGCGTCGGCGCGCAGATCTTCTGCGTCGACGTGACCGGTCATCCGAAGGCGTCCACCGTGCACGGCGCGTTCGTCCTCTGCAACGCCAAGATCGTGGAGGCCACCCGCTGGAAGGCGGGCCGCGAGGGTTGCATGTCGGTGCCCGATCTGACCGGCGACGTGAAGCGGGCCGGACGGGTCGTGGTGTCGGCGGTCCTACCCGGCCGCGGCGAGCCGGTGACCGTCACGACCGACGCCTTCGAGGCGCGGGCGCTGCAACACGAGATCGACCACTGCGCGGGAAAGCTTTTTCTCGATAGAGTCGCCGGAGCGCACGCGATCTACCAGCGGAAGGTCTATCTATAACGACGCAGTAGTGAGCCGGTGTCGCATACCCCGGCGCGTCGTGGCCTTTCTCCTTGCCGTCCGGGTTTACGGTGACCCCACTATGCGATCGACGGTTGGTCCCCTTCCCTCCGCCGTGTACTGGCGGCGTCGTGCGGTCGTGCTGGGCGCTGTCCTGCTCGGCATCATCGTGCTGTTCGTTTCCTGCTCCGGCAACGACGACAAGGACAACCCCAAGGGCAGCCCGTCGTCGCAACTGCCGACCCCCGCGCCGGCGACCTCGCCCACCACCGAGCCGTCGTTCCTCGACGGTGTGCCCGGTGGCGGCGGCCCGGCGGTGCCCCCGGCGTCCGACGGGACCGACTCGCAACAGCCGGGCCAGCAGCAGCCCCCCGCGGCGACGGCCACCGGCCCGACCCTGCCCGCGAACACGGCGAACCCGGCGGCCACCAACGGCGGCCAGAACGCCAACGTCAACGCCCCCGGCGACGCGTACTGCACCGACGCCGAGATGCAAGTGACCCCGATCCCGGCCCAGACGCAGCTCAAGCGCGGCAGCGCCGTCGAGATCCAGATCAAGATCAAGAACAACAGCGCCCGTACGTGCTCCCGCGACGTCGGCCCCGACCCGCAGGAGCTGTACATCGACTCCGGCGCCCAGAAATACTGGTCGTCCGACACGTGCAGCACGGCCAAGGGCGGCGACGTCCGCCAGCTGGCCCCAGGCCAGGAGCTCACCTACAAGGTCACCTGGAACGGCCGCCAGTCGAGCACCTGCAACGGCCCCGCCGCCGCCGGCCCGAACCCGCCACCCGGCCAGTTCGAACTCCGCGGCCGCCTCGGCACCCTGGTCAGCCAGCCGGTGACGCTCACCATCGTGTCCTAAGTGGTCGCCGCCCTCGAGCTCTACCTGGACGTCGAGGCCACCCGCCGGATCCGGACGCTGTGGCACGCCCTCGAAGCCGAGGGCGTGCCCACCCTGGCCTCCCTGCTGAACGACAGGCACCGCCCCCACGTCTCCCTGGCCGCCGCCCGCACCCTGCCGCCGGCCAAGGTCGTGGAGGCCCTGTCCGACATGACCGTGGCCCGCCCGCTCACCCTGCACCTGAATTTCGTAGGCCAGTTCGTCGGCCGCGTCCTGTGGCTGGGCGTGACCCCCACCGCCGACCTCCTGACCCACCACCGCGAGGTCCACACCCGCCTGACCACCGCCGGCGTCGAGACGTGGGACCTCTACCACCCCGGCCAGTGGATCCCCCACTGCACGGTCTCCATGCGCGTCCCCAACCCCGTCATGGCCCCCGCCATCCGTCGCTGCCTGGAAATCCTCCCCCTGACCGCCACGGTCACCGGCGCCTCGGTAACCGACCACGCCAACGACATAGCCGAACCCCTGCCCTGACCCAGCCCAGCCCTCGCGCGATCCCACGCAGCGCAGTCGCCATGCCGCGATCCCACGCACCGCAGTCGCCGTGCCGCGATTCAGCCCAGCGCCGTCGCGATGCTCGCGATTCCGCCCGGCGCCGCGGTCAGCCGCGATCGGTGCAGCGCCGTCGTGGTGCCGCGATCCACGCACCCGCAGTCGCCGTGCCGCGATTCCACGCACCGCAGTCGCCGTGCCGCGATTCCGCCCAGCGCCGTCGCGATGCTCGCGATTCCGCCCGGCGCCGCGGTCGGGCCGCGATCGGTGCAGCGCCGTGGTGCCGCGATTCCACGCAGCGCCGTCGCCGTGCCCGCGATTCCGTGCTGCGGCGGTCGCCGTGCTGGGATTTTGGGCGCTGTGGTGCGGCTGTCAGTCGGGACCACGCCGAGTGGTTGCAGTGCCGGAGTAATCCTCCGCGCCAAGCCGGCGGTGGGCGCTCGCCGCGGCTTAAGCGCACGCCCGCTAAAAGTGAAATGTCGGACATGGAGAGGTACTGCCCGCGCAAGGCGGTGACATGCAGGAGGTCGGACGGGAAGCCCGGGGCGGGCCGGGCGGCCAGGCGGGGAGGCGGGCCGGGCGGGCGGAAGGGTGGGCCAGCGGAGAGGCGGCCCGGGCGGAGATGCGGCCTGAGCAGAGAGGCGCGGCGCCACGGAGGGGTGGGCCAGGTGGAGAGGCTGGCCGGGTGGAGAGGCGCGGAGCGGAGGGGCGGGCCGGGTGGAGAGGCGGGCCGGGTGGAGAGGCGCGGCGCGGAGGGGCTGGCCGGGTGGAGAGGCGCGGCGCGGAGGAGCGGGCCGGGTGGAGAGGCGCGGAGCGGAGGGGCGGGCCGGGCGGAGGGGTGAGCCGGGCGGAGGGGTGGGCCAACGGAGAGGCGCGGCGGCGCGGGGGCGGCCGGGTGGAGCGGCGGGCCGGGCGGGCCTGGCGGAGAGGCGCGGCGGCGCGGGTGGTGCGGTTGAACGAAGTTCCCGCGCTGAGGGGAGGGCCGGGCCGTGGCGCTGGGCTGGGGTGGCGCCGGCGGGCAGAGCGTGGCGTTGTGAGGTGGGGCCGTCGGATCACGGGTACGGCGCGGTCAGGAGCCGATCGGCGCCGGTGAGGTGGAGCTGATGGGCGCCACATGAGGTGGAGCCGATGCGCGCCGTGGTGGGGTGAGCTAGCGGCGCGGGGTGGCTGGGTCAGACGTAGCGTTCGAGGATTGAGGCCTCGGCCAGGCGGGAGAGGCCCTCGCGGACGCCGCGGGCTCGGGCGTCGCCGACGCCGTCGACGGCCTGTAGGTCTTCGACGGTGGCGCCGAGGAGTCGCTGCAGGCTGCCGAAGTGGTCGACCAGGCGGTCGACGATCTGGGTGGGTAGACGGGGGACCTTGGCCAGCAGGCGGAAGCCGCGGGGGGAGACGGCCGCGTCGAGGGCGTCCGAGGCGCCGGGGTAGCCGATGGCCTTGGCCACCGCGACCAGGTCGATCATCTCGGTGGCGGTGAGCAGGTCGAGCTCGACGAGGGCTTCGTCGAGGGTGCGGGCTTTGCGGCCGCTGGGCAGGTAGTCGCGGATGACCAGGGTGCGGTCGGAGTCGACGCCGGCCATCAGCTCGTCGAGTTGGAGGGCGAGCAGGCGGCCGTCGGTGCCGAGCTCGACCACGTAACCGGAGATCTCGTCGGCGATGCGGCGGACCATCTCGAGGCGCTGCACCACGGCCACGGCGTCACGGACAGTGACCAGGTCTTCGATCTCCAGGGCGGACAGGGTGCCGGACACCTCGTCGAGGCGCAGCTTGTAGCGCTCGAGGGTGGCCAGGGCCTGGTTGGCCCGGGAGAGGATGGCGGCCGAGTCGTCGAGGACGTGGCGCTGGCCGTTCACATAGAGCCCGATGATGCGCATCGACTGGCTCACCGAGATGACCGGGAAGCCGGACTGCTTGGCCACCCGCTCGGCCGTACGGTGCCTCGTGCCGGACTCCTCGGACGGGATCGACGGGTCGGGCATCAAGTGAACAGCCGCCCGGACGATGCGGGTGCCGTCGCTGGAGAGCACGACCGCGCCGTCCATCTTGCACAGCTCGCGCAGGCGGGTGGCCGAGAACTCGACGTCGAGCGGGAAGCCGCCGGTGCAGATGGTCTCGACGACGGCGTCGTAGCCGAGGACGATGAGCGCGCCTGTGCGGCCGCGCAGGATGCGCTCGAGGCCGTCGCGCAGCGCGGTGCCCGGGGCCATGAGCGCCAGATTGGCGCGGAGCGGGTCGGCGGTCACGCCGCCACCGGTGAGCCCGGTGGTGGGGGGAGTGGTCGCCGACCGATGGGCCGACCCATTGACGCCGGGCCGCGGCGTCGGAGAGGCGGCGGCGGGCTTGGAACCATCGCGGTCGAGCGGCACCTGTACATTCTACGGACCCTCTTCCAGGTCAACGAGGCGTGGTTCGATGAATCACCGACGGTCACCGCCGTGGCCGGCCGAGGCGCGGGCCGCGGACTGCAGCGCGGAGCGCAGATCGGCCACCTCGATGACCTCCATGCCCTTGAGCGAGCCGCTGGTCTCGGGGGCGCAGCCGGGTGGCACGAGCGCCACCTTGAAGCCGAGCCGGGACGCCTCGGCCAGCCGCCGGCCGACCGCCCCGACCCGCCGGATCTCGCCGGTCAGGCCGACCTCGCCGATCGCCACCAGGTGGGGCGCCATGGCCAGGTCGAGACCGCCGGAGGCGACGGCGAGGGCCATCGCGAGGTCGGCCGACGGCTCGGTGAGCCGGATGCCGCCGACGGTGGCCGCGAAGACCTCACGGTTGTAGAGCTTGAGCTGTTTGGTGCGGCGCTCGAGCACGGCCAGCACCATGGCCAGCCGGGCGCTGTCGAGGCCGGACACCGTACGCCGGGGTGAGCCCTGGACCTCGGCCCCGATCAGCGCCTGGACCTCGGTGACCAGGGCGCGCCGGCCCTCCATGGCCACGGTGACGCAGGTGCCGGGGACGGGCTCGGCGTAGCGGGTGAGGAACAGGCCGGACGGGTCGGGCAGGCTGGCGATGCCGCCCTCGTGCATCTCGAAGCAGCCCACCTCGTCGGCCGCGCCGAACCGGTTCTTGACGCCGCGGACCAGGCGCAGCGACGAATGCTTGTCGCCCTCGAAGTGGAGCACCACATCGACCAGGTGCTCGAGCACGCGCGGGCCGGCGACCTGACCGTCCTTGGTGACGTGGCCGACCAGGACGGTGGCGATGCCCCGCTCCTTGGCCACGCCGACCAGGGCGGCGGTGACCGCGCGGACCTGGGTGACACCGCCGGGGACGCCCTCGGTGCCGGGGGCGGAGATGGTCTGCACGGAGTCGAGCACGAGCAGGCCGGGCTTGACCGCGTCGAGATGACCCATCACCGCGGAGAGATCACTCTCGGAGGCCAGATAGAGCTTCTCGTGCAGGGCGCCGAGCCGCTCGGCCCGCAGGCGCACCTGACTCACCGACTCCTCACCGCTGACCACCAGGGACGCCGAGCCGGAATGGGCGGCCCACTGCTGGGCCACGTCGAGCAGCAGTGTGGACTTGCCCACACCAGGCTCGCCGGCCAGCAGCACGACCGCGCCGGGCACCAGGCCGCCGCCGAGCACCCGGTCGAGCTCGCCCACGTTGGTCGGCACGGCCTTGGCCGGGGCGGCGCTGATCTGGGCGATGGGCCGGGCCGGCTCGGCCGGCATGCGGGAGCTGACCACCCGGCCGGCGCCGAGCGGGGTGGTCACGGTGGACTCGATCACTGAGCCCCACTCGCCGCACTCAGGACACCGGCCGAGCCATTTCGGCGGCTGGTGCCCGCAGGCGTCGCAGACGAAGGCCGGCCGGGCCGCCTTGGTGGAGGAGCGAGTGGAAGAAGTCACCCCGACAAGCTATCTGCCGGGTATGACATTTACTCCTCGGTGTTCTCGTGCTCGTCGACCGCCGGGCCCCGCGAGGCCGGCGAGAGCGGCACCTGGAACGGCGCCTGCACCTGCAGCGGCTGCGAGTTGCCGCTGACCTCGAAGGTCAGGGCCAGCGAGGTGCCGGGGCGCAGCTTGTCGCTCAGGCCCAGGGCGAGCATCTTCTGCTCGTCCTCGGGGAGGAAGGTGGCGCTGCTCAGCGCGGGAATGGTGATCTGGGCCGGCTCGACCTGCTGCGGGGCCGGCTCGCTGGGCGCGCTCGGCACGGTGCCGGAGGCGGGCGACGGGGCGCTGGCGTCGGCCGAGGGCACGCCGCCGGGCTGCTCGTCCTGCGACTGCCGGCTGCCCGAGGGCTCCGGCTCGGGCGCGGGCGAGGCCGCCCCGGCGCCGCCGGTCAGGCCGACCTGCTGGGCCGACACGACGTTGTTGCTCGTGCCCTGCGGCGCGGCGCTGCTGATCGAGACCTGGATCGACGACGTGGTCGTGTTGTACAGGCTCAGCTCGAGCTGCGCGGTGCCGCCGGCCTCGTAACCCTCAGGGCTGTTGTAGACCACCTGGAGGTTGCGGATCTCGAGACGCCCGTCCGGGCTCTGCGTGTTGACGCCCGAGATGGGCGTCTTCAGAAGGGCGGTCTCGGCGACCTGGCCGGCCGAGCAGGCCGACAGCGCCATCACAGCGACCGTGGCGAGACCCGCGGCCAGTGCGACGCGGCGGGTTCCCAGCGAGCGCATCACGATCCTCCAAGAAAAGAACACCAAAGGGCGTAAGCCCCAGCCTAGAGGTCGGCGATCGGCCACGTGCGCCGACCCGTCCATTCACACCACCCGGCCGCTGAAGATGAGCAGCAGGACGTCGATCAGGGCGACCACGATGACGGCCCGGAACATGGCCACCGCCCGTCCCGAGGCGCGCGTCATCGCGTACCACCCCAGCGGAAGGACCACCACCGAAGCGCACGCCGCCGCCCAGCCCGCCCACGACGGAGGCCCGGGGGGCCCGAAGACCAGCGCGAGGGTCGCGGCCAGCAGGAGCACCGCGGCCGTGATGGACGATCCGGTGGCGCCTAGCACATGGGGCAGGCCGCGGACGCCGGTTTCGGCATCGTCGGCCAGATCGGGCAGCACGTTCGCGAAGTGTGCGCCCCCGCCGAGCAGCGCGCCCGCCGCGACCAGCCAGGCCGGTGGGGCCGGATGGCCGGGCAGGGCGACCACCACGAACGCCGGGAGCAGCCCGAAGGCCACCAGATAGGGCACCACGGAGAACACCGTGGACTTCAGCGGCCAGTCGTAGAGCAGCGCGAACACACCGACCAGCGAGATGAGGACGGTCGGGGCCAGGCCGAAGGGCAGGCCCAGGAAGGGGATGGCCAGGGAGGCGATCAGGCCCGCGGCGCCGACCGTACGCCGGCTGACCGCGCCCGAGGCGACCGGCTTGTCCGTGCGGCCGGCCCGCTGGTCGCGATCGGCGTCGAGCCAGTCGTTGACCCAGCCGACGGAGAGCTGGGTGGCCCCCACCGCGAGGAAGACGCCGAGGATGGCCCAGCCGCGGTGACCGGCGCCGATCGCCAGCAAGGTCATCGCCACCGTGACCGCCCCGCCGGGTTCTGGATGGGACGACTTGATCAACGCTAGGGCGCGGGACATGAAAGCAGTGTGGTGGTTGTGCCGGATGCATGCCACGCTCGATCACATGCCGTCGATGCTGCGTAACGATCCGCGTCAGTACGACGACCTCGCCGCCGAGTGGTGGCGTCCCGGCGGCGGCTTCGAGCTGCTGCACTGGCTCGCGGCGGCCCGGGCCGCGCTGATCCCGCCGGCTCCGCGCAAGGGGGCGATCCTCCTCGACGCCGGCTGCGGTGGCGGCCTGCTCGCCCCGCATCTCGTCGGCAAGGGCTACCGGCACATCGGCGTCGACCTGCGCCGCTCCGGTCTCGAGCAGGCCGCCGCGCGGGGGATGACACCGGTGCTCGGCGACGTGCTGGCGCTGCCGCTGGCCACCGGCTCGGCCGACGTGGTGGCGGCCGGCGAGATCCTCGAGCACGTCACCGACCTGCCGGCCGCGGTGGCCGAGCTGGCCCGGGTGCTGCGGCCGGGCGGGCTGCTCGTGCTCGACACGGTCAACACCGGGGTGCTCAGCCGCTTCGTGACGGTCACGCTGGGCGAGTGGATCGGGGTCGCCCCGGTGGGGCTCCACGACCCCGCGCTCTTCGTCGATCCGCGCCGGCTCATCGCCGAGTTCGCCTCCCGGGGCGTACGCCTGCAGGTGCGGGGCATCAGGCCCAGCGCGGCCGGGTTGTTCCGCTGGCTGACGTCGGGCCGGTCCGGCGGCCGCATCGTCCCATCCCGATCGACCGCCGTGCTCTACCAGGGGCGCGGCCGCAAGGAGGACTCTTGATGATCGAGGACGCGAGGCGGCTGGCCCCTCGGTTCGCGGCGCGGGCGGCCGGGCACGACCGGGACGGCTCGTTCCCGTCCGGCGACTTCGCCGACCTGCGCGACGCCGGCTTCTTCGGCCTGATGGCGCCGGCCAAGCTGGGCGGGGCGGGCGCGAGCTTCGCCGACTACGCGGCGGTCGCCTACGAGCTGGCCCGCGGCAACGGCGCGACCGCCCTGGTCTTCAACATGCACGCGTCGGTCACCGGCGCCCTGGCCGGGGTCAGCGACGAGCTGGCCGAGGCGCTGGGCCTGCCCGACGAGGCCCTGCAGGCCCGCGACAGTCACCTGCGGGCGGCCGCCGAGGGCGCCTGGTACGCGGTGGCGATGAGCGAGCGCGGCGCCGGCTCCCGCCTCTCCAAGATCACCACGTCGTACGAGCGCGTGGACGGCGGCTACCGCATCCAGGGCGCCAAGACGTTCTGCTCGGGCGCCGGCCACGCCGACGCGTACCTCGTGGCCGCCCGCAGCGCCACCGACCCCGACCAGGTCTCGCAGTTCCTGGTGCCGGCCGGCGACGGCCTGCGGGTGGAGGAGACCTGGGACGCGCTCGGCATGCGCGCCACCGGTTCGCACGACCTCCACGTCGACGTCACCGTCCCGCCCGGCGCGCTGCTCGGCGGAGTGGAAGGCCTGGCCCTGGTCATCGCCCAGCTCGCCCCGCACTGGATGGTGGCCAGCTACGCCGCCGTCTACGTGGGCGTGGCCCGGGCCGCCGTGGACGCCGCCGTCGAGCACGTCAACCAGCGCAAGCTCGGCCACCTGCCGGCCGTCCGGGCCCGGATCGGCCGGGCCGACGCCGCGGTCGCGGCCGCCCACCTGGCCGTGATGGAGGCCGCCCGCCGGGTCGACGAGCAGCCCGGCGAGGCCGAGACCACCCGCTGGGTGTGGCGGGCCAAGCTCCTGGCCGGCACGACCGCGGCCGAGGTGGCGGCGTCGATGCTGGAGGCCGCCGGCACCTCGGCCATGCGCCGCGGCCACCCGCTCGAGCGCCTCTACCGCGACGCCCGGGCCGGCTCGCTGCAGCCCGCCACCAGCGACGTGTGCGCGGACTGGCTCGGCGTGGACGCGCTCGGCGGTGATCCCGACTCGGAGGGCTCCGCACCACGTTGGTAGCGGCGATCACGGGGTATGAGTGGCCTGGGGAGGCGTAAGTGAATAACGACGCGACCATCGCCGGGGTAGGAATTTCTCTGCCGCCGTCCGTGGTGCAGGACGAACTGTGGGACGGCTACTTCGCGCGGCACTACCCGGCCGAAAGGCAGGCGCTGGTCCAGCGGATCTTCGCGAACTCCGGGGTGCGAACCCGGCAGGCCGCGGTGAGCCCACTGCTCGAGGACGTGTCCGGCTGGTCTACCGAGCGGCGGATGCGCCGCTATCAAGTAGAGGCAGTACCGCTCGGCAAGGAGGCAGTCGGCCGGGCGCTGACCGACGCCGGGTTGGCCGCGGACGATCTCGGGCTCTTCGCGGTCTGCTCGTGCACCGGCTACGCGACGCCCGGGCTGGACATTCTGCTCGCCCGCGACCTGGGCATGTCGCCGAGCGTGCGGCGGCTCTTCGTCGGCCACATGGGCTGCTACGCGGCGCTGCCCGGGCTGGGCGCGGTGGCCGACTACGTGGTCGCCCAGGGCAAACCGGCGCTGCTGCTCTGCGCCGAGCTGACCAGCCTGCATCTCCAGCCGGCGGCGGCGCGGGTGGACATGCAGCAGATCGTCTCGCACGCCCTGTTCGCGGACGCGGCGGCCGCCGTCGTGGTCAAGCCAGGACCGGGCGGGTACGCCGTCAAAGAGGTGGCGGCGGTCACGGACACCACCACGGCCGACCACATGACCTGGGAAGTGACCGACCTCGGGTTCCGGATGGGGTTGTCCCCGCGCGTGCCGGCGGTGCTCAAGCTGCACGTCCGCGATCTGGTCGACGACCTCCTGGCCCGGCACGGGCTGACCGTGGCCGACGTCGACGGCTGGGCCGTCCACCCCGGCGGCCCTAAGATCCTCAACGTCGTGCAGGAGCAACTCGGGCTCGACGACGCGGCGCTCGAACCCTCCCGTGAGGTGCTGGCGACGTACGGCAACTGCTCCTCGCCGACCGTCCTGCTGGTGCTGGACGCCCTGCGTCGCCTTCCGTCGCCCCCGCGACGGATCGTGATGCTGGCTTTCGGGCCGGGGCTCACGCTCTATGGAACGCTGCTGGAGACCTCTACAGTCACAGCGTGACGACGGAGCGGGGGCGCGGGCTGGTGCTCTACTCGCTGGCGGCAGCGCTGCTGGCCGCCGGCGCCGCGTGGTGGTTCATTGCGGCGCCGGACGACACGCGGCCGCCCAGCCAGGCCGCCCAGTGGCGGGAAACCGCCGAACGCCTCCTGCCGGACCTCGGCAACCAGGAGGACGGCTCGTCGCTGACCCTCGATCCCGGCGCCGAGCAGGAGATCTCCACCGAGGTGGAGACCGGGCAGTACTCGGTGTCGATGGTCTGCGTGGGCGGGCCGGGCAGCACGGTGCGGGTGTCGCTCAACATCACCGACTTCGGCCCGGTCGGTGACTCGGGGCTCGGGATGAGCTGCGAGCAGGAGCGCTCGCCGGAGACCTTCCCGATCCGGCTGATCGACGCGCTCCGGATGACCGTCAGCGCGGGCGAGGACAGCTCCGTGGTCTTCCGTTACGCCCTCATCCGCGTCGGCTCCTAGCTGTGATGTCCGGGGACGTTGGTCGAGGGAGTGCGACCACTCGATCTGACGATCATCTTTGTGTTCTGTGAACGGATGAAGGCCTCCAACG
>NZ_JBFAOX010000052.1:0-19434 GCF_040675435.1 Actinoplanes sp. NPDC049598 | reverse complement strand
GAGTCCGTGAACGGCATCCACACCGGTGCTTCCCGCGGCATTACCGTCACCCCCGACGGGAAGCACGTCTATTTCGCCGGGCTGGCGTTGGAAAACCGGCCTCATCTCATTGGCGGGCAAATCGCGGGCCGCTCACATACGTGGTAGAACCCGGCAATTTGGATCGCACGGGTTGCGGTCTTTTGTGGCGGGCGCTCTGGACCGCATGGGTTGCGGTCTTTTGTGGCGGGCGCTCTGGATCGCATGGGTTGCGGTCTTTGGTGGCGGGGCGTTAGAGCAGGGCGCCCTCGTCATGCAGCCAGTCGACAAAGCTGGTAGCAACCGCAGCCCCACAATCCAACAGCTCCACAAGTAGGGCGTCGTGGGTGCCGGCGGCGAGGGGGACCTGGAGCTCCGCGTAGATGGGGAGCTGGCCCCGCTCGGTGGGGTCGCCTACGTACGCCTTGCAGAAGCGGCGGGTGTGGTTCCACTCGTTGACCACGCGGTAGGCGCGGTCGGCCCAGTCGGGCGGGACGGTCGAATGCGGTCTTGCGCGCATCACGAGGATCTCGTCGTCGGGGCCCTCCAGGGTGAACAGCACGGCGTGCCGTTCCCACATGGCCAGCAGGCTGCCGCCGCCGTCGGCGAGGAACCGGATGTCGAGCAGGTCGAGCGCCTTGCCGATGCGGGTCAGCGTCACCGGCGCGACCGTCTCGGGTTCCTCGGAGGCGGGCGCGTCGACCGGTACCGGAAGCCGGCCGGGCTCTCGTTGGGCCGGGACGCCGACCCGTACGGCGCCGCGCACCGCCGATTCGTCGTCGGTCTCCACCGGGTCACCCGTGGTTGAACCCGGACGCCATGACCACCACGGCATCTTTGTGCACCTCACTCCCCAGCAGACCCACCGCCGGACGTAGCGAGTGGATCCGAGGGCCGACGGTACCCGTAGGTTTCGCGGAGGTCATCCCCCCAACGGGAGGGCGCAACCGGTCATCCGATACGGCATCACCCGTTCGGGTGATCGACTATAGGCATAACGGTCAATTTCTTGACGGCCTGTAGCCACGCCACTCCATATGGTGCAGAAAGTCCCACCCAGCGACCGGCCACGCGGACTCGTGTCTCCCGTCCTTCAGTGTCCCCCGCGCCGAGGAACCCCATCCGGGAGATCGCCTGAACGAGTCGCTGGGACACCTCGACGGGGCGTCCGCCGGCCGGCGTCACGACGAGGGCCACGTGGTCGAGGAGGGCGTCGCGGACCGCCCGCTGACCGACCGCCCGTCCACTCAGACCGCTCGACGAGACCTCGCGCAGCGCCTCGGCAGCCGCGGTGGCCAGCCGGCTCAGCTCGGCCCCGGAGACCGACTCGACCGTCTCCCCACCGGCCGGCGGCAGCGGCCACCGCCACTGGGCGTCGCGTACCGGTGGCAGCTCGTCACCCCCGCGGGCCAGCACCGCCAGCAGCTCGCCGGCGGCGACGGTCGCGTCCGACGGGCCGTGCCCCGCCACCTCGCGGGTGACCAGCACGTCCCAGGGCAGCCGGGCCCAGAGCGCCACCCGGCCGTTGGCCGTCTTCAGCCGCACGGGAGCACCGGGGTCGAGCCGGACGAGCCGGGCCAGGAAGGCGCCCGCGTCGGGAACCCCGGTCAGGCCGTGCACACTCATGACGCGACGTACGGTCGCAGGAACTCTCTTTCGGCCTCGCTGAGCCGGCGCGGATGGCCCTGCGCCAGGTGGTACGGCACGCAGACCGACTTGGCCCGGCTGGCCAGCACGTCGCCGTCGAACAGCTCGTACGCGACGGTGAAGGCCGCGGCCCGTACCTCCGAGATCCACATCTCGATGCGCACAGGATCGCCGTAATCGACCGGCCGCAAGTAGTCGACCTCGTGGCGGGCGATGACGATGCCCTCCTCGAAGGAGCCGAGGCCGTTCTCGCGCGCGCCGACGAAGAACATGGCGACGCGCGCCTCCTCGTACAGGGTGAGGAAGCGCGCGTTGTTCACGTGCCCGTACGCGTCCATGTCGGACCAGCGCACGGGCACGTGGTACACAAAACGATCAGTCACGGGTGAGCTTGCGGTACGTGACGCGGTGCGGGCGGGCGGCGTCGGCGCCGAGCCGGTCCACCTTGTTCTTCTCGTACGCCTCGAAGTTGCCCTCGAACCAGAACCACTTGTCGGGGTCCTCGTCGGTGCCCTCCCACGCGAGCATGTGGGTGGCGACCCGGTCGAGGAACATCCGGTCGTGGGAGATGACCACGGCGCAGCCGGGGAACTCGAGCAGCGCGTTCTCCAGGCTGGACAGCGTCTCGACGTCGAGGTCGTTGGTCGGCTCGTCGAGCAGGATCACGTTGCCGCCGATCTTCAGCGTCAGCGCGAGGTTGAGGCGGTTGCGCTCGCCGCCGGAGAGGACCTTGACCGGCTTCTGCTGGTCGGGGCCCTTGAAGCCGAAGGCCGCGACGTACGCCCGGGACGGCATCTCGACCTTGCCGACCATCAGGTGGTCGAGACCGTCGGAGACGACCTCCCACACCGTCTCGTCGCCGCCCAGCCCCTCACGGTTCTGGTCCACGTACGACAGCTTCACCGTCTCGCCGATGCGGACGCTGCCCTCGTCCGGCTTCTCCAGCCCGACGATGGTCTTGAACAGGGTGGTCTTGCCGACGCCGTTGGGGCCGATGATGCCGACGATGCCGTTGCGGGGCAGCGAGAACGACAGGTGGTCGATCAGCGTACGGCCGTCGAAGCCCTTGACCAGGTCCTTGGACTCGATGACCGTGCTGCCCAGGCGCGGGCCCGGCGGAATCTGGATCTCCTCGAAGTCCAGCTTGCGGGTCTTCTCCGCCTCGCTGGCCATCTCGTCGTACCGGTCCAGGCGGGCCTTGCTCTTGGTCTGGCGGGCCTTGGCGTTGGAGCGGACCCACTCGAGCTCCTCCGTGAGGCGCCGCTTGAGCTTGGCGTCCTTGCGGCCCTCGACGGCCAGGCGCTGGGCCTTCTTGTCGAGGTAGGTCGAGTAGTTGCCCTCGTACGGGTACGTGCGGCCGCGGTCGAGCTCGAGGATCCAGTTCGCCACGTTGTCCAGGAAGTACCGGTCGTGGGTGATGGCGATGACGGTGCCGGCGTACTTGGCCAGGTGCTGCTCCAGCCAGCTCACGCTCTCGGCGTCGAGGTGGTTGGTGGGCTCGTCCAGCAGGAGCAGGTCGGGCGCCTCGAGCAGCAGCTTGCAGAGCGCGACCCGGCGGCGCTCACCACCGGAGAGCTGGGTGACGTCGGCGTCCGGGGGCGGGCAGCGCAGCGCGTCCATGGCCAGCTCGAGCTGGGAGTCGAGGTCCCAGGCGTTGACGTTGTCGAGCTCCTCCTGGAGCTTGCCCATCTCCTCCATCAGCTCGTCGGTGTAGTCGGTCGCCATCTCTTCGGCGATCTTGTTGAACCGGTCGAGCTTGGCCTTGGTGCCGGCCACGGCCTCCTCGATGTTGCCGAGGACGGTCTTGGCGTCGTTGAGCGGCGGCTCCTGCGCGAGCATGCCGACGGTGTAGCCGGGCATCAGCCTGGCCTCGCCGTTGCTCAGCGTCTCGATCCCCGCCATGACCTTGAGCAGCGTGGACTTACCGGCGCCGTTGGGGCCGACCACGCCGATCTTGGCGCCGGGCAGGAAGTTCAGCGTCACGTTGTCGAGCACGACCTTGTCGCCGTGCGCCTTGCGCGCCTTTTCCAGGACGTAAATGAACTGGGCCACGGTGCGCCCTACCTCCGTGATCGTTGAGTTGCGCTACTGAAATGAGCGCAGAGTGCCGGGGCAATCTTTCCAGGTCGCTCTCCGGACCCCTAACTCAACCCCGCCCGAGCGTCAAGGATTCCCGGATCACTGGAAACTGACGACGTCGTCGACCTGGTCCTTGCGGCCGTCGGTGAACTCGATCCGGAACTGCTTGCGGCTGATCAGGAACTTGTTGCCGTCGCTGGCGGCGGTCGCCTCGTACGCGTCCTCGCCGGTCTGCGCCACGTCGAGCAGGAGAAGACCGTTCACTCCCTGAACGAGTTGATCACGGTCGCCGGTCTTGCTCTGGTAGTAGAAACGCCCGACCGGATCCCGGCAGATCCAGATCGTCGTCCCACGGTCCGTCTCGTACCGGTGGACCCGGACCAGTTCGTACGGCCGGCCCAGCTGGCGGGCCTTGGCCAGGGTCTCGGCCGGGCAGAGATCCTCCGGGGCGACGGCCGGCGCCGAGGACTCCTGCGGCTGCTGATCCGGCAGAGGCTGTTGTTGCTGCTGCTCCTGCTCGCGCGCCTCGTCCCGGCGCTGTTTCTCGCCGAGCACGAATCCGGCCGTCATCCCGATGATCGTAAGGAAAACGGTGGCAATGACCACAGGAAAGAAGATCGGCCGCCGTGGCGGGGAAAGATCATCCGGAGGTGTCACCGGCCCAGAATGGCACCCGCCCGCCACCACGGTCCACGGCGGCCGTGGCGAGACTGGGCACGCCCCGTGGTGCTACGCACAGTAGGCTCACGGTGGGAACAGAAACGACCCGGAGGTGCACTCAGCGTGGCCGAACGAAGTTCCTTCGTCGTAGTCGCCAACCGTCTGCCCGTCGATGAAGTCACCGGCCCCGACGGGGAGCGTCAATGGCGCACGAGTCCGGGCGGTCTGGTCACCGCCCTGCATCCGGTGCTGACCGAGCACGGCGGCACCTGGATCGGGTGGGCCGGTGGCACCGGCGAGGCGCCCGAGCCCTTCGAGCTGGAGGGCATCCACATCCATCCGGTGCCGCTGAGCGCCGACGAGCTCGAACGCTATTACGAAGGTCAGTCCAACGCGACCATCTGGCCGCTCTACCACGACGCGGTCGAGACGCCGGTCTACAAGCGCCGCTGGCGTGAGACGTACAGGCTGGTCAACCAGCGCTTCGCCCAGGCCGCGGCCGAGGTGGCGGACGACGGCGCGACCGTCTGGGTGCAGGACTACCAGCTCCAGCTCGTCCCGGCGATGCTGCGCGAGCTGCGCCCCGACCTGAAGATCGGGTTCTTCCTGCACATCCCGTTCCCGCCGATCGAGCTGTTCATGCAGATGCCGTTCCGGGCCGAGGTGCTGCGCGGCCTGCTCGGGGCCGACCTGGTCGGGTTCCAGCAGCGGCTGGCCGCGCAGAACTTCGTCCGTCTGGCCCGGCACCTGCTGGGCCTGCGGTACGAGGGCCAGTCGATCCAGGTGGACGGCCGCAAGGTCAAGGCGGGCGCCTTCCCGATCAGCATCGACACCCGCGAGATGGAGCGGATGGCGGCCGATCCCAAGGTCCAGGCACGGGCCAAGGAGATCCGGGCCGAGCTCGGCGACCCCAAGACGATCATTCTGGGCGTCGACCGGCTCGACTACACCAAGGGCATCGAGCTGCGCCTCAAGGCGTTCCGCGAGCTGCTGGCCGACGGCAAGCTCAAGGTCGGCGACGCGGTGATGGTGCAGGTGGCCACGCCGAGCCGCGAGCGCGTGGAGCACTACCAGACGCTGCGGGTCAAGGTGGAGCGCGAGGTCGGGCGGATCAACGGAGAGTTCGGCCGGGTCGGCGTGCCGGCCGTGCACTACCTGCACCAGTCGTACAGCAAGCAGGAGCTCGCCGCGATGTATGTGGCAGCCGACGTCATGATGGTGACGCCGCTGCGCGACGGCATGAACCTGGTGGCCAAGGAGTACGTGGCCTGCCGGGGCGACACCGGCGGGGCGCTGGTGCTCAGCGAGTTCGCCGGGGCCGCGACCGAGATGCGCCAGGCGTTCCTGTGCAACCCGCACGACCCCGACGGCGTCAAGGACGCGCTGCTGCGGGCGGTCGGCGCCGAGCCGGCCGAGCTGAAGCGGCGCATGCGGGTGATGCAGCGTCACCTGCGGACCCACGACGTGGCGCAGTGGGCCCGGACCTTCCTCGACGCGCTGTCCGAGGCGGCCGGTGGCCGCGAGCTAGTCGACGTAGAGGCAGAAGGGGTGACCGACCGGGTCTAGGAAGACCCGGACGTTCTCCTGCGGCTGGAAGCCGGCGAGCGTCGCACCCGCCTGTTCGGCGTGGGCGCACGCCGCTTCCAGATCGTCGACCCGGATGTCGAGGTGGGCGCTCATCTGGGGGTCGCCCGGACCGGCCGGCCACACCGGCCGTACGTACAGCTTCTCGGTCTGGAACGAGAGCCCGGCGCCGCCGCCGGGCGCCCCGAGCACCACCCAGTCCTCTTCCTCGGTGGTCGCGCTCCAGCCCAGCAGCCGGTGGTAGAAGCCCGCCAGCTCCCGGGCGTCCGGCGCGTCCAGCACCATCGAAGTCAATGTCATCCGCGGCCGTCCGTCCATATTCACGGTCGTACCCGGCGAGTAGTCGTTCTATACCCCTACGTGCACGACATCGCCGATGACAACGATGGCGGGCGGGCGGATGCCGGCCTCGGCCGCGTCGGCGGCGATCGAGCCGAGCGTGCCGCGCAGCGAGCGCTGGTGGGCGGTCGAGCCCTCCTGGACCACCGCGGCCGGGGTGCCGGCCGGCTTGCCCTCGGCGATGAGCCGCTCGGCGATCTTCGGCAGGTTCTTCAGGCCCATCAGCACGACGACGGTGCCCCGCATGCGGGCCAGCGCGGCCCAGTCGACCAGGGAGGCGTCGCTGTCGGGGGCGACGTGCCCGGAGACGACGGTGAACTCGTGCGCCACCCCGCGGTGGGTGACCGGGATGCCGGCCAGCGCGGGCGCCGCGATCGAGCTGGTCACGCCGGGCACGACCAGCACCGGCACGCCGGCCTCGGCGCAGGCCAGGGCTTCCTCGCCGCCGCGGCCGAAGACGAACGGGTCGCCGCCCTTGAGCCGGACCACGAACTTCCCCTCGAGGGCCCGGTCGACCAGGATGCGGTTGATCTCCTCCTGGGCCTTCTGCGGGCCGTACGGGATCTTGGCCGCGTCCACGAACTCGACCTCCGGCCGCAGATCGCCCAGCAGCATGCCCGGCACGAGGCGGTCGGCCACCACGACGTCGGCCGCGGCCAGCAGCCGGCGGCCCTTGACCGTGATCAGCTCGGGATCGCCCGGGCCGGCCCCGACCAGGGCCACGCCCTTGTACTCGCTCGTGGCGGCCGGCGCGCTCTCCAGGGCAAGGGCGACGAGATCGCGGACGGCCATGGCGCGCCGGCGGTCGCCGCTGTCGGTGACCGCCACGGTGACCTGGCCCTGCCGGGTGACCGCGGGCGTCCAGGCGCTGGCCGCCTCGCGGTCGTCGGCCCGGACGCAGAAGACCCGGTGCTCCTCGGCGACCGCGCTGACCCGCTCGGCCGCGGCCGGGTCGTCGATCGCCACGTGCACGAGCCAGGCCCCCTCGACGTCACCCGGCTCGAAGCGCCGGGCCGTCCAGGTGGCCCGGCCGGCGTCGACGTGGCCCTGCAGGGCCGGGCTCAGCTCGGGCGAGACGATCTCGACCAGCGCCCCGGCCGCGATCAGGGCCGGCACCCGCCGGGTGGCCACGGCGCCGCCGCCGACCATCAGCACGCGCCGGCCGTCCAGCTTGAGCCCGAGAGGGTAGATCGTCACTTCTCGGACACTCCCGCGGAATCGAACGTGGCGACCTCGTGCAGCACCCGGACCGCGGCCGAGACGACCGGCAGCGCGAGCACCGCCCCGCTCCCCTCGCCCAGCCGCATGCCCAGGTCGAGCAGCGGCTCCAGGCCGAGATGGGCCAGGGCGACGGTGGCGCCCGGCTCGGCCGAGCGGTGCCCGGCGACCATCGCGGCCACCGCGTCCGGGGCGAAGGCGGCCGCGGCCAGCGCGGCCGACGCGGCGATCACGCCGTCGACGATCACCGGCACACGCTGGGCGGCCGCCCCGAGGATGAAGCCGGTCAGCGCCGCGTGCTCCAGACCGCCGACCGCGGCCAGCGCGCCCAGCGGGTCGGTCTCGTCCGGGGTGTGCCGGGCCAGCGCCCGGCCGACCACGTCGATCTTGTGCTCGAGGGTGGCGTCGTCGATGCCGGTGCCACGGCCGGTCACCTCGGCCGGCCCGAGACCGGTGAAGACCGAGATCAGGGCGGCCGCGGGCGTGGTGTTGGCGATCCCCATGTCCCCGGTGAGCAGGCACTTCGCGCCGTTGTCGACCAGCGCCCGGGCCACACCGAGGCCGACCTCGACCGCGGCCAGCGCCTCCTCGCGGGTGAGCGCGGGCTCGACGGTCATGTCCCGGGTGCCGCGGCGCACGTTCGCGTCGAGCAGGGTGGCCCCGCCGTGCAGCGGGATGGCCACGCCGACGTCGACCACCATGACGTCCGCGCCGGCCTGGCGGGCGAACGCGTTGACGACGGCGCCGCCGGCCACGAAGTTGGCCACCATCTGCGCGGTGACCTCCTGCGGCCACGGGGTGACGCCCTGGGCGTGCACGCCGTGGTCGCCGGCGAAGACCGCGACGGTGGCCGGGCTGGGCAGCGGCGGCGGGCACACGCCGGCCAGGCCGGAGAGCCGCACGGAGAGCTCCTCCAGGGCGCCCAGCGAGCCGGCCGGCTTGGTCAGCCGGGTCTGGTGCTCGCGGGCGGCGGCCATCGCCGACTCGTCGGCCGGGCGGATGGCGTCGAGTGCGGCCTCCAGCGATGCGGTCACGCTTGCTCCTCTAGGACGGCGGTCAGGGTTTCCACGAAGGCGTCGGTAGTGGCAGTGTCGCGCACGGCGATCCGCAGCCAGTCGGCGCCCAGCCCGGGAAAAGTGTCGCCGCGGCGCACCGCGTACCCACGTTCTCGCAGCTCAAGACGGATTTGGTCGGCACCTGGGAGACGTACGGCCACGAATGCGCTCGCCGGAGAACCGGCGACCGTGAGTTTCGGCACTTGCCCGAGCCGGCGCAGCAGATGGGCCCGGTCCGCCGCCAGGCGGCGGGCGATCTCCCGCTCGGCCGCCACCGCAATGGGTGACGCGCAGGCGATCGCGGCGGCCAGCGCGGGCGTCGAGACCGGCCAGAGCGGCTGCGCGGCGGCCAGCCGGGACACCAGACGGCGGTGCGCGAGCAGATAACCGATCCGCAGGCCGGCCAGGCCCCACGTCTTGGTCAGGCTGCGCAGCACGACCAGCCCGGGCAGGTCACGCCGGGACGCCAGCGACTCCGGCTCCCCCTCGACGCCCTCGCGGAACGTGGTGTCGGAGAACGCCTCGTCGACCACGAGCACACGGCCCGGACGGGCCAGCTTGGCGATCTCGCCGGCCGGGTGCAGCACCGAGGTCGGATTGGTGGGGTTGCCGACGAAGACCAGATCGGCGTCGTGCGGGACGAGGCGCGCGTCGAGGCGGAAACCGTCCTCCTCGCGCAGCAGCACCCGGTCGACCTCATGGCCGGCGTGGCGCAGCGCGGCCTCCGGCTCGGTGAACTGCGGGTGGACCACGACCGGGTGATTCGCGCCGCGCAGGGCCTGGGCCAGCAGCACGAAACCCTGGGCCGCCCCGGCCGTCAGCAGCACCTCGTTCTCGGGCCGACCATGCCTGCCGGCCACGGCCGTCGTGGCTTTCTCCGCCTGGGGGTACGCCTTCAGCCTGGTCAGCGACTCCTCGAGGGGCGCCGACAGCCAGCGCGGCATGGGCTCGTGCCGGACGTTGACCGCGAGGTCGACCAGACCGGCGGCAACCTCCGTATCGCCGTGGTGGCCGAGGTCGACGTTCATGGGTTCAGAATGCCCGATCGTGATACGGACGTGACTTCCGCTGTTCCGTGAGGAAATAAGAGGTTTTGTCATACCTTCTAGGGGTGGCAGCCGGAAAAGTCGCTCCCCTCGTCCGTGCCGGCCTGATCGCGGGTCTCGTGGTCGCCGGTCTCGCCTACCCCCTGGCCGCCCTCGCCGGACTCGGCGTCAAGGCCGGCACCGAAGCTCTCAAGGGCCTGCCCGAAAAGCTCATCGAGGTGCCCAACGCCCAGACGACCTACGTCTACGCCAACGACGGCAAGACGCTGCTCACCCAGTTCTACGAGGAACACCGCAAGCCGGTGAAGATCGCCGACATGTCGCCCTACATCACCCAGGCGATCGTCGCCTCCGAGGACACCCGCTTCTACGAGCACAACGGGGTCGACGCCAAAGGTGTGGCCCGGGCCTTCGTCGCCAACCAGCAGGCCGGCGGGGTGTCCCAGGGCGCCTCCACGCTGACCATGCAGTACGTCCGCATGGCGCTGCGCGACGGCGCGCAGACCCCCAAGGAGGCGCTCGAGGCGACCGAGCAGACGACCTCCCGCAAACTGCGCGAGATGCGGCTCGCCATCGAACTCGAGAAACGGCTCTCCAAGCAGGAGATCCTCGAGCGCTACCTCAACTCGGCGTACTACGGCCACCGGGCGTACGGCATCTTCGCCGCCTCCCAGGTCTTCTTCTCCAAGCCACCCAAGAACCTGACCCTGACCGAGGCGGCCCTGCTCGCCGGCCTGGTCAAGGCGCCCTCGGCCTACGACCCGGCGACCCAGGACCGGCAGGCGGCGACCGACCGGCGCAACTACGTGATCGACCAGATGGTCAAGATGCGGACCATCACGGCGAGCCAGGCGGCCGACGCCAAACGGGCCAAGATCTCGCTCAAGCTGAGCTCGCCGGCCAACGACTGCATCTCGATCGCCCAGCCGCACAACGACTGGGGCTTCTTCTGCGACTACTTCAAGTCGTGGTGGCGCGAGCAGCCCGCCTTCGGCAAGTCCGTCTCGGAACGCGAGGAGAACCTCCGCCGGGGCGGCTACCGGGTGGTCACCTCCATCGACCCCAAGATCCAGGGGTACGCGATGAAGCACATCCTCGACAAGGAGAAGAAGCGCAGCCGCATCGCCCACGGCCAGGTGATCATCGAGCCCGGCACCGGCCGGATCCTCAGCATGGCCGTGAACCGGACGTACTCCCTCGACCAGTCCGGCAACGCCAGGCACAGCCGCTACCGCCACCTGAAGGGCAACTTCCCGAACACGGTGAACCCGCTCCTCGGCGGCGGCTCGATGGCCGGCTACCAGGCCGGCTCCACCTTCAAGATCTTCACGATGCTGGCGGCGCTGGACGAGGGCATGCCGCTGTCGACGTCCTACTACAGCCCGCAGCGCTTCTACTCGAAATACATCACGGCCCCCGGGCCGGCCACCTGCGGCGAGCACTGGTGCCCGAAGAACTCGACGTCGTCGATGACCGGCGACCAGACCATGTGGAGCGGCTTCGGCAAATCGGTCAACACCTACTTCGTCCAGCTCGAACAGAAGGTCGGGGCGGACAAGGCGGTCAAGATGGCCGAACGGCTCGGGCTGCGCTGGCGCACCGACGTCGACCGGCGCCTCGCCACCCCGGAGCACGCCTCCGGGTGGGGCGCGTTCACGCTGGGCGTGAGCGACGCGACGCCGATCGAGATGGCGAACGTCTTCGCGACGCTGGCGGCGGAGGGCAACTACTGTGAGCCGCTGCCGGTGAAGTCGATCCTCGACCGCAACGGCAAGGTCGCGACGTACGAGGGCAAGCAGATCGCGGCGCCACGCTGCCACCGAGCCGTGTCAGTCGACGTGGCCCGGGCGGCCACCGACGCGGCCCGCTGCGTCACCGGCTACGGCTCGGCCCGCGGCGAATGCGGCGGGTGGGGCACCTCGGAGATGGTCTACGGGGTGCTGAAGCGGCCGGTGGCGGGCAAGAGCGGGACGACCGACAGCAACAAGACGGCCTGGTTCTGCGGCTTCACGCCCCAGCTGGCGGCGGCGGCGTTCGTGGCCGACCCGGACAATCCTGAGAACAACGTGGGGTCCAGCCGGGCCACGGTCTCCAAGTACACGCTCGCCGAGACGTTGAAGGATGCGCTCAAGGGGCAGCCGAAGGCCAAGTTCACGCCGCCGTCGGACGAGATGACCTACAAGTCGAACCGGGATCGGCGAACCGACTCCGATCGGGACCGGGACTCCTCGTCCTCATCCGACCGCGACTCGTCCTCCTCCTCCTCCTCCTCCGACGGCATGTCGGATGCCGGCAACGACTCCGGGCGGGACTCGCGCCGGCGCGACTCTGACGCCGATCGTGACTCGCGTCGTCACTCCGACTCGAACGACTCCGGCCGGGCGGACCGGGACTCGGACCGGGACTCCGCGCGTGACTCGGATCGCGACTCCGGGCGGAACTCGGATCGCGACTCTGACACGCGGGACTCGGACCGTGACTCGGACCGGAACCGTGACTCGGACCGGAACCGTGACTCGGGCCGGGACCGTGACTCGGGCGGCCGGGACCGCGACCGGGACTCCGGTCGCGGGGACCCGGACCGCGACGAGCCAGTGCGCGACTGACCGGCCTTTTCCTGAGGCGCCTTTTCTTCGGCGGCCGGGTTCTCAGGCCGCCGGTTTCTCAGGCGGCCGGGTTCTCAGGCGGCCGGGTTCTCAGGCGGCCGGGGCGGCGGGGCGGCGGCGTGGGGCGCGCCACCTCGCGTCGCGGCCGGACAGGGCCAGGAGCTGGTCGAGCAGGGTGGCCTCGTCCTCGGGCAGCGGGACGACCGGGCCGAACAGACCTGGCGTGCCCTCGGGCGGATATTGCGAATTGAACTCGATCAGGATCTCGAGGGTGCGGGGATCGGCCGCATACTCCTGGCCGGTGGACCGGGCGAGATCCCAGCCGTGGACGATCAACTCGGTCATCGCGACGTGGCCGAGAGCGGCGGCCGGCATGGTGACACCACCGGCGGCCGACGTGCCCGTCCAGGCAGTCTGCTCCTTCCAAGCAGTAGCGAGATCTTCCAGGAGGACGGGGAGGCGGCTGCGCCAATGGCGGGACAGATGCTGCGCGGAGGGCTTGGGCGGCGGCTCGGAGGTGCCCGGGGCGTCGGCGCGCTTGCGAGCGGTCTGGGTGAAGGCGAAGGACAGGCCCATCAGATGATCGAGCAGAGCGGCGACGCTCCAGTCGGGACAGGGAGTGGGACTCAGCAGCTCGTGATTGTCGATGCCCAGAAGAAGCGCTCGCAGCACCCGCACCGGCGGGTCGAAGTCCAGCGGCACACGATCGGCCACGGCAGTCCTCCTTCGGGTCGTCCTCGTTAAGTTCACGTTACGGCCGGGGTGCGACAGTTTCGCTCGTTGCGGAGGGCGTTTTCGCGGTCTCCCGCGCTTTCGGCCTGATCTATGCCCGGTGGGCGCGTTTCGTCGGCCGAAATCGCGGCGTTCGGCGGTTGCGCGACACCATCCGATCGACCCGGATCAGGTGGCTGCGGCTCCCCGGGGCCGCGACGCGCTCAGGAGATGGTGATGTCCACCGTGTCGTTCAGATTGGACGATGAGCCACCGGGCCCCTGCTGCCCGGCCGCAGGCGCCTGCCCCTGAGCCGGCGCCTGCCCTTGGACCGACGGTTGACCTTGGACCGGCGGCTGCCCCTGAGGCGACGACTGCCCCTGGAACGGCGACTGACCCTGAGACGACGACTGCCCCGGGGACCACGTCTGGCCCTGGGGCGACGGCTGCCCCGGGAACGACGACTGGCCCTGAACTGACGGCTGGCCTGGGGTCGGCGGCTGGATGGCCGCCTGCTGGATCGTGTCCTGATGAGCCGGATAGAAAGCGGCCGATCCCGGATGCTGGCCTCGCGACTCGGATTGCTGGCCGGCTGAGCCAGGGTGCGGGAAAGCCGAAGCCGGGCGAGGCGCGGCCGGCTGCTGGCCCGAGGAGTTCAGAGGCTGGTCGGACGGACCAGGGTGCGCGCCGGACGCGGCCAGGCGCTGGCCCAGAGAGCCGTGATTCGGTCCCATCGAGCTCGGGGGCTGGACCGGCGAGCCCAGGTCTTGTCCAATCGGGCTCGGGTGCTGGCCCAGCGGGCTTGGGTGCTGGCCCGGCAAGTCCGGGTGCTGATTCGGTGAATCAGGATGCTGTCCGGGCGGGACCGAGTGCTGGAAGGGTGCAGCCGGTTCCTGATTGGGCGAGGTGGCGTGCTGGCCGGGCGCGCCCGAGATCGGGCCCGGTGCGGCGGAGTGCGGTCCCGGCGCGACCGGGTGGTGCGGCGGCGAGTCGGGCCAGATCGAAGGCTGGGCCGGCGAGGGTGCCGGTGAGCTCGGCTGCGTCTGCTGCGGGTTGATCGAGAGCGGCGGCAGATAGCCCGGCGAGTGCTCCGGATAGCCCGGCGCGTAATGGGGGTAGCCCGACGCCTGCTGGACGGGTTGCGGTGGCTGGTGGGCCGGCGACTGCTGAACCGGGGCCGGCTGGTGGCCGGGCGGCAGCGGCGGAACCTGCTGCGAGGGCTGGCCCTCGGTCGGAACGGCCATCGGCTGCGCCTCGACCAGCTGTGGCTCCGGCAAGAACTGCGGCTCGGGCGAATGCTGCGGCTCCGGCGACCGGGGCGACTCGGGCGACCGGGGCGACTCGGGCGACCGGGGCGACTCGGGCGACCGGGGCGACTCGGGCGACCGGGGCGACTCGGGCGACCGGGGCGACTCGGGGCGCGCCGGCGCTGGCGGGGCGGGCTGGGCCGGCTGGCGCTGAGCCGACTGGGGCTGAGCCGACTGGGGCTGAGCCGACTGGGGCTGCGGTGGCTGGGCCGGCTGGCGCTGAGCCGGCTGGGCCGGGGGCATCGGCTGGGCCTGGGGCGGGGGCATCGGGGGCCGGGACTGTGGGGGCATCGGGGCGGGGCCGGCGAGGGCGGCCGAGACGATGCGCTTGGCGATCTCCGGGGCGGCTGCCCAGTGCAGGCCGAGCTGCGAGGCGTGGACCTGGCGCCAGACGAAGCCCTCGGGGTTGCCGCCGGACCAGGTCCAGGCCGGCACGGTGCCGGCGCGCGGGGTGACGATCGCCCGGTGCTGCTTGTAGCCGGTGATCCGGGCGCCGGCCGGGGCCAGCGTCGACGTGGTGGGCGCGGTGGCCTCGCGGTAGCCGGCGATGGTCTGCTCGGCGGTGGTGGCCGACGCGTCGAAGACCCCGCACATCGGGCGGCCGTCGAAGTCGCGCCCGAGCCACGGAAGCGCCACGCCCTCGGCCACGACCGGCCAGCCGTCGCGGGCGAGCTGGGCGACCGCGTGACCGAGCCGGCGATTGGCCGACAGCTCCTCCGCGTACCCCTCCGGCAGCCCGGCCCCGACGATCAGCGCGCGCGTGCCCGCCGGGAGGGACTCGTCGCGCAGCGGGTCGACCACGGCCACGTCCGCCCCCGCCGCCGTCAGGAGCTCGGCCGTCTCCACGTACGTGTAAGGAGCCCCCGGGCCGCCGGCCAGCGCAACCACCGGGCGTTGGTCGAAGACCTCGCCGCCGACGACGTCGGCCGGCGTCCAGATCGGGCCGGGCAGGGCCGGGGCCGAGGTCGCCAGGGCCATCAGCCGGTCGAGGTCGAGCCCGCCCGCGACAGCCTCACCGAGGCGGCGGACCGCGCGGCTGGCCTCGACCGTGCGGTGGGCGACCGGGACCGGGCCGTGCGCGCGGGAGGGCAGAACGTTCGGTAGGTCACCGCGGCGCAGCGCTCCGAGGACCGGCATACCGATGTCGTCGAGCGCGGTTCGCAGCATCTGCTCGTGGCGCGGGGACGCGACCCGGTTGAGGACCACCCCGCCCAGGTGCACCATCTCGTCGAACATGCGGAAGCCGTGCACGAGCGCGGCCAGCGAATGCCCCATCGCGGCGACGTCGACGACCAGCACGACCGGGGCGCGCAGGGCGGCCGCGACCGCGGCGGTGCCGTCGATCTCGGGCTGACCGGTGAGCGAGTCGAACAGGCCCATCGCGCCCTCGATCACCGAGAGTTGCGAACTGCCCGCGCCGTGCAGGAACAGCGGCGCGATGCGCTGGGCCCCGACCAGGCGGGGGTCGAGGTTACGGCCGGGGCGACCGGCCGCCAGCCCGAGGTACGCGGCGTCGGTGTGATCCGGGCCGACCTTGAACCCGGCCGCCGGGATGCCACGCGCCGCGGCCGCCGTGAGCAGGCCGACCGCGATCGCGGTCTTGCCGTGCCCGGACGCGGGCGCGCTCACGACCAGGCGGGGCTGGGCGCTCATCTATGACTCTCCCGAACGGAATATTGCCTGTTGTCGACTGCCGAAGTGGGACAGTACCCGGCCCGAGCAGGCGTCATCCTGTCGACGGGTAGCCTCGGGACGTGTACCGCTTCCTGCTGAGGCCGCGCTGGCTGGCCGCTGCGGCGTTCGCTCTGGCGGCCGCCTCGGTCATGGTGATGCTCGGCAACTGGCAGCTCCACCGGTACCAGGAACGTAGCGCGATCAACGACCGCATCGACGCCGCTGACTCCGTACAGGCCGTCCCGATGACCTCCGTGCTGGAGCGCCCGACGGCCGCGAGCACGTCCGGCCGGGCCCCCGGCAAGGGCCTGGCCTGGACAAAGGTCACAGTCACGGGCCGGTACGACCCGTCGCACGAGATCCAGGCGCGGGGCCGCACGGTCGACGGCGACGTCGGCTACGAAATCGTCACGCCGCTGGTCCTGGACGACGGGACGGCCGTCCTGGTCGACCGCGGCTGGATTCCGGCCCCACCAGGCGGAGCGCTGGCCGCCCCCACCGTCCCGCCCGCTCCGGCCGGCACGGTGACCGTCGTCGGCCAGCTCCACCTGTCGGAAAGTCGACCGGCGCCGATCGAGCAGCGCAACGGCCGGCTGGACACCCGCCGGATCGCTGTGCCGAAACTCGCCCAGCAGCTCCCCTACCCCGTGTACGGCGCGTACGTCCTCCTCACGGAGCAGACGCCGGCCAACGACGCCGCCTTCACCCGGATCCCGATCGACCACGAGGACTCCTGGCAGAACGGCGGCTACGCGGTCCAGTGGTGGCTGTTCGCCCTGATGGCCCTGTTCGCCTACGGCTACTACGCCCGCAAGGAGGCCCGCGGCGACACCAAGCCCGCCGCCGCCCGCGAGCCGTCCCCCGCCACCAAGAACACCCGCTCTCGCGACCGAGTCGAAGATCACGACCGCCGCAGGACCGCAACCGGCGATCGCGTCGACGACTACGACCGCCGCCAGGCCACTTCGAGCGACCGCGTCGAGGAGTACGACCGCCGGAAGGCCGCCTCGGGCGACCGTGTCGACGACTACGACCGCAGGAAGGCGGCCGCCCTGGCCGCCACCGGCGACCGGGTCGACGAAGCCGACCGCCGCCGGGCCGCTGAAGCGGGCTCGGACAACACCGACAGCTGAGCGTTCGCAACGCCGTCCCCACGCCGAGCAGCAGCTCGGTGCCACCGCCCAGAGCAATTAATCCGCTGTGCAGTTACGGGCAGTGACCGTCGCTTCAATGCCGAACGTGCCCGAACGGGCAAGGCCTCAGAGGGCGCACACCTCTTCCCGCGGGTCGGCCCCGGGGGCGAATGACCTCGATCAGCAGCTCGGCGCACCCCGAACCGGCCGGGCCACCGGTGCTCACGGCGGTCGCCGGCCGGCGGCTGACGCCTACGGGCGTTCGGCCGGTGGCGCTCACGGCGGCCAGCGGCCAGCGGGCGGGTGGCGCTGACGGCGGCCAGCGGCCGGCGGGCGGCTAGCGCTGACGGCGGGCGGCGGGCGGGTGGCGCTGACGGCGGTCGGCGGGCGGCGGGCGGGTGGCGCTGACGGCGGTCGGTGGGCAGGTGGCGCTCGCGGCGGGTGGTGGCTCTTACGGTGGCGGGTGGCCGCCGATGGCGCGGACGGTGTCGATGGTGTCGGCCTCGGCGGCGGGCTTGTCGTCGCGGTAGCGCAGGACGCGGGCGAAGCGCAACGCGACGCCGCCCGGGTAGCGCGGCGAGGTCTGCACGCCGTCGAAGGCGATCTCGACGACCTGCACCGGCCGGACCCGGACCACCCAGCCGTTGTCGTCCACCTTCAGCTGCTGGAAGCGCTCGGTCTGCCAGCGCAGCAGCTCATCGGTGAGTCCTTTGAACGTCTTGCCGAGCATCACGAACTCACCCGTCCGCGGATCAAGCGCACCCAGATGCAGGTTGGAGAGCCAGCCTCGGCGCCGCCCATGCCCCCACTCGACCGCGAGAACCACCAGGTCGAGCGTGTGCCGCGGTTTGACCTTGACCCAGGCGTTCCCCCGCCGCCCCACGTCGTAGGGCGCCTCGGTCGCCTTGATGACCACACCCTCCTGCCCCGCCGCGATCGCCGCCGCAAAGGCCGCCGCCGCCTCTTCCTCACTCTCGACCGTGCTCCGCCCCACGATCAGCTCCTCGGGCAGCGCATCGGCCAGCGCCGCCCACCGCACCCGCCCCGGCTCGTCGAGCAGGTCAACCCCGTCGAGATGCAACAGATCGAAGAAGTACGGCGTCAGCGCCAGCGGAGCCCCGGCCGCGGGTGCCGAGCCGCCGCCGGAGGCCACGGGTGCCGGGTCGGCGGCGGAAGCCGCGGGTCGGGCGCTGGAGCGGGAGGAGGCGCGGGCGCCGCGGGTGGCGGCGCGGCTGGAGGTCTCCTGGAAGGGGCGGGGGCGGCCGGCCTCGTCGAGGGTCATGGCCTCGCCGTCGAGGACGGCCTCGCGGAAGGGCAGCTTGCGGACGGCGGCGACCACCTCGGGCATGCGGGAGGTGATGTCGTCGAGGCTGCGGGTGAAGACGGCGACGTCGTCGCCGGAGCGGTGGACCTGGATGCGGATGCCGTCGAGCTTCACGTCGACCGTGGCCGGGGTGCCGGTGGCCAGCAGGGCCGCGCCGACGTCGGGGGCGGCCTGGGCCAGCATCGGGGTGAGCGGGGTGCCGACCCTCAGGTGGATCTCGGCCAGCGCCGGGGCCCCGCCGGTCAGCGCGGCGACGGCCACCTGTTTGAGGTCCCCGGAGAGCAGCAGCGCCCGGCGAACCGCGGTGAGCGGAACCCCGGCCGCCTTCGCGATCGCGTCGGCGAGCAACCCGGCCTGGGCGCCCTGCCGGAGCTCACCACCGAAGAGCCCGACAAGCAGCCGCTGCTCGTCGGCGGTAGCGGCGCCGAACAGCGCCCCCAGCAGCTCCCGCCGCCGGGCCTGCGAGCCGGCCCCGGCCACCACCGAGATCTCGGCGATCGCGGCATCGACCCCACCGACCGACAGGCTCGGCTCGGCCGCGGGCGGCGGCTGATCGCGCAGGCTCGCATAACCCACCCCGGTCTGCCGCTGCCGCAGCTCACCGGCCAGAAAGGCGGAACCGGCCGCAATCTCATCCGGCTCAAGCCGCCGAAGCGCATCGGCCAAGAGCTCAATCTTGGCCTTGCGCCCAGAGATCGCCGCAACGGCCGCCGAGGTCGCCGCCAGGTCGAGGAATCGCACGTGGTCATCCTCGCAGCACCCCCCGACATTTTCGGCCCAGAGCAACGCCCCACAACCCCGACAGCCAGCAACAACCCCCATACAGGCGCGCCGGCAACAGTCCCCAGGCGGCGACAGCCGACACAGATCCCGACGGGGGCGGCAGCCAACGGGGCACGGCAGCCGGCGGGACGGCCGACGACAACCCCTCGCGCAGCGGGTCACGTCCACCGAAGTGGTGTATGAGTTGATCTTTGCCAGCAGACGGGAGCGGCCATCGCAGATCCTTCGGATTGTCTAGATCAAGAAGGAG
>NZ_JBFAOX010000051.1:0-20779 GCF_040675435.1 Actinoplanes sp. NPDC049598 | reverse complement strand
GCGCGGACCTTGGCCGGCGGCGGCTGGGTCGGCCCGCTGGATCAGTCGGCCCTGGAGTAAAGCCGGGACACGACGCCGTGTGACAGCAGAAGTGAGCGGGAGACGGCCCCCGTGAGAGACCGAGGGCTGTTGTTTAGAACCAGGGGCTGGCCTCGAGGCGGCCGGTGTTGCCGAGGTCCATCGAGTACTGCAGCGGAACGAGCTGGCGGGTGCTGGTCTCGGACGGGGCGACGGCCAGCGTCGTGCCGGTGTCGGAGTAGCCGCCGACGTTGGTGACGGTGTTGCGCCAGGACAGGACGGAGCGGGCCGAGGCGCCGGGCTTCAGGACGAGGCGTTTCGGAGCGGGGGTGTAATGCACGCTGGGCTCGACGGAGATGTCCAGCGGCCGGCCATCCTTGCCGAGCACGACGATGTCGGGGCGGCCCTGCACGGCGTACGGCTTGGAGCCGCAGTTGCGGATGATCAGGCTCATCTCGCGGTAGCCCATGGCCGCGTCGCCGCGGGTGGCCGAGATGAGCACGCCGGTCAGGTCGCAGGCGGCCGCCGCCTCGATCGCGACCGGGGGCGTGGGGACGACCGTTGGCGGCGCCGTAGCCGGCGGGACCGCGATGCTGGGGGTGGGGGCGAGGCCGTTGGTGGCCTGCCACGGCTTTGTGCACGCGGCCAGCAGCGGCACGGCCAGCAGCGGGAGGAACCGACGGAGCGTCATCCGGTGGCCGCCAGGAAGTCGGAGTAGAACAGGCCCAGACCGGCGGCCACGCAGACGCCGGCCACGATCCAGAAGCGGACCACGATGTTGACCTCGCTCCAGCCGGCCAGCTCGAAGTGGTGGTGCAGGGGCACCATGCGGAAGACACGCCGGCCGGTGGTGCGGTACGAGACGATCTGGATCACCCAGGTCACCGTGATGAGGACGAAGAGCCCGCCGATCAGGACCGAGAGCAGGGTGGTGCGGGTGGCCACGGCGAGCCCGCCGATCAGGCCGCCGAGGGAGAGCGAGCCCACGTCACCCATGAAGATCCGGGCCGGGGACGTGTTCCACCACAGGAAGCCCACGCAGGCGGCGGCCGCGGCGGCGGCGATCATGGCGATGTCGAGGGGGTCGCGGACCTGGTAGCAGTAGTCGTTGGCCCGGGCGTACGCCTCGTCGGCGCACCAGTGCCGGTACTGCCAGAAGCCGATCAGGGCGTACGCGCCGAGGACCAGGACCGACGCGCCGGTGGCCAGGCCGTCGAGGCCGTCGGTCAGGTTCACGCCGTTGGACATCGCGGTGATCACGAAGACGAAGACGATGACCGAGCCGACCTTGCCCACGTCGAGCCAGCTGATGTCGCGGATGAGCGAGATGTGCTCGCTGGCCACGGTCTGGCCGTTGGTGCTGGCCACGTAGAGCGCGGCGATGCCGAACCCGCTGCCCACGAGCGCCTGGCCGAGCAGCTTGCCCTTGGCGCTCAGCCCGTCGGAGTTGCGCCGGCGCACCTTGAGCAGGTCGTCCAGGAAGCCGACGACACCGCAGAAGACGAACAACCCCAGCAGGACCAGGGCCGTCATGGTCGGCCCCTCCTGCGCGATCTGCCGGTCAGGCAGGGTGGTCAGGGCGAAATGCCCGGCGACGTACGCGAAGACGGTCGCCACCACGAACGTGACGCCGCCCATCGTGGGAGTGCCGGTCTTGCCCGCGTTGCTGGCCAGCCCCAGGCCGCCGCGGATCGGCTGGCCGGCCTTGAGCGCGGTGAACACGCGGATCGCGATCGGCGTGCCGAGCAGCGAGATGATGAACGCGACGGCGGCCGCGACGATGACCGCTCTCACGGGCGGGCCGGTCGGTAGGAATCGATCACGGGTCCAGAGCTTGCCACCCGGCGGCAAGTCACCGCCGGGCGAACAGGCCCCGGGTGGGAACGGAATAGATCTGGACCGGGCGTACGCCGTGCCGCCGCAGCACGGTGTTGGCGGCCATCGCGGCCGACGCCGCCGACCGTTCCATCAGGGCGCACGGGAACGGCATGCGCACCCAGTCGCCGGCCAGCAGCAGCCCGTCGGCGGCGGTGACCACGCCGGGCCGGGTGGCGTCGCTGCCCACGTCGAACGCCGGGGCGTCGTAGCCGATCCGGCAGTCGGTGACCAGCGGGCGCAACCCGGCCGTCTCCGGCCACAGGCCGCCCAGCTGGGACCACATGTCGCGGGCGGCCGTGGGCGCGTCGATGCCGGCGTCGGCCGCGTAGGCGTGCAGCTCGACCACCGCTCCCCCGGTGCGCCGCGCCCATTGGGCCGCGCCCCGCTCGACGCGGTGGAACAGGCTCACCGAGTCCAGCAGCGGCTCGCGGGCGACGCTGCTGAAGACGGCCCGGTCACCGGCCACGTCCTTGTCGGTCCAGACGCGGCTCACCGCGTACGGCGCCGTGGTCTTGATCGTGGCCATGTCGCTCGCCAGCCGCGGCGGGAGGCCGGCCGAGGCGGCGACGATGTCGCGGGCCGCTTTCGGATCGGTGGCCAGCACCACGTGGTCCGCCTTGAGCTGGGCGCCCCCGGCCAGGGTGACCGTCCAGCCCGGTTCGATCCGGTCGACGTCGGCGCCGGTACGGATGTCGGCGCCCAGCGCCCGCAGCCGGTCGGTCAGCGGGTTCCAGATGGCGGACTGGTAGTCGTCGTCGGGCGCGTCGAAGTCCAGGCCCTCGGCGTTGCGCAGGAAGTAGAAGTGGAACTGCATGATCATCTCGGCCGCCGACATCTCGGCCGCGTGGTTGAAGAACGAGTGGGCGAACACGTCGAACAGCAGCGCCCGGGCCCGCTCGGGCATGGCCAGGCGGTCGAGGAAGTCGGCCGCGGGCATGTCGTCGAACTCCCGGTACGTCCGGTCCCGCGAGTACTGCAGCAGCGCGAGCGTGGTTGGTCCGTCGACGTCGCGCATCTCGCGCGTACGCAGGCTGGCCGAACGCGCCATCAGCGCGAGCAGGTTCCACGGCGGCTTGCCGGGCAGCCCGCCGAAGTCCTCCGCGGGCCAGCGGCGCGACACCACGGGGTAGGACTTGGCCGGTCGCAGGAAGGACAGGGAGGGGTCGATCCGGCGCAGGATGTGGCGCCAGTTGTAGTACTGCCGGAAGAACGCGTGGAAGCCGTGGCCGACCATCTGGGTCGAGCCGTCGGCCAGCCGCATGGGCCAGGCCGAGAGCCGCCCGCCCAGCCGCTTGTCGCGTTCGAGCAGGGTCACCGCGACGCCGCGCTCGGCCAGCAGCAGCGCGGCGGTCATGCCGGCGATGCCACCCCCGACCACGACAGTACGGACGGGGTGGCCGGCGGTGCGCGGCAGCGAGCGGTCGACGCGCACGAGGCGTCGGGCATGGCGGCTTGTCATACGGGGATCTTTCCCTGGCACGTAGGACCTATACCGGCTCGGCGTAAACGACGACGTTGTGGCTGTACACCCCGTGGTGGAAGGTGCCGCCGCAGGTCACCAGGGCGAGGCGGGGCGCGGTGTCATCGCGGAACAGGTCGGCCGGCAGACGCTGCTTGCTGTAACTGCGACGGGCAACGGCCTTGTACGCCACGACGCGGTCGCCCGCCCGCAGCTGGATGGTCGCGCCCAGGGGCAGCGTCTCGAGCCGGAACAGGGCGCCCGGCCCGTCCGCGGCGGTGTCGACGTGCCCGGCGACCAGCACGGTCCCCCGCGGCGAGCCCGGCGTCGCCGAGCCGATCCACCAGCCGAGCTGCGCGGGGTTGTCCGGGACGGCCAGCGATCGGTCGGCATTGACGCCCACGGCAGTGACCGGAGCGTCCACTCGTAGGCCACCGATCTTGACGCGGGTCGGCGGGGCCCAGGCCGGCGGGGCCGGCGCGGCCGAGGCACGGCCGGGAACCGGGGAGGCCGAGCCCTTGCTGGGGACCGGGGAGGGCGAGCCGCTGCCGGGGACCGGGGAGGCGGGCGCGGCCGCGGACGCCGGCGCGGCGACCGAGACGGGCACGGCCCCGGCGTCGGCGGGTGGCCGGCCCGACTGCACCGCCAGCACGATCCCGGCGACCACGGCCGACAGGCCGGCGGCGAGGGCGGTCAAGCCCGCCGCGCGCCGGCCGTCGAGGTGATTTCGGATCATGCCTGAGCGGTCCGGCGGCGCCGGAGCAGCACCACCGCGGCCACGGTGAGCAGGACCCCGAAGGCGATCAGGCCCACCACCGGAGCGGTGAAGGTCCGCGCCGCGGCCTCGCCACCGGTTCCGGTGTCGATGCCGCCCGGCACGCCGAGGGCCCGGCCCGCGTTGTTCAGCAGCTCGTGGTGGGAGGCGATGACCGGCGCCGCGGCCTGCGCGTTCTTCTTGGCGGCGGCGTCGCTGCCCTGGGCGATCTCCTTCTCGCCGTTGGCCATGGCGGCCATGTGCGCGTCCATCTGCGTCGAGACGAACAGGGTGTCGAAGGCGTCACCCGAGGTCTGCTGGTACTTCGCGGCCAGCGCCTGCTGCTTCTCGTTGGGGGCCGCCGGCAGGTCCACGCCGAGCTGGCTCGCGGTCTGCTGAACGGCCGCGTCGAGCTTGGTGTGGTCGGCCACGAACCGGGCGCCGAGGTCCTTGACCTGCTGGCTCTGCCCCTTCTGCTGGGCCAGCTTTCCGCCGGAGATCTCAGCCAGGTTGGACTGGTGGGCCGCCTTCAGATATGCCGCGTCCTGATCGGAGGGCGCGGCCTGGGCTGCGGTGGCGGGCAGCAGGAGAAGTCCCGCGACACCGATGGCGGCAGCGACTCGCTTGATGAACATTGACGGGTTCCTCTCGTTGGGAGCGAGGGGCGGATACCCGTCAATCGACGCACTAACCGACGCAACTTCAATTAATTCTGGGACGGCGAGCGACGATGATCGCGTGGGTGTCCGGCCAGTCCAGAGGCCGGCCGTCGGTGTCGGTCAGGGACGCGACCGGGGCGATCCGGTTGTCCACCACCCAGTCGTTGCGCAGCGGATGCGAGGCCGGGTCGACGTCGAAGCCGGCCTCGGCCAGCAGCTCGGCCCAGTCGTCGAAACAGAGGCCGCAGAACTGCTCCCGGGTCTCGGACAGCCAGTTGTCGGTGTAGTCCTTGCGCGTGAGGAAGTCCATGGCCGAGCCGAGCTCGAGGCGCACCGTCGTTCCGCCGGCCGGCTGGTAGCCGAACGGAAACGCGAAATCGTGCGCGAACTGGTCGAGCCGGGCCCGCGTGGACAGCCCGTCCACGTACGCCGCCACCTCGGCCGACGACAGCTCGGCCAGATCGGTCCGCGGCTTGTCCGGGTTGTCGCCGTCGTCGTCCCGCAGGGTCAGGAGCACCTCGCGCGTCCGGCCGGCCGGGCCGCAGACGTCGCTGTTGATCCAGACGCCGCCGGGCACGGTGTGGTCGTGGATGCGGCGGGCGAACCGCAGCAGCGACTCGCGCCTCGACCCGTACGACCAGATCTCGTGGGTCAGCGCGAACGTCAGGGTCGTGTCGACGGAGCGGTCCGGCAGCACCGCCCCGCCCAGCACGTTGCGCTGGTAGAAGTAGACGTTGGCGTTGCGGAACACGCCCTGCGCCTTCTTGTGCACGCACTCCTGGTACAGATGCCGGGCCACCTCGACGCCGATCAGGTCGCTCTCGTGCAGGGCGTCGTCCCGGTCGGCCAGCTCGAGCACGGCACCGGCCCCGCAGCCGATGTCGACGATGCGGCCGGGCTGCACGTACTGCCGCACGGCGGACCACTTGCGCTCGGCCGCCGCCGCGAACGCCTCGACGTAGGTGCGGTAGTCGCGGGTGGCGGTCAGCCCGCCCTCGTCCCCCACCACCGGGTCGTTGACCACGGTCCGGACCACCTCGGTGAGCCGGTAGCGGTCGAAGACGTCGACGGTGGCCGGGTGGGCGAGCTCGCGCCACGACTCGTCACCCGCCGCGAGACGCAGAAGCACATGCCAAGGACCCGGCGGTACGGAGGTGAGCGCCGGATCCGCTTCGACGGGGGCGATGTCGTAGCCCAGCTCGGAGTAGAGGGCGGCCACCTGTGGGGTGGAGCAGGCGACCAGGGTGTTGTCCGGGGTGAGCTCGAGCCCGGTCGCGACCGTGACGGTCTTGAGGGTGACCTGCGCGAACCGGTCGGTCGGGGCGGTGTCGAAGACCGGCACGGCCAGCGAGCGCAGCCCGGTGAGCACGCTGAACCGCTCGATGGCGGCCTCCCGGCGGTGGTACGGGACCGGGTTGCGCTTGGTGTTCTCGTGGTTGGCCGAGGTCACCGCCCACACGATCGTGGCCGCGCCGTCGCCGGCCAGCCGCCGGAGGTAATCGGCCTGGAAGCGCGTCAACAGGTGATGACGCCCGGGAAAGAGCACGTAGGGCGCGGTCATGACCGTTGATCATAAGGACCTGCACCTTTATTGCTCCGTGAGCCCGCACACGTCACGGGAGCCGCTGCCGATGATTCCGCTGTCGCAATCAGCCGCATCGGAGGTGCAGGATGAAGTCTCAGGACGCCGGGTCCTTCGAGCCGCGCCAGCTCGCGGTGGCCAACTACCGCTCCGCGGTGGCTGATGTGATCGATGTGCTGGAACTGACGGCTGATGTCTGCCAAGCGCCGATGGCCGCCCTCAAGGTGGCCGACCAGGGCCTGGCCCACTTCGCCGCCACCTGGGGCATCCAGGCCGCGGTGGACGTGCCCAAGTCACGGTCGCTGTGCGACATGGTCTCCACCGCGCACGACACCATGGTGCTCGACGACGCGCCGCACGATCCCCGGGTGGCCGACCACCCGCTGGTCTCCGGGGCCGCCCACGTCAACTTCATCGCCGCCGCCCCGCTCTACCACGAGGGGCACATCGTCGGCGCGCTGTGCGTCTTCGACAACGAGCGGCGCGGGCTGGACGCCGCCACCACCCGCCGCTACCTGGAGCGGCTGGCCCGCCGGGTCGACACCGAGACCGCCCTGCGCCACCACCTGCGGGCGTGGTCGCCGCTGAGCCTGTCGGCCCGCGACGACGTCGTCACCACGATCTCCCACGAGCTGCGCACCCCGCTGGCCGCCATCCAGGGCTACGCCGAGATGCTGGCCGAGATGCCCGGCGCCCACGTGGCCCGGGCCGAGGCGATCGGCCGCAACGCGCGCCGGCTCGGCCGCACCGTCGACACCCTGCTGCGGGCCACCAACCAGCAGTCGCACGAGCCGATCGGCGACCCCTGCGCGATCGACCTGACGTCGCTGATCGCGACCGCGGCGGCCGCCTTCGGCCCGGCCGCGGACCGGCTCGTCGTCGAGGCCCCGGCCCGGCCGGTCTCGGTCAGCGGCGACCCGCGCCTGCTCGAGGTGGCGATCGGGCACCTGCTCAGCAACGCGCTCGGCTTCAGCGCCCCCGAGGAGCCGGTGACCGTCACGATCCACGGCGGCGTCCGGCCCTCGCTGGAAGTCCGCGACCGCGGCGCCGGCCTGGACGCGACCGAGCTGGGCGAGCTCGGCACCCCGTTCTTCCGCGGCCGCGACGCCCGCCGTCGCGAGGCCCCCGGCCTGGGCCTGGGCCTGTCGGTGGCCCGGCGCATCCTGGACGCCCAGGGCGCCGAGCTCAGCTTCGTCAGCCCCGCCGGCGGCGGCCTGACGGCCCGCGTCCTCTTCCCCGCGGCCGCCTAGCCGGCCGGGCGGTCCGATTCCGCACGCGGGAACGGCCGTACTCGGCAAGGGCGTGAAAGGCGGCCTTGGGCGTCCACGAGCCGTCCGGCCGCACCCGCACGATTCCCCGCGCGGCCAGGTCGTAGTCGTGCCCCGAATCCTCCGTGGTGGGGAGGTGCCTGTTCGCGAAGGTGTACACGAACGCCGCCGCCACACCGCCGGCCTCGTAGTCGCGCAGCAGGTCGACGATGTAGCGCGCTTGGCCGTCCTCGTCGCGCTCCAGCTCCGCCGTCAGCTCCACAGCCCGGCCGCGCTCGTCGTAGGTCACCGGTTCCAGCCCGCCGGCCACGTCGGCCGCGCCGCGGAACGTGCAGCAGCCGAACTCGGTCGCGGCGTACGGCTTGCCCTGTCCCACCGCCGTCGCCAGGCTCTGCGGGAACGCCGCGGCATTGGTGGCGTCGCGGTAGCCGGCGTCGCTGGCGATGATGTCGAACGGCGCCCAGTCGACGTCCTCGAGCGGGATCGAGGCGTATCCGACGGGACCGCCGAACCGCTCACGCACGGCGGGCACCGCCTCGGCGAGGAAGTCGCGCACCGCGGCCCGGGCCGCCGGGACGGCCGCCCTCATCCGCATCGGATCGGCGAACAGCGCCATCCGCTCGGCCAGATCACGGCCGGGCAGGAACCCGTCGGTGAACATCGAGATCTCGGAACCGGTGAGATACACGACCGAGGCGCCGTCGCGGCGCAGCCGTTCCGCCCGCTCGGCGCCGTCGAGCACGAACGCCATGAGCCCGTCACGGTCCAGACCGTTGGTGAACGGGCAGTACCACACCTCGAGCCCGGCCTCGGCCGCCAGCCGCGCGGTCAGCTCCAGCCGGTCCTGGACCCCGCCGGTGATCCGGACCGCGTCGCAGTGCAGCTCCTCGCGGACGACCCGCAGATCTGTCCGCACGATCGCGGGGTCGAACGGCTCGTGAGTGGTCGATCCGCCGCTCACGAAGCCGGTGTCGTAATTCATGCCGAACAGGCGCATGGATGCCCTCCTTAAGGTACGACGCGTACCCTATAAGGTACGTGGCGTACCGTACAGGACGTGGGCACGAGGCGCCGGGGCGAAGAGCTGGAACAGGCGATCCTGCGCGCCGCGGCCGACGAGTTGCGCGAGTCCGGATACGCCGGGATGACGATGGACCGGGTCGCCGCCCGCGCCGGCACCAACAAGAACGCCCTCTACCGGCGGTGGCCGCACCGGGCGGCCCTGGGGATCGCGGCCTACCGGCACCTGACCGACGCCGCCATGCCGGAGCCCGACACGGGCGCCCTCCGCAGCGACGCCCTCGAGATGCTCCGGCGGGCCAACGAGACCTGGTCGTCGCCGTACGGAGCGGTCCTGCGCAGTCTGCTCGCCGCCGCGGCCGACGACCCGGAGCTGCTCACCCTGATGCGCGAACGGTCCGGCACGGACACCATGGACCGCGCCTGGCTCGTGATGCTGGAGCGAGCCGTGGCCCGCGACGAGGCGCCGGCGGAAGCCCTCCGCCTCCGGGTGGCGACGACACCGATGATGCTGCTCCGCGCGGAGTACGCCATGCGCGGCATCCCCTCGGTCCCGGACGAGGTGCTGGCCGAGATCGTCGACGAGGTGTTCCTGCCGCTGGTCCGCGGCCACGGCCTCACGGAGCCGGGCGGCCGCCGGGGAGGCGGCCGCCGGGCTTGACGATCAGAAGTTGTACCACTGCTGGTTGGTCCCGTAATGGCAGGCCCGGGCCGCGATGACGGCCGATCCGCCGAACGGCGCGTCCAGGCAGGCGCCGGTGCCGGCGTAGCTGATCAGGACGTTGCCCGGCCCCCGGTAGGCGATCTTCCAGGTCTGGTTCTGCGCGCCGTCGCACCAGCTGACGATCAGGTGGTCGGAGCTCCGGCTCGGCTGCTCCAGGCACATGTTGGTCTGGCCGACGTAGAGAGTCAGCTTGTAGGTGTTCTGGCTGGAGTTGACCGGCACGAACAGCCACTCGTAGCTGTAGTCGCACTCGCCCAGGACCGGCACGTTGGCCGAGCTGTTGTAGTCGACGCAGTAGTAGTCGTTGTAGGCGCTCGACAGGTACATCGGGGTCAGCACGGCCTGGGCCGGCGCGGGTGGAGGGGGCGCTGGTGGCCACGATCGTGGCCGAGGTGAGCGACGCGCCGGGGGCGCTGCCGCTGGCCGCGCACGCGTTGCAGGAGGCCTGGCACCGGCGCCAAGGGGCGATGGTGACACTGGCCGGCTATCGGGCGGCGGGTGGGGTGGCCGGCGCCGTGGCCCGCACGGCCGAGCAGGCGTACGAGCGGTTGTTCCGAGCCCGACCGGAAGGCCGCGCGGCGGGTGCTGTTGCGGATGGTCGACGCGGGCGACGACGGGCTGATCACCCGGCGGCGGCTGAGCCGGGCCGAGCTGGACGCTATCGGATCGGCCCCCGTGGTGATCGAGGCGTTCGCCGCCGCCCGGCTGGTCACCACCGACGCCCACGGAGCCGAGATCGCGCACGAGGCGCTGATCGGCGCATGGCCGCGGCTGCGGGGCTGGGTCGACGAGAGCCGGGCCGGGTTGCGGCTGCACCGCCAGCTGACCGAGGCGGCGGCGGTCTGGACCGCGCTCGGCCGCGACGAGGGCGCGCTTTACCGGGGGCAGCGGTTGTCGAGCACCGTGGAGGCGTCCGAGGCCGGGATCATCGACCCGGCCGGCGCGGAGCGGGAGTTCCTCGAGGCCGGGCGCGCCCTACGGGACCGCGAGGCCCGGTCCCGCCGGCGGCGTACGCACGGGTTGTTCGCCGGTCTCGTCGCGGTGCTGACCGTGGTCTCGGTGCTGGCGGTGGTCGCGATCGCGTCGGCCCGGCGGGCCGGGTCCGAACGGGACCGGGCCGTGGCCCGGGAGCTGGCGGCCGGGGCCCGGGCCGAGCGGATGACCGATCCGGAGCTGGCGCTGCTGCTCGCGCGGCGGGCGTACGGGCTGCACCCGGACGCCGAGACCGAGGGGGTGCTGCGCCAGAGCGCGGCCGACGCGCACTCGGTCCGCACGATGCCCGGGCACGGGAGCGAGATCTCCGCCCTGGCCGTGCACGGCTCCCAGGTGGCCAGCGCCGACCTGGGCGGTGTGATCAAGCTGTGGGACGAGACGGGCCGGACACCGCCGAGCACCGCGCCGGTGTCCGGGGGCGACCTCGCTTTCGGCCCGGACGGGAACGTCGGTGACCTCGACTTCGGCCTGGGCGGGCGACTGGTCCTGGCCGCCGACGACGGCACCGTCCGGGTCTGGGACGTCGGCGGCACGGCCCCGCCGGTGGTGATCCGGCAGTCCGCCGAGAGCTTCCCCGGCTCGGTCGCGGTCAGCCCGGACGGCCGCCGGATCGCCGTCGGCGGCTTCGGGAAGGTCTCGGTCTGGCCGGCCGGTGGGCGGGGCGCGCCGGAGGAGTACCGCGGCCCGGAGTTCTATTACGACAGCGTGGCCTTCAGCCCGGACGGGCGCCGGCTCGCCGCCGGCACCCAGGAACGGACCGTCCGGATCTGGGACGGCGCCGATTACACCCACGGTCTGGCCCTGCGCGGTCACCGCGGCGCCGTACGGGCCCTGGCCTTCAGCCCCGACGGGCGCCGGCTGATGTCCGGCAGCGACGACAAGACCGTACGCGTGTGGGACACCACCGCCGTGCCGGACCGGGTGACCCTGCCCGTGCCGCCGGGCTCGGCGGTGCTCGGCGACGACGGCAGCGTCACCGTCGCGGCTACGCGATCCGGCACGATCGCCGCCTTCCCCACCCGGCAGCCGGGCCGGACGACGACGCTGGCCCGGGCCCCGGCGGGCGGCCCGCTGGAGCTCGCCGTCAGCCGGGACGGGCGTACCCTGGCCGCGGCGGCCACCGACAGCGAGAAGATCTATTGGTGGCGTCCCGAGCCGGCCGTGCTCGACTGCCCGCGCCGGCCGGACAGGACGCTGACCAGCAACAGGGTCGCCCTGAGCGACGATGGCACGATGCTGGCCGTCGACTGCGGAGACAGCGAGGACGGGATCCACGTCTGGCGGGCCGGCTCGCCCGGGGCCGCCGCCCGGTTCGACGGCGGCGGGCCGATCGCGGTCAGCCGGGCGGGCACCTCCGGGTCTGGGCCGTGGACCGGGGCGGCGATCCGGTCGTGCTCACCGGCACCGTGGGGCAGACGACCGCGATCGGCTTCAGCCCGGACGGCTCGCCGATCGCCGGGGTGGGCAGCGACGACGTCGTACGCGTGTGGAAGACGGCCGGCGGCGAACCCCTCACCTTCGACCTGCCGAGCGGGGCCCGCCAGATCGTCTTCGACGCCACCGGGGAGCAGCTGATCACCTTGAACGGCTCGATCGTCCGCTTCCTGCCGTGCCCGGTGTGCGGGCCGGTCGCCGACGTGCTCACCCTGGCCGAGCAGCGCACCACCCGCGACTTCACGCCGCAGGAGCGCGCCCAGTATCTGCGCGGTCCCGCGGCGTGAGAGCCGGGGTCACTTCAGGCCGAAGGCCCTGGTGATCGTCTGCTCGACCTTGTTGCCGTGCGCGTCGGTCGCGCCGGCCCGGAGCGTGACGTGCTGGGCCTTCTTCGGGGCCCGCAGGTCCGTGGTCCAGCCGTCCTTGGTCGTGCGCAGGCGCTGGGCCGTCCAGGTCGCCCCGTCGTCGTAGGACACCGCGAGGGTGGCCGACCTGGCGTTCGGGGCGCCGGGCAGCGCCGCCGGGCTGACCGTGATCTCGGCCGAGCGGGAGGCCCGGTGCGAGATGTCGGTGTCGACCTTGTAGTCGAGCTGGACCAGCGGCAGGCGCGCCGTCCGGGCGTCGGAGACGAAGTCCCAGACCGTACGGGTGCTGACCGAATACGGGTAGCTGGCCGCGTCCCGCTTGGTCGTGGCCACGATCCGGTACGGCAGGCGCTTCGGGCTCAACCCGGTGTTCGTGTCGATCCAGTTGTACGTGTTCTGCTCGAGCACCGTCCTGCCCTGCGAGAGGGTCGCGGTCATCTCGCCGCCGTCCGGGAAGGCCACGCCGGCGTGGTTGGCACCGGAGTCGCCCCAGCCCGGGATCTCGGCCACGATCCGGTCGCCGTCGCGGCGGGGCAGCGTGACCGCCTCGTTGATCCGGGGCCGCTGGATCGCGCCCAGCCAGGTCTCGGAGGTCCGGCTGCCCGGCTTGTACTTCTGGTCGCCGCCGAGCTGGAACGAGTACCAGTCGTCCATGTCGGTCGACCACGTGATGTCGTCCTGCGCGGTGATCCAGTCGGTGCGGAACCGGCCGGAGGTCATCAGCAGGGTCGAGCCGACCTTCACCGGCAGGTCGGGGTTCTTGTCGAAGCGCTTCTCGGAGATCTCCCGGCTCGAGGTGCTCTGGAAGTCGACGTCGACCCGGGCCAGCTCCCGCTCGGACGGGCGGTAGGTGAGCGACTTCGGTGTCCCGTTCGGCCAGTACCGGACCAGGTCGTACAGGTAGTCGGTGCTCGGGTCGGAGACGGCGCGCAGGCTCACCCGGCCCTGGGCCAGCTGCGCGATCAGCTTGTCGCCGCCGTCCTTGGTCAGCGACACCACGGCCAGCTTGGTCTTGTGGGTGGCGTCGAAGTAGCGCCCGGGTTCGTTGTTGACGACCGCGAGCACCGCCGCCCCGGCCTTCTCGGCCGCCGCCACCTGGTCGTCGAGGTCGTCACGGCGTACCACCGCGATCTTGTCCTTGACGTTGACCTGGGCGAAGTCGGCCGTGGTGCCGGTCCCGGCGAAGACCGCCTCGATCTTGCGATCGCCCTCGGCGGGCGGAGTCGAACCGGGCAGCAGGATCAGATCGTCGTACTTCATGCCCGAGTTCTCGATCGACAGGACCGGCTCGATCTTGCGCCAGCGGGCGGTCACCGACATCTTGCCGTCGCGCGCCTTCTGGCCCGGAGTGACCCAGATGCTGTCGTAGTAGCGGTTCAGGATGTACGCGTCGGTGGCCTCGGCCGTGGCGCCCAGCTCGCGGTGGTAATCGAGGCGGACCTCGGTGTCGGCCGAGACCTTGGGCGTGATCGCCTGGACCTCGCGGGTGGTGGCGGCCTTCAGCTCGACGGCAGTGTTCTTCTCGACGACCACCGTGGGCGCGCTGACCAGGGCCAGACCGCGCGAGTCGGGGCCGTGACCGCCCTGGACGTCGCCCCACATCCACACCGCGTACTTGCCGTCGGGCACGAGCACGTCGATCGGGCGGCCGTCCTGGGTGAGGAAGTTGTAGTAGGCGCCGGCCGGGTCGCCCTCGCGCAGCATCAGGATCTCGCCGGGCATCGGCTCGCCGTTGCGGCCGGTGGGCGTGATGGTCAGGTGCCGCGGCTGGTCCTCGGTGCTGATCCCGACGAGCGTGTCGGCCACCTTGCTGCCGCCGGCGGTGGCGACGACCGTGCCGGTGTAGCGGCCCTTGTCCTGGGTGCTGCCCAGCTTCGCGGTGACGGTGACCGTGGCGGTGCTGCCGGCCGGGACGGTCACCCGTGACGCCGAGAGCGTGAGCAGGCTCGGCCCGTCCAGCCTGAGGTCCAGGTCGACGGCCGTACCGCCGGTGTTGGTGTAGGTGATCGGCTTCTCTACCGTGCCGGTCGGCTCGTCGGAGAGCGGGTGGATGCCCAGGTACGCGGTGGCCGACGCGAACACGGTGGCCTTGGTGGTGGCGGCGATGTCGAGCCGGCCGCTGCCTGCCTCGTAGGCGCTGTAGTCGGGGGTTTCCCTGGCCGTGCTGACCAGCGCGTCCTTGAGCTGCGGGCCGGTCCAGCCGGGGTGCTGGGCGGCCAGCAGGACGGCCGCGCCGGCCACGTGCGGCGTGGCCATCGAGGTGCCACTCATCGTCTGATAGAAGCCCTCGCCCTCACTGGCGTACTGCGAGCGGGCGGCCAGGATGCCGACGCCGGGCGCGGTGATCTCCGGCTTGAGGGCGCCGTCGATCGCGCGCGGGCCCCGGCTGGAGAAGTCGGCGAGGTGGTCCTCGGCGTCGACCGCGCCCACGGTCAGGGCGGCGTCGGCCGCGCCGGGCGACCCGACGGTCGTCTCGGCCGGGCCGCTGTTGCCGGCCGCGATGACGAACAGGGCGCCGGTCTCGGCGCTGAGCTCGTTCACGGCCGCGCTCATCGGGTCGGTGCCGTCGGTCGGGTCGCCGCCCAGGCTCATGCTGATGACCTTGGCCTTGCGCTCCCGGGCGGCCCACTCCATGCCGCTGATGATCCAGGAGTCCTGGCCGGAGCCGCCGTTGTCGAGCACCTTGCCGATCTCCAGATCGGCCCCCGGCGCGACTCCGCGCTCCTTGCCCCCGGACGCGGCGCCGGTGCCGGCGATGGTGGAGGCCACGTGCGTACCGTGCCCGTGCCCGTCGGTGACGTCCTCGCCGGGCACGAAGCTGGCGGTCGACTCGATCCGACCGGCCAGGTCCGGGTGCCCGGCGTCGACGCCGGTATCGAGCACGGCGACGTCGACGCCCTCACCGGTGTTGCCGCCGGCCCAGACTTCCGGGGCACCGATCTGGTCCACGCTGTCGGCCAGCGCGGCATGCACCTTGCCGTCCAGCCACACCTTGGTGATGCCGTGCCCGAAGACCGGCGCGCTGGTCGCCTTCCGCGCCTCGGCGGTCGGGGCCACACCGGTCAGCGAGGACCAGAAGTCCACGGCCCGGCTGCGGTCCGTGCTCAGCGCGCGGCCGTCGATGCTCGGCAGGGCCCGCACCTCGGTGCTCGCCTCGGGCAGGGCGCCTTTCTGCTGGCGGGCCGCCGTGTTCTGGTAGCCGACGATGACCGGCAGCCGGTCGGTCCGGGCGTCGCCGTAGCCCTCGCGGAGCAGGTACGTGATGTTGAACAGCCGCTTGTCCAACCGGCCGGTGGCCACGTACGGCTTGGCGCTGTCGGGGTAGACGTATGTGTCCGGGCCGACGGTCGTGATGTGGGCGCCGACCGGCCCGCCGTCCGGCCCCGCGACCGTGACGACGCCGGGCCGCACGGTCACCTTGTCCCCGGTGATCAACGTGATCGTGGTCCTTTTGTCGGGGACTTTGTCAGCCCCGGCGTGGGCGGCCGCCGGCGGGGTCACCGCCAGCGTGGCCGCGGCCGCGACGATGAGCGGCACGGACCGGCCGATGAAGGAATGCGTCAACGGAACACCTCGACTCGATCAGAGGCCTGAAGTGCTGGTGACGCTACAAGCAGCCCGATCGATGTGATCCCGGTTGATCTTGCCCGTTAATACGCTGGAAACCGAATGCGTGGACGGCCGAAACAAGGGTCGTCCGTTCGGCTGTCGATGGCCGCCACAAAAATCCATTACGGTCGATCAGACGCCCAGGGGAGGTCCGATGCGCATCCGCCGGCATCTCGCTGTTCTGATGTCCGCCGTTCTGGCCGGGACGGCGGTGAGCTCGCCCGCCGCGGCCGGCAGTCAACTGCCCGGACGGCACTCGTTGCGGGCGCCGGTCTCCGACGAGAACTTCTACTTCGTGATGGCCGACCGGTTCGCCAACGGCAGCACCGCCAACGACCAGGGCGGGCTCGGCGCCGATCCGCTGGTCTCCGGGTTCGACCCGACCCGCAAGGGCTTCTACAACGGCGGCGACCTGGCCGGGCTGCGCCAGCGGCTCGACTACATCCAGGGTCTCGGCACCACGTCGATCTGGCTGACGCCCAGCTTCAAGAACAAGGCCGTGCAGCTCGAGGACGGGCCGTCGGCCGGCTACCACGGGTACTGGATCACCGACTTCACCCAGATCGACCCGCACCTGGGCACCAACGCCGAGCTGCGGTCGCTGGTCGACGCGGCCCACGCCCGGGGCATGAAGGTCTACTTCGACATCATCACCAACCACACCGCGGATGTCATCGGCTACCAGTCGGGCGCGCGTCAGCCGTACATCTCCAAAGATGTCGTGCCGTATCGCGACGCCGCGGGCAGGCCGTTCGACGACCGCGACCACCGGCCCTTCCCGGCCCTCGACCCCGCGACCTCGTTCCCCTATGTCCCCGTGCTGGACCCGGCCGAGAAGAACCTGAAGGTGCCGGCCTGGCTGAACGACGTCACGCTCTACCACAACCGCGGCGACACCACGTTCACCGGCGAGAACTCGCTCTACGGCGACTTCTTCGGGCTCGACGATCTGTTCACCGAGAACCCGCGTGTGGTCAAGGGCATGACCGAGGTGTACGAGTCGTGGATCGCCGGGTTCGGCATCGACGGCTTCCGGATCGACACGATGAAGCACGTCAACGACGAGTTCTGGCAGAAGTTCGGCCCCGACGTGCTGTCGTTCGCCCGCAAGCACGGCAAGCCCGAGTTCTTCATGTTCGGCGAGGTCTTCGACACCTCCCGCAGCTTCACCTCCCAGTTCACCACCCGCGACCGCATGCAGGCGGTGCTCGACTTCCCGTTCCAGGACGCGGCCCGCAACTTCGCCTCCCGCGGGCAACCGGCGGCCGCGCTCGGCTCGTTCTTCGCCGCCGACGACTGGTACACCGACGCCGACTCGAACGTCTACCAGCTGCCGACCTTCCTCGGTAACCACGACATGGGCCGGATCGGCTCCTTCGTGGTCGGCGACAACCCCGGCGCCGGCGACGCCGAGTGGCTGGCCCGCGACCGGCTCGCCCACGAGCTGATGTACTTCGCCCGCGGCAACCCGGTCGTCTACTACGGCGACGAACAGGGCTTCACCGGCCCCGGCGGCGACCAGGACGCCCGGCAGACGATGTTCGCCAGCCGCGTCCCCGACTACCTGGACGACGATCTGCTCGGCAGTACGGCCACCCACGCGCAGGACAACTTCGTGGCCGGCCATCCGCTCTACCGGGACATCGCCGCGCTGGCTTCCTTGACCCGCCGCCATCCGGCGCTGCGCGACGGCGCCTTCCAGCACCGCTACGCCTCCGCTGACGCCGGAATCTACGCATTCTCCCGCTCCTCCGACCGTGAATACGTGGTCGCGCTCAACAACAGCGAGCAGGCGCGCACAGCCGCCATACCGACCTACTTCTCCAGGGGCAACTTCCAGCGGCTGTACGGGTCGGGGCCGTCCACAGTCACCTCGGCGGCCGACCGGCGGATCACCGTCACCGTGCCGCCGCTGTCCACGGTCGTGTACGCCTCGACCGGCCGCATCCCCACGTCCAAGGCCGCGCCGGCGGTGTCGCTCGGCGCGCTGACCCCGGCCGCCGGGCGCATCCAGGTCCCGGCCACGGTCGCCGGTTCCTCGTTCGCCGAGGTCACCTTCTACGCGCGGTCCGGCCACGGCCGCTGGACGCCCATCGGCACCGACGACAACGCCCCCTACCAGGTCTTCCACGACGTGTCCGGCCTGCGCCCGGGAACGCCGGTGGAGTACCGGGCCGTGGTCCTGGACAACGCCGGGCACACGGGCACGAGCACGACCCGTACGGCCCGGGTCCCGGCCCCTTCCTTGACCATCGAGGCCCCGGCCGAGGGCGCCAACGTCCGCGGCACCGTCGAGGTCCGAGCCGTCGCCGACCCGGAAAGGTCAACCCACGTCGTCCGCTTCGAACGCAGCATCGCCGGCGCCGCCTGGACCCCGATCGGCCGGGACAGCTCGTCCCCCGCGTACACGGTCTTCGACAACCTGACCCCGCTCAACCTGCCCGCCGGCACCCAGATCCGCTACCGCGCCATCCTCAACGAGGGCAGCACCGCCCTCCGCACGGTCCGCTACGCGGGCCCCCCGCTGACCACGGCCACCGTGCACTACCAGCGCCCGGCCGGCGACTACACCGGCTGGGGCCTGCACCTGTGGGGCGACGCGGTAGACCCGGCCACCCTGGCCCAGATCGCGTGGGACAAACCGTGGCCCCCCACCCGCATCGAAAACGGCTGGGCCACCTACGAGATCCCCCTGACCGACGACACCAAGCCCGTCAATTTCATCCTCCACCAGCCCAACGGCGACACAGTGCCCACTACTCGTGAGCCCGGCGGCGACCGCTCCTTCACCCCGATAGACCACCCCCAGATCTGGCTCAAACAGGGCGACCCCACCGTCTACACGACAGCCCCCCAGTAGCCCCTGCCCCACGGACCGGTCGCCCACATCAACTGTCTGGAACGCCACGACTGGCCGTTCCTGACCACCCTGCTGGACCCCGATGTCGTCTACGGGATGCCCAGACCCGCTAACGCATCCGCGGCCGCCTACCTGACCTTCAACACCGACTACCCCAGCGACCGGCACCTCCGCCTCCGCCGCATCGTCGCCGACGGATCCACAGCCGCCCTGCTGCTCGACGTCCAGGTCGGCGCCGAGCGACAGGACGCCTGCGTCTGGCTGGACGTCTCCGCGGAAGGTCTGATCACCAGGATCGCCGACTACCGGCCCGAGCCCTACGAACCACCCACGGGTCGAGAACACCTGGTGGAACGCTACGGTCTTCCCGGTCAATCGGGCTGGACGGCGGACCGATTCCGGCTGCCATGACGGCCGAACTTGTGCACTTATCCGCCATCGGATGTCCGGCCGAGGGGTGTTCAGCTGATCCGCTCATGAGCAAGGCGTTAGCCTCCGGCGATGCATAACAAGACAATGTGCGGGATCATTCTCGGCCTCGCATTAGCTCTCGCGGGCTGTTCCAGCACCGACAGCGGCAATACGGCGGAAGCGCCGGCCACCGCTGCCCCACTGACCACGGCGCCGGTTTCGACCCAACCGAGTCCGGCGACGACCGCTGCGACGACAGTTGCGGCGACCGCTGCGACGACCACGAAGGCAAAGGTGGCCCCGACGACAGTGGCCCCGGCGAAGGTCAAGGTGCCCAACGGTGTCGGGCTCGACTACCAGTCGGCGCAGGACCGGTGGCGGGCGGCGGGATTGCATGTCGCGCCGGCTGTCGACGCGACCGGCGCCAACCGGCTCCCGGTGATCGACGCCAACTGGGTGGTCGTCTCGCAGAATCTGAAGGCGGGCACCACGGTGGCCGCGGACTCGTTCATCACCGCGACGGTCAAGAAGTACTCCGACGGGTGATCCGCGCCGTCTATCGCTTGTGGGCGCGGTATTCACGCATCAGCGCGATGATCCTCTCGCGGTCGCGGGGACCGTTCAACTGCGCCAGCAGCTCGGCGGGGTACAGCTCGTACGACTCGCCCCACCAGCGCCCGGCCTTAATGTCCCAGATCCGGTAGCCGCCGGGGACGCCTCGAGCGACGTACCTCCGCTTCGTCATGTCCGTCCCCCTCGGCCGACGTCGGCGGCTTGCGCTAGACGGCCAGTCGGAGCACGGGCCATCGATCGAGCCAGCCCTTGGTCTCCACGCGCCGTTTCACCGTCGCTCGGCCCACCGCGTCGTCGAAGGCCGGAGAGGGGCGGACAACCATTCCTACCAGGTCGTCGACCCCATGGCAGGTCACCAGGTGAACCGAGTCGCCCCGCAAGGTCACCGCGACGCACGTTGCCGTCTCCGGCCAGCGCGACACCGCGTCCAGCGTGGACGTGTACGGATCGTCGCCGTTGCGCAGATGCATCCGTGCCTGATTACGAATCTCCCACGGCACCCCGGGAAGGATCGTTCTGGCTTGCGCTTCGGCCCGCTCATCCGCACCAGGGTCCGGCCGCTCCGGGTCGAAGTAGGCGACATCCACGTCGCGCGGCGGCACAGCCGGAAGCCCGCTGATCGCATCCCAAACGCGGTTACGAACGAAACCGGCACCGATCCACCAGTCCGGCAGCCCGAGGCCGGCCGCAGCCCGCAGAATGCTCATCGCCTCGGCGTCTGACTCGACAACACCCACAATGCCCTGCGCGTTCATGCCCACCCAAGGACCCTAGACCAGAGCAGGCACCACGCCGCCGCCCACGACAGGACGCTCCTGCTGCGCAGCGGTCCCGGCGGGGCCCGGCGCGTCGCAGGCCAGGGCACACGAGGACCACCTAGCAGGAAACGCTGCTCGATAGCAGACACGGTCCTCGGCCGCGGTCGGTGCCACCAGGGAAGCTCTCGATCATAGTGTGCATGTGACCGACTTCCGCGATCATCACGCCTGGTGCCCGTACGGAAACCCGCCGACGGGCCGACGGCTCGACCTGGCCACCGATCATGGGGCCTTTCCGGTCTGGTTCTGGGGTCCGCTAGGGACTGTGTCACGAGAGGTGTTTCCGGCCCGACACGCCAGGCTGAAGACCTGGCGGGATGGGCACCGTGAGTGATGACATCGAACGTTATGAGT
>NZ_JBFAOX010000050.1:22128-22412 GCF_040675435.1 Actinoplanes sp. NPDC049598 | reverse complement strand
GGGCCTGGCGGGCGGTCGGCTCGGGCCTGGCGGGCGGTCGGCTCGGGCCTGGCGGGCGGTCGGCTCGGGCTTGGCGGGCGGTCGGCTCGGGCTTGGCGGGCGGGCGGCTCGGGCTTGGCGGGCGGTCGGCTCGGGCTTGGCGGGCGGTCGACTCAGAGCCGGCGGGCAGGCGGCTCCGGGCCGGCCGAAGGCGCGACGAGGCGCCGGCCTCGCCTCGGGACGCTGGGCCGGCGGGGTGCGGGGCCGCGTGAGTGGGGGTGCAAACGCGCATACTGCCTTCGGTG
>NZ_JBFAOX010000050.1:0-22031 GCF_040675435.1 Actinoplanes sp. NPDC049598 | reverse complement strand
CGTGGGCCGTGGGGCCGTGGGGCCGTGGGGCCGTGGGGCCGTGGGGCCGTGGGGCCGTGGGGCCGTGGGGCCGTGGGGCCGTGGGGCCGTGGGGCCGTGGGGCCGTCGGCCCGCCGCTGGACCGCGGCGCGTTTCCCGGGCTCGCGAGGCCCTGCCCGCACCATCTCGCCGTTCCTGTTAGCCCATCGCCGCGCCGTCGACCGGACCACTCCGCCTGGCACCACGGCACCACGGCACCACGGCACCCGCGGTACCCGTCGGCCTCGCGAGCCAGGGACCGCGCCTTCACCCCGCCACCTCGGCGGCCCTGTCATCCCAGTGGCCCTGTCATCCCAGTGGCCCTGTCATCCCGGTGGCCCCGCAACCCCCGCGGCCGGCCATCCCGGCGGCCCTGCCACCTCGGCGGCCCCGCCACCCCCGCCATCTCCGCGGCCCGGCCATCCCGGCGGCCCGGCCATCCCGGCGGCCCGGCCATCCCGGCGGCCCGGCCATCCCGGCGGCCCGGCCATCCCCGTGGCCCCGTGGCCCCGCGGCCCCGCCCCCTGCTACCCCGGCGGCCCCGCCACGCCGCGGCCCTGCGGCGGAGGCGGCGCGGAAGGGCTGGGCGGGCGGTGGGTCGGGCGCGGTTGCTGGGGTGCGGGCAGGTTTGGTGCATCGGCCGAAAGGCAGAGGTGTGGCACACGGTTCAGACCACGGGTTGATGTGCTCAGGGCGGTGACGGTCGATGCTGGTTGCTACCACGCCGGACCAGCAACGGGGGAGAACAATGACGACGGCACCACTGGCACACACGGACGTTGTCGTCCTCGACTACCTGGCTGCGCTCTGGGCGCAGAGCGAGGATCTCGACCCCGGTCTGCGGGACGATCTGATGACCACGGTGGCCGATTACATCGCCCTGCGGCGCACCTCGCCGAGCTCGCCCCTGGAGGACCCGGCGGAGATCATCCGCCGGTTAGGGCCGCCGGAGGCCTTGGTGGCGGCGGCCCGCAGAGGGAACCTGCCGCCCCACATCCGGCTGCCCGCGCTGATCCCGACTCCCCCGCCGGCCGCCACCGGTGGGGGAGCGGCCCCGCGCGGCGGCGCGGCCGAGTTCACGGCCGTGGGTCTCATGACGGTCGGCGCGGTGCTGCTGCCGGTCGCCGGTCCGATCGCGGGCATGCTGCTGGCCAGCGGCTCGCCCCACTGGGCCCCGGCGCAGAAGGCGACCGGCTGGGTGCTCACCGTTGGGGCGGGCACCGCCGCCTTCGCCTTCGGTCTCTTCCTGGCCGCCGCCGGCTTCGGTGGCGCCGCCGCCCTCATGCTCTGCTACATGATCCTCACCGGCGGCTCGATCATCGCCGGCTGGCGCATGTACGACAGCCTGCGCCGGCCGTAAGCCGCCCTTCAACCCGACGGCGCACAGCCGCCTGCGGCATGGTCGCCATCGTGGGAGAGGGGCTCGCGGGAAGTCGCCTATGCGGGCGCGGAAGGCGGCTGATCGTGGCGTGGTCGTGCTCGCGGGAGTGGTTAGCGGGTGGTCGTGGCGTGGTCGTGCTCGGGGGAGTGGTTAGCGGGTGGTCGTGGCGTGGTCGTGCTCGCGGGAGTGACCGGCAGTGGGTTGCGGTGTGGTCGCGCCTCGGGGGAGTGGTTAGCGGGTGGTCGTGGCGTGGTCGCGCTTGCGGGAGTGACCGGCAGTGGGTTGCGGTGTGGTCGCGCCCCGGGGGAGTGGCTCGCGGTTGATCGTGGCGCGCTTGCGGACAGACGGTCAGGCGGGCGACGACGATGGCGAGTAGGGCTCTGGAGCCCGGGGCGAGCATCGCTTCCCCGGCATCGGGTCCACGAAGGCACGCGAATGACGGGGTCGAGTTCGTGACGGGCCGCGGTCGGAAAGGATTGGCTCGGGGCCGGGTGGGATTGTCCGCCTCCACATCCTCCGGCTTGGCCGGCATCACCGGGGTCGAGGGCCTGTCGACGCGGGACGGGCCTGGGGCCCGCGGTGAGCGGTTGACCGGGGTTGAGGCGAGCAGCCGGCGGCTGTCGTGACGGGGGTCCGGCCGGTGGTGGTGCGGTGAGCGGCCGACCGGCATCCGGGGCCAGCCGACGGCCGTTGTGGCGGGGCGGGCGGGCGGGCGGCAGCGTGGTGAGCGGTCGGGTCGCTGTCGGTGAGTGGTTTTGGGATGGGGGACGAGGACCTCGTGGGTGGGGAAGTGGTGGCGACTAGCATGGCGGGGACGCTCACAAGGCGGGTTCACTGACGTTACGCGGCTGCACTGGAACTGGGATGACTAGCGACACCGACCTGACCGAGAGCCTGCGCCGGGGCGGTGTGGCGGACGTTCTCACCGACGCCGCGCACCGGTCGGCGTACTCCAGTGATGCCTCGCTCTACCGGGTGGTGCCGCGGGCCATTGTGCGGCCGCGACATGACGACGACGTGGCGGCGACGCTGCGGGTGTGCCGGGAGCTCGGGGTGCCGATCACGGCGCGGGGGGCCGGCACGTCGGTGGCGGGCAACGCGATCGGGCCGGGAGTGGTGCTCGACTTCAGCCGGCACATGAACAAGGTGCTCGAGCTGGACCCGGAGACGCGGACCGCGCGGGTGCAGGCGGGCACGATCCAGGCCACCCTGCAGGCTGCCGCCAAGCCGTACGGGCTGCGGTTCGGGCCGGATCCGTCCACCCACACGCGGTGCACGATCGGCGGCATGATCGGCAACAACTCGTGTGGGGCGCGGACGCTGGGCTACGGGCGTACGTCCGACAACGTCGTCGGTCTGCGGGCGCTCACCATTGACGGCGAGCGGCTGGTCACCGGGCCGGAGACGAGTGGGGCCGACAAGATCGTCGAGGAGTTGCGGAACGTCATCGGGGGCGATCTGGCCACCGGGCGTACGGAGTTCGCGCGCTTCGGGCGGCAGGTGTCGGGCTACGCGGTCGAGCATCTGCTGCCGGAGAACGGCTTCAACCTGACCGAGTTCCTGGTCGGCAGCGAGGGCACCCTGGCCGTGCTGACCGAGGCGACCGTACGGCTGGTGGCGGACCCGGCCTATCGCACACTGGTGGTTCTCGGCTACCCGGACTTCGGCACGGCCGGTGACGTGATCCCGGCGATCCTGGAGTTCAAGCCGACAGCGTGCGAGGGCATCGACTCGCGGATCTGCGACGTGGTACGCAGCCGGCGCGGGCCCGGCGCCGTGCCGCCGCTGCCCGGCGGCACGGCCTGGCTGATGATCGAGATCGCCGGTGAGGACCGGGACGAGGTGCGTGAGCGGGTCGAGCGGCTGGTCGCGGCCTCGGGGGCGGTCGACTCGCGGGTGGTCGAGGACACGGCCGAGGCGGCCCCGCTGTGGAAGATCCGCGAGGACGGGGCGGGGCTGGCCGGGCGGGCGCCGAGCGGGTTGCCGGCCCACGCGGGCTGGGAGGACGCCGCCGTGCCGCCGGCGCGCATCGGCGCGTACCTCCGGGACTTCGATCTTCTGGTCGAGCGGCACGGGCTGAGCGCGATGCCGTACGGGCATCTGGGTGACGGCTGCGTGCACGTGCGGCTGGACTTTCCGCTGGACAAGCCGGGCGGGCCGGGGAAGTTCCGGGCGTTCCTGGAGGACGCGGCCGACCTGGTCGTCAGCTACGGCGGGTCGCTGTCGGGGGAGCACGGCGACGGGCGGGCCCGCAGCGAGCTGCTGACCAGGATGTACTCGCCCAAGGCGATCGATCTGTTCCGGCGGATCAAGCACACGTTCGACCCGGACAACCTGCTCAACCCGGGCAACCTGGTCGACCCGGATCCGGTGGACGCGAACATCCGGGTGTCGCAGGCGCGGCCGGTCCGGACGAAGCTGGCGCTGGCCTACCACTCCGACGGCGGCGACTTCAACCAGGCGGTGCACCGGTGCACCGGTGTGGGCAAGTGCCGGGCCGACACCACGGTGCTGGGCGGGGTGATGTGCCCGTCGTACCTCGCCACCAAGAACGAGAAGGACTCGACGCGCGGCCGGGCGCGGGTGCTGCAGGAGATGCTGGACGGCGACCTCGCGCCCGATTGGCGGGCCGAGGCCGTGCACGACGCGCTGGATCTGTGTCTGTCCTGCAAGGGGTGCGCGAGCGACTGCCCGACCGGGATCGACATGGCGGCGTACAAGTCCGAGGTCCTGCATCAGAGCTACAAGGGCAAGGCGCGGCCGCGGTCGCACTACTCGCTGGGGTGGCTGCCCCGGTGGTCCCGGCTGGCGTCGAGGATGCCGGCTCTGGCCAACCTGATGACCTCGCTACCGGGGATCCGCGGCCTCGCCTTGTACGTGGCCGGTGTCGACAAGCGGCGCTCGATCCCGACATTCGCCCCGGAAACGTTTCGATCCGCATTTGTCGCCCAGGGTGGCCAGGTGGCCGGCGGGCGGAGCGTCGGGCGGAGGGGCAGGCGGGGCGCCGGGCAAAGCGGGACCCGCGGGGTCGGAGGGATCGGCGAGCAAGCGGCCGCGCAGAGCGGCGGGCAGGTGGGCGCGCAGGGCGGCGAGCAAGCGGGCGCGCAGGGCGGCGGGCAGGTGGCTGCGCAGGGCGGCGGGCGGGTTGGGAAGCCGGTCGTGCTGTTCGTCGACAGCTTTACCGACCACTTCTCGCCGGAGGTTGCGCAGGCGGCGGTGGAGGTGCTGGTCGACGCGGGGTATGCGCCGCAGGTGACCAGCAGGAAAGCTTGCTGCGGATTGACCTGGATCTCGACCGGCCAGCTCGACGCGGCCAAACGGATCCTCGGCAACACCGTCGATGAGCTGCACCAATCGGTCAAGCAGGGTATCCCGGTGGTCGGGCTGGAGCCCTCGTGCACCGGTGTGCTCCGGCAGGACGCAGTCGAGCTGATCGACAACGACAAGGCGCGGGACGTGGCGGCGGCGACGAAGACCGTGGCCGAGCTGCTCGCCGAGACCGAGGGCTACGAGCCGCCCTCGCTCGACGGGGTGCGCGTCATCGCCCAGCCGCACTGTCACCACCACGCGGTGATGGGCTGGGACGCCGACGCCAAGCTGCTCAAGAAGGCGGGCGCCACCGTCAAGCGGCTCGGCGGGTGTTGCGGCCTGGCCGGCAACTTCGGCGTCGAGCGCGGTCACTACGAAGTCTCCGTACAGGTCGCGGAGCAGCAGTTGCTGCCGGCCCTGGCCAAGGCCGAGGACGGCGACATCTTCCTGGCCGACGGCTTCTCCTGCCGGACCCAGGCGGCCGACCTGGCCGACACCCCGGGCAAGCACCTCGTGCAGCTGTTGCAGGAGCACCGGCGCTGACCAGCCTGGAGATTCTCGCCCTGCTCGGGGGCGGGCTGGTCGCCGGCACGGTCAACGCCGTGGCCGGCGGCGGCTCGCTGATCACCTTCCCGTTGCTGGTCGCGCTCGGGTTGCCGGGAGTGGCGGCCAACGTCAGCAACGCGCTGTCGGTGGCGCCCGGCTATGCGGCCAGCGCCTTCGCCGGCCGGCCGGATCTGGTCGGGCAGGGCCGGCGGATCCTGACGATCATTCCGACGATCGCCGTGGGCACGCTCTGCGGCAGCTCGTTGCTGCTGTTCACGCCGCGCTCCGTCTTCGACGTCGTGGTGCCGTTCCTGCTGCTGGCGGCGGCCGCGATGATGGCCTTTCAGGGGCGGCTGCGCGCCCTCGCGGGCAAGCCCAAGGACAACCCCGTGGTCTTCGTCCAGGTGGCGGTCTTTCTCTGCGGGGTGTACGGGGGTTACTTCAACGCGGCGATGGGACTGCTCCTGATCGCCGCGCTGTCGCTGGTGCTCGACGAGACGCTGCGGCGGATCAGCGCCCTGAAGAACGTGTTCTCGGCCGTCGTCGGCGCGACCACCGTCCTGACGTACAGCATCTTCGGCCCGGTGAACTGGGCGGTCGTCGTCGTCCTGGCCCCGGCCACGATCGTCGGCGGCGTCATCGGGGCCCGACTCGCCCAGCGGCTCCCGGCTCAGGTGCTGCGCTGGACGATCGTCGCCTTCGCGACCACGGTTGCCGTCGTGTTGCTTCTGACCTGACGGTGTCAGCGTCCGCCGGGAGGGTGCCGAACCGTCCGGCATGATCGCCCGGAGCCTCGCCGCCGCCCTGCTGACCCTCGGCTCCCTACTGGTGGCCCCACCCGCCCAGGCCGAGCCCCTCCGGGCCGGCCCGGCCCCGATCAAGGTCATGCCGCTCGGTGACTCGATCACCGCCGGGGGTGGCTCGACCCAGCTCGACGGCTACCGGGCCGACCTGCGCGAACGCCTGATCTCGGCCGGGCTCGATGTCGACTTCGTCGGTTCGGCCCCGTACGGCGCCAGCGCCGACCCGGACACCGAGGGGCACCCGGGCTGGACCATCGAGCAGGTGCAGGAGATCCTCACGGATCGCCTGGCCGCGTACCAGCCCGATGTCATCCTGCTGCAGCTCGGCACCAACAACATGAACCCGGCCCGCCACGCCGCCGCCGGCGCTCCGGCCGCGCTGACCCGAATGCTGGAGACGATCAGGACGGCCCGGCCGGCGGCGCAGGTCTTCGTGGCCCGGATTCCGGGCACCGCGTTCTACGGCGGCCAGTGGCAGGTCAACACCGGCCAGTACAACGCGGCCGTCCCGGCGATCGTCGCGGCCGCCGGCCCGCGGTTCCACCTGGTCGACCAGTCCGGGATCGGGGGGCTCGACCTGGCCGACACGCTCCACCCGAACAACTACGGCTACGCCAAGATGACCTGGAACTGGTACCGCGCGATGGAGCGGGTGCTGCGCCCGGCCGGCGCGGCGCCCTGGCCGGCCGGGAAGAACCCGTACACGGCGACCGTCACGTACCGCTGCATCAAGAAGTCGGTCGCGCCGTTCGCCCGCTACGCGCTCGGCTGCCACACCTGGTCGAAGCGGCCGGTCACCGTCTACGGCCGGACCGTGTCCATGTGGCGTACGCCGGCCCAGGTCAAGACGACCAAGAGGATCAAGGTGCATGGCCGCGTGGTCACCCGCGAGACCGTCGTCACGAAGTGGATCACCGGTTGGTGACTATGATCAGCCGATGACGATCGAGGAGCTCATGAGGGCCAATCTGCTGGAGGTCTTCGGCGAGCGCGACGCCGAGCGGCGGCGGGCGGCGATCGCGCGGATCTACACCGAGCAGGTGAAGTTCTCCGACCCCGACGAGACCGTCGTCGGCTACGGCGCGCTGGACGCCAAGGCGCAGAAGATCCTGGACGAGGCGCCCGGGTTCGTCTTCAGCGCGTCCGGCCCGATCCGGGTGGTGCAGGATCTCGGCTACCTGGCCTGGAATTTCGGGCCGGAGGGGGCGCCGCCGGTGGTCAGCGGCCTCGACATCGCCCTGATCGAGGACGGGCGGATCGCCAGCGTCTACACGCTCATCGGCTGAGGGCGACGCTGCTTCCGTACCGCCGATGCGGTTGACGTGCCAGCCACTGTCCGGAGAGTAGCTGTCTGCTGTCGATCAGTGACTTGCTTGCGTACTCTGCGGACATCGCGGCGGGAGGCGGAGGCGGCCATGACGAGGATCTACTACCGGGGCGCCGACGCCTTCGTCTCGGGTGACCAGATCATGTGGCTGACCACGCCGGTACGCACGTTCGCGGCCCGGGAACTGCGGGACATCCGCGTCTTCCAGGCGTCGTCGTCGGCCTCGGCGGCCACCCGCTGGACGGCCTGGGCCACCCTGGCCGCCGCGGCCGCCGGCGTCGGCATCGCGGTCGTCGTGGACAGCACCTGGATGTGGGTCGTGTCCGCCGCCGTGGACGTGCTCGCGGTGGTCTGGGTGTGGCGTGCCTTCGTGCGCCGCACCCCGGTCTGGGAGATCCACGCGACGTACCGGGGCAGTGGCGTCCTTCTCTACGCCAGTACCGACGAGCGCGTCTTCCACCAGGTCCAGCGCGCCCTGCGCCGCTCCATCGAGGGCCAGCCGGCGTCCTGATTCGGCCGCCCTTGATCCGGGTACGCCCGGGCCATGGCTCAGGAGGAAAGTACCCGCACCGTAGTGGTGGCGGTGATTGCCAACGCGGCTATCGCGGTGGCGAAGACGGTGGCGGCGTTGCTGACCGGGTCGGCGTCGATGTGGGCCGAGGCGGCGCACTCGGTGGCCGACACCGGCAACGAGGTGCTGCTGTTCGTCGGGTTGAAGCGGTCGACCAAGCGGGCCGACCGGCGGCATCCGTTCGGGTACGGGCAGGAGCGGTACTTCTGGACCTTCCTCGCCGCGCTCGGGATCTTCCTGGTCGGCGGGACGCTGTCGATCGGGGAGGGCGTACGCAGCCTGCTGGTGCCCGAGGAGCTCGAGTCGGTCTGGGTCGGCGTCGGGGTGCTGGTCGTGGCGTTCGGCTTCGAGGCCTATTCGTGGAACACCGCCCGCAAGCAGTTGCGCGGGGAGTCGAAGGAGCGCAACCGCTCGATGGGGCAGCACCTGCGCCGCTCCTCGGACCCGAGCGCGACGACGGTCTTCCTGGAGGACACGGCGGCGCTGATCGGCCTGGTCCTGGCGCTGGCGGCGCTGCTGCTGCACGCGGGGACGGGCTGGGCCGGCTGGGACGCCGTGGGCAGCATGTGCATCGGGGTGCTGCTCATCGTGGTCGCGTTCGTCCTGGCCCGGCGGTCGAAGACGCTGCTGCTGGACGAGTCGGCGCCGCCGGACGTGCTGGAGCCGATCCGGGCCCGGGTGGCCGGCGCGGACTGGGTGGGCGAGGTGCGCGAGCTGCACGCCGTCTACGTCGGGCCGTCGAGCCTGGTGGTCAACGCCTGGGTGACACCGACGCCGTCCGCCGTGGACGGGTCGGCGGCGGAGCTGCTGCGCCGGGTCGACGAGCTGCGCGAGTCGCTGTTGGGCAACGACGCCATCACCCAGGCCACGGTGACGGTCACCGAGGCGGCTCGAATCGAGCAAGCCACCTCGTGAGGATCGCCTCCAGCGCGGCCGCGTCGGCCGGGGCGAGCTCGTCAAGCAGGCGGCGCTCGTTGCGCATGTGATCGGTGAAGGCCTGGTCGATCAGGTCGCGGCCGGCCGCGGTGAGGGCGACGACCCGGCCGCGGCCGGTCATGGCGACCTCGCCGGTCGTGCTCATGCTGTTCGCCTGGGCCGCCCTGGCCGAGCGACCCCGCGGGGCGCATCTGGTGGGCGCGGGCGTCGGCGTGCTCGGCGTCGCGCTGATGCTGTTCACCGGGCCGGTCACGGTCGACGCGCGCGGGGTCCTGGCGTCCGTGTCGGCCATGGTCATGTCGTCGTTCGGCTACATCCTGGCCAAGAAGTGGAGCTCCGGCATCGACGTCTTCTCGCTGACGTCGTGGCAGCTCATCGCGGGCGGCCTGATGCTGATCCCGGCCGCGGTCATCGTCGAGGGCACGCCGCCGAAGCTGGACGGGGCGGCCGTGCTCGGGTTCGGCTACATCACGGTGATCGCGACGGCGGTGGCCTTCGCCGCCTGGTTCACCGGGCTGCGGCACCTCAGCGCGGGCACGGTGGGCCTCGTCGGGCTGCTCAACCCGGCGACCGGGGTGCTGCTGGGCACGGCGATCGCGCACGAGACCCTATCCGTACAGCAGGTCTTCGGCCTGGTCCTGGTCTTCGCCGGTGTCCTGCTGGGTCAGCCCCGGCGGCGGCTCCGCAAGCCGGCCGTGCGATCGGCTCAGGACCAGGTGGCCAGCACGCGGGCCTGACCGCCGGAGCCGGCCTCGTACGGGATCAGCCCGACGAACACCGTGGCCCCGCGCCTCGGCAGCCGGTCGAGGTTGGCCAGGTTCTCCACGCCGTACCGGTCGGCTCCGGTGAGCGCGAGATGCGTCTCGAAGCCCTCGGAGACGCCGGGGTCGATGCTGAGCGTGTCCACCCCGAGGCTGCCGATCCGCCGGTGCCGCAGCAGCCACTCGGTGGCCTCCAGCCCGAAACCGGGAAAGTGCAGCGTGCCGTTGGCGTCGGTGCCCCGGTAGGCGCCGGCGTCACCCACCTTGGCTCCCCACCCGGAGTGCATGAAGACCGCCGCGCCGTCCGGAATCCGGCCGTACCGCCGCTCGTAGGCCTTGATGTCCTCCACCGTGACGACGGTGTCGGCATTCCGGGCGGCCCGGCGCGCGATGTCGATGACCACCGCCGGCCGGATCAGCTCGTCGGGCCGCAGCTCGGTCGCCACCCGCCCACCCGCCGTGAAGTGCACCGGCGCATCGACATGCGTCCCGATGTGCTCGACGGTCGTCCACTCCTGCATGTAGTAGCCGTCGTCGGCGATGGCCGCGACCGTCCGCCGGGCCGCCTCCTCGCCCGGCGAGAACGCCGGAAAGGCCGTGGTCAACGGGTAGGTGAGATCAAGCAGCCCTCTCCGGCCACTCGCCTCGGCCGGCGCGGCCACCGCCACGGACGCGACCACCGCCGCGCCCCCGAACAGCGCGGCGCGGCGGGTAACGCCGCGATTGTGGTGATTGTGGGTACACATGGGCTCGGCTCCTCGGCTCGGCTGGCGTACCCCGCCATCCTGCCCAGGAGCGCTGGCGGATGGCTGCCATCATCGCGACATGCGGCGGTGGGAGCGGGCCGGTGGGCGGACGGCGCGGGAGAAGGTGGCGGCGCTGATGTTCGCGGCGGGGGTCGCGCTCGGCGGCGTGGCGCTGGTCGTGGCCGAGGACCACGGTGCGGTGCTCGGCTTCTCGGCGGGGTGGGCGGTCTGGATGACCGGCGTCTGGCGGCTCTACCGGACCGGGCTCTTCGTCAGCGACGAGGCCGTGCGCGTGCGGTGGCTGCTGAAGACCCGGACCTACCCGTGGTCCGGCATCGTGGCTGTGTCGGCCGCCCCGGCGCTGGTCCTGGGGGAGCCGACCTCGCGCTCGGCGATCTGGCTGGAGCTCGCCGAGGGGGACAGCGTCGAGACGCCGGTGCAGTGTCGCGCCGAGGTGGCGGACGGGGAAGTCTTCGTCGCGAAGAACGTCGGCCCCGTCCACCATCCCGGCGAGTTCGACCGCGTGCTTCGCGATCTCGATCGGCGGGTGCAGGCGGCGGCTACTGCAGACCCGTACGGACCGCGGTGATCCTCTTGGTGTTGAAGCCCAGCCAGTTCATCCGGCCGACGTAGCGGGCGTGTTCGACCTTCAGGCAGCGGTCCATGATGACGGTGAGGCCGCCGTCGGTGGCGGTTTGCGCGCCTTCGGGGCTGATCACGCCGAACTGGCACCACAGGGTCTTGGCGCCGATGGCCACGGCGTCGGTGGCGATCTGCGGGACGGCGCTCGGCGCGCGGAAGACGTTGACCACGTCGATCGGCTCGGGGACGTCCCGCAGGCTGGGGTAGCTGGTCTCGCCCAGAATGGAAGGCTCGCGCGGGTTGACCGGGATGACCTTGTAGCCGTGGCGCTTCATGTAGTAGCCGACGAAGTAGCTAGCGCGCAGCGGGTTGTTGGACAGGCCGACGATGGCGATCGTCTTGGCCGTGTGCAGGACGCGCTGGATGTCCTTCACGTCCTGGTAGGGGGCAAGGTCGGTCATCGCTTCAACCCTTCGAACGCCTGGTTCAGGTCCCAGATGAGGTCCTCGACGGACTCGGTGCCGACCGACAGCCGTACGGTGCCGGGGCCGACCCCGGCCGCGGTCAGCTCCTCGTCGCTGAGCTGCCGGTGCGTCGTGCTGCCGGGGTGGATGATCAGGCTCTTGGCGTCGCCCACGTTGGCCAGATGGGACCAGAGGGTGACGCCGCGGATCAGGTCCTGGCCGCCGTCGCGGCCGCCGGCCACGTCGAACGAGAACACCGCGCCGGCGCCCTTGGGCAGGTACTTGTCGACCAGCGGGCGGTACTTGCTGTCGGGCAGGCCCGGGTAGCTGACGTTCGACGCGAGCGGGTGGTCGCGCAGGAACGACGCCACCTTGACCGCGTTGGCCACGTGCCGGTCCATCCGCAGCGACAGCGTCTCCAGGCCCTGCAGGAACAGGAACGCGTTGAACGGCGACAGCGTGCCGCCCAGGTCGCGCAGCGTCTCGGCCCGCAGCTTCATCAGGTAGCCGTACTCGCCGAACGTCTCGTGGAACTGCAGGCCGTGGTACGCCGGAGAGGGGTCGGCGACCACCGGGAAGCGACCGTTGGACCAGTTGAACGTGCCGCCCTCGACCACCACGCCGCCGATGCTGGTGCCGTGCCCGCCGATGAACTTGGTGGCCGAGTGGATGACGATGTCGGCCCCCCACTCGATCGGGCGGCAGAGGTACGGAGTGGCGAACGTGTTGTCGACGATCAGCGGCAGCTCGTGCTCGTGGGCGATGCCGGCGACGGTCTCCAGGTCGAGGACGTTGCCGCCCGGGTTGCCGATCGTCTCGCCGTAGAACGCCTTGGTGTTCGCCTGGACCGCTTTGCGCCACGCGTCCGGGTCGTCCGGGTCGACCCAGGTCAGCTCGACGGTCATCTTGCGCAGCAGGTGCTTGAGCTGGTTGACCGAGCCGCCGTAGAGGGCCGAGGACGCGACCACGTGGTCACCCGGCTCGAGCATCGTGAACAGGGCGCCCGCCTGGGCCGCGATGCCGCTGGAGAACGCGACCGCGCCGGAGCCGCCCTCCAGGTTGGCCACGCGCTCCTCGAAGACGGCCGTGGTCGGGTTCATGATCCGGGAGTACGTGTTTCCATACTCCTGGAGGTTGAAGTAGGCGGCGGCCGACTCCGGATCCTCGAAGACGTAGCTCGACGTCTGGAAGATCGGCACCGCGCGGGCGCCCGTGTTGGGATCGGGCCGCTGCCCGGCGTGCAGCTGCCGGGTCTCGAAACCGAACTCGTGTGCTTCCTCGATCATGCTTCTTCTCCGAGCAGGAATCGGCGAACGATGGGGGTCTGCCGGGCTTCCTCCAGGAGGAAGCAGTCGTGCCCGTACGGGGCGTCGATCACGTGGAACTCCGCTTTCTCGGGCAGGGCGGCCGCGATCTCCTCCGAGGCCCGCGGCGGGTAGAGCCAGTCCGAGCTGAAGGCGATCAGCAGTACGCGTGCGGTGACACCGGCGAGCGCATCGGCGAGGCTGCCCCCGCTTTGACGCGCAAGATCAAAATACGTCAAGGCCCGGGACAGATAGAGGTAGGTGTTCGCGTCGAACCGCTTGACGAACGACTCCGCCTGGTGGTCGAGGTAGCTCTCGACCTCGAACTCCGGCTGGTCGACGGTGTAGCGGATGTCGTCGGCGAACTGCAGCCGCCGGGCGAACCGGTCCTCCAGCGCGGGCGCCGAGAGGTACGTGATGTGGCCGACCATGCGGGCCACGCCCATGCCACCGTCGGGCTTGCGGCCGGTGCCGTAGTAGTGGCCGCCCTGCCAGGCCGGGTCGCGGCGGATGGACTCGCGGGCGATCGCGTTCCAGGCGATGCCCTGCGGGTGCAGCCCGTGGGTGGAGGCGATGACCACGATCGAGTCGACCTGATCGGGATGGTCGACCGCCCACTGCAGCGCCTGCATGCCGCCCAGCGAGCCGCCGGCCACCGCGGCCAGCCGCTCGATGCCGAGCTGGGTCAGGAAGGCCCGCTGGCACCGGACCATGTCGGCCACCGTGACGACCGGGAAATCCGATCCGTACGGCCTTTCGGTGTCGGGGTTCCGCGAGGAGGGCCCGGTGGTGCCGCGGCAGCCGCCGAGCAGGTTGGTCGAGACGACGAAGAAGCGGTCGGTGTCGAACGCCTTCCCGGGCCCGATCATGCCGTCCCACCATCCGAGGGCCTTGCCCTTCGAGTCGTCGCGCTCCTCGGCCGCGAAGCCGTCGCGGGTGCTCGCGGCCGGGGCCGTTGCCGAATATCCGGCAGCGTGGGCATCGCCGCTGAGGGCGTGACAGACCAGGATGACGTTGTCACGCTCGGGTGACAGCGTGCCGTACGTCTCGTACGCCACGCGGACTTGTCGCAGCTCGCGCCCGCAATCGAGCGGCAAGGGCCCCGGTAGATCGAGGAACTGGGTTTCTACGGTCGGGGGGCTCACCATGCGGGAGATGCTATCTATACGCCGTCTGCGCAGGCCAGTATGTTTGTCGGGAATCCCTATGGGGTTTGTGGGTAACCCACGCGAAAGGGGCAAGGAAGATCATGACCGTAGTCGATAACGGTGTGAACGTGCAGGCGCTGCTCGAGGCCCGTGAGGTGCTCAAGGGCGCCCCGGAGGCGGCCCAGTTCACCTGGCGCGCCACCTCCAAGTGGGAGAACGGCGTGGCCAGCACCGCCACCGTGCAGAAGTTCTTCGGCCTCGGCCAGGAGCAGAGCCACAAGACCGAGTCGGTGTTCAAGGCCGACCACCCGGAGGTCTTCGCGGCCGAGGACAACGGCATCACCCCGATCGAGTACCTGCTCGTCGGCCTGGCCAGCTGCCTGACCGCCGGCGTGGCCTCGGTCGCCCAGAACCGCGGCATCCAGCTGCGCTCGATCGAGTCGACCGTCGAGGGCGCGCACGACATCCGCGGCATCCTCGGCGCCGACAGCGACGTCCGCAACGGCTTCAACGACGTCAAGGTCACCTTCAACATCGACGCCGACGCGTCCAAGGAGGAGATCGAGGCCCTGGTCGCCCAGTCGCAGAAGCGGTCGGCGGTCTACGACGCCTTGACCAATCCGACCAACGTCACGGTCGAGGTCGCCTGAGGCGGGCCGAGCCATCGAACGCGTCACCACGGTCGTCGTCGGGGCCGGTCATGCCGGCCTTGCGGCGAGCCACTTCCTCACCGGCCGGTCGGTCGACCACGTCGTCCTCGAGCGGGGCGAGGTGGCCAACTCGTGGCGGCACGAGCGCTGGGACTCGCTGCGGCTGCTCACCCCGAACTGGCTGAGCCGCCTGCCCGGCTTCGCCTACGACGGCCCGGACCCGGACGGCTACATGACGTCGGGCGAGGTCGCCTCCTTCGTGTCGGACTTCGCCCGTGTGGTGGAGGCGCCGCTGTCTCTCGATACGACGGTGACCACCGTCCGTCCCGTCGACGGCGGTTACTCCGTGCTCACCAACCAGGGCGAATGGCGCTGCCAGTCCCTGGTCATCGCCAGCGGCGCCTGCAACATCGCGACGACACCTTCGTTCCGTACGGCTGTGCCGTCGTCCCTGACCCAGGTGACACCCCTGGACTATCGCGGGCCGTCGGCGCTCCCCGACGGCGGCGTGCTGGTCGTCGGCGCGTCGGCCACAGGCGTCCAGCTCGCGGCCGAACTGCAGCGCTCGGGCCGTCAGGTCGTCCTCTCGGTCGGCGAGCACGTCCGGCTCCCGCGCCGGCACCGCGACCGCGACGTCCTGTGGTGGATGGACGCCTCCGGCGTGTGGGACCAGCGCTGGGACGAGGTCGACGACCTCTCCCGGGCCCGCAAGCTGCCCTCACCGCAGCTGGTCGGCACCCCGACCCACGACACGCTGGACCTGAACACCCTGACCGCGCTCGGTGTCGAACTGGTCGGCCGCTTCGCCATGGTGCGCGACGGCGAGGCCTTGTTCTCGGGCGGCCTGCGCAACGTCTGCTCACTGGCCGACTTGAAGATGAAGCGACTGCTGACAGGCTTCGACACGTACGCGGGAATCACCGACCCGGTCCAGTTCGAGCCCACCGCCGTCCCCGCGTCGACCCGCCTCAAGCTCGACCTGCGCTCCGGCGAGATCAGCACCATCGTCTGGGCCACCGGCTTCCGCCCCGACTACAGCTGGCTCGACGTCCCGGTCGTCGACGACAAGGGCTTCCTGCGACACGAAGGCGGTGTCGTCGACGCTCCAGGCCTCTACGCCCTGGGCCTGCCGATGCTGCGCCGCCGCCGGTCCTCGTTCCTCAACGGCATCGAGGGCGACGCCCAGGCGGTGATCGACCACCTCGTCAAGACGCTGGAATTTTCCTGCCCCTGACCGTCGTTGGGGCGGTGCGCCCATCGGAAGGGGAGAATTCCAGCATGAGTACGGTGAATCTGACCAAGGAATCGTTCCAGGCGGCGGTGACCGGCGACGGGATCGTGCTGGTCGACTGGTGGGCCGACTGGTGTGCGCCGTGCAAGAGCTTCGCGCCGGTGTTCGAGCGGGCCAGCGAGAACCACCCGGAGATCACCTTCGCCAAGGTCGACACGGAGGCCGAGGAGCGGCTGGCCGCCATCGCCGGCATCTCGTCGATCCCGACGTTGATGGTCTTCCGCGACGGCGTGATGGTGTTCTCCGAGCCGGGGGCGCTGTCGGCGGCGGCGCTGGAGACGGTGATCACGGCGGTCCAGGAACTCGACATGGACGACGTCCGGGCGAAACTGGACGCCGCCGAGTAGATGGCGCTCGCGCTCGGCATCGACATCGGGACCACCAACACGAAGGTCGCCCTGGTCGACGTGGGTGAGCCGGAGGTGCGGGCCGTGGCGTCCGCGCCCACCCCGGCGCCGGGGGAGCTGAAGGGCGTGCTCCTCGAGCTGATCGGGCGGGTCCTGGCGGGGGCGGCCGCGCCGGAAGCGGTCGGGATCGCCTCGATGGCCGAGACCGGGGTGCCGCTGAACGCTTCTCAGGAGCCGATGAGCCCATGGCTTCGATGGGACAACGGGGAGGCGGGCGCGGCGGCGGACGGGCTCGCTTCCCGCCTCGGCCGGGAGCAGCTGATCGGCGCGACCGGCGTGCGGCCCAGCGCCAAGGTGCCCCTCGCGAAGCTCGCCTGGCTGCGGGAGCACCGGCCGGAGGTGTGGCGGGGGATGACGGCGTGGGCCGGGGTGGCCGATCTGGCCTGCCTGCTGCTCACCGGGCAGCTCGCCACCGACCACACGCTGGCCGGGCGGACCATGGCCTACCGCCTGGCCTCGCCGCTGCCGGAGGCCTTCGACGCCGACCTGCTCGCGGAGGTGGGCCTGCGGCCGGCCCAGCTGCCGGCGGTGGTGCCGCCGGGCGAGATCGCGGGCCGGGTCACCGACCCGGACTTCGCCGCGAGCGGCCTGCGGGCCGGGACGCCGGTCGTGGTGGCCGGGCACGACCATCAGGTCGGTGCGTACGCCTGCGGGGTGCGCTCACCCGGCGACGTGGCCGATTCCGTCGGTACGGCCGAGGCCGTCATGACCGTGGTCAGCGGCCACCCCGATCCGGTCCGGGTCGGCCGGGCCGGCATGAGCAGCGTGGTCACGGTGGGTGGCCGGCATCGGGCGATCCTGGCCGGGTCGGCCGGCGCCGGCGCCACGATCGCCTGGTGGCTGACCCGGGAGCCCGACACGTTCGGCGAGGTGCCGGCCCTGGGTGACGACCCGACCGGCGTCCTCGTCCTGCCGTACCTCACCGGGCGGCAGACGCCCGCCCCCGACTCCGGAGCACGGTTCCGGGTCATCGGCCGCCGGCCGGAGCACCGCCCCGCCGAGCTGGCCAAGGCGCTGCTGGAAGGCCTCAGCCTGCACGCCCGCTGGATGCTCGACGAGCAGCTGCGGCTGGCCGGCGAAACCGCGGCCCCGTCCGTCTTCCTCTTCGGCGCGCCGGTCGCGGCCAACCCGGCCTGGGTCCGGGTCAAAGCCCACGTCCAGCCCACCGGCGTACGGGTCGTGCGCGAACCCGAGCCCGTCGCCGCCGGCGCGGCATTGCTGGCCGCCGTACGGGCCGGCGTCGGTCCCGGGCAGGTGCTGGCGTCGGAGACCGTGCCCGGTGGCGGCGCCGCCTACGACGCGATGCTGGCGAGATTCGTCCACGCCGCCGTCCTAGAGTGAGTTCGTGGTCGATGTCAGTCACGAGACCGAAGAGCAGACCGATCAGCGGCTGCGCCGAGTCCTCGGGCTCACCGAGATGGTTGTGCAGGAAGGGGCCTGGTATTTCCAGGAGTCGCCGGCCTCGAGGCCTCCGCTGTTGACGAGCCGGACTCTCGCTGTGGTGCGTGACGAGGAATCGTGGAGCGCGCTGGTGCCCCTGGACCGCGATTCGACCGAGCCCGTCGAGGTTTTCGGAGTGTTCTCCTTCCACTTCCCGGTCGGCGTGGACAACAGCGGTTTCGTGGGCTGGCTGGCCACCCATCTCAAACGTCGTCTCGGTACGGGCGTGTTCGTCGTGTGCGGCAGCAACCGGGCGCGGGGTGGCATCTACGACTATTGGGGCTGTCCCCACGACCTCTTGCCCCAGGTCATGACGGCCATCGACGAGCTGTCCGCGCAATAGCGGCCGCGTCGGGCACCGGCTGACAGTGCGGGCACCACCAGGTCTCCCGATCGTGGGCGGTGTCGCCCGCCGAGCTGAAGCTGATGGGCGTCCCGCACCGCCGGCACGGTTGCCGGTAGCGGCCGTAGACCCAATGGGTCTGCCCGCGGCGCAGATTCCCGGTGGTGCTCTGGGTGCCGTTGCGCAGACCCAGCCGCATCATCCGGTGAATGACGTCAAGGAGCCGGGCGACATCGACGTCGGCGACCGGCGTGTGAGGCCATATGCCGGCGATGTAGAGCCCTTCCACGGTCCAGAGATTGCCGATCCCGCACAGATTCCGCTGGTCGAGCAACGCCTCCCGAATGCGCCGGCCGGGCCGGGCCGCGATGTTGCGGAGAGCCGTGGCGACCTGGTCCGGCCAGGCCTCGGACAGGATGTCCGGGCCGAGATGCCCGACGACATCATGCTCCCGGCTGGTCGCCACGACCTGCAGAACCGGCATCGAGTGAGCGGCCAGCACCCCCGGCGGCCCGAAGTCGAACCACGCCCCGACCTGGTCCGCACCCGGCCGGGGCCGCCAGCCGGCCCGGTGCACCCGCCACGACCCCTGCATCCGCAGATGGCTGTGCACGGTGCGACCGCTGTCGAACCGCATCAGCAGGTTCTTGCCCACCGGGACGACTTCCTTCAATCGATCCCCGGCGAACGAAGGCGGCCGCTCACCACCGCGCCGGAATTGCGCCGCGACGCTGCGGTGCCCGCCCACCGCGGCTTGCAGCCGACCAGCCAGGCGTCGGATGGAATCCCCTTCGGCCACACCGGGAAATACCCGTCGCAGCGGTTCAAAACACCTGGTGGCGGGGCATGGCCACCCCGAGGGCACAGACTCGAGGCGGCGCTGCCGTGGAATGGGTGCACGCCGACGGCCTGCTCGACCGATTTGCACGGCGTAGCGGAAGGGGCTTGGTGGAGACAAAGACGTGCGCTGGCTGCGGCCGGCGGATCGAGTGGCGTAAGGCCTGGGCCGACGACTGGGAGCAGGTGCGCTGGTGCAGCCAGGCGTACAGGCGCCGCGGTTTCCAAGAGGCCGACCGCCTTCTGCAGGAGCAGGTGCTGGCCGCCGCCCAGCGAACCCGCCGCCTCCCCTTGGCCACGGTCGAGGGCGACCGTGAGAACGTCCGCCGCGCCGCCCGCCGCCTCGCCGCAGCGGGCCGAGTGCGGTGGACACAGAAGGGCCACCCCGTCGACCCCAGCACCGCCCGCGGCGACGTCGATATCACCGCTACCTAGCCACGGCGCGCCGTCTCGCCACTTGGAACAAACCTCAGGCTGCTCGACCTTGCCGGAGCCTTCGGCTCGGCGCTCTGCCATGGCATCGCCTCGACGATGCAGGCCTTCGCCGTCCCTGGAACAGCCGAGGCCGCGAGCCTATAGGGCGGGCTTCGCATTCCTGGCGCTACGTTTCCCAGTCTGCCCCTGTTCCCAAGCTGCTCCCCACCGGCCCGGTCGGCAGCACCCCTCCGCGAACCCGCGGGCCACCCCGCCCGTAGACGCAGATGATGCCACGACCGAGGTGCCCTCCTCCCGCCTCAGCGCGCGGAGCCCTCTCGCCCCGGGCAATCGGTGCGGCCCCTTGTCCGCGGCAGATGAGTAAGTCCGGTGGAGAAGCATGGTGGAGAAGGCACCAGCCTGGAGAGGGGTGCTATCACCCTGGGCAGTGCGGCTCGGACGCCGAAGGATGGGGCCACGCGGATTCGCGGCGAACTTCCGTTGGGGGCGGACCGACATGCACAACAGTGGTGAAGCGCCGAGCCGAGCGAATGTCGGCGGCCAGGTATCAGCGCAGCAGCCGGGGGACGACGCGTCGGAGGCCGAGCAGACTCCGATCCGAGGATGGCTTGTCGTCTATCTTGTCGCGCTGGCCGGCTTGGCGTTGCACGGCCTGGCGCTGACCGTCGCCGCACTCATCATCGCCGCTGATCCGTCGCTGGCCGGCCTCACGTCGTTCGTGCCGGCGCCCGCTCTGGCGTTCTATGTCGCCTCGAACGCGTCACTGATTCTCTACACCATTGTTCTGTACGTGCTCATGCTGAGGAGGAAGCGTTCCGCCGTCGCGAACAATGTCATTTTCAACATTGCGTCGCTGGCATCGCTGGTGGCATGGCACGCCATGGGCATGAAGTCGACGGTCGGCCTGGCGATCGACGCGATTCCACCCATCCTGATGGCCGCCTATGTCGTCACCTCGGGGCGATGCCGCAGGACCTTCCGTGGGTAGCTCCTCCGGCCGGCGTCGGCAAGCGGTGCAGTCCTTGCGCATCACGGCGGCTCAGCATTCCCTGGCTTTCGGCCATCACTGCTGGGCCCCGACAGCATGGACCGCCGACGAATTCGAAGCCGTCGCCCTGGCACTCAAGAACCGCCCCCGCAAGGCCCTCGGGTGGCGCACCCCAGCCGAGGTTTTCGAGGAGCAGCTACGCTCGATCTAACGGGCCGGTGTTGCAACGACGGGTTGAACTCAGGCAATTTGGGTCTCGGAAATTTGTGAAACCGTTGCGCCGCAACGGTTTGGTCGGCTCGATGGGCCCGGTAGGCGCCTGTGGTGATAACGCCGCGATGGAATCGTTTTTCGCTCTGCTGCAAAAGCATGTGCTCGACCGGCAGCGGTGGCAGACCCGCCAGGACCTGCGCCTGGCGATCGTGACCTGGATCGACAGGCACGCAACCGCGGCCTGAACCACTCAACCCGCGAGTCAACTGAACCCGGGGCAGTCCCGGTAGCGGTGACGCCCTTTGTGATAGCTTCGGCGTCGCCGTGCACCAGAGCAACCTGAGGAGGTGAGTCCGATCAACGCAATGACACTGACAACACGGGACTCCCTCCCTGCCACGGCCTAGGGAGCACCCGCGTAAGCACCTCGAAAGGGTGTGAACGCTAATGCGCGTCAACATCACTTCTTCGGCGACTTCCGACGGCGTCACCGAACATCTCTTCACTCTCGGCGAGATCCCCGGCGTGCTGTGGAGCCCGGATGGTGCGGCCGGTACCCGGCCCCTGATCTTGATGGGGCACGGCGGCGGCCAGCACAAGACCGCTGAACGCATCGTGGCCAGCGCCCGCCGCTTCGTCGCCGGGTGCGGCTTCGCCGTGGTGGCGATCGACGCTCCCGGCCACGGGGATCGCCCCAGATCCGCCGAGCTGGATCGGGCCTTTACCGATATGCGGAACCGTGCGGCGGCCGGCGAGTCGATGAGTTCGTTGATCGCCGGATTGCACATGCGGCTGGCTGAGCAAAGCGTCCCGGAATGGCGCTCGGTCCTGGACGCGGTTGCCGAGCTCGACTTCGTCGGCGCGGGCCCAGCCGGCTACCTGGGGATGTCGCTCGGCTGTGGGCTGGGTGTACCGCTGGTCGCCGTTGAGCCCCGCATCCGTGCCGCGGTTCTGGGCCTTCTGGGAGCGCGGGGACTGGCCGAGACCGCTGCACAGATCACTGTCCCGGTGCAATTTGTGATGCAGTGGGACGATGAGCGCGTGCCGCGACAAGAGGGCTTGGCATTGTTCGACGCCTTTGCCTCCGTGGAGAAGACGCTGCATGCCAATCCCGGCAAGCACGGGGACGTCCCGGCCTTCGAGACGGCTAGCTCGTTGAGCTTCTTCGCCCGACACCTGGTCTGATCCCGGGCGGGTACTACCCAGCTCGGGTCGGGCGAAGGTGTAGTGGCCAGGCACGTTGATGTGTTTGTTCTGGTAAACCGATAGGCGTGTCGCGTCGGAGTCCAGCACCGGGTACCCCTGAGCCCGCAGGGCGTCCAACGTGCGATCCAGATAGAGGGTGTTCGCCAGGGTGATGCAGCTCAGGACCAGCCCGAGCGCGCCGAGCTGGTCTCCATGCCGGCATGGTACGCCTGGTACAGCTCACCCTTTCGGCCGTGGAAGACGTGCTGGCTCCTGCCGTGGCGCTCCTCCTGCAGGTTGCGCAGTCCCCAAGGGCCACGTCAGGCGGGGCTCGCCGAGGGCGAGC
>NZ_JBFAOX010000049.1:0-25959 GCF_040675435.1 Actinoplanes sp. NPDC049598 | reverse complement strand
CCGCAGGCGCCGTGCCCGCACCCCGCGCGGCGCCCTCACCCCGCGGCCGCCCGCACCCCGCAGGCGCCGTGCCCGCACCCCGCGCGGCGCCCGTACCCTGCCCGGCGCCCGCACCCCGCGCAGCGCCCGCACCAGGACAAGCCCACCCCGCGGCGGCCTCAAGCGACCCCGTCACCGCAGGGAAGCGCCCAGCCCTCCACTACGGCCCCACCCCGCCGATCTAGGCATACCTAGGCCCTCCACAGAACGCTCCTAAAGCATCCTGACCAGCCGAGATACGCAACCACTGCCGATGTGTCAGCCCTCCTGCCGGCCCACGATTAAGACATCACCAGCCGACAAGGAGACCAAGCCATGCTGATCCACTCCGACCTCATGCTCACCCTCGCCAACGACCACCACCGCGACCTGCTCGCCGAAACCGACCACCGCCGCCTGCTCACCTCGGCCCGCCTGGCCCGCGCCGCCCGCAAAGCCAGCAAGAAGCGCCCGGTCCGCGGCCGCCCCGTCACCGGCCTCGCCGCCCGGAGCGCCTGACCGAGGTGCCGCCCACCGTGCCGGCCTCGAAATGGGGGCGAGGCCGGCACAGCGAGGCGGAAGAGCCCGCGCGCGACCTACCGAGGCGCTGTCGCTCTGCAGCCTGGGCCGACTGATCCTCGGCCGGGGGTCGGGGGTCGGGGGCCGGGGGCCGATACGACATCCGTGTCCGGCAGTTGGTACCACGTGCCCCGAACGGTCATGAAGACTCGGCACGCGAGCGCGCGGATTTGCCGAATTGGCTACGCCGGGCCTTGTGGCTGACGTTTCTCTCTGTGGAACTGTTTGTGCCGGTCCGGCGCGAGGCAGGAAATCCGGTTCGGTTGTGATGCGTCTTTCCGATGGCGTGGCCGGCTGCAGCGAAAGCGTTCTGTTGCCGCGAGCCGGCCGTCGTTAATTCTCTTTCGGGTTGCGAGGTACGACCAGTAGGCCCGGGGCGGCTCGACTGGATAGGCGATAGCGCGGCGTGCGTCCGAACGGGTCCGGTCCACTTGATCATGCGGCAGGGCGGGGACGGGTGTGATCACCTCGGCGATCGAGCCGCTGATCGGCGTGACGGACCCGCCGGGCGCAGATGCGGTCACGGCCGGTGTCGGTTCGATCGCCGTCGGCAACCGGGGCGCGGGCACGACCGGTTCTGTCGCCGCCGGCAACCGGGGCGCGGGCACGGGCACGACCGGTTCTGTCGCCGCTGGCAGGTGGGGTGCGGCTGCGGGTGCTGCCGGTTCCATCGCTGCTGGTAGTTGAGGTGCGGGCTCGGACACCATCGGCTCGATCGTTGCCGGCGCGGGGGACGTCGGTGTGAGTGTTGCTGGCTGCGGTGTGCCGGGCTCGGAGGTGAGAGGCGCTTGTGTGGTGGTGGGGTTTGCTGCGGCGGGCTCGGCGGCGACAGTCCAGTCGGCCGGAGGCTTGGGGATGCGCCGCTCGCGGGCGCACCGAGCGAACTCGGCCCGGGCCGCTTCCACGGATCCATACATGCGGCGCTGCTTCTCGGCGTACCGTTGCGCTAATCCCCAGTCGCGGCGCTTTTTCTGGGCACGCCGGAATTCCTCGCGCTCGGTAGAATAGTTTTTCGCCTTGGTGCGATCGCGCATCGCTGCCGTCTCGGCCCGGCTGAACAATGACATCTGACCTCGCATGCAAGAATTGTCCCGCACCCGGGCCGGTGACGTCAGTTTTCGATCATGACAACCTCGAAGAATTGCGGTTCCCGGCTCGCGCGCCAGGCCGGATCGTCATTCGTGAAAAAGGCTTGTCACGCCATGGCCGCGGTTACATTAAAATGTACAGACAGATGGCCTCGTCTCATCGCTATCGGCGCTCTTGATGCCGGTGGGGCCCTGCGCCTGCTACGAACGGCGTCACGCTGACTGGATGACGGTGAGGGTGTCAGCCCGTCAGGTAGAGGCCGACCGGGAGGACCGTGCGGCCGCGGGCCGGCCGTCGCTGTCGGCGGAGTCGCCGCCGGGGGTGACGGTGATGCCGGCTATGCAGGTCATGACGGGTCGGCGGGGCCCGCCAGGCCGGCTTTCTCGTCGCGGTCGGCCCACTCCAGAAGCGTCTCCAGGGAGAAGTGCTGGCCGTCGATGGGGGCGTGCAGGTCGCCGAGCTGGGCGAAGCGGGTGGGGACGGTCTGGATGGTGAAGTCGTCCGGTTCCACGTCGGGGATCTCGTCCCAGGTGATGGGGGTGGAGACGGTGCCGCGCTGGTTGCCGCGGACCGAGTAGGCGCTGGCGATGGTGTGGTCGCGGGCGTTCTGGTTGTAGTCGACGAACAGGGCGGCCGGGTCGCGGTCCTTGCGCCACCAGGTGGTGGTGACGTCGTCGGGGGCGCGGCGTTCGACCTCGCGGGCGAAGGCCAGGGCGGCCCGGCGGACGTCGCCGAAACCCCAGTCGGGGCGGATGCGGACGTAGACGTGCAGGCCGCGGCCGCCGGAGGTCTTGGGGTAGCCGGTGATGCCGAGGTCGTCCAGGACCTCGTGGGCGACGCCGGCGACCCGGCGGACCCGGTCGAACGGGCAGTCGGGCATCGGGTCGAGGTCGATGCGCCACTCGTCGGGTTGTTCGGTGTCGGCCCGGCGGGAGTTCCACGGATGGAACTCGACGGTGGACATCTGCACGGCCCAGATGACGTCGGCCAGCTTGGTGACGCAGAGCTCGTCGGCGGTCCGGTTGTAGCGGGGGAACTTGATCCGGACCGTTTCCAGCCAGGGCGGGGCGCCGTTGGGGACGCGTTTCTGGTGGACCTTCTCGCCGGCCAGGCCGTCGGGGAAGCGGTGCAGCATGCACGGGCGCTCACGCAGTGCCCGCACGATGCCGTCACCGACCGACAGGTAGTAGTCGACGAGGTCACGCTTCGTCAGCCCAAGGTCAGGAAAGTAGACGCGGTCGGGGTTGGACACCCGCACCTCGAGATCGCCGACCTCGACCTGGATCGATGGGGACGCCATGTCAGCCCAGCCACGCGGGGTCGAGGTCGGCCAGCAGCGTGTCGCGCGAGTCGAGCAGGTCGAGCATCGGCCCGATCTTCGGCAGCTCATGGGTGATGAAGTAGCGGGCCGTGAGCCGCTTCCCGTCATAGAACGCGCCCGTTTTGTCCCCAACCGCCGCTAGCTGCTGCAACCAGATCCAAGCGATCACCAGATGCCCCACGGCGTCGAGATAGGCCGTCGCATTGGCCAGCGCGACCGTCGGATTGCCATCCGACCAGAGCCGGGCGGTAGTGGCCGCGACCCGGTCGCAAGCGGCCAGCACAGGCGCGCCCAGCTCGCCGGAGCATGACGCGCGGATGGAAGCCAACAAAAGCGACAAGCCCGCCCCACCCTGCATCACGGCCTTGCGGCCGAGCAGATCCAGAGCCTGGATCCCGTCCGTGCCCTCGTGGATCGAGTTCAGCCGGTTGTCCCGGTAAAACTGCTCCACCGGGTACTCCCGCGTGTACCCGTACCCGCCGTGGATCTGAATGGCATGGTCGTTGGCCAGCCGGCACCACTGCGACGGCCACGCTTTCACGATCGGCGTGAGCACGTCGAGCAGCAGGTCGTTCTCGGGCGACGGCTCGTCCAGCAGCTTCGAGGTGTAGAGGATCAGGCCCAGACCCCCTTCGACGTACGCCTTCGAGGCGAGCAACATGCGGCGTACGTCCGGATGGTCGACGATCGGCACGGGTGGCGCGGCCGGGTCCTTGGCCGCGACCGGCCGGCCCTGCAACCGCTCCCGCGCGTAGTCGAGGGCGTGCAGGTAGCCGGTGTAGCCGAGCGCCACCGCGCCCGCGCCGACCCCGATCCGGGCCTCGTTCATCATGTGGAACATGTACGCGAGGCCCTTGCCCTCCTCACCGACCAGGTAGCCGGTCGCGTCGTCGAAGGAGAGCACCGCGTTGGTCGTGCCCCGCCAGCCCATCTTGTGGTTGAGCCCGGCCAGCGTGACGCCGTTGCGCTCGCCGACCGTGCCGTCCGCGGCCACGTGGTGCTTGGGCACGATGAACAGCGACAGGCTCTTCACGCCGGGCGGCGCCCCCGCGACTCGAGCCAGCACGAGATGCACGATCGTCTCGGACAGTTCATGGTCGCCGCCCGAGATCCACATCTTGGAGCCGGTGACGCGGTACGAGCCGTCTTCATGAGCGACGGCCCGGGTCAGCACGTCGCTGAGCGAGGAGCCGGCCTGCGGCTCGGACAGGCACATGGTGCCGGTGAACCGCCCCTCGGCCATCGGCTGGACGAAACGGGCCACCTGCTCAGGGGTCCCGTACGTGGTCAGCAGGTGGGCGTTGGCCATGGTCAGCAGCGGATAGGACGAGGTGGCGATGTTCGCCGCCTGGAACCACATGAAGCAGGCCCGGGCCACCACGGCCGGCAGCTGGAGCCCGCCGAGCGAGGCGTCCATCGTCCCGGAGATCAGCCCCGTCTCGTTGAAAACCTTGAGCGCGGCCGCCACCTCGGGGATGACCTGGACCCGTACGCCGTCGAAGGTCGGCTCCTCGAGGTCGCTGCGCCGGTTGTGCGGGGCGAAGTCGCGCTCGGCGATCTGGGCCGAGACGTCCATGAAGGCGTCGAACGTCTCGCGGGAGTGCTCGGCGAAGCGTTCCCTCTTGGTGAGCGCCTCGACGTCGAGCCACTCGTACAGCAGGAAGTCGAGATCACGACGCGAGAGGATGTTGGACACCGCCGGCACCACCTTCGATCGGGAAGATGCACCTAGTGTGCCAACTTTTACGCCTCGGCGCGGTGCCGCCCGCCTCCGCCCCGGCGGTCCCGGCCGGATTTCTTGACCGCGTACATGGCGTGGTCGGCCGCCCGCAGGGCCTCGTCCGGGTCGCCCGCGCTGGGCGCGAGGTGCACGCCGACGCTGGCCCCGATGCGTACCTCGTTGCCGTCGATCTTGAATGGTTCCTCGATCGCCGCGCGGATCCGGGCGCACATGGCGTCGGTGTCGCCGGTGGCCCGGACGCCCGGCATGAGCACGACGAATTCGTCGCCGCCGACCCGGGCCAGCACGTCACCCTCGCGGACGCAGCCGGTCAGCCGGTACGCGACCTGGCGCAGCAGCTCGTCGCCGGCCTCGTGGCCGTGGGCGTCGTTGACCGGCTTGAACCCGTCCAGGTCGACGAAGAGCACGCCGACCGGCTGGTCGCGCAGCGAGGCGCCGAGCGCGTCCTGCATGCGCCGCCGGTTGGGCAGCCCGGTCAGCGCGTCGTGTTGCGCCTCGTGGGCCAGCCGTTCCTGGAAGGCGCGGGTCTCCGAGATGTCCCGGGCGTTGATGACCACGCCGTGCAGGGCCGGGTTGTGCATCTGGTTGGACGCGGTGAACTCGAACCAGCGGTACTCGCCCTTGATGGAGCGTGAACGGCACTGCAGGCGCAGCACCGCGTCGCGGCGGCTGAGCAGCAGGCCGAACTGCTCGCGCATGTAGTCGCGGTCGTCGGGGTGGACGATGTCGAAGACGCTGCTGCCGACCAGTTGACCCTGCTCGAAGCCGAGGATGGCCTTGGCGCTCGGGCTGGAGTACTCGATGTCGCCCTGCGCGTCGAGCACCGAGACCAGGTCCGGCGCGTGCTGGAACAGGGCCTGGAAGCGTTCGTCGGCCTGGCGGCGCTGCTTGATGGTGCGGTAGCCGAGGGCGGCGATGGCCAGCACGCCGATCAGCAGCATGGCCAGCAGGGTCAGGTTCAGCGTCTGGCTCTTGGTGTGCACCGCGCCGTCGAACGAGGCCTGGCTCTGCGTGCGCACGTACGACCAGCCGCCGGGCAGGCCGCCGACCACGATGGCGATCATCTTGGTGCCGGCGAGGTCGGTGTACTCGACGAACTCGACGGCCGGGTCCTCGGCGATGGCGTTGCGGATGGCCGGGTCGAGCTTGTGGCCGAGGTCGGTCGGGTCGCTGGTGGCCGCGATGGTGCCGGTGCTGTCGACGATCGTGGTCAGGTGGGCCTTGCTGCCCAGCGTGACCGTGTACTGCTGCAGCGGGGTCTTGGCCACCTCGTTCAGGCCGACCAGCAGGGCCACGGGGCTGCCGCTGACGGTGATCGGGACGGCCACGGCCTCCAGGTAGGTGGCGTCGATCGACATGATCGACGAGATGCCGTACCGCCCGCCCTGGGTGATCATGTCGAGCATCGGCTGCCAGCCGGCGTCGCCGGCGGCGGGCAGACCCGAGTCGCGCGAGCTGGTCAGCACGTTGCCCTTGAGGTCAAGGGTCAGGGTGCCGTACGCGAAATAGGTGCTCTTCGACGCGAGAAGGCGCAACGCCGTCCGGTCGGCGGCGCTGTCCTTCCCGAGATGCAGCGAGTTCTCGGTCAGGAACTTGCCGAGCTCGCCCGCGGACAGGGCCTGCATGGCCCCGACGAGGGTCTTGTTGTTCACGCCGAGCGCGCGTGAGTCGGCCCGGTGGACCTCATCGGCGGCGCGCAGCGCCGACCGGTTGACCAGGATGCCGATCGTGCCCGCGCCGGCCAGCAGGACGACGCTGATCAGGACCGCGATCCAGGTGCGCAATCGCATGGGTTATGACCCTCCTCGCCGCTTGTGATCGGCAGCCGGGGGCCGGACTCAATGAGAACCCGTGGCCCGGATTGTCGAAGTTGACGCCGAGCGCACGAAGGGACGGGACCGGGCGAGTACGCAGGTACCGCCGCCGAAACCGATCAACCGCAGGTAAAGGTGCTTGCGGTGCGGGGCGGATCGGGATGATCCTGCGATTGCGGCTGATTGGGGGCGGTCCATGCGCAGGCTCGTGGTGACGGCGCCGCCCCGCCCCTGGATACCCACGCAGCGCCGGGGCCCCGACTCCGCCGTCGTCGCGATCCCGCCCCGCCGCCGGGTCGTGCGCTGCGCGTTCAGCGTCACCGGCTTCGGCCTGGGCGCCGTCTTCTACTGCCTGTCCTACACGCCGTCGCTGCTGCCGCGCCCGTGGTTCCTGCAGGGCGTGGTGGCCGGCCTGACCGCCGCCATCGGCTACGGGCTGGGCACGATGATCGGGGCGCTCGTCCGGCTGCGCTGGTGGCCGTCGCGGCGGGCCGAACGGATCGCCTGGCAGGTGCTGTTCCTGCTCGTCCCGCCGCTGATCCTGATCTTCCTGTGGATGAGCACGCGCTGGCAGCGCGACCTGCGCCTGCGACTCGGGATGGCGCCGCAACAGGAGTACGACCTCATCCGTACGGTCGGGGTCTCTCTCTTGACCTTCGGGGTGTTGCTGCTGGTCGCGCGCTGTCTGCGGCTCGCCGCGTACGGCCTGGCCCGGCTCTTCGGCCGGCTCGTGCCGGAGTCGGCCGCCTACTGCGCCGGCTTCGTGGTGGTGACCCTGCTCAGCTACACCGCGTTCGACGGGCTGCTGGTCAGCAACCTCTACACCACCGCCGACCGCTCGGCCGCGGTCACCGACAGCGGTACGGGCCGGGGCGTCGAACGGCAGATGTCGCCCCTGCGCTCCGGCAGCCCGGCCTCGCTCGTGTCGTGGGAGTCGCTAGGCCGGCAGGGCCGCAACTTCGTGGCCAAGGCGCCCAGCCACGACCAGCTCGCGGCCTTCGCCCGCCGGCCGGTGAAGGACCCGATCCGGCTTTACACCGGGCTGTCGTCGGCCGACTCGGTCACCGAGCGGGCCGCCCTGATCGTCCGCGAGATGGACCGCACCGGCGCCTTCGGCCGCAAGGTGATCGCGGTCCTCACGCCGACCGGCACGGGGTGGGTCGACAACGCCGTGCCGAGCTCGCTCGAGTACATGTACGCCGGGGACACCGCGCTGGTCTCGATGCAGTATTCGTACCTGCCGAGCGTGATCTCCTTCCTGGTCGACCGGTCCAAGGTCGTCGAGGCCAGCTCGGCCCTGATCACGGCCGTCCAGGCACGGTGGGCCGCGATGCCCGAGGCCCAGCGGCCCAAGCTGCTCATCTTCGGCGAGAGCCTCGGCACGTACGGCACCGAGAAGACCTTCGGCAGCGCCGAGAAGATGGTCGAGGGCGCGGACGGGATCCTGCTCGAGGGCCCGACCTTCGCCAACCCGATCCACCACGCGCTCACCGCCGGCCGGGACCCGGGCACGCCGGTCTGGGATCCGTCGTATCGCGGTCTGCCGGTCGAGTTCTCCTCGCGGGCCGAGGAGTTGCGCGAGCTGGCCGGGCCGCCGCGCAAGGTCGTCTACATGCAGAACTCGTCCGACCCGGTCGTCTACTGGAACCCGAACCTGCTCTGGAAGAAACCCCAGTGGCTCAGCGGCGCCCGCGGGCCGGACATCACGCCGGCCATGCAGTGGTACCCGGTGGTCACGTTCTGGCAGACGACGGTCGACGCCGTCTTCGCCAACAAGGTGCCGACCGGGCACGGCCACGTGTACAAGTCCGGCGCGGTCGACGGCTGGGCCGCGCTGGCGCCGCCCCCGGGCTGGACCGTGGGCGACACGATCCGGCTCCGCGCCCGGCTGGACGGCCGCTAACGCTTGAGCCAGGGCTGCAGGGCGCGGGTAACCTGCGGTAGCACCAGGTACGTCATGATCGGGGTCAGGCACAGGGTGCTGATCAGCGTCCGGACGACCACGTTGAGATCCATGATCAGGTGATTGAGGGTGAACGCGGCCAGCAGGCTGATCGGGAAGAAGCCGAGCCAGATGGTCACGGCCTGTTTCCAGCGCGGCGGGGCTTTCGTCTCATTCTGGACATCTTGCTCACGCGGTGGATCGAACCAGCCCTCGATGCCGGTGCGGCGCTCGACCCGGGTGTGCTCGACGAAGCCCTCGGCCGACGACAGCCACCAGCGCCGCTGCGGCGACTCCTCCCAGTTGCGCAGGGCGTCCGCGTCGGCGAACCGGTAGAGCATGTGCCACTCGCTCGACGCCTGGTCGGGGCGCACCCAGCCGGTGCCCAGGAAACCCGGGAAGTCCTCGGCCAGGGTGGTGCCCGCGTTCACCCAGGCGATCATCTCCGCCGTCCGCGACGGATCGGCGCGGCGCGTGATCGCGACGGTGACAGTCTCCATGTCCCACATTGTGGTATGCCGGGGTTTCCAAACGGGTGCGCTCCCGGTTTCCGTGTGGTGGCCCACACGGGTAAGTTCCGCGACATGACCTTGAAGCGAAAGTTGTCGATGGTTCTGGCGGCGTCGGCGGTTCTGGCCGTCATGCCCGCTTCGGCCGCGTCGGCGGGCTCTGCCCTCGCGTGGCGCCTCACCGAGACCGGCTCGACCGCCCAGTTCCGCGGCCTCGCCCCGGTCAACTCCCGGGTGGCCTGGGTCGCCGGCTCGGCCGGCACCGTCCTGCGCACCGTCGACGGTGGCCGCAGCTGGGCCGACGTCAGCCCGGCGGGCGCGTCCGACCTGCTGTTCCGCGACATCGAGGCGTTCGACGCGCGGACCGCGTTCGCCCTGTCCATCGGCACCGGCGCCGCCTCCCGGGTGTACGCGACGACGGACGGCGGCCGCTCCTGGCGCGAGGCGTTCCGCAACTCCGACGAGGCCGCGTTCTACGACTGCATGACGTTCCTCGACCGGCGGCACGGGCTGGCCCTGTCCGACCCGGTCGACGGCAAGTTTCGCATCCTCGCCACCGACGACGGCGGCCGCTCCTGGAAGGTCCGCTCGTCCGCCGGGATGCCGGCCGCGCTGACCGGCGAGTTCGCCTTCGCCGCGAGCGGCACCTGCCTGGTCTCGGCCGGCGGCAAGGCGTTCTTCGCCACCGGCGGCGGCGCGACGGCCCGGGTCTTCACCTCTCGCGACGCCGGCCGCTCCTGGACGGTGGCCAACACGCCGGTGCCGAGCGGCCCGACGGCCGGGATCTACAGCCTGGCGGTACGCCCGTCGGGCGAGGCGATCGCCGTCGGCGGCGACTACGAGGCCCCCGCGGCGGCGCCGGACGGCGCGGCCTACCTGCACGGACGTGCGTGGAGGACCGCCCGCACGGTCCCGGGGGAGTACCGCTCGGGCTCGGCCTGGGCGTCGCGGAACGTGGCCCTGGCGGTCGGCCCGACCGGCAGCGACTACTCGCGGGACGGCGGCCGCACCTGGAAGCGCTTCGACACCGGCAACTTCGACGCGGTGGAGTGCACCCACGACGGGTCGTGCTGGGCATCCGGGCCGACCGGGCGCGTAGCCAAGCTGACCCACTGACCGCCGGATTACGATAGTTCCAGAACCCGAGCCAAGATGGCATTGAGCAACTAGTCTGGAGCCTAGTATGGTGAGTCGCGATCCCATCGAGGAGGCATCGATGACCGCTTCCCTTCAGCTAGTTGACCCGCGCCTACTCGAACGACAGGACCTCACTGTCGACGACCTGGCGGACCTTCCCGAGGATCTTCACTATGAGTTGATCGACGGAAGGCTCGTCTTGACCCCCTCCGCGGTGCCCCTGCACCAGAACATCAGCAGCCTCATCCTGTTGGCAATGCGTCAGCACCGGCCGCCTGACTTCTATATCGGTCAGGACCAGTCCGTCTGGCTCGATGGCAGGAACGAGCGGCGTCCGGACGTTGTCGTCATCCCGTTTACCAAAGGCCTTCGCTCGCCGCAGCGTGTGGAAGACGTTTGTCTCGCCGTTGAGGTGATCTCGCCCTCGTCGAAGATCATTGATCGGAAGACCAAGTGGGACGACTACGCCGAAGCGGGGATCCCGCTCTACTGGATCATCGATCCGCTGGCCGAGCGCGTGACCTTCACGGAGTTCGTTCTGAATGCGAGCGGTCAATACCGCATTCAGCAGGAAAGTGATCAGCGGGTCACGGTCACGAAGCCGTGGCGGATCACCCTCGACCTGCCGGCCTGGACGCTTGAGCGCGATCAGCTCAGGGAAGCCGATCGGCCCTGAAGAGTGATGCGGGCCGGGCTGCGTTATGTAGCCCGGCCCGTGCCGGTCAGTCCAGCGCGATGTAAAGACGGCGGCCCGACGGGCGGTAACCGACCCGCTCGTAGACCCGCCACGAATCCTCGCCGGACGCCTCCAGCCAGGCGATCTCCACCCCGGCCGCGAAGAGCCGGCGGGTGATCTCGGCGGTGATCGCGCCGGCCAGGCCGCGCCGGCGATGCGCCGGGGTGACGGCGATGCCGGCGACCTCGCTGACCCCGTCGTTGGGCGGGACGGCTTGGCCGCCGCCGGCGCACGTCCCGTCGGGGGCGATCGCCATGACGCTGACGCCGCCGTTGGCGTCCAGCCGCCGGATCCGGGCGATGTCGGCCTCGGTGGCGGTCGGCTCCCCGCCGAAGGCCACGTTCTGCGCCCCGATCATGGCCGCCAGCTCGGCGTCGGTGACCGGCCCGCGAAGCTCATAGCCGGCCGGAGCCGAAGCGTGCCCGCGCCCATCAATGTCGGCCGCAGCCGGTGCCGGCCTGCGCGGATCAATGCCAGCCGGAGCCAGCCCGCGCGGATCAATGCCGGTCGGAGCCGGCTCGTGCGGATCGGTACCGGTCGCGGGTGTCCGGAGGGAGCCCGGGGTGCAGACCAGGTACTCGTGGCGTTCCTCGACCGTGAAGCCGGCGGCGAGAAGGAGCTCCTCCAGGCCGGGGGCGGTGCTCACCACATATTCAAGGCGGGGCTTACGGGCGTACGACCGGAAGGCCGCCACCAGCGCAGTGACATCGGCCCCGGAGATGGCGGCGCCGGGGATCGGCGTCGCGTAGTTGATGCCCGGGCTGTCGGTGCCCGGGTCGACGCCGATCACGAACGGCCCGGTGTGGACCGGCGTGGGGCGCTTCGAGAGGTTGGCCACGACGGACTGCTGGATGCGCACATCCAAGATCATTTTGAGAAGCCTCTGCTGAAGAGAGAAAAGAAAGAAGACAGGACGGAACGGCCGTCAGGCGGCCGGCAGGCCAACCGTGATCACAGGCTTCAGTCCCTCGAGCAGAGTGCCCGCGCCTTTTCGCGCGGGTGCTCCCGCAGCATGCCACCCGCCTCAACCATGGTCAACGGCATTTCGCCCGACGGGGAGGCGGGCGGAGCGGGCACTCCAGAATGGAGATCACGCCCTATTCTTCGGGCATGACGGGGACAGAGACGGTTGCCGTGCGGCCACCGGGCAACTACGGCATCGACGCGCCCAAGCTGCTGGCCGTGCCGGCGATCCTGATCGTGGCCGGTCTGCTGCAGGCGGTGCTGCAGCGGACCTTCTGGCCGCTGATCGGGGTCGTGCTGATCGCCGCCTGCTGTGCGCTGGGTTTCTACGCCTCGCGAGTCGGCAAGTTCGTCGTCTGGGGCCGCCTGCTCGACGATCTGCGCCTGCGTGGGGACGAGCAGATCCTCGACCTGGGGTGTGGTCGCGGCGCCCTGCTCATCTCGGCCGCGCTGCGGGTGCCGGGCGGCCGGGCCGTCGGCGTCGATCTGTGGCGGGCCGACCAGTCGGGCAACGGTCCCGAGGCCACCATGCGCAACGCCACCGCGGCCGGGGTGGCCGACCGGGTCACGCTCGAGACGGCCGACATCACCGCCCTGCCGTTCCCCGACGCCTCCTTCGACGTCGTCGTCTCCAACGTCGTCGTGCACAACCTCACGGCCGCGGCCGACCGCGACAAGGCCATCGACGAGGCCGTACGGGTTCTCCGCCCCGGCGGCCGGCTCTTGATCGCCGACCTGCGGCACACCAAGCAGTACCAGCGCCGCCTGCAGCCCCTGGGCGCCACCCGCCGCGACCTGGGCTGGCGGCAGTGGTGGAGCGGACCGTGGCTACCGACACACCTGATCTCGGCGGACAAGCCCTGACCGCTGGGTTTTGATGGAGGCATGAGGCTCGACATGCTGCCCCGGGCCATCGAGGCGCGGGGCGTACGGCACAACACGCTGCGCGACCTCGACGTGGATGTGCCGCTGTGGCAGACCGTCGTCATCGCCGGCGTGTCCGGTTCGGGCAAGACCTCGCTGGCCATGGGCACCCTGTACGCCGAAGGGCTGCACCGGTTCCTGGAGGGCCTCAGCACGTACAGCCGCCGCCGGCTCACCCAGGCCCAGCGGCCCGACGCCGACCGGATCGACCACCTGCCGCCCGCCCTGGCGCTGCGGCAGCGGCCGCCGGTGCCGGGGCCGCGCAGCACGGTCGGCACGATGAGCCAGGTCCTGAACGTATTACGCCTGACCATGTCGCGGCTCGGCACGCATGTGTGCCCGAACGGCCACGACGTGCCGCCGTCGATCGCCACCCAGGCCATGGAGATCACCTGCCCGGTGTGCGGGGCCCGGTTCGAGGCGCCCGGGGCCGAGTCGTTCGCGTTCAACTCGATCGGGGCCTGCCCGCGGTGTGACGGCCTGGGCACGGTCTACGAGGTCGACCCGGCGACGCTGGTGCCCGACGAGAGCAAGACGATCGCCGACGGCGCGGTGCTGCCGTGGAACGTGGGCGGCCGCCGCCTGAGCATGTACGCGGCCGGTGAGCTCGGCGTCCGGCTCGACATCGCGTACAGCCGGTTGTCGTCCCAAGAGAAGGAGCAGGTGCTGCACGGCGAGCCGGTGAAGCAGGTCGTCACGGTCTCCGGGCGCAACGGGCGGCCGGTGCAGCTCAACGTCACGTACGACAACGCGGTCACCGCCGCCGAGAAGTCGGGCAACAGCAAATACCTGAACTCGCACACCTGCCCGGTCTGCCACGGCGCCCGGCTGCGCCCGGAGGCCCTGCGCTCGCGGCTGGCCGGCCGCAACCTGGCCGAGATCAGCGCGCTCGACCTGGACCACCTGGCCGCCTTCACCCACGAGCTGCCGCCGTTGATGCCGCCCGAGCTCGACCGGCTCACCACCGGTCTGACCGGCGAGCTGAGCGGCGCGATCGGCCCGCTGCTCGACCTGGGCCTCGGCTACCTCGGCCTCGACCGGGCCGGGGCCACCCTGTCGACCGGGGAGCGCCAGCGGATCGAGCTGACCTCGACCGTACGGACCAGCACCACCGGCATGCTCTACGTGCTGGACGAGCCGTCGGTCGGCCTGCACCCCAGCAACGTCGAGGGGCTCCGCAAGACCATCGACGCGCTGGCCGGCAACGGCAACTCGGTGGTGATCGTCGAACATGATCTGGACGTCATCCGTACCGCCGACTGGATCATCGAGATGGGCCCGGGCGCCGGCCGGGCGGGCGGCACCGTCGTCGCCTCAGGAACGCCCGCCCAGCTCCAGAAGGACCGCCGCTCGATCATCGGCCCGTTCCTGGCCGGTCAACCGGCGGTGTCGCGTTCACTTCGGACCTGGACGGACGCCGCCGAGATCACCGTGGACCGTCTCTACAATCTGCGCGGCGTGACGGCCCGCTTCCCGATCAACCGGCTGACCGCGCTGGCCGGCCCGTCCGGCGCCGGCAAGACCGCGCTCGTGCTCGACAGCCTGGTCCCGGCCGCCCGCGCCCAGTTCGCCGGCCGGCCGTGGCCCACACACGTCACGTCGCTGGATCTGGGCCCGCTGCGCCAGGTGGTGGAGATCGACGCCACCCCGATCGGCCTCAACGCCCGATCCACCCCCGCGACCTACTCGGGTGCCTTCGACGCCCTCCGCGCCCACTTCGCCGCCGCGTCGGGCCGCACCCCCGCCCACTTCTCCTTCAACACCAAGCAGGGCCAGTGCCCCACCTGCCGCGGCCTCGGCTCCATCGACCTGGACGTGCAATACCTGCCCGACATCACCGTCGACTGCCCCACATGCCACGGGGCGAGGTTCAACGACCAGACCTTGGCCGTACGCGTGGACGACCTCACCATCGCCGACGTCCTGGCCCTGACCGTCCGCGAGGCCCTGGACCGCTACCCCACGATCGCCCGCTCCCTGCGCCCCATCGTCGACGTCGGCCTCGGCTACCTGCGCCTGGGCGAACCGACCCCCGCCCTCTCCGGCGGCGAGTCCCAGCGCCTGCGCATCGCCGCCCGCCTGCGCAGCAGCCAGCGCAACGTCCTCTACGTGCTCGACGAACCCTCCACCGGCCTGCACCCCCTCGACATCCGCACCCTGGCCGAGGTCTTCGACCGCCTCCTGACCGACGGCGCCACCGTCGTGGTCATCGACCACGACCTGGACGTCCTGGCCGCCGCCGACCACATCCTCGATCTGGGCCCCACCGGCGGCCCGGACGGAGGTCGCATCGTCGCCCAGGGCACCCCGGCCGAGATCGCCACCAACCCCCACAGCGTCACCGGCCCGTATCTCGCCGCCCACGTGACCCCCGACCCGGCGGCGGGCCAGCGCAGCTGATCCGTCGCACGCTGCCCGAATGGGCGCCGTGCTCTTCGCCGGGTCTTTCGAACGCGCCGTGCCCTTCGTCGCCCGGCCGCCCGGCCGCCCACCCCCAGCGCTCGGCCGCCCAGCCGCCTGCCGGCCCGGCCGCCCACCCTCAGCCGCCCGGCCGCCGACCCTCTGCCGCCCGGCCGCCCGGCCTACCGTCCGGCCGCCCACCATCCGGCTGCTCAGCCGCGCCGCTCACCGCCACGATCGGTCCGACCCGCTCGCCGGGCAGCGGATCCGCGTCAGCGCAATGATCGCCGCTTCCTTCCGGGAGGAGTGGTTACAGCGCTCCAAACGTGTAACCGATGAGTTACGCTTTCGTGGTGGATGAGGTGGCGGGGGCGATCGCTGACCCGGTGCGGCGGGAGATTCTGCTGATGCTGCGGGAGGAGCAGCTGTCGGCGGGGGAGATCGCTGGGCGGTTTGCGATCAGCCGACCGGCGGTGAGCCGGCACCTGCGGGTGTTGCGGGAGGCCGGGGTCGTGCGGGACGAAGCCGATGGGCGGCGGCGGGTCTATGCGCTGGTCACCGAGCCGCTGGAGGAGCTGGCGGGCTGGCTGGGCCGGCTGACCGGGCCGGCCGGCTGGGGGCATCGCCTCGACGCGCTGGAGACCGAGGTCTACCGCACCCGCCGCGACCGGCGCCGGGCCACGGAGGCCGATCGAGATCAACGCGATCGGCGGCGCACCGCCGGAGCCGATCCAGATGAGCGTGAGCGGCGCCGGGTTGCCGGGGCCGACGGAGAGCAGGAGGAGAGCGCATGAGTCCGACTCCCACCGGCCGGCTGGTCGGTAAGGATCTGGTGCTGACCCGGGCGTTTCATGCGCCGGTGGAGGACGTCTGGGCCAGTCTCACCGACCCCGAGCGGACGGCCCGGTGGTACGGGCCGTGGAAGGGCGAGGCCGCGGTCGGCGCCACGATCCAGGTGCAGATGGTGCACGAGGAGGGGCGGCCCTGGACCGACATGACGATCGACGCGTGTGAGGCTCCGCGCCATCTGGCTTTGTCGTCGGTCACCGATTACGGCAGTTTCTACCTGGAGATGGTTTTGACCGAGAGCGATGGCGTGACCGAACTTCGCTTCACTCAGCACTTGACCGACACGGAAGGCGTCGGTGATTTCGGTCCCGGCTGGGAGTACTACCTGGACGGTCTGGTCGCCGCCCGCGACGGGCGTCCGATGCCCGACTTCGGCGACTACTACCCGGCCATGAAGGCACACTTCGACTCCCAACGGTGAAGACGTCGATCAGCATGCGCGGGCGTCCGTAGCGTTTGATGTCGGACGCCCACTGCCGCTTGAGCGCGTCCGCCATCTTCCGGCCCGCGACGACGCGGTACATCCCGGCGTCGCGAGGCCCATTCACCACGTACGCCGTGACCGGCCATCGGTCGGTGATCCGCCGGTACGGCAGCACCACCGCCGTCCGCAGCAAGGTCACCAGAAGCAGCCACAGCCCCAGCACGACGAAGATCGCCAGGGGCAGGAGGAACAGGATGGCCGCGAGATCGCTGCCATCCACCGGCGCCGGAAAATCGAACGAGAACCCGTCCCCGGCGGAGGGCGCCCAGGCGAGCCGCTCCCGTCCGACCCGCCATTTGACCCACTCGCCCGACGCCCGGCTCAGCACGATCACCCCATCATCGTGATCTCCGCTGGCAAACCCGGGGGCGGGGACGGTAAGGATGTCAGGCATGAAGGTCTTTCGTGACGCGTACGGGATTCCGCACCTGCGGGCCGATTCGGTCGATGAGCTGGCGTTCCTGCAGGGGAAGGTGGCGGTCGCCGACCGGCGGCAGCAGCTGGAGGTGGAGCGGCGGCGGGCCGAGGGGCTGCTCAGCGAGCTGGTCGGGGGCGAAGGGCTGGGCTGGGACCGGTTCGCGCGGCGGGCGCGGATCAGGGACACGGCGGAGAAGGCGTACGCCGGGCTGGACCACCGGACGCAGGAATGGCTGACCGCGTATGCCGAAGGGGTTCGCAGTGCGGGGGTGGCCTGGCATTCGTGGACGCCACTGGGAGTGTTTCTGGCGCGGCACATTTTGTTCGGCAGTTTCACGGCGAAGATGTTCAATGCGCACGTTGCGCGGACGCTCGGTGAGGACAAGGTCGGCTGGTTCGACGCGGAGGGCCCGGGGGAGACCGGCAGCAATGCGTGGGCGATCCCGGGGGAGATCGCGGGGGATCCGCATCGGCAGATCGAGTTGCCGGGTGGCTATCAGCAGGTGCGGCTGGCCTGCCCGGAGTTCGACGTTTTCGGGCTGACCTTTCCGGGCGTGCCGGGGGTGCAGCATTTCGGGCAGGCCGAAAGCGTCGCCTGGGCGGTGACCAATGCGCAGGCCGATTATCAGGATCTCTACCTCGAGGAGATTCGCGGTGACGAGGCGCGCGGGCCGGGCGGTTGGGAGCCGATCGAGCGCCACGCCGAGAGCATTCCGGTTCGGGGCGGTGACAGCGTCGACGTCGAGGTGGTGGAGACCGCCCGGGGGCCGGTCATCGATCGGAACCTTTCACTCCGTACGCCCACTCGCACGGACCTGGAGCTCGGGTTCGGGGCGTTGTTGCCGCTGCTGCACGCGCGCACGGTGGATGACGTGGCGGACGCGCTCGCCTGCTGGGTGGAGCCGGTCAACAGCATCCTCACGGCCGATACGAGCGGGCGGCTTCTGCAGCTCACGGTGGGCCGGGTCCCGCTGCGCGACGACCGTAACAAGCATCTGCCCGTGCCGGCCTGGGAGTCGGCGTACGTCTGGAAGCCGGGCTATGTCCCGATGACCCGCGAGGAGAAACAGAGCGCGGTCAACGCGAACGACCGCCGGCCGGACACCGAGGCGTACGGCGTCTCCTTTGCCGCCAAGAAACGGGCCGAGCGTATTCGCGAACTGGTCGACTTGGGGACGCCGCCCGAGCGGATTCACATGGACACGAGCATGCCGGCCGACAGCGTCGAGGCCGGTCATCGGGCGGCAGTACGCAGCGAGGTGGCCCGGCGTCTTTACGAGCACGAGGCCCTACGCGGATTGCGGGAGGACCCGGGATTCGACGCCGTCTTCGCGGTCGATCCGCGGGCGAGAGTCGGCCTCTTTCAGGACAGCGTGCTCGCGGCGTTGCATCTGGAACCCGCCGACCTGGTCGATCCGGCGACCATTGATTCCGGTCGGTGGGGCGAGCGGCACCTGCTGGAACCCGTACGGCTGCCTGGTCTGGACGTGGAAATCCCGCGGACGGAATTGTCGGGCGAGCGCGACACCCCGCTGTGCACCTCGAGCATTCCCGGCGTCACCGACCGGTGCGGCAAGGGCCCGGTCGCGCGGTATGTCTGGGACATCGCCGACCGGAGCCGGAGCCGCTGGGTCGTTCCGTTCGGCGCGGCCGGAGATCCGGAGAGCCCGCATTTTCTCGACCAACTGCCGTTGTGGAGCACCGGAGAATTGATCCCGCTGGTCCTAGACTGGTCGAGTCTCACCGAGGAGCGATCATGAAGTTTCGGGCCGAACTGCAGAAGACCGGCGGCACCACCACTGGTTTCGAGGTGCCCGACGAGGTCGTGACCGGGCTCGGTGGGGGCGGCCGGCCCAAGGTCGTCGCGACCTTCAACGGCTTCACCATGCGTTCGGCGATCGCCAAGATGGGCGGCAGCTACTGGCTCGGGGTCAGCGCCGAGCGCCGCGCCGCCGCGGGCGTGGAGGGCGGCGAGGTCTTCGACGTCGAGGTGGAGCTCGACACGGCGCCGCGCGAGCTCGAGGTGCCTGACGACCTCAAGGCCGCGCTCGACGCCGAGCCGAAAGCCCGCGACTTCTGGACGACGCTGTCCTTCAGCAACCAGCGCTACCACGTCGATCAGCTCACCTCGGCCAAGACCGCCGAGACCCGGGCCCGCCGCCTCGCGAAATCGGTCGCCCTTCTCGCTGAGGAGAAAGTGCGTTAAAGCGGGCGGTACGCGACCTCGGGGTCGAGCAAACGCACCCAGGCCGGCCGCCACTGGGGGCCGCGGGCGGCCATCTCCTCCTGGAGGTTGGTGCGCCACGGCCCGGAGACGCCGTCGTCGGCCCACCACTTGGGCCACGAGTCGTAGCGGCGCTCGATCAGCACGTCGGTCGCGGTGGTCTGCACGCGCAGGAACAGCCAGCGGCCGTAGCGCGGGTCGGCCTCGGCCCGGCGCAGCCGGCGGACGAGATCGCTCAACTCCTGAAAGGACGCGAAGCGGGCCTCGTCGGGCCGCTCCAGCGGCGGGTGCTTGCCGGGCTGGGCGCTGAGGCTGGTCGCGTCGGCGTAGACCAGGGCCGTGCAACGGCCGTCGCCGTGCGGGGAACGGTCGCGCATCCAGGCCACCAGCGCCGCGAGCTCGTCGGTGGACGGCGGCTCGGGGCGGTTGAGCTCGGGCGCGTCCTGCATGGCGGCCCACACCAGGCGGTCGTGCTCACCCTGGCTGAGCTTGCGGACGCGGCGCATCGGCGGCCGTACGCCCGGGGTGATCCGCGGCGGCCGCCGGCCCGCGGTGATCCCACCGGTGTCGGCGCAGGCCAGCGCGGCCGACAGGTCGAGTGCGGGCTCGGTCAGGCGGCCGAGCAGCCGCTCGAAAGCCGGCCCGGCGACCTGGCCCCGCACGGCGGCCGAGAGCAGCTCCTCACCGGCGGCCCGGACGTCGTCCCGCTCGGCCGGTGCGCGCAGCTCGTGCCGGCCCCACTCGGAGACGATCTCGGCCAGCTCGGTCAGCGTGTTCTCGTTGCTGAGCACGGCCCCGACGGTCTGCACGAGCCCGTCGGCCACCCCGTCGCGGTAACGGGTGCGCGACCACCGGCCCTCGGCGTGCCAGACCACGAAGCCGAGCGAGTCGGTCTCGGCCAGCTCGGTCAGATCGTCCCAGGGCAGCCAGTCCGGGGCCTCGGTGAGCAGGTCGATGGGCGGGTCGGCGTCGGCCGTGGCGCTGTGATCGCGGTCGTAGCCGAACAGCACGGCCCGGGCGCCGTCGAGCAGGGCCAGCCGGGCCCAGCTGCCGCCGTGATCGTCGTGGTGGGCGCCGCGGTCGTCGACGAACCAGACGTCGTCGTGCCCGATGCCGGTCAGCGCGGCGGCCAGCGTCGCCCAGCGGGTCCAGAGCAAGCCGGGCGCCGGCAGGTCCACGTCGGTCAGCATCCGTCCACTGTGCCAAATGCTGTCGGAACCATGTCACCCCCCTTGCCCCATGCGAAAGGTTGCCGACCGGACGATCACCATCCGTAAAGGTTTCCGTCTATCAGGGAATTGACTTCAGGCAGTTGTCGGCCTTTTGCCCGAGTTTGAAGATCACCCTGCGTGCATCGACCGTCTACTATGCCGGGCGTCGTGTGGCGGCTCGCCGCCATCCCCGTCAGAAGGGTCGTTCGTATGCCTCTGAAGACGCACCGACTGATCACCGCGGCTCTCGCCGGCGTGCTCGTCGCCGGCCTGGGCGCGGCGCCCGCGCTCGCCGGCGGCCGGAAGACCGGCGTGGACGCGGTGCCCACCCCGAAACTCGGCTGGTACAAGTGCTACCAGATCGCCGAGTGCGCGACCGTCCGGCTTCCGCTGGACTACGACAACCCGCGCGGCGCCACCACCGAGATCGCGGTGCTGCGTGTGAAGGCCAGGAACCAGGCGGCCAAGATCGGCAGCCTGTTCGTCAACCCGGGCGGGCCGGGTGGCTCGGCCACCGAGTTCGCGCTCGCCGCGCCGTACTGGCTCAGCGATCCGATGCTGCAGCGCTTCGACGTCGTCGGGGTCGACCCGCGCGGCATCGGCGCCAGCGAGAACGTGCGCTGCTTCAAGTCGGTCAAGGAGCAGACTGCCGTTCTCGATCTCATGAACGTCCCGTTCCCGGTCACGCCGGCCGAGGAGAAGGCGTACGTGCAGGGGTCGAAGCTGCTCGGTAAGGCGTGCTCGACCACCGGCAAGCCGCTGACCGGCGCCGCCTCGACGGCCGAGGTCGCCCGGGACATGGACGTGATCCGCCGCGCGGTCGGCGACAAGAAGCTCAACTACCTCGGCTTCAGCTACGGCAGCGCGCTCGGCCAGTACTACGCCAACCTGTTCCCGGACCGCTTCCGGGCGCTGGTGGTGGACGGCGTGCTCGACCCGACGGCGTGGGTCGGCAACACTCGCCAGCCGATCGACGAACGGCTGCGGTCCAGCGACGGGTCGTACAAGGCCCTGATCGAGATCTTGAAGCGCTGTGACAAGGCCGGCGAGTCCAAGTGCGTCTTCGCCGAGGGCGACCCGGTCCGGCACTTCCGGCAGATCGCCGAGCAGCTCAAGAAGAAGCCGCTGGCGTTGCCGGACGGCGAGGGCGGCACGATCCAGGTCACGTACGCGGTCTTCGTCAGCGCGATCCTGGGCTCGCTCTACCAGTTCGACGCGGGCGACCAGGTCACCGCGATCGCTCGGCAGGTCGCCGACGCGCTCGAAGGCGGCTCCACCGCCGCTCTGGTCAAGCGGGTGCGGACCGCCGGCGCTTCCCGGGCGTACGACTTCCCGTACGACAACAGCGCGGAGGCGAGCTCGACGGTGATCTGCACCGACGGCCGGTTCCCGCCGAACGCGGACGCCTGGCCGTGGTTCGCCGATCGGCGTGAGGCCGAGGCGCCGTACTTCGGGCGCTCCTGGGCCTGGATCGACAGCCCATGTGCCGGCAGGACCTGGACCGTGCGCGACGAGGACGCGTACACCGGGCCGTTCACCCGCCGGACGGCCGCGCCCGTGCTGGTCGTCGGCAGCTTCTGGGATCCGGCCACCAACTACCGGGGCGCGGTCTCGTCGAGCCGGCTGCTGCCGAACTCGGTGCTGCTGTCGAGCAACAACTGGGGCCACACCGCGTACGGCTCCGGGGTCTGCGCGACCACGGCGATCGACACCTATCTGCTGACCGGCAGGCCGCCGGCCCGCGGAACGGTGTGCACCGACGCGCCGCAGCCGTTCCTCAAGCCGGTGCCGCCTCCGGCGGCGACCACCATGGCCGCCGGCCCGGGCAAGAAGCGGCCGCCGATCGCGGCGCCGCTGCCGGACTCGATCCTGATCCCGGCGAAGATCTGATTTCGGCGCTGGGGCGGCTCCCGGGCCGCCCCAGCGCCCCTTCACGTGTGGCTGTGCCAGCTGTTGCTGTCGTGCGTGTCGGCGACCTTGCCGGCGATCGATGCGACCAGGATGACCAGGAAGAACAGCGCCAGAACGATTTCCATACATCGAGCATCGTCGTGTCTCGGGCACCCCGACAGTGGCAGATATGCCATACATCTTCAAAATCCTGCCAAGCGGCCGTATGCTGCGTCACATGCTGCGCAACGTGGCCGTGATCGCCCTCCCCGACGTCGCCCCGTTCGAACTCGGCGTCCTCTGTGAACTGTTCGGCTACGACCGCTCGGCCGAGGGCCTGCCCTCTTATGACTTCGCCGTCTGCTCGATCGACGGCAGCCCCGTCCCCAGCCGCTCCGGCTTCGACGTCGCCGTCAAACACGACCTGACCCGTACGGCGTCGGCCGACCTCGTCGTGGTCGCGCCCTTCGACAACCCGTACTTCGCCCCGCCCCCGCCCGTGACCGACGCCCTGCGCGCCGCCCACGACCGAGGAGCCTGGGTGATGAGCGTGTGCACCAGCGCCTTCGCGCTCGGCGCGGCCGGCCTGCTCGACGGCCGCCGCTGCACCACCCACTGGCTGCACACGGCCCGGCTGGCCCGGCAATACCCGGCCGCCCAGGTCGACCCCGACGTGCTCTACGTGCAGGACGGGCGGGTGCTCACCAGCGCCGGCACCGCGGCCAGCATCGACGCCGGCCTCCACCTGATCCGCCAGGAACACGGCAGCGCGGTCGCCACCATGCTCGCCCGCCGCATGGTCGTCCCGCCCCACCGCGACGGCGGCCAGGCCCAATACATCGAAACCCCGCTCAAGGCCGTCGACTGCGCCACCATGCAACCCGTACTGACCGCGGTGATGGAAACCCTCGACCAGCCGCACTCGGTCGAAACCATGGCCGAGATGGCCCACATGGCTCCGCGCACCTTCGCCCGCAAATTCCGCGAGGAAACCGGCGCCACCCCCCACGACTGGCTCATCGGCCAACGGCTCCTGCTCGCCCGCCGCCTCCTCGAAGACTCCGGCCTCGGCATCGACGTGATCGCCGAACGGGCCGGCTTCGGCAGCGCGGCCACCCTGCGCCACCACTTCGCCCAGCGGCTCAGCACCACACCGCAGGCCTACCGCGGAACGTTCCGGTCGTCACAACCGGTGTGAGGCCGTAATTCCGGGGGCAAACGCCGAAGCATGGCGAAGACTCCCGGCCCCACACTGTTCGTGCTCTTCGGGGCCACCGGCGACCTGGCCCGGCGGATGGTGCTGCCGGCCTTCTACACACTGGCGATCGAAGGTCTGCTGCCCGACGACTGGATCCTGGTCGGCAACGGGCGCGGCGACGTCTCCCACGAAGACTTCCAAAAACACGTCCACGACGCGCTGACCGAATTCGGGCCGGCCCCGGCCAAAGGCCCCTGGAAGGAATTCGCGTCCCGGCTGCGGTTCGCGGGCGGCGGCTTCAACTCCGACGACCCGGGCAGCCTGCTCGACGTCATCTCCTCGGCCCGCTCGTCCTTGGGCGCCTCGGCGCAATTGGTGCACTACCTGGCGATCCCGCCGGTGGCATTCCCGGACATCACCGAGGCGCTCGGCACGCACGGACTGGCGGCCGGGGCGAGAGTGGTCTTCGAGAAGCCGTACGGCACGTCGCCGTCGTCCTTCAAATCCTTGAACCGGCTCGTGCACAAGGTGCTGGACGAGGAACAGGTCTATCGAATCGACCACTTCCTGGGCAAAGAAGCAACCCAGAACCTGCACGTGGCCCGCTTCGCCAACGAGGCGTTCGCGGCGCTGTGGAGCCGAGAGCACGTGTCCAGCGTGCAGATCGACGTGCCGGAGACGCTGGGGGTCGAAGACCGGGCCTCGTTCTACGATGCGACCGGCGCGGTGCTCGACATGCTGGTGACCCACCTGTTCCAGGTGGCGGCCGAAGTCGCGATGGAACCACCGGCCAGCCTGGGGGCGGCGGACCTCCAGGCGGCGCGAGAAAAGGTCATCAAGGCGTTTCGGCCCCTCGACCCGGGCGAGGCGGTGCTCGGGCAGTACACCGGCTACAAGTCGATCAAGGGCGTGAAGCGGGGGTCGAAGACCGACACGTACGTGGCGGCCAAGCTGTGGATCGACAACCCCAGGTGGCGGGGGGTGCCGTTCCTGCTGCGTACCGGCAAGAAGCTCGCCGAAAGTCGGCAGGTGGTGAGTCTGGTGCTGAAGCAGCCTTCCGGGCCGCTGAAAGATCTGCCGGCGCAGTCGAATGTGCTGTCGTTCGACCTCGCGGGGGACGGGGCGATCGATTTGTCGCTGCTGGCTAAGAGGCCGGGAGTGGCGACTGAGTTGGACACGGGGGCGGTGCGGTTGCCGTTGTCGTCGCTGCCTGACGCGGAGCCGCTGCCGCCTTATGTGCGGCTGATCCACGATGTGCTTTCTGGGGATCGGTCGTTGTTCACTCGGCCGGATGGGTTGAGCGCTACCTGGAAGGCCGTGGGGCCGTTGCTGGAGTCGCCGCCGGCGCCGGTGGCTTATGCGCCGGGGTCTTGGGGGCCGGCTAAGGCTCGGAAGCTTGCGTCCTGGCTGTTGGGGGCCTGATCTGTTTGCTTCGCTTTGTGGGGTGGGGTTGCTTGCTCTGGACGGCGGCGGGGATGGGGTGACCACATACGGCTGACTGGGGGCGCTTTATGCCGTAAATGGTCACCCCATCCCCGCCGCCTTGCCTGGTGTCATGTGACGGGCAGGGGAGGGGGCACCGGTCTCTGGGCGTGGGGTTCGGGAGGCGGTTCCCGCGCGGTGGGGATTGGTCGTTGTTCGCTGCCGCGCTGTGGTGCCGGTGGGGGACTTGGTCACCCGGGCTGGGCTGGGTGGTGGGCTGGTCGGCCATTCCAGGCCGGTTGCGCGGGCCTGGTGGTCGGGCCGGCCGGCTTCGGTGGGCTGATCGGTGAGGTGCGGCCGGTTGCGCTGCTCGGTTGACGACGAGCCGGCCTGAGCGATTCGACGGCCATGTTGAGCCGGTTGCGCAAGATTCCTATTCCTGCGACAGGCATCGCGGCGACACCCGGGCCGCCCGCACCACCCCGGCCACCCTCGGCCGCCTACGCTGCCCCGGGCGGCCCTGCCGCCACGCCGCTTGGGTCATCCCCGTCCACCCGCGCCGCCCCCCAGCCTGCGCCGCCTCGGCGACCTGCGCGGCCCCACCGCCCCGCACCGCCCCGCCGACCCCGGGGACCTGCGCGGCCCCGCCGGCTTGCGCCGTCCCGGCGACCTGTGCGGCCCCGCCAGCTTGCGCCGCCCCGCTAGCTCCGGGGGACCCGCGCGACCCGCCTGCCTGCGCGGCCCAGCCGTCGCGCCGCTTGGACCTTCCGCGCCGTCCCTGGCCGCCTGCCGCCGCCTCGACTCCCCGCGCCGCTTGGGCCTTCCGCGCCGCCGCGACCATCCGCGCCGCCGCGACCATCCGCGCCGCCGCGAGCACCCGCGCAGGCCCGCGAGCACCCGCGCCGCCGCGACCACCCGTGCTGGCCCGCGACCACCCGCCCGGCCCCGTGTACCTGCCCGGCCCCGCGCACCCACGCCGCCGCGACCATCCGCGCCGCAGCGACCACCCGCGCGGATGTTCGAGATCAACGACGCCGCCCAGCTGGTCACCGACGCGGCCCACCCGGACGCGAACATCATCTTCGGCGCGG
>NZ_JBFAOX010000048.1:15779-48244 GCF_040675435.1 Actinoplanes sp. NPDC049598 | reverse complement strand
GGATGGGGTGAGCACTCGAGGCATAAAACGCTCCCCAGTCAGCCCGAGTGGTCACCCCATCCCCACAACCGTCCCCCGAGCGAGAAAGCCCAACCCCCGGCCCGGAACCAGACCCCCGACCGCAACAAACCCCGGGGCTGGCGTCCGGCCGGTTCGGGTGCTTAGCGTGGGCGGATGGATGATCTCGTCGGGCTGGCTTCTGAGCTGATCTCCATCCGCTCCACGGCCGATCGGCCCGACGAGCTTGGGCGGGCGCTCGATCTGGTGCTCGGCGTGGTGGGGCCCGGCTTCGACGTCGAGCGCTTCGAGTCCAACGGCAAGCCGAGTGCGCTGGTGCGCCGTCAGGGCACTGGCAAGGACTTCCGGGTTCTGCTGAATGCTCACCTGGATGTGGTGCCGGGTGAGGACGGGCAGTTCACCGCGCGGCGCGACGGGGATCGCCTCTACGGGCGGGGCGCCCAGGACATGAAGGTGGCCGCCCTGGTCATGGCTGAGGTCTTTCGGGAGCTGGCGCCGTCACTTCCGTACAGCCTGGGGCTTCAGCTTGTGACCGACGAGGAGGTCGGTGGGTTCGACGGGACCAAGCACCAGGTCGACGCCGGTGTGCGGGCCGGCTTTGTCGTCATCGGGGAGCAGAGCCGCCTGCGGGTGGTCGCCGAGTCGAAGGGGCTCGCGCACGTCCGGCTTTCCGCGCAGGGGCGGGCCGCCCACGCCGCCTACCCCTGGCTGGGTGAGAATGCGCTGCTGGCCGTCATAACCGCAGTCAACAAGCTGCTGGCCGCCTACCCCATGCCGGCCGCCGAGGCCTGGCGGACCACCGTCAACGTGGCGCGGATCGACACGCCGAACCGGGCCATCAACCAGGTTCCGGCGGAGGCGGACGCCCTGATCGACATCCGCTTCCCGCCGGAAGACCTCGATTTTGCCGGCCGCACCCCCGACCAGGTCGCCGACCACCTGCGAAAGCTCACCGGTGTCGACGTCGACGTGCGTGCTCTGGGTGCTCCGCATCGCGCCGATCCGGACAGCGACGACCTCAAGCAACTGCGCCAGGCTGTACGCGATGTCGGGTTCGACGATTCGCTGTTGCGCAAGCACGGCGCCGCCGACGGCCGGCACTACTACGATCTGGGGATCGACGCCGTGATTTTCGGGCCGGGTGGGGACGGGCAGCACGGGGCCGACGAGTACGTCGATCTGACCACCGTCGAGCCGTACAGAACCGCCCTGGCCGGCTTTCTGCGGAGCGTCAGTCCGCGTTAGCGATCAGCAGCCAGCGGACCCGGCGGACGAGCTCGGCCGGGGAGAACGGCTTCACCAGGTAGTCGTCGGCGCCTACGGTCAGGCCGAGGTCGATGTCGATGGGGCGGTCGCGGCCGCTCATCATCAGGACCGGGATCTGGGCCGTGGCCGCCTTGGAGTGCAGTTCGTAGCAGACGCTCAGGCCGTCCATGCCGGGCATCGACACGTCCAGGATGACCATGTCGGGTTGTTCCGCTACCACCAGGTGCAGGGCGCTGCTGCCGTTGTCGGTGGTGATGACGTTGTAGCCGGCCGAGACGAGCTTCATGACGACGATCTCGCGGATGTCCTCGTCGTCGTCCGCGACGAGGATCCGGGGGTCGCTGACGTCTGCGACCCATTCGTTGACGAGAGCGGGGGAATCCTTGGAAGCCGTTGCGAGAACCACTGAAGTCTCCTGAACCGTCGAAGCTTGCCGAGCGGTTGGCCCCATCGGCCGGGGATGAGGGCGGGCCAGGAGAAAGCCGGTTGCAGATCAGGTGCGAAAAAGCAGGAAAATGGCGAAGCCGCCCCTTGTGGGGGCGGCCCCGCCATCGACGGTGCGGCCGTTTACCGCGCACACCTGGCGTCACTCACGAAGGTAGAGCATCAAGATCTCTCCGCGGGGGCGGACCCCGCGGATGGTGATCGCGCTCTCATCAGTTCAGAACAATTCGGTACGAAGGTCGTGCGCCCCGTCGGCCCGGGTGGCCTCGTAGTAGACGCGCTGGCGGCCGTCGGGGAGGGTGACCAGGCTCAGGTAGCGCAGCCCGTTCGGGGCGTGCGGACTGCCCAGCGGCTCGCGGTCCTCGGCCACGAGCTCGCCGAAGCTGCCGTCGGCCTGGCGTTTGCCGCGGGCCACGCCCGTACGCTCCTCCCAGTTCTCCCCGGCGGTGGCGCGGCCGTCGTAGGCCACGGTGATCTCGTCGCCCTCGACCTGGACCGAGGAGACCCGGACGCCGCGGGCGTCCCACTGCCCGGGCCGGCCGGCCAGCGCCGTGCCCCGCCAGGTCCAGGTGATGCCGTCGGGGCTGGTCGCGTACTCGGTGGTCATCCGGTCGGCGTCGTCCCAGCTTTCGAGGGGGTGCACCGACGCCCACAGGTGCCAGCCGTGCTCGTCGTGGTGGAGCACCGGGTCCTTGACGCCGACGGTGTCGTCGCCGGCCAGGACGGTACGGGGTGTCGCCGTGGCCAGCCCCTCGATGGTGGCCGCTTCCAGGAGCTCGACCCGCCAGTGCTTCGTGCCGGGGGTGGCGGCGCTGACGTAGAGCCGCCACTGGCCGTCCGGGGTGTGCACGATGGCGGGCCGTTCGAGCGACTCGGCGTCGAACTGCTCCTTGGTCACCTCGGCGACGGGAGTGAAGGTCACCCCGTCGTCGGAGGCGGCGACCACGTTGGCGATGCCGCGGCCCTCGCCGATGGGCAGGCGCAGCCGGTAGGCGAGGTAGATCCGCCCGCCGACGGCGATGGAGCTGGGGGCGCCGGCCCAGGCGCCCGGTTCCTCACCCGGAGGCTCGACCACCACGGTGGAGTCGTCCCAGCGGGGCAGCGGGAGCATCGAGATTCCGGTGGTCAAGGCGACTCCTTCGGCGCGGGCGAAAAGGCAAGTATGCAATATCCATGGAAGAGGTGGGGATTAAACAGCCCCAGCGTGTCGGTCGACCGACAGCCAGTCGTCGTAGCTCTCCCCCGTCACCTCTTGCAGTAGCGCGATGTCGTCAACGAAGAACGGCAGCAAAGCGGCACGCTCATGCGGCGTGGTCACCGGCCGGGCGCCCTTCTTGCGGTGCAGCAGCGTCAGCAGCGGCCCGCGGGCGGCGAGCCGCAGCGGCACCGGGAAGCGATGCCCGATGGTCCCGCCGGTGCGCAGAAGATAGCGCAGGATCCGGTTCACGTCGTTGTCCTCGACCACGTGCCGGTTGACGTTCTCCTTCGGGATCGAGGTCAGCACGCCGGTCGGTACGCCCAGGAACGCGCACACGCGGTCGAGCGTGGCGGCCGGGTCGTCCTTCAGGTGGCGGTAGCGCAGCAGCAGCACCTGCTCGCGCGGGAAGTGCTCGTAGAGGTGGCGCACCTGCTCGCCGTACTTGCCGAGGCTGAGGTAGTGCCAGAAGTCGGCCCAGCCGGCCGCCTTGCGAGCGGGCTCGGCCCGGCACGCGGTCAGGAAGTCGGCTTCCGGCTCGAGGCCGGCGTTCCACAGGTGGGTCCAGTTGGAGTGGGCCCGGTCGACCGGGTCGCGCAGCAGCAGGATCAGCCGGGCCGACGGGATGAGCGCCTTGATGCGTTCGTGCGCGCCCAGGTCGTACAGGTAGAAGGGGGTCGCCTCGCCGAGGGTGGCGCCGGGCGGGGCGGGGGCGAACAGGGCTTCGTACTCCTCCGGGCGCCAGACGTGCTCCTGGTAGGTCTGGACGTCGCCGGGGCCGCCGGTGGTGGGCGGCGGGCCGTCGGAGAGGAAGAACTTGGGTTCCTTGACCGCCGGGAGGAACAGGTCCGGGTGCTGGACGAGCGCCGCGTGCAGCGCGGTCGTCCCCGCCTTGGGCACCCCGGCGATCAGGAAATCGGGCAACGGCATGGCAGTCCTCCCGCCTGTCGTGCGAGCAATGAGACTTAGCCTACAGATCTAGTAGGTTTTCGCACCCGAGCCGAGAAGCCGGCGCCACCATCCCGCCCGGCGGAAGCGCGGACAGGTGCACAGAGCGCAGTCAGTCCCGTGCCGGTAGTGCTGGTGTGCACGGAGCGGATGCCCGCAAACACAGAGAGCTTCATCAGCGTTCATCGTCTCACCAACGGTAAGTAAGCGCGAAAGCTACGGGCAGTCGTCATTTCGATGGCCGGCATGAATACGTCGCCAGCCTCCATCATCCCTCGCCGTCGATGCCTTGCTAACCAACTTGCAACCAACACCTCACACTGCGTGATGTTGATATTCGGTGACTAACTTCACGCATTGTTATCCGACATATTTCCTTTGCCGGATTTGCGGCGACTAAGGCGTCTATACGTGAGAAATCTGTTTCCCGCCGAAATGCAGCGGACAGGGCAGCGATGTCCGTTACTAAAGGTAACGATGTGACGAAAATCTTGCCCAATTGCCCGTGTGAATACACCTCGGTCACCGAACCGACGAGGATGATCCACCCGGCCGCCACCACGCTGTCTATTCGGTCAGTTGACGCTTCGTAGTGGCTTGCTACGGTGGGCGACAGAAGCGAAGCTCTTACGCTTCTTGCCGCCAGAATTGCCGATCGAACCGCCTCGCCGCCCCGGGAAGGGACCGACATGGAGTTTTCGACGCCCGCAGAGAACACGAGGGGTGACGGACGCACGTCACCGACCGTAAGCGTGGTGATCCCGACCCTCAACGAGGAGCGCAACCTTCCTCATGTGTTCGCGAAGCTGCCGGCGGACATCACCGAGGTCGTCCTGGTGGACGGCGGGTCCGTCGACCGCACCGTCGAGGTGGCCCGTGAGCTGCGCCCCGACGTCGTCGTGGTGCACCAGACCCGTACCGGCAAGGGCAACGCGCTCGCCTGTGGCTTCGCCGCCTGCAAGGGCGACATCATCGTGATGATCGATGCCGACGGCTCGACCGACCCGGCCGAGATCCCACTGTTCGTGGCCAAGCTGGTGGCCGGGGCCGACTTCGTGAAGGGCTCGCGGTTCAACCACGGCGGGTTCAGCCACGACATCACCAAGCTGCGCAAGCTGGGCAACGACGGGCTCAACCTGGTGGTCAACGTCCTGTTCGGGACGAAGTTCACCGACCTCTGCTACGGCTACAACGCGTTCTGGCGCAGCGTGGTGCCGGTGCTCGACCTCCCGGACATCCGGCTGCCGAAGCCGACGGACGGCACGAAGCTGTGGGGCGACGGCTTCGAGATCGAGACGATGATCAACATCCGGGCCGCGGTCGACGGGATGAAGGTCGGCGAGGTCGGCAGCATCGAGCACCGCCGCATCCACGGCGAGACCAACTTGAACACGTTCCGGGACGGCTTCCGCGTCCTGCGCACCATCTTCAGCGAGTACGGCCGCATGCGTGGCGACAAGCGCTCCGGCCGGCGCCAGCCCGGCGGCGTGATCGTCCACCAGCAGCACGGCATCCCGGCCCCCCGCCAGCCGCAGGCCACGGAGATCACGAAGACCCCGGTCCTGGAGGACTAACCGTCCTCCAGCCCCCACCCACCGCCTTAACCGGTCTAAAGGATGAGCCTGCGCGCTCCCGTCCCCACTCCCCCTCGCTCCAGGAGACGCTCCCCGTGCCTTCCGCTCCCCTTCTCGCCACGTCGATCGTGATCCCGACCCATACCGAGGAACGCTGGTCCTCCCTCGTCAAGACCATCGCCTGCGCCAAGTCGCAGCGGGTCGAGCCGGCCGAGGTCATCGTGGTCGTCGATCACAACCCCGAGCTGTTCCGCCGCATCCAGCGTGAGCTGCCCGGCGTCACCGTGCTCGAGAACGCGTACGCGAAGGGCGTCTCCGGCAACCGCAACACCGGCGCCTTCCACGCCACCACCGACCTCGTCGCCTTCATGGACGACGACATCACGGCCCAGCCCGACTGGCTGGAGAACCTCATCGCGCCGTTCGCCGACCCCCAGGTCGTCGGCACCGGCGGCGGCATCGAGCCGGCCTGGGAGCACGAGCGTCCCCGGTGGATGCCCGAGGAGTTCCTGTGGGCGGTCGGCGGCTCGTACGCCGGCATGCCCACCGAGACCTCGCCCATCCGCAACGTCTGGTCGGCCAGCATGATCGTGCGCCGCTCGGTCTTCGACGCCGTCGGCGGCTTCCGGGTCGGCTTCGGCAAGCTGGGCGACCGCAACCGCCCCGAGGACACCGAGCTCTGCCTGCGGATGAGCGCCCTGGCGGGCGGCCACTGGATGTACGTGCCGAGCGCCGTCATCCGTCACGAGGTGCCGGCCCAGCGCTCGACCTTCAATTTCTTCGTGCACCGCTGCTACGCCGAGGGCCGCGGCAAGGTGCAGATGGCCGGCCTGCACGACGGTGGCGAGACGCTGGGCGCCGAGCGGTCGTACATCTGGTCGCTGCCCAAGGCCATGCTGCGCAACCTGGGCCGCGGTCAATTCCTGCGCGCCGGCGGCATCGTCGCCGGGGTAGCCGCCGCCGGCTGGGGCGGGGTCGTCGAGACGGTCGCCGCCAAGCGGGCGCCCAAGGCAGAGTTGGAGACGGTCCGATGAGCACTGCCACCACCACCGAGACGCTCCCCGCCGTCGTCCTCGACGTCGACCTGGCCGAGCCGCTCGCGGACGTCGCCGCTGTCCAGCCCGACGGCCGTCGCGCCGAGCAGGCATGGGTGCTGGTCCGGGCGTACACCGAGCCGCTGGGCACCGTTCTGGTCGACCTGCCGGAAGCGGGCCTCACGAAAGAAGCCCTGCAGGCCGCCATCGAGGCCGAGCTGGGCGACGTGATCAGCCGGGCCCGGGGCGAGGAGTTTATCGAGTCCCGCAAGCGGATCCTGGCCACCGCGCCGCACATCACCGTGGTGATCTGCACGCGGGAGCACCCCGAGATGCTCGCCCAGTGCCTGGACAGTCTTATCGCCCAGAACTACCCGGGCTACCGCATCCTGGTCGTCGACAACGCGCCGGTCACCGACGCCACCGAGAAGGTCGTGCGGGCGGCGGCCGCCCGCGGCCCGGTCGACTACCTGCTCGAGCCGCGGGCCGGGCTCTCGTTCGCCCGCAACGCCGCCACCAAGGCCGCCCCCGGGCAGATCCTGGCCTGGATCGACGACGACGAGGTGGCCGACCCCAACTGGCTGGCCGAGGTGGCCCGCGCGCTGCACGACCACCCCGAGGCCGACGTGATCTCCGGCGTGATCGTCCCGGCCGAGCTGGAGACCCGGGCCCAGATCTGGTTCGAGCAGTTCGGCGGGCACAGCAAGGGCCGCGGCTTCAAGCCCGACACCTTCGGCCCGCACACCGCGCACCTTCAGAGCCCGCTCTACCCGCTGCCGCCGTTCGGCACCGGGGCCAACATGACCTTCCGGCCCGGCGTGATCGAGCGGATCGGCATGTGGGACACCGCGCTCGGCGCCGGTTCCCCGGCCATGGGCTCCGAGGACACCCTCGCCTTCACCCAGGTGCTGCTCAGCGGGGGCACGATCGTCTACCAGCCGACGGCGGTCACCCGGCACTACCACCGCCGCGACTACCAGGGCCTCGAGAAGCAGATGGTGGGCTACGGCACGGGCCTGGTGGCCGCGTACACGAGCCTGCTGATGAAGCGCCCCGGCCTGATCTTCCCGCTGATCAAGCTCGCGCCGCACGCGCTGCGCGACATGACCGGCAAGGACACACCGCGAACGGCCACGCTGCGCGACGACTTTCCCCGGGAGCTGCTCTCGGCGAACCGGCGTGGCATGCTGGCGGGGCCCCGGGCCTACCTCAAGGGTCGCCGCGCCGCTCGGGCCAAGATTCGCGCCACGAAGGACACGGAGGCCCAGAAGTAATGCAACCGGACCGCCCGGACGCCACCGTCCGCATCCGGCTCGGCGCGGCCGGCAACCCCGAGCCGGCCCCTGACGAGACGGCGGTGATCACGTCCGTCGACAAGGACGCGACGACCCGCCTCGAGGTCAGCGACCGGACGGTGCGCATCGCGCTCAGCCCCGACGACCAGTCGGAGACCCGCATGCTGCCGGCCCCGGTGATCACCACCGGCGGCCCGGCCGAGAAGCTGATCGAGCGCACGAGCACCATCGACGTCTCGGCCGGGTCCGACCACCGGCCCGAGTTCGCCGCCGTCGGCATGCTCGCCTCGGTCATCGGCGTGCTGGGCCTGGCCGTCAGCGGCCCCGTCTCGGTCGTGCTGCTGATCGTGCTGGCCCTGGTCGCGCCCGGGGCCACGCTGATGTCGATCGCGAACACCCGCAGCCGCCTCATCTCGTGGGCGCTGACGCTGGCCGGGAGCCTGTCGGTCACGACGTTCTTCGCGGTCATCCCGTTGTGGCTGGGCTTCTGGCAGCCGTACATCTGGCTCGGTCTGCTCGCGGCAGCGAGCCTGATCGGCTCGGCCGTGCAGTTGTTCCGTCTCAACGGCGCCGGGGTGCCGCTGAGCCTGAGCCGGGCCGGCCAGCCGCTCGACACGGTCGACAACGGCGCCGTGCTCGGCCTGCTGCCGTTCTTCACCATGGTCGTCGGTTTCGCCCTGTGGATCCTCGCGCTGGTCGCGCTCCAGCCGGACGAGGTCGGGCTGTACGGGTTCACCGCCGCCCTGGGCGTGCCGTTCGTGATCGGCGCCGTGCTGCTGCTGATCGGCTTCGCGGTCGAGCTGTTCGGCCGGGCCCGCCCGGTCGTGATGGCGCTGCACCTGATCCTCGTGCCGATCATGATGCACGCCACCGTCCCGCTGCTCGACGGCACCACCGAGTACGCCTGGACCTACAAGCACATCGGCGTCGTCGACCTGATCCGCGACAACGGCCACCTGATCAGCGGCAGCGACATCTACCAGCAGTGGCCCGGCTTCTTCGCCGTGGTCGCGATGATCTCGCACGTCTCCGGCGTCGACGCGATCTCCTTCTCGGCCTGGTCGTCGCTGTTCTTCACGCTGGTCACCTCGGTGGTCACGGCCGCCCTGCTGCGCCAGTTCACCCGCGACCGGCGGGTCATCGCGGTCGGCGTCTTCCTGTTCCAGGCCTGCATGTGGGTCGACATGGGGTACTTCTCGCCCCAGGCGTTCGTCTTCCCGCTCATGCTGGCCTTCTTCGTCATCGTGGTCCGCTGGCTGATCGTCATCCCGACCTTCACCGGCGAGCCCAAGGGCCGCATCGACCGGCTGCGGCGCTGGCTGCTGCGCGGCATGCCGCCGGTGATGATCACCGACAAACGCACCCGCCTCTGGGCCGGCCTCGGCGCCGCCGGTCTCTACGCCGCGATCGTGGTGTCCCACCAGTTCACGCCGGTGGTCATGATGATCCCGATCCTCGTGCTGACCGTGCTGGGCATCCTGCGCCCCCGCGCGTTCGTGTTCGGCCTGATCGCCATCGCGCTGGTCTTCATCGGCCCCCGCCTGGTCGGCGTGGCCAGCACGTACAGCCTGTTCGACCTGAACTTCCTGCAGAACGCGGGCGGCAACGCGCAGACCTGGGGCACCCCCGAACAGGAGTTCTCGGCCCTGGTCTCCCGCGTCCTGGCGATCTCCCTGTGGGCCGCGGCCCTAGTCGCAGTGCTGCTGGCCCGCAAGAAGGTCGGCCGCGTCTTCATCCCGATCGTGCTCGGCTTCGCCCCGATGGCGACCCTGGTCGGCGGCAACTACGGCGGCGAGGCCATCTACCGCATCTTCGCCTTCTCGCTGCCGTTCGTTGGCCTGCTGATCGGCGTCCTCTGGGCCGGGAAGGGACGCCGCGGCGTCCCCACGATGATCCTCTCGGGCCTGCTGATGGCGGCGCTCTGGCTCGGCGGGCTGCAGGGTCTGCAGGGCCAGCTGTACGTGCATCAGGTGCGGGCCACCGACATCGAGGCCGCGAACTACTTCTACGAGCACGCCACCCCCGACTCGGGCCTGATCCTGGTCGCCCCGAACTTCCCGACCAAGCTCGCCGGCAACTACGGCTCCTTCAACAAGGGCCACGTCGACGTCGACATCTCCCTGGTCGGCGACCCGCTGTTCACCAACAGCATCAACGGCGCCCGTCTGCCCGACATCGAGACGTACATCCGGGCCATGAACTACAAGACCAACTATCTGGTGGTCAGCGACGCCATGGACGACTACACCGACTACTTCGGCACCGAGCCGGACACCGCGATGAAGTCGCTCGAGACGGCCCTGCGCGCCTCGTCCGACTGGAAGGTCTTCTACCAGGGCCCCGGCGTGGCCATCTTCCAGCTGGTCGGCTCCTCGGGCGCGGCCGCCGCCAACCCGGCGACGAACTGACCTCACCGCCCGGGGATCGCGGATCGTGATCCCCGGGCGGCCAGCGTCCCCAGGGTGACGGCGGCCAGGCCGAGCACGACGGCGGCCCAGCCGCCGACCACGCCGTTCCCGGTGCCGGGCCCGCCGTCGGCGCTGATCAGGATGAAGCCGCCGGCCAGGGCGCCGACGACGCCGGTCACGAGAGCGGTGACGGGCCACAGGCGCCGGGCCGCGGCGCCCCGCCGGACCATCGCCAGGATGCCGGCCGTCACGCCGATGATGGTCAGTACCGAGGCCACGGTGGCCACCAGGCGGTCAGCGGTGAAAAGAGCGGAAGCAGTATTCATGAGCTGATGCTCGCCGTCCGGGCGCGGCCGGTCGTCGTGCCGTCGTGGACACTCGGGCCTGCCGCAACTGCGGCAGGAAAGGCGGATCTACTGCTTCCGTGGTAGCCGGCAAGGCCCGCGCCGGTGGGAGTCGCCGTCGGCCCCGGACGGCTAGGGTGCCCCCATGGGGACTCGGGTCGATGTCCGGGACGCCGCCGTCGCGATCGGCATGGCCGCCGTGCTGCTGGTCGCCGGGCTGGCCGGGACACGGCCGGCGACCGCCGGGGAGCTGGTCGGCTGCCTGCTGCTGGCGCTGGCCGGCCTCTCGCTGGTGGCGCGCCGCCGCGCTCCGGTCGCGGCCCTGATCGCCGCCGGCGTGTGCACGGTCGGATATCAGGCGTTCGGGTTCGACGTCTTCGCCATCGCCTACCTCGTCGCGGTCTATTCGGCCGTACGGGCCGGGCGGCGCCTCGCCACCGCGGTGACCAGCGTGCTCGTGCTGGTCGCGCTGCCGGCGGCGGCGACCGTGTCCGGTGGCGCCGACGAGGCGTTCACGCGGGCCCGGGGCGTGCTGGAGCTGGCCTGGCTCGTCGCCGCGGCGGCCGCGGGCGAGGCGTTGCGGCAGGCCGAGCGCCGGGCCGACGAGGCCGAGCGCACCCGGGAGGAGATCGCCCGGCGCCGGGCCGACGAGGAGCGCCTGCACATCGCGCGGGAGCTGCACGACTCGCTCACCCACCAGATCTCGGTGATCACGGTGCAGTCCGAGGCCGCCGTGCACGTGGCGCAACGCAAGGGCGAGCCGGTGCCGGAGGCGCTGCTGGCCATCCGCGAGGCCGGCCGGCAGGCCTCCCGCGAGCTGAGGGCGACGCTGGAGGCTCTGCGCGACGACGGTTCCGCGCGGCCGTACGGGCTGGAGCAGATCCCGGACCTCGTACGGCAGGCCCGGTCGGCGGGTCTGGCCGCGACCCTGACGGTCGACGGGTCCCGCGTCGACGTGCCGGCCGCGGTCGACCGGACCGCGTACCGCATCGTCCAGGAGTCCCTGACCAATGTCGCCCGGCACGCGGGGGCGGCCACGGCGACGGTACGGGTCGGCTACCGGCCCGGCGCGATGACGATCCAGGTCGACGACGACGGTCGCGCCACCCCGCAGGCCACCCCGTCACCCGGCACCGGGTTGCTCGGCATGCGGGAGAGGGTGACCGCCCTCGGCGGCCGGCTGCGGGCCGAGCCCCGCCGCGAGGGCGGCTTCACCGTGCACGCCGAGCTGCCCCTGGAGCCGGCGCCGTGATCCGCGTGCTGCTGGCCGACGATCAGCCGCTGATCCGCAGCGGGTTCCGGGCGCTGCTCGAGCTCGAGGACGACATCGAGGTGGTGGCCGAGGCGGCCGACGGCGGCGAGGCGGTGGCCCTGGCCCGGCAGCACCGGCCGGACATCGCGCTGGTCGACATCCAGATGCCCCGGGTCGACGGGATCGAGGCGACCCGGCGCATCGCGGCCGAGCCCGCCCTGACCGCCGTGCACGTCGTCATCCTGACCAATTACGGCCTGGACGAGTACGTCTTCCACGCGCTGCGGGCCGGCGCCGCCGGCTATCTGGTCAAGGACATCCGCCCGGAGGACTTCCTGCATGCCGTACGGGTGGCGGCGCGGGGCGACGCGCTGCTCGCCCCGGCGATCACCCGCAAGCTGATCGACCGGTACGTCACGCAGCCGCCACCCGTCGACTCGGCGGCGGCCCTCGGTCAGCTGACCCAGCGTGAGCGCGAGGCGGTCGCGCTGGTCGCCCGGGGCTTGTCCAACGAGCAGATCGCCCAGCGGATGGTGATCAGCCCGGTGACCGCGAAGACCCACGTCAACCGGGCCATGACCAAACTGCATGCCCGCGACCGTGCGCAGCTGGTCGTCATCGCGTACGAGAGCGGTCTGGTGACACCGGGAAGCCAGTGAGGGGGAGGGCTATTCCATCAAATGGGTTTGATGTAATCTGCGGGCGTGAACCCGCCGGCGTTCCTGACCGCCGCCGGCCACCCGCTGCGGTGGCGGCTGCTGACCGAGCTGGCCCGCGGCGACCTGGCCGTCCGCGAGTTGACGGCCCGGCTCGAGCAGCCGCAGAACCTGGTGTCGTACCACCTGGGCAAGCTCCGCCGGGCGGCGCTGGTGACGGCCCGCCGCAGCAGCGCGGACGGCCGCGACACGTACTACTCGCTCGACCTGGACCGCTGCTCCGATCTGCTGTCCGGGGCCGGCGCCGCTCTGCATCCGGCGCTGTGGCTGGCGACGCCCCCGCTGCCGCCGCCGCGGGCCGCCCGAGTGCTGTTCCTGTGCACCGGCAACAGCTCCCGCTCCCAGATGGCCGAGGCCCTCCTGCGCCGCGGCGATGTCGAGACCTACAGCGCCGGCAGCCGGCCCAAGCCGATCCACCCGCACGCGGTGACCGTCATGGCCGCGCGCGGCATCGACCTCACCACCGCCCGCCCCAAACACCTGGACGAGTTCACCGGGCAACGCTTCGACTTCGTGATCACCCTGTGCGACCGGGTCAAGGAGATCTGCCCGGAGTTCCCCGGCACGGCCCGTCCGGTGCATTGGAGCCTGCCCGAGCCGAACGACCTGCCGGCCTTCGAACGGACCGCCGACGAGCTGGCCCGGCGGATCACCTTCCTGCTGCACACCATCGCCGCCCGTACCGAGGAGGTGTCATGACCGACCACACCGTGCACGTGCGCTACCTGGTGGACGATGTCCAGGCCGCAATCGACTTCTACACCGAGCACCTGGGGTTCAGCTCGAACACCACGTTCCCGCCCGCTTTCGCCGACGTGCTCCGCGGCAACCTGCGACTGCTGCTCTCCGGCCCGGCCAGCTCGGCCGGCCGCACCCTGCCGGACGGGCGACAGCCCCGGCCCGGCGGCTGGAACCGCATCCACCTGCTGGTCGACGACCTCGACGCCGAGGTGACCCGGCTACGCGCCGAAGGGGTGGAGTTCCGCAGCGACATCATCACCGGGCCGGGTGGCCGCCAAATCGTGCTGGACGATCCCGCGGGCAACCCGGTCGAGCTCTTCCAGCCGGCGGGCGGCTGAGTGCACCAGGCGGACCTGCCCACCGTCCTGCGCGAGTGGGGCCGGATCGGGTGCGTCGGTTTCGGCGGCCCGCCCACGCACATCGCGTTGCTGCGCAAGCTCTGCGTCGACGACCGCCGGTGGCTGAGCGCCCAGGAGTTCGAGGACGCCATCGCGGCCTGCAACCTGCTGCCCGGCCCGGCCTCCACCCAGCTGGCCATCTTCTGCGCCTGGCGGGTCCGCGGCCGCCCCGGCGCGCTGGCCGGCGGGGCCGCCTTCATTCTGCCCGGCCTGATCGTCATCCTGGCCCTGTCGGCCCTGTTCCTGCGCGGCAACCCACCCCTGTGGGTCACCGCAGCCGGCGCCGGCGCGGGAGCGGCCGTAGCCGCCGTAGCCGCCCAGGCCGGCCTGAGCCTGATGCCACCCGGCTGGAAACGCGCCCCCGAACACAGCAGCCGCCGCCGCTGGCTCTTCTACCTGCTGCTCGGCGCCGCAGCCGCCGCCACCGTCGGCCCGTGGCTGGTCCTGCTGCTGATCGCCTGCGCCCTGACCGAAGTCCTGGCCCAGCGCCCCCACTCCGCCGCCAGTCCCGACAGCGCCCCACCCCAGAGCGCGCCACTCCAAAGCGGCCCATCCCAGAGCGGCCCATCCCAGGGGCCCCCAACTCAGAGCGCCCCACCTCGGAACAGCCCACCTCATAGCGCCCCAACCCAGAGCGGCCCAACCCAGAACGGCTCGCCCGGAGCTGGCCCGGCTCCAAGTGCCTGGCGGCGACTCTTCCGGCGGCCCCCGCGGCCAGGGGTGGCGGTGCTGGCCATGACCGGGCTGGGCGGCGGCGTCCTGCTGTCGGTGGCCTGGGTGGCCCTCAAGGTCGGCGCGCTCTCCTACGGCGGCGGTTTCGTCATCATCCCGCTCATGCAGGCCGACGCCGTCGACCACTACCGCTGGATGACCGACGCCCAGTTCCTCAACGCCGTAGCCCTGGGCCAGATCACGCCCGGCCCGGTGGTCCACACGGTCGCCGTAGTCGGTTACGCCGCCGCTGGCCTGGTCGGCGGCCTGCTCGCCGCCGCCGTGGCGTTCGGCCCGTCGTTCGCCTTCATCCTGATGGGCGCCCACCGCTTCGACCAGCTGCGCGCCAACCCCCGGGTACGGGCCTTCCTCGACGGCGCCGCCCCCGCCGCCATCGGCGCGATCCTCGGCTCGATCGTGCCCCTGGTCCGCGCCCTGGACCAGCCCTGGCAGTACGCGGTCCTGGCGGGCGCCGCCATCCTCACCCTGCTGCTACGCCGAGGCCCGGTCCTCACCCTGCTCACCGCCGCCACCGCCGGCACCCTCATCGTCCTGGCCGGCGCCCCGCTCCCCCAGTGACATCCCGCCGACGAGGCCGGGCGGAGCCGTAGCCGCCTTCCGGGCCGATCGCGGGCGGCCAGGGCCAGGTAGTCGGGGAAGGCCGGGGCCGAGCGGTCGGGGCAGGCCAAGGCCAGGCAGTCCGGAAAGGCCGAGGCCAGGCGGTCCGAAACGGCCAAGGCCAGGCGGTCCGGAAAGGCTAAGGCCACGCGATCCGAAACGGCCAAGGCCAGGCGGCCCGGAAAGGCTAAGGCCACGCGGAGGGAACGGCCAAGGCCACGCGGACCGAAAAGGCCAAAGCCAGGCGGCTCCGGGTCGGACTTTGATCGGTGGCCGGCCGTCGCCGGCGACGGTGCGGATCTGAGTGGGCTGGGGCGCCACGATTGTCGCGCCGTGGGCCAGGCGCGGTGGAACGCGTGCGTGGCGCGCTCGCGGGGCTGAGACGTGGGCCGGCAGCGCGCTGGTGTCCGGGACGCGTCCGTCCGGGCGGTTACGGCGATCTGCGGGCAACGCTCAGGAGGGCGTGCACCTCCTCGGCGCTGCGGTGGGTCATCGCGGCGGCCCGGGAGACCGCCTCGGCGTAAGCCTGCTCGTCGACCGTCATGGAGGTGAGTCGCCGAGCGGCACCTTGCGGGTCGGTCGGGAACACCCGGTGCCCGGCGGCGGCGAGCATGGCCCGGGCCGTGTCGCGGTGTTCCCGCGGCGGGACGGCGCCTGCGCATGCGGCGAGACGGGAGCGCCGACGGTGGCTGAGGGAGGGGACGGGACACGGGCGCCGGGCAGTGGGTCAGGCACGGGGATCAGGCGGTGTGGAGGGTCAGCAGGGTGATCTCGCTGGGGGCGAAGATGCGGAAGGGCGGACCCCAGAAGCCCGTGCCGCGGCTGGTGTAGAGCTGGGTGCGCTCCGAGTGGCGGGACAGGCCCTGCAGGACCGGCTGGTCGAGGCGGACCAGGTAGTGGAAGGGCCACATCTGGCCGCCGTGGGTGTGGCCGGAGATCTGCAGGTCGACGCCGTGGGCGACGGCGCCGGCGATCTGGGCCGGCTGGTGGGCGAGCAGCAGCACGGGGCGGGCCGGGTCGGCGCCCTCGAGGGCGGCCTCGTGGTCGGCGTGGTGGCCGGGGACGCCCGAGCCGCCCGCGGTGCGGTCGTCGACGCCGGCGATGACCAGGGTGTCGCCGCCGCGGGTGACCTCGACGTGGCGATTGTGCAGGGCCTCCCAGCCGAGCGAGGCCATGTGCTCGACCCAGCGTTGAGCGCCGCTGAAGTACTCGTGGTTGCCGGTGACGTAGACCCGGGCCAGCGAGGCCCGGATGTCGGCCAGCGGGGCGGCCTGGGTGCGCCGCTGGGCCACCTCGCCGTCGGCGATGTCGCCGGTGTGCGCGACCACGTCCGCGTCGAGCGTGTTGACCACCTCGGTGACCTTCTGCGACCAGCGGGAACGGTCGATCGGGCCGTAGTGGGTGTCGGTGAGCAGCACGAGCCGCAAGCCGTCGAGGCCGGCGCCGAGCCGGGGCAGGGTCACGTCGACCCAGCGCACGCGCGGGACACGCCTCGCCTCCGCGTACCCCCAGATCAGCAGGACCAGGGAGACCACCGCGACCACCAGCGTGGCGATGCGATAGCGAGCCGGGCCGTCGACCCCGGCGGCCCACAGCAGCAGCGTGAGCACCTGGCCCAGGATGGACTGGACGAAAAGGACCCAGATGACGCCCAGCATGGTGTCGGCGATCACCGCCGGGCCGTCGCGATGGCTGCGGCCGTGGCCGGCGAACATCAGCGCCGGGAACGAGAGCACGGCCAGCGCGAAGGCGATCGTGCCGGCCACGAAGACACCGGTGGGCCAGTCGTTGCCGGAGCCGAACAGCGTCCACCAGGGCACACCGAACAGCAGCGCCAGCACCGCGACCAGGATCAGCCCGAACCGGATGGCCCGGGACGGACGGCGGCGGCGGGGCTCGGTCTCGACTGCTTCACCAACTGACACGCCTGAAAGCATGCCACTTCACGCCGGGGCGCGGCCGACCCTGTGGATAACCTCGGCCGGCACCACGAGATCGGCCCGCGCGCGAGAAGCTGCGATGAGGACAGCGTTACGCTCGTCGCTCCCGGTGGCCCAAGCCGAGGCGGAGGCTGCGTCCTTGCCGAAGCGCACATGACGCGCGATCAACCGCGAAAGCCGGGTTTCCTGGTCAAGATCGGCATACCAGACCTCCGCGAACAACTCCCGCAAAGGCCGCCACGAAACATCGTCGAGCAGCAGGTAGTTGCCCTCGCTGATCACCAGGCGCGCGTCGCGGAAGAGCGGGATCGCCCCCGCGATCGGCTGCTCGATCACCCGCTCGAAACCGGGCGCATAGATGACGTCGTCCTCGTCGGCCAGCACCCGCCGCAGCAATGCCGCATAACCCAGCGGATCGAACGTGTCGGGCGCCCCCTTGCGATCGCGCCGCCCCAGCCGGTCGAGCTCGACGTCGGCCAGGTGGAACCCGTCCATCGGCACGTGCGCCACCCACGCCCCCGCCACCAGTCCGGGCGGCGGAGCCGGGGAAAGCGCCGCGACCAACTCCTCGGCCAGCGTGGTCTTGCCGGCCGCCGGCGCCCCCGCGATACCGAGCACCGCGCGCCCGCCATCCGCGACCAGTGACCGCGCTCGCGAAACCAGCGCCTCGAACGTGATCTGCATGGCCGGAACCTACCCGGAACGGGGTCGGATCGAGGACTGCGGCCCCGGCCGGAAGGGGGCAGGGTCGTCGGCACGGGGGTACCACATGTTCACATTGGTTGCCCTGCTGAGCGCCACCCTCATGGGCGTGCCGGCTCAGCAGGAAGTCGATCCGCACGGCCGCGTCTACGTCACCGAGGGCTCGTCGCTGGTCCGCATAGCGCCGCGCGGCCGAAGATCCACGGTCGCCGTCTTCCCGTACGCCGGGCCCTTGGCCTTGCGGCCGGTGGCGAGCAGCGTCACGCTCGGCCCGGACGGGGCCTTCTATGTCGGCGAGCGGTCGCTCGTCGCGGGCCGGGCCCGCCTGTGGCGGGTCGTTCCAGGTCAGGAGCCCCAGCTGTACGCCCGTGGCCTGACCGCCGTCACCCAGGTGCGGTGGTCGCCGGACCGTCGTCTGTCCGTGCGGGAGCTCGACGGCACCCTGATCAGGGTGTCCGCGCGGGGCCGGTCAGCGCGACAGACCGAGGCGCAACCCGGCGACTCCGGCCGGCGAGAGCGGCCGGGCGGTGGCTCGGGCCAGCTCCTCCCGTACGCAGGCGGGCAGCTCGTCGGCGAGTGAGCGCAACCGCGGGTAGAGGTCGAGCACGTCGCGGTGGGTCAACGCGCCCACCCCGATGAGCAGCCCGTTGACCGCGCCCGGGGTGCGCACCAGCTCGGCGCAGAGCTCCCGCCGCCAGTCCGGGTCCTCGACGCGGGTGGCCAGCTCCCGGGCGATCCGGTTGCCGGCCGGCGAGGGCTCCTCGGGGGCCGCGTGCCGTCCGGCCCGGGCCGGGACCGGGGCCAGCCGGCAGGCGATGCCCAGCAGGCGGGCCAGCTCGGGCACGGTCAGCACGTCCAGGCCGTCGGCGCAGGTCTCGCACAGGCGGTGGTACGTGGCCGCGTGCACCAGGGACGCGGGGCGCGGGCAGTCGCCGAGCGGCCCGCAGAGCCGGTCCAGGATGATCTCGGCCAGGGTGCCCTCGTGGTCGAACCGGCCGACCCCGAAATACGCGGCGGGAGCGCTGCGATACCGCGTCAGCGCGTTGCGGGCGCTGGCGTAGTTGTCGGACTCGACACTGATGCGCGGGCTACCGCTTTCGGTGTGCAGGTAGATAAGTCGGAACATCTCGATCGCTCCCGGTGGTGCAGCGAACCGTCGTCGCCCGGGGATACGGCCGCGGAGGCCCGGGAGTTCAAAATCCGCAGCGCGTCGAACGTGACCGCGTGCAGCGCGTAGATGCCCGCGCTGAGAATCACCAGCATCACGAGCAGCACCGCCCCGACCGCGCCGTCGAGCCCGCGCCACGCCACCGGGAGCACGGCGACCCCTAGCACGACGGCCGCCTGGCCAGTAGCCTCCGCGCAGCGCAGTGGATCGAATGTCATAGCCTCACCCTTCCGGGTGCGGGTCCCGCGCGCCTCTGCCCGGAGCGGGAGTTCGACTACGACTTTCGGTAGAGGGACGTAGCGTGGATCACCAGGAGGACGACCGCGTGACCATGACTTCGGGCTGGGCAGTGCTGCCGGCGCTCATGTACCACTCCGTGTCGGCCGTCGGCGGCCCGATGCGTGATCTCGCGGTGCCGCCGCAGCTGCTTCGGGAGCAGCTGAGCGCGCTGAGCGAGGCCGGCTACCGGCTGGTGGGCCTGACCGAGGCGCTGGATCTGCTCGACCACGGCAGCACGGAGAAGCTGCTCGCGGTGACCTTCGACGACGGCTACCGCGACTTCCTGACCGAGGGCGTGCCGATCCTCAAGGAAACCGGGACCGGCGCCACCCTGTACGCGTCGGTCGGCCACCTCGGCGGCACGGCCGGCTGGCTCGGTCAGTGGGCCCCCGACTTCGGGCCGATGCTCACCTGGGACGAGCTGGCCGAGGTCCGTGACGCGGGCGTCGAGATCGGCAACCACAGCATGATCCACCACCCGCTCGACGTGCTCCCGCCCGGCCAGCTCCGCTCGGAGATCGTCGACAGCCACCAGCAGCTCGAGCAACGGCTGCAGATCAAGGTACGGTCGTTCGCGTACCCGCACGGCTACAACAGCCGGCAGGTGCGCGACGTCGTCGCGTCCACCGGCTACGACAACGCCACCGAGGTCGGCCGTCGCCTGCACACCCCCGGCGAGAAGCGTCTGGCCGTCCCCCGCCTCCAGCCCACCCCCGACCACAGCGGCCCCGACCTCGTCCGGCTCGTCCGGACCGGCGAGACCGGGCTCGTCCCCAAGGTGAAACAGATCGCCCAGCCCGGCTGGCGGGTCGCCCGCAAGGTCGCCCGGAGATTCGGAAAGAACCTGACATGAAGCGCCGCAGCCTCCTCGGCCTGTCCGCGCTGGCCGCCCTCCCCCTGGCCGGCTGCAAGACCTACCGCTCGGACGACACGCCGCCACCGGTCCAGTCGCACCAGCCCCCGGCCCCGTCGTCCGGGGCGCCGGCCGAACCGGCGGCGGTCCTCGAGGGCGGCGGAACGGTGCCGTACGAGAAGGGCAAGGTTCTTCTCGGCGCGTACACCCAGCTCAAGGGCTTGACCACGGCCGAGGGCCTGGCGTTGCGCAAGAAGGAGCTCGGGCGCCCACCGCGGATCGTGCACCGGTTCTACTCGTGGACCGACAGCCTGCCGGTCTCCCTGCCGTACGTGACCTCGAAGAGCACGCTGATGGTGTCGTGGGAGGGCCCGTACTACAAGCAGGTCAACAACGGCTCGTCGGACAAGCGGATCGCCAAGGCGGCCCGGCGGATCGCCGAGCGCAAGGTGCCCACCCTGCTGCGCTGGGGCTGGGACATGAACCGGGACTACTACGACTGGGGCGGCCCGGCCAACAACCAGGACACCGCCGGCTACGTCAAGGCGTACCGCCGGATCCACCAGATCTTCGCCGACGAGGGCGCGCGAAACGTGAGCTGGGTCTGGAGCCCGAACTGGAACTCCTACCCCGACGCGGATTGGAACGCTCTCTCACATTATTATCCAGGTGATGAGTACGTCGACTGGGCGGGAGTCTCGGGCTACGCCGAGTCGCAGACCCCGGGTGAGATGTTCGATGAGTTCTACGAGACGTACTCGGCGCGTAAGCCGATCATGATCACCGAGGTCTCCGCCACCGATCGCGGCGGCTCCACCAAACCCGACTGGATCACCTCGTTCCACCAGTGGGTCAAGACACGCCCGGCGGTAGGTGCCGTCTCATGGTTCGACACCGACATTCACCCCGGCTCCACCGAGAAGTGGCGCATCGACTCGACCGCCGCCGCGCTCAAGGCGTACCAGGCGATGTCGGCCGACCCTCTGTTCAACGGGTGAGCGGAACGCACCGTGCCGGCGGCCGTCGCCGCCGGTGGCTCGGCCTGCTCGTCGTTCTCGTGCTCGGCGGTGTCGCGGCCGCCGGTTACCGCATGTACTTCTATGAAGGACCGCCCGACGTCGAGGCGGCCGGCCCCGGTTACTGGGTCTCCACGCACGGCACCGACGACTCCGACGGCAGCCCGGAGAAGCCCTGGCGGTCCATCGCCCACGCCGTCGAGGTGGCGCCGGCCGGCGCCAAGATCTTCGTGCGCGAGGGCTCGTACGACCCGTTCACCATCGCCCGGCCCAACCTCACCGTGACCAGCGCGCCCAAGGAACACGCGACGGTCGAGGGGGTGGCCGGCGTCCGCGACGGCATCCTGGTCGCCGCGACGGGGACGACCATCGCCGACCTGACCGTACGCGGGTGCGTGCCGAAGCCGAACGCCGACGTGAACATCACCGGCGACCACGGCAGCGGCATCCGCGTGCACAAGACCAGCGACGTGACCGTCAGCGGCGTGACCGTGCAGGACAGCCACGGCACCAACTCGGCCGGGCTCCAGGTCGGCTGCTACGGCATCCTGGTCACCGACTCGCAGGACGTGCACGTGACCGGCTCCGAGGTGATGCGCAACGGCGGCGGCATCGTGGTCAGCGGCGGCGGCCAGGGCGTGGTGGTGGACAACAACAACGTCCACGACCAGGACGTGATCATTCAGAACACGGCCGTGAAGAACGACGACTTCGGCGGCTACGGCCTGGCCGCCACCTTCGTGCAGGCCGACCCGGGCCCGGTCTTCCGCAACAACACGGTCCGCAACAACCACGGCCCGTCGTCCGACTACGGCACCGACGGCGGCGGCATCGAGATCTACGACGCGGCCAACCTGACCATCACCGGCAACACCTTCGAGGCCAACGACGGCGTCCTGGAGACCGGCACCGGCGGCCGCGGCGGCTGCGCCAACAACGTCTTCACCGGTAACCGCGCCATCGGCGGCGCCGGCCCCACCGGCTTCGACAGCGACACCGGGCTGGTGCTGCGCTGCGCGGAGAACAACACCGTCAGCAACAACAACTTCAGCGGCCTGCAGAAGTTCACGTTCCTGCTCTCCACCGGCGGCGACTTCGCCGGCAGCATCGAAGGCCTGAAGATCACCGGCAACACGGTCTTCCGCAACTCGGGCACCGTCGTCTACCGCCTCCAGATCGACAGCGGCCGCCCCAACCTCACCATCAACAACAACACGTACGAAACCGGTGAAAACGCCTTCGCCGTCCTCAACGGCTCAAAATCCGAGGCCAACGTCCCCTACGACCAGTGGCGAACCACCACAAAGTTCGACGCCAACTCAACGATGCAGTGACCGCGCGCCACGCCCTTGACGCGGTGTTCGAGGATGGGACGCCCGGGGCGCGGAGGAGAGCGGCTTGAGTGACTTGATCTATGTGGTGACAGACATCGAGGCGGATGGTCCGTGGCCGGGGGCCAACTCGATGCTGTCGTTCGCCAGTGTGGCGGTTGACGGGAACGGCAACGAGGTCGGCGAGTTCGAGACGGTGCTCGAGCCGCTGCCGGGGGCGGCGGCGAATCCGGATACGTACGCCTGGTTTCAGACGTTTCCCGAGGCGTGGGCGGCGGCGACCGAGGACCCGCGGCCGGTGGCGGCCGAGATGACGCGTTTCGCCGACTGGGTGAAAGGGCTGCCGGGGCCGTGCGTCTTCACCGCGAACCCGCTCGCCTTCGACGGCGGCTGGATCGACTACTACCTGCGGCGCTTCACCCGGTACGGGGTCGTTCAGGGGCCGTACGAGAAGGACATGCTCTTCGAGGTGCGCTCGGGACTCTGTCTGCGCAGCTACACCGCCGCGGTGACGGGGCGGCCGGTCACCGAGGTGGCGCCGCGGGATCTGCCCGCCGAGTGGTTCGGCCACGTCGAGCACACGCATCGTGCCATCGACGACGCGCGGGGGTACGCGCACTTGCTGCGGACGCTGTTCACGATGGCGGAACGATAGGGTCGCGGTCATGTCCGAGCGCGTCGTCGATCCGAGTGGGCGGGGTTTCCTGCTGCTCGACGCCCATCCCACCGGCTGTTTCGAGAGTGTCGCCCGCATGCGGGCCGAGGCCGGCGTCGCGCCGGAGGGCCCTGGCGAGGGGCCGGTCGCCCTGATCATCGGGGCCACCGCGGGGTACGGGCTGGCGGCCACCGTCGCCGGGCTGGTGCGGCACGGCATCCGCGGGGTCGGCATCGGGTTCGAGCGGCCGGCGGGGCGGCGCACGGCCACCGCGGGCTGGTACCGGGCGATCGCCACGGACCGGCTGGCCCGCGAGCTGGGGCGCGACTTCGTCTTCCGCAACGGCGATGCGTTCGCCGATCAGACCAAGACCGAGATCCTCGATCTGCTGGCCGAGCGGTTCGGCGGGGTGGACTACCTGATCTACAGCGTGGCCGCGCCGCGGCGGACCGATCCGGGCACCGGCGTCACGTACCAGTCGGTGATCAAGCCGTTGGGTGGGGTGCACACGACGCGGACGCTCGAGTTCGACCGGGACGGCGAGCCGGCGCTGCGGGAGGTCAGCGCGGAACCGGCGAGCCCGGACGAGGCGGCGGCGACCGTCAAGGTCATGGGTGGTGAGGACTGGGCGCTCTGGGTGCGGGCGCTGGCCGGGCGGGGGCTGCTGCGCGACGGGTTCCGGACGGTCGCGCTCTCGTACATCGGCTCCGATCTGACCTCGGCGATCTATCGCGCCGGAACCATCGGCGCCGCCAAGGCGCACCTCGAGGCGACCGCCGTCGAGCTGGACCGGTTGCCCGGAGTGTCCGCGCTGACTTCGGTGAACGGGGCCGCGGTGACGCAGGCCTCGACCGCCATCCCGGGTATCGCCCTCTATGTCAGCCTGCTGCGTGAGGTCCTGGGCGACCGCCTGCAGTCACCGGTCGAGCAGTCGGTCCAGCTGTGGGATCAGCTGACCGGGGCCGCCCCGTTCGACCTCGACGAGGCGGGCCGGATCCGGCTGGACCGCTGGGAGCTCGACCGGGACGTGCAGGCCAGGGTGGCCAAGCGGTGGACCACCACGATGGGTGACGTCGGCTGGTTCCGCTCTCAGTTCCGGGGGCTGTACGGCTTCGACGTGCCGGGCGTCGATTACCGACGGCCCGTCGAGGTGGAGCTGCCCTGGCCGGCGATGTGATCGGCGGCGGCCAGCATTTCCGACGCCACCGGCTCGACCCCGGCCGCTAGCAGGACCAAGCCGGTGGCCACCCGGTCGGCCAGGCCCCACTCCCAGATCGCGGTGGCGTCGGTGCCGGTCCGGTCGGCCAGGAGACGGGCCCGGTCGTACGGGTCGCCGGTCATCAGCTCGACCGGGTCCTCCCGCATCAGGGCGCCAAGATCAAGTTCAGGTTCGGCCCGTACGCCGTCAGGGTCGATCAGCTTGTAGCCGGAGCCCGACCACAGCGCGTTCCATTGATGCACATCGCCGTGACAGAGAACAGCGGAACCGCCGTTACGGGCCCGGCTCGCGGCCGCGCTCAGGGCCTGCTCGACGGCGGCGCGACTGCACGGCCGGCCCAGTGCCTCCCAGCGGCGGGTGATCCCGGCCGCGAGCGCGGCGGCCTTCGTAGCCCCGTCGGGAAGATCAACCGCCGGCGCGGGAACCCACATCGAACTCGCCAGGTCGCAGAGGATCTCCAGCCGCCGCGGCTGATCGATCGACATCTCCGACATGGGCGGACCGAGGCGCTCGATCAACAAGGCGTTGCGGGAAAGATCCGAGCGCAGCAGGCGCGCACAGCCCGCGGCCCGGCCGAGCACGGTGGCCTCCTCGAACGCCGCCCGCTGGGTCAGGTGCACCTTGAGCACCGCGGCCGGCTCGACGGCCACGACGTACGCCTCCGTGGCGTCGCCGAAGGCATCGCCGATCGTCAGACCCCAGTCGCCGGCGATCCCGGCCACCAGCGCCGGGAGCGCCTCGAGCCAGGTGGGTGGGGCTTTGGTCCGTACGGCCGCAGGAAGATCTCGCACGACGCCGAGAGTGACCGAGCCGATAGCCGGCGTCGAGGTAATTCCGTTGAAGACCTCCCCGCCGCCGACAAGGATGGACAGACCCCCCTCAGCGCCACCGCTCCCAAAAGGACTACGTCAATGCGTCTGCTTCGCGACCTGTGGGTCACCTCGAAAGGCCGCACAGGTCTCGTGGCGACCCTCATCCTGCTCGGTGCCGCCGGGCAGGCGGGTGCCCTCGCGCTGGCCGGCGCCGTGCTCGTCGACCGTTCCATGTCCCTGTTCACCGTGCTCGCCGCCGCCCTCGTCGCCTCCGTGCTCAGCGACGTCTTCGTCGGCCTGGTCGCCTCCCGGCTGACCGCCGACTGGGCGGCCAAGGTGCGCCGCGGGCTCAACCGGGTGGCCTTCGGGCAGGACCTGCCGGCCCTGGAGAACACGCCGGTCGGCGAGCTGCTCGACCGGATCGACGCCGACGTCTACGAGGTCGGTTCCCAGCTGCGCGGCAGCGGCGTGCGGATCGCCCAGTCGGTGGCCGTGGCGCTCTTCTCGATCTTCACCGCGTTCTTCGTGTGGTGGCCGGCCGGCATCGGCATGGTGCTGGTGTCGATCCTGCTCTACGTCACGATGAGCAAGCCGATCCAGCGCATCTCCCCGCTGCGGATCTCCGAGGAGGAGTCCTGGTCCGACCTGGCCGCGGTGATGGAGGAGTCCATCCACGGCCAGGACGACGTGCGGACGAGCCTGGCCGCCCCCTACGTCCGCCGGCTGTACGCCCGTCGCGCGGCCGAGGTGCTCCGGCGTGGCCGGCTGGTCTGGCGCGCCTCGGCCCGGATCACCATGGGCGCCGGCACGATCACCCGGTCGCTGATCGCCGTGCTGGTCGTGGTCGGCGCCTGGGCCCTGTTCACCGGCCACATCGACGGCGCCCGGCTGACCGCGGTCTGGCTGCTCGCGCTCGGCTTCGGCGGCACGCTCGAGCACGTCACCCGGATGGTTCCGGAGCTGCAGAACGCCTTGGGGGCCTGGAGCCGCGTACAGCTCCTGCAGGATGTTCCGCAGGAACCCACCGAGGGCGTCCCGCCGGTCGACGGCGACCTGGTCGTCCGCAACCTGACCTTCCGCTACGGCGAGTCCGACAGCGGCCGCCCGCCGGCCCTGCGCGACGTCTCGCTGACCTTCGCCCGCGGCCGGTCGTACGCGTTGATCGGCCGCACCGGCTCCGGCAAGTCGACCCTGGCCAAGGTGCTGACCCGGGCCGTCGACGTGCCGCGGGGCACGGTCTTCCTGGGCGGCGTCGACCTCAACGACATGAACGTCGAGGGCCTGCGCCGGTGGACGGCGATCGTGCCGCAGCGCACCGAGATCCTGGCCGGCACCCTGGCCGACAACGTCGCCCTCTTCGACCCCGAGCTGCTGCCCAAGGCGGCCGGCGCGCTCGACGAGCTCGGCCTCGGCGCCTGGGTGGCCAGCCTCCCCGACGGCATCGACACCCGGCTCGGCGAGAACGGCTACAAGCTCTCGGCCGGCCAGGAGCAGCTGGTCGCCTTCGCCCGCATCCTGGTCCGCGACCCCCACGTGGTGATCCTCGACGAGGCCACGGCCCGGATGGACCCGGTGACCGAGTCATGGGTCCAGCGCGCCACCGACCGCCTGCTCACCGGTCGCATCGGCGTCATCGTGGCCCACCGGCTGTCCTCGGTGCAGCGCTGCGACGAGGTGGTCGTGCTGGCCGACGGCGAGGTGCTCGAGTCCGGCCCGCTGCGCGAGTCGCGGCGCTTCGCCGAGCTGATGGCCAGCAGCAACCTGTCCGTGCCGGCCCCGGTCAACGGCGGCGGCGGGGTGCTGGTCGAGGAACACGACTGGGACACCGCGGCCCAGCGCGAGCTCGGGGCGGAGGCGCTGGCCAACAAGCTGCCACCGGTCGATCCGCCGCCGCTGCCCGAGGAACCCCAGGCCCGCACGTTCCGCGAGATCGCCCGATTGACGACCAACGACAAGAGGTACGGGCTCGGCGCGGTCGCCCTGTTCGCCATCCTCGTACTGCTCGGCCTGGACGGGGCGATCCTCCCGCTGCTCTGGTCGAACGTCGTGGACGGCGCCGGCAACCCGCTCTACCCGGCCATCGGCATCGCGACCGGCCTGCTCGTGGCCATCCCGACGCTCTACTACACGGGCGCCTGGTTCCCCGAGTGGTGGGTCCGGCAGATGCTGCGGATCAGCATGCGCCTGGTGCACGGCCAGATCGGCCCGCGCCGGGTCAGCAAGCACACCCCGGCCGAGGTGGTCGCCCAGGGCGGCGACACCGAACGCGTGGTCATGCTGGCCGACAACCTCATCGACAACGCGACCAGCCTCGTCATGATCGTGGCGATGACGCTGGCCTCGCAGTCGTTCGTGCCGGCTCTGTTCTTCATCGGCACGATGGTGCTCTCCGGCCTGGCCGCGACCCTGTTCGGCCCGCGGCTGGAGAGCGCGGCCCGGCGTACGGTGGCCGCCCGCGCCGCGTTCGCGACGTCGCTGGTCTCCTCGCTGTCGGCGGCCCGCACGGTTAAGCTGGCCGGCGCCACCGAGCCGGTGCTGGCCCACCTCGCCCGCCTCGACTTCACCCGCAGCGAGCTGCAACGGCGCGAGATCGCCATCCAGGTGTGGGCCCGCTCGACCCCGTCGATCGCCAGCGGTCTGCTGCCGATCGCGGCCTGGGCGCTCTACCTGGCCGGCTCGCTGTCGTCGGCGGCGACCCTGATCGCGGTGGCCACGCTCGGCTCGGCCCGCTGGTTCGCCTGGACCACGGCCTCGCTGGTCTCCCAGTTCCCGTCGGCCCGGGTCTGGACCAAGCGGACGGTGGCCATGACCGGCGAGTCCGAGTACTCCAAGGACGTGCCCGGGGTCGACCTGTCGGCCGGCACCGCGCCGGCCCCGCCGACCGCCCCGCGCAACCCGCTGCGCCGGCTCGAGTTGCGCGGCTTCAGCGCCGTGCACGAGAACGGCACCGTCGGCGCGCAGGACGTCGACCTGACCGTCGAGCGCGGCCAGCTGGTCCTGGTGCTCGGCCCGGTCGGGGCGGGCAAGTCCTCGCTGCTGCGTGCCCTGGCCGGCATCGTCCACCACACCGGCGAGCTGGTCTGGAACGGCGAGCCGGTCGACGAGCCCGAGGTCTTCCTGCGCCCCAACCAGGTCGGCTACGTGGCCCAGCTGCCCCGCGTCCTGTCCGGCACGGTGGCCGACAACATCCAGCTCGGCCACGAGGTGGACGCGGCCGACGCCGTCTCCACCGCCCAGCTGGAGCACGACCTGGCCGCGGCCGGCGGCGGCCTGCAGCTGCTGATCGGCCACAAGGGCACCCGCCTGTCCGGCGGCCAGCTGCAACGCCTGGCCCTGGCCCGCGCCCTGGCCCCGCGCACCGAGCTCCTGATCGCCGACGACGTCTCCTCGGCGCTCGACGTGACCACGGAGCTCGAGCTGTGGCGCGCCCTGCGCAGCCACGGCGTCACGGTCGTCGGCTCCACCTCGAAACGGGCCGCCCTGAGCCAGGCCGACCACGTCGTCGTGCTGATCGCCGGCAAGGTCGAGGACCAGGGCACCTGGCAGGAGCTCCAGGACCGGTGGGGCCACCTGGCCGGCTGACGCGGCCACGCCCGGCAAAGATGCGGATTGCGCATCTTTGCCGGGTGCGCACGGCTGGCTACTGTTGATGGGTGGGACTCCGGGAACGCAAGAAGCAAGCCACCCGGACCGCGCTGAGCTGGGCGGCCATCCGCCTGATCGTCGAGCGCGGCTACGACGGCGTCCTTGTCGAGGACATCGCCACCGCGGCCGGCGTCTCGGCCCGCACGTTCAACAACTACTTCTCCAGCAAGGCCGAGGCCGTCGCTTCCCGCCACCTGGACCGCTGTCTGCAAGTCGCCGCCGCGCTGCGCGACCGGCCCGCCGGCGAGCCCCTGTGGGAGGCGATCACCCAGTCGGTGATGGCCCAGTTCGAGCAGAAAGCCCCCCGCCCGCCGCGCGACTCCGAGGCGTGGATCGCCGGCCTGCGCCTGATGATCGACAGCCCCGCGGTCCGGGCCGAGACCCTGCGCGCCTCCGCCGACGCCGAGGCCGCGCTGGCCGCCGCCGTGGCCGCGCGCACCGGCACCGACCCCGAGACCGACCTCTACCCGAAGCTGGTCGCCGCCACCGTCCTGGCCGCGAACACCGTGACCACCAAGCATTTCCTGGCCACCGGAAGCTGCCCGACCGACGTGAAAGCCCTGCTCATCGGCGCCCTCAACCAGCTCGCAGCCGGGCTGCCCGAGCCGCCGCACTGACCGTTACCCGGTCGTTATGCAATGCGAGAACTGGATCGACAGTGCGCGCATCACAACGGAAGACAGCACAATCCGAAAGCACCAGGAGAAACGATTCCATGCGCGCCATCACCGCCACGGTCGCCCTTGCCCTCGCCGGCCTCACGCTCGCCGCTTGTGACACCCCCGAGCACGTCAGCACGGCGGCCGCTCCGGTTGCCACCGCGTCGCCGGTCGCTCCGTCGATCTCCGAGACGACCGCGCCGCCGGCCTCGGGGACTACCGCGTCGCCGACCTCCGAGTCGCCCACGTCCGCTTCGTCCACCGCCGCTTCCCCGCCGGTCGCGACGGCGACCCGGGGGTCCACCGGCCCGCGCGCCGCCGACCCATGCCCGGTCACGGCCAAGGTTCTCTACCGGGCGCTGCGCGCCGACAAGAACATGTCCGAGAGGACCGCCCCGGCGACGGGCCTGCAGTCGGCGACCTGCTATCAGGGCTTCGCCACGGCCAAGACCATCGTCGAGAACGTCGACCCGGCCGGGGTGCTCTTCAAGTACGACCCGGACACCCGCGTCTGGCGGCCGATCAACCTGGGCAGCGGCGGCTACTGCGAGGGCTACACCTCCGCCGTCATCGCCCAGCGCCTCGGTAACGGCTGCTGACGCTCGGATCCGTACAGGCCGGGCATTACCGCCTTCGCCGATCGGCCGGCGATCCACGGCTCGGGCGTGTCGGACTCCCGGGCCGAACGGTCAGCTGCCCTGGCTCTCGAGCTGCTTGATGACGCCGGTGACGGTGTCGGCCGGAATGGCGAAGCCGACACCGATGCTGCCGGTGGACGAGTCGCTGGCCGTCGCGATGGCCACGTTGATCCCGATCACGTGGCCGGACAGGTCGACCAGGGCGCCACCCGAGTTGCCCTCGTTGATCGCGGCGTCGGTCTGGAAGAGCCCGGTCAGCTTCTCCGTCCCGGTGTCGATGCTCCGGTCGGTCGCGGAGACGATGCCGGAGGTCACCGTGTTCTCCAGCCCGAGCGGCGCGCCGAAGGCCAGAACCGTGTCCCCCACGGCCACGCTGTCGTCGGTGCCGAATGTGACCGGGGTCAGCTCGGTGAGCCCGGTCGCCTGCACCAGAGCCAGGTCGTGGGTGGTGTCGGTCGCGACGACGCTGGCGGGCACGGTCGTCCCGTTCGACAGCCGGACGCTCACGGTGCCCTGCGACGAGATCACGTGATTGTTGGTGAGAACCAGTCCGGTCGAGCTGAGCACGACCCCCGAACCGAGCGACGACTCCTGGTTCCCATCGACCATGACGGTGACGATGCTCGGCTGCACCTTGCTGACGACCGCCGCCAAGTCTTCGCTCTCCGTCACGGCGGCCGTGCTACTGGCCGTGGTCGCCGTCGCGGCCGTCGTCGAACCGTGGTCGATCAGGTAGCGCTCGGCCACCACCCCACCGGCCGTCCCCGCTCCCGCAACGAGCGCGAGCAGCGCCGCTCCCCCGGCGATCCGGCGCGGCCACCGACTCCCCCCGGCCGACGGCGGCAGCGGCGGAGTCACATTGTTGTACCGGCTGTAGTACTCACCGGCCCAGGACGACTCGCTGGGATCGGTAGGCCGGTTCATCAGATCGGTCATGACGGCGCCTCGCTTCGTTGGCTGATGCAACTACCTTGACGCCGCTTCTTGTTCAGCAGCGGTGAGCCGTCTGTGGGTTCGCTGTACGCCCCGGGTCACCCTCCCGGGTTCGGTTACCGCCCATCAGTGGGCGCGGCGGCTGAGGTACGCCCATACACCCCCTACGGTCGTCGAGTGCTTTTCGTCCCAGTTGCCCCATTCCCCACCCCGGACCCCAAGCTTTCCTCCGCGTCTCCCTCCCGCACCCCAGTCACGTCGGGTCGTCCCGCAGACCTGCGCATCTCCAGGGAGACCGCCGCAGCGGAAGCGAAATCAACCGCCCGGCACAGCCGCCCGCTGGCGCCGTCCGCCGTGCCGGCCGCGCTGGCCACCGCCCCGGTCGCACCCCCCACCCCGACCGTCTCCGCCGTGCCGGCCACGCTGGCCACCGCCCCGGTCGCACCCCCCACCCCGACCGTCTCCGCCGTGCCGGCCACGCTGGCCACCGCCTCGGTCGCACCCCCCACGCCGACCGTCCTCGCCATGCCCGCTGCACTGTCGGCGTCGATGACCTTCTCCACGCCAAGCGCGCCGACCACGCCGGCTGCCCCGGCCATCCTCGCCACCGAAGCCAGCTCCGCCACGCAGGTTGGAGGCCCCGCCCTTACCGCGCCACCCTCGCCGCCCTCGCCGCCCTCGCCACCCTCGCCGCCCTCGCCGGCCTCGCCGGCCGGGCGAGTCGGTTCCCGCGTGTTCCGAGGAGACATCGGGCCTACCCGGGTGGAGCGCAAGCCCTTCGGGCCGGCGATCACCCCGCGTCCGGAGATGCCGGCTTGGCCGCCGACCAGTCCCGCCCTCGTGCACGCCGCGGCGGTCGCCTGATGAGCAAGCTCGCCGGCGGTCTTGTCGCCGCTGCCCTGGTCGGCGCTCTCTGTGCGTGCTCGTCCCCCGAGCACGCACCCACGGCCGCGCCTGTCACCCCCGTACAGCAAGAGACGACCACTCAGCCGCAAGCCGCCGCACCCAGCCCGCCCTCGACGCGGGCCGCGCCCCGCGAGACGCCCGAAACCCGGGCGCCGCAGACCCCCGCGCGCACGCCGCAGAAGACGCGCCAACCCAGCGCTCCCGACATGCGACCCTTCGTCGCCGCGGTGCAGCGCGACCTCCCGGAGATCACCATCGACCGACGCGACGAGGAAGTCGCCGCCCTCGGCGAACAAGCCTGCAAAGGCCTCGCCGCCGGGCGCAAGGCCCCCGCCGTGGTGCGCGAACTCCGCGCCCAGGGCATCCCCGACCTGCAGGCCAAGAAGTTGTTCGCCCTGGCCAGCACCACCGCGTGCCGCTAAAGGCCGCACTGATCCGACGCGCCACCCATCACAACCCGCGCGACGCCACCCCGCCGCGGCCCGCCCTCGCACCGCGACCCCCACCAGCCTCACTGCGTCCCGCCACCACCGGCGCCGCAGCCCGCCACCACCGCAACCACCCCGCGCCACGACCTAGCGCTGCAGCTCGCCACCACCTCGGGCCGCAGCCGCCTCCGCCTCGCGCCGCAGCCGCCACCACCTCGCGCCACAGCCGCCACCACCTCGCGCCACAGCCGCCACCACCTCGCGCCACAGCCGCCACCACCTCGCGCCACAGCCGCCACCACCTCGCGCCACAGCCGCC
>NZ_JBFAOX010000048.1:0-15683 GCF_040675435.1 Actinoplanes sp. NPDC049598 | reverse complement strand
CGCCACCACCTCGCGCCACAGCCTGCCACCAAGCGCCACCACGCCGGGCCACCAACTAGCGCCGCGGCCCGCCACCACCCGCGTCGCAGCCCGCCACCACCCGCGCCGCGGCCCGTCGCCGCTCTCGCCCTCGACCCCGCAGGTCGCAGCTGACCATCGGCCGAAAGTCGCACTCGGGCACAGCTTTGAGAGACGCGGGTCCGATGCCGGGCACAGACGTCCGCCCGATGCTGGAGTCACCCCACTTCAGCAGGAGGTTACGAGATGTCCGCACGAGGAATGCTCAGCGTTGTCGGCACCGCCGTCGGTGGCCTGGTCGGCTGGACCGCCGCGCCGCCCCCGGCCGACCCCGACTGCGTGCGCGAGCTGTTTGCCGAGATTGGCCTCACCCCGGCTCCCGGCGACGACGCCCTGACCGAAACCGTTCGCATCTTCCAGGCCCGCACCGGCCTTACCCCGGATGGCGTAGCCGGCCCCCGAACGGTTCACCTCCTCACGAGGTACGCCTCCGAGGCGCGCGAGCTTCGCCTGGACCTGGCGGCCTAGGCTACGGTCCATGACCGGGCACGATCATCTGATCACGTACTACGACGACGCCACCGGCGAACGCACCGCGCTCACCGCGAGCGAGCTCGGCACCTGGGCGGCCGCCACCGCCGCCCTGCTCACGACCGAATGTGGTCACGGCCCGCGCAGCACCGCCGCCGTGCTACTGCCCCCGCACTGGCAGACCGCCGCCGTGTTACTGGGCGCTTGGTCCGCCGGCATAGCCGTTTCCTACCGGGACTGGGCCACCGCCGGCCTCTCCCCCGCCGGCGCACCCCTGGACGTCACCTTTGTTCATCGCCGCCGCGTGGACAGTTGGCTGGACGACGTACCCATCGGCACCGACCAATTCGTACTCTCCCTTCTCCCCGGCCGTTCCCCGGAGCCCCCGCGCGGCTACCGCGACTACCCCACCGCCGTACACCCGCACCTGGGCGCCGCTCCCCCGTCGATAACTCCGGCCCCCGAAGCCCCCGCCACCGTCGACGGCACCACCTACGGCGCCTACGCTGCGATAGCCGCCGAGCTGGCCGCCCAACGCGGCATCGGCCCCGGCGACCGCGTGCTGATCGACGCCACCACGCAGGAGCAGCCCCTGACCTGGCTCCTGACCCCGATGGTGGCCGGCGCCTCGATCATCCTCTGCGCCAACCTCAACCCGGCCAACCTGAACGCGCGCGTGGAGGCCGAGCGGGTCACTCACTCCTTCCTGTAGTACGCCTCCTCTCCACCGACCCGAGCCGTCTGGTCGTCCTTCCTGTGCCCGACGAGATGGGCGGGCGTAAGCGCGCCGGTGCTGACCGGTGACAGCACCGCTCAGTCGTCGAAGGTGACGGTGACCTTGGGCGTGGTGGCCACCGACTGGCAGGTCAGGACGAAACCCGCGGCCAGTTCGGCTGGTTCCAGGGCGAAGTTGCGGCGCATGGTCACGTCGCCCTCGACCACGCGGGCCCGGCACGTGCCGCAGACGCCGCCCTTGCAGGCGAAGGGCAGGTCGGGGCGGGAGCGTTGCGCGCCCTCGAGGACAGTGTTGCCGGCGGCCACGGTCACTGTCGTGGAGCGGCCGTCGAGCAGGACGGTCACTTCGCAACCGTCGGCCGTGGCGGTGGCGGCCTCGTCGCGTACGGGCTCGGGTGGCGCCTCGTCCACCCAGAACAGTTCCCGGTGGATGCGCTCGGGCGGGACGCCGGCCTCGCCGAGGACCTGGATCGCGTCGGTCACCATCCCGAATGGCCCGCACAGCCACCAGTGGTCCACGGCCGGCACGTCGAGCAGCACCGGCAGCAGCGCCCGCAGCTTCCCCGCGTCGAGGCGTCCGCTGAGCAGGTCGACCTCGCGGGCCTCGCGCGACAGCAGGTGCACCAGCTCGAGCCGGGACGGGTGCCGGTCCTTCAGGTCGGCCAACTCTTCGGCGAACATGACCGTGTCGGCCCGCCGGTTGCCGTACAGCACGGCGACCTGTGCCTGCGGGTTGCGCAGCAACGAGGTGGCGATCGACAGCACCGGCGTGATGCCCGAGCCCGCCGCGATCATCACGTGCCGGCCGCCGGCCTCGATGTCGGGAGTGAAGGTCCCGGACGGCGGCGCCACCTCGACCGCGTCGCCGACCTGGACCTCGTGCACCAGCCACCCGGAGACCAGCCCGCCGGGCACTTCCCGCACGCCGATGCGGGGTTTGCTGCCAGCCGGGGCGCAGATCGAATAGGACCGGCGCTCGTCGTGCTCGTCACCGGGCCGGCGCACGGTCAGCGACTGCCCGGGCCGGAACTCGTACGTCCCGGCCAGCTTGGCCGGAACGTCGAAGGTCACCGCGACCGCGTCGTCGCAGAGCCGCTCGACCTGCGCCACCCGCAGCGGGTAGAACTCGCGAACCACCATCGTCTCCCCCGCTCAGATCGCTTTGACGTGTTCGAACGGCTCGTGGCAGGCCGGGCACCGCCGCAGCTCCCGGCACGCGGTGGCGCTGAACGGCGTGATCCGCTCGGTCCGCGCCGACCCGCAGCGTGGGCATGCGACCCCGCCGTCCCGTACGCCGAGCAGCAGCGGCACGGGCCCGGCGGCCCGCCGCGGCGCGGGGCCGGGCGGCGCGATGCCGGCGGCGGCGAGCTTCGCCCGCCCCGACTCGGAGATCCAGTCGGTGGTCCAGGCCGGTGCGAGCGCCGTACGGATCTCGGCCCGCTCGTACCCGGCCCCGCGCAGCGCCGCGAGCAGGTCGGCCCGGATCGCCTCCATCGCGGGACAGCCCGAGTAGGTGGGGGTGATCGTCACGACCACCCCGCTCGCGCCCTCCTCGACGTCGCGGATGATGCCCAGCTCGGCCAGGGTCAGCATCGGCAGCTCAGGATCGGTCACCGTCGCGGCCACATCGGCTGCCGTCACCGCCGGCGCGCTCACCAGACACCGCCCGGCGTTGCCCGCGCCAGCCCCTGCAGCTCGGCCAGGATCTCGGTCAGTTCGTCGCCGTGCACACCGTCGCGCCCCTGAGCCGAGGACGCCGACGACACCGGGGAGGCCGGGCGGTCGAGCGTGGCCACGCGCAGGACTTCGGCGATCACCGCGTCGAACTCGTCGCGCAGGACGGACGGGTCGACCGCCACGTCGAGTTCGGCCAGGCGGCGCTCGACCGGATGCGTTGCGAAGAGCTCCTCGGCCAGCGGCAGCACCGCGTCGACCGCAGCCTGCATGCGGGCGTGGGACAGCTCGGTCCCGTCGCCGAGGCGGACCACCCACCCGGCCGCGTACTCCCGGTGGTAGCTGACCTCCTTGACGCCCTTGGCGGCGATCGCGGCCAGCACCGGATCGCCGGTCGTGGCCAGCCGGTCGAACAGGGCGAGCCGCCACGTCGAGAAGATCAGCAGCCGGGCCACCAGCTCCGCGAAGTCGGCGTCGGCCCGCTCGGCCAGCCACACGTTGCGGAACTCGCCGGCCTCACGCAGGTAGGCGAGCTGATCTTCGTCGCGGCCGGCCCCCTCGGCCTCGCCGGCCCGGGTGAGCAGCAGCCGGGCCTGGCCCAGCAGGTCGAGGCCGATGTTGGCGATGGCCAGCTCGTCCTCGATCTCGGGCGACCGCGTGATCCACTGCTGGAGCCGGTGCGACAGGACCAGCGCGTCGTCACCGAGCATCAGGTAGTACGCCGCGAGGTCGCCGCGGTCGACCCCGTCCGGCAGGGCGGTGGCCACGCCGGCGAGCGGGTCGGCGAAGCCCGTCCCGTACGCCCAGCGGGCGTCGTCGTCGTGGTCGGTGAGGGCCTGGTAGGCGTCGTCGAAGGACATGGCGGCCTCAGATGTGCGGCACGGAGTCGGGGATGGAGTAGTACGTGGGATGCCGGTACGCCTTGTCGCCGCTGGGCGCGAAGAAGGCGTCCTTGTCGTCGGGGCCGGACGCGACCACGTCGTCGGAGCGCACCACCCAGATGCTCACGCCCTCGTTGCGCCGCGTATAGAGATCACGGGCGTGATGCAGCGCCATCTCGTGGTCGGCCGCCCGCAGCGACCCGACGTGCACGTGGTTGAGGCCGCGCTTGGCCCGCACGAACACCTCGAACAGCGGCCACTCGTGCTTGATCTCGCCGCTGCTGTGTGCACCGGTCATTTGGCGAGCACCCCCGTCCGCTTGGCCGCGTGCGCCGCGGCCGCCTCTCGCACCCAGGCGCCGTCCTCGTCGGCCTGCCGGCGGCGCGCTATCCGCTCGGCGTTCAACGGCCCGTCGCCGGAGATCACCCGTTTAAGCTCCGACCAGTCGATCGCGCCGAAGTCGTACTGCTCGCGTTCGGCGTTCCACCGCAGATCCGGGTCGGGCAGCGTGACACCGAGCGCCTCAGCCTGCGGGACGGTCATGTCGACGAACCGCTGCCGCAGCTCGTCGTTCGTGTGCCGCTTGATCTTCCAGGCCATCGACTGGGCGGTGTTGGGTGACTCGGCGTCGGGCGGGCCGAACATCATCAGCGACGGCCACCACCAGCGGTCGACCGCGCCCTGCACCATCTCGCGCTGGGCGTCGGTGCCCCGCATCATCGTCATGAGCAGCTCGTAGCCCTGCCGCTGGTGGAAGGACTCCTCCTTGCAGATGCGGATCATCGCCCGCGCGTACGGCCCGTACGAGCTGCGGCACAGGGGCACCTGGTTGCAGATGGCCGCGCCGTCGACGAGCCAGCCGATCACGCCGACGTCGGCGAAGGTGAGCGTCGGGTAGTTGAAGATCGACGAGTACTTCTGCCGGCCCTCGATCAGCCGCCGCGTCAGGTCACCGCGGTCGGCCCCGAGCGTCTCGGCCGCCGAGTACAGGTAGAGCCCGTGCCCGGCCTCGTCCTGCACCTTGGCCAGCAGGATCGCCTTACGCCGCAACGACGGCGCGCGGGTGATCCAGGCGCCCTCCGGCTGCATGCCGATGATCTCGGAGTGGGCGTGCTGGGCGATCTGCCGGATCATCGTCTTGCGGTAGCCGTCGGGCATCCAGTCGCGCGGTTCGACCCGCTGGTCCTTCTCGATCGTCGCGGTGAAGACCCGCTCGTCCTCGGCGGACACCTGCTGGTCGCTCATGACACCTCCCAGGAGAAGAAGCCCTGCCCGGTCTTGCGGCCGAGCTCACCGGCGGCCACCTTGTCGCGCAGCAGCCGCGGCGGCGCGAACCGCTCGCCCAGCTCGCGGTGCAGGTGGTCGGCGATGGCCAGGCGTACGTCGAGGCCGACGAGGTCGGTCGAGCGCAGCGGACCCATCGGGTGGCGGTAGCCGAGCTCCATGGCCCGGTCGATCGAGGCCGCGTCGGCCACGCCCTCCTCGAGCATCCGGATCGCCTCGAGCCCGAGCAGCACGCCGAGCCGGCTGGTCGCGAAGCCCGGAGAATCGCGGACCACGACCTCGCTCTTGCCGAGCCCGGCCACCCAGGACCGGGTCGTGTCGCGGACGGCCTCGCCGGTCTGCGGGCCGAGAACGATCTCGACCAGCTTGCTGGCGGGCACCGGGTTGAAGAAGTGCATGCCGAGGAAGCGCTCGGGCCGGCTCAGCCCGTCGGCCAGCCCGGCGATCGACAGCGAGCTGGTGTTGCTGGCCAGCACGGCGTGCTCGCCGACCACCTGCTCGGCCGTGGCGAGCACCCGCACCTTCAGCGCCGCGTCCTCGGGGACGGCCTCGACGACCAGGTCGGTGTCGGCGCTCAGGGCGGCCACGTCGTCGACGAGCAGCAGCCTCTCCAGGACGGCGTCGACCGACTCGCCCAGCAGACCCTTCTCGGTGGCCCGCAGCAGACCCATCGCGACCCGGTCCCGGGCGGCCGCGGCGGTTGCCCGGTCGCGCTCGACCAGGCCGACCACCGACCCGGCGACGGCGAGGACCTGGGCTATGCCGGCGCCCATCCGGCCACCGCCGACCACCCCGGCGATCTTCGGCACGCTTGGAGTGATCATGAGCGGCCCCCGGCCAGGAAGGCGTCCATGCGCTCGCGCTTCTCGGCCGACTCGAAGAGGATCGCCTGGGCCAGGTCGTCGGTGAGCGGGTGACCGCCGCCGTCGGCGACCAGCTTGGTCAGCCGCAGGGCGAGCTGGCCGGAGCGGGCCATCCGGTCGAGCAGAGTGTGCGCCCGCTTGAGTAGCTCACCGGCCGGGACCACCTCGGCCACCAGGCCGAACCGCAGCGCGTCGTCGGCGTCGAGCCGGCGGCCGGCGAGCAGGACCTGCTTGGCCACGGAGGCGCCGACCAGCTCGCGCAGCCGCCAGCAGGCCCCGGCCGCGGCCAGGATGCCCAGCCCCGGCTCCGGGTTGCCGAACACGGCGGACGGCGAGGCCAGCCGGAGGTCGCACGCATACGCCAGCTCGGCCCCGCCGCCGAGCGCATAACCGTCGACGGCGGCCACGGTCGGCAGCGGCAGCCGGGCGATCCGGTCGAAGAGCCGGCTGTTGATCCCCTGCAGCGCCTGCTCCCGGCCGCGCTCCCGCAGCTCGCCGATGTCGGCCCCGGCCGCGAACGTGCCGCCGTCACCGGTGAGCAACAGCAGCCGGGGCCGTTCCTCGAGCGACGCGCAGACCTCGTGCAGCTCGGTGACCATGGCCGCGTTGATCGCGTTGCGCGCCTCGGGCCGCCGCAACGTCACGACCACGCGGTCGTCCAGCTCCTCCACCACGAGCGTGCTCATGCGCGCTCCAGCAGCATCGCGACGCCCTGGCCGACGCCGACACACAGGGTGGCCAGGCCGCGGCGGGCGCTCTCGCGCTCCATGCGGCCGAGCAGGGTCACGGTCAGGCGCGCGCCCGAGGCACCCAGCGGGTGGCCGAGCGCGATCGCGCCGCCGTCGGCGTTGACCCGTTCCTCGTCGAGCTTGAGGCGGCGGATCACGGCCAGCGACTGCACCGCGAACGCCTCGTTCAGCTCCACGGCGTCGAGGTCGCCGACGCCCCAGCCGGACCGGGCCAGCGCCTTCTCGGTGGCCGGAACCGGGCCGAGACCCATCAACTGCGGGGCAACGCCGGCGCTGGCCGAGGTGACGACGCGGGCGCGCGGCGTCAGCCCGTACCTCTTCACGGCCTCCCCGCTGGCGACCACCAGCGCGGCGGCGCCGTCGGACAGGGGTGACGAGGAAGCCGCGGTGACCACGCCGCCGGAGCGGAACACGGGGCGCAGGCCGCCCAGCTTCTCCAAGGTGGAACCGCGGCGCGGGATCTCGTCGGTCGTGACGTCGCCGACCGGCACGATCTCCCCGCCGAAGCGGCCGGCGTCGATCGCGGCGACGGCCCGCTCGTGGCTGCGCAACGCGAAGGCGTCGCTCTCGGCGCGGGTGATGCCGTCGAGCGCGGCGACCTCCTCGGCGGTCTCGCCCATGCTGAGCGTGATGCGCCTGTCCTCCGGGGCGCTGCCGGCGGACCGGTCGTGCTCCTTGAAGACCGGGTTGGTGAAGCGCCAGCCGAGCGAGGTGTCGACCACCTCGCCGGGCCGTGCCCACGGGGTGCCCGGCTTCTGCATCACCCAGGGTGCGCGGGTCATCGACTCGACACCGCCGGCCACGATCACGTCGGCCTCACCGGCCCGGATCGCGTTGGCGGCCGAGACGATCGCGGTCAGGCCGCTCGCGCAGAGCCGGTTGACCGTGTAACCGGGCACGCTGTCGGGCAGGCCGCCGAGCAGCACCGCCATGCGGGCCACGTTGCGGTTGTCCTCACCGGCTTGGTTGGCCGCGCCGAGCACCACCTCGTCGATAGCCTCGCCGGGAACACCGGCCCGGCCGACCGCCTCGCGGACGACCAGCCCGGCGAGATCGTCGGGGCGGACCCCGGCGAGCACACCGCCGTACTTGCCCTGCGGGGTGCGCACCCCACCGACGAGGAAGGCCTCAGGCATCGGCCTGCTCCTTGGCGACGTGGTGACGGGACTGGAGGGCGAAGAACCGGCCGGTCACGAAGTAGTCGTCGGACAGCGAGGCGGTGGCGGCCGGGTTGGCGCCGGTGCCGTGCAGGTCGCTGAAGGCCGCCGTCTGGTTGACGAAGACACCGCCGGTGAGGTTTTCCGCCAGGTGCACGCCGGCGTCGAGCGCGGCGTCGCGGGCCGCGGCCAGCACCTCGGGCGAGGTGGAGTGGACCAGGGCGGTGAGCGCGCCGTGGGCGCGGACCGTCTCGACGAAGATCTCCAGGCTGTGCGCCGTGGACTCGGTGGCGATCACGAACGACACCGGGCCGAACCACTCCCGCGTGTAGGCCTTGTCGTCGGCCGCGTCGAGCCGGACCACCACGGGCGTACGGATGGTGGCGCCGGGATGCTGCTCGTCGGGAACCTCGGCCGACGGGTGGATCACGCCGGCCGCCCCGCCCGCCTCGGTGAGCCGGGCCAGGACGCCGTCGTTGACGATCGCGCCGAGCGTGCCGGCGGCACGGGCCGGGTCGCCGAGCAGCTTGTCGAGCGCGGCCGACAGGTCGGCGCCGAACTCCTCCACGCTGCGGTGACCGGCGTCGGTCGTGATGCCGCCCTGGGGGACCAGGATGTTCTGCGGAGTGGTGCACATCTGGCCGCTGTAGAGCGACAGCGAGAAGGCCAGGTTGCGCAGCAGCCCTTTGTAGTCGGCGGTGGAGTCGACGATGACCGTGTTAAGACCGGATTTCTCCGTGTAGACGACCGCCTGGCGCGCGTTGGCCTCCAGCCAGTTGCCGAACTCGCTGGAGCCGGTGAAGTCGACGATCCGTACGTCGGGGTGGGTGGCGAGGGTGGCCGCGACGCCGTCGCCCGGCTCCTCGGCCACGAGGGTGACCAGGTCGGGACTCAGGCCGGCCTCGCTCAGGACCTCACGGCAGATCTGCACGGTGATCGCGAGGGGCAGGACGGCGCCCGGATGCGGCTTGACGATCACCGGGTTGCCGGTGACCAGGCTGGCGAACAGGCCGGGATAGCTGTTCCAGGTGGGGAACGTCGTGCAGCCGATGACCAGGCCGATGCCGCGGCCGACGACCGTGCTGGTCTTGGCCAGCTGGAGCGGGTCGCCGCCGCGCTGCGGCTTGCTCCACTCGGTGGCGACCGGGATGCGGGTGCTGGCGGCCAGCGCGACCGCCACGGCCTCGAGGGCGCGGTCCTGCGCGTGCGGGCCGCCGGCCTGGAACGCCATGACGAAGGCCTGGCCGGTGGTGTGCTGCACGGCGTGGGCCATCTCGAAGCTGCGCGCGTTGATCCGCTTGATGATCTCGACGGCGACGCCGGCCCGGCCCTGCGGCCCGACGGCGCGCCAGCCGGGGGTCGCGGCCCGGGCGGCGGCGATCACAGCGAGCGGGTCGGCCTTCGGATAGCTGACGCCCAGCTCGACGCCGTAGGGTGAGCGCTCGGTGGAGACAGTGCCGGCCGCGCCGGGCACCTCGATCGGGAAGGTCCGGCCCAACAGCGCACGGAAAGCGCGCTCGCCCTCGGGAGCGGCCTGCTCGCCGTACACAGACTTGCTGGGAGACTCGGGGAATGCGGACCAGTAGTCGCGCACAGCAGCGGCGCGGATCGCCTGATCCAGCAGGTCGGAATGCGTCTCGTACAACTCGGTGGGGGTTGTCATCGTCGCTCCATCGCGTTTGGCTGTGCTCATATTTACCGACCGAACGGCCGGTAATCAACCCCTGGGAGACAGGATGGCATCAACGTGACCCCGCCCGCGGCTCCGCGCCGGCGCGGACGACCCGGTCATGACCAGGATGCCGTGCTCGCGGCGGCGGTGCGGCTGTTCAACGAGCGCGGCTACGACGCCACCAGCATGTTCGACATCGCCGAGTCGCTGGGCATCACCAAGTCCAGCGTCTACCACCACATCAGCGGCAAGGAGCAGTTGCTACAGATGGCGATGGACCGGGCGCTCGACGGCCTCTTCGAGGCGGCCGGCGAGGTGTGCGCGCTCGACCTGCCCGCCCCCGAGCGGCTGGAACGGCTGGTCCGGCGCAGCGTGCTCGTGCTGGCCGAGCGCTTCGAGTACGTGACGGTGCTCCTGCGGGTGCGCGGCAACACCGAGGCCGAGCAGCACGCCCTGGCCCGCCGCCGCGACTTCGACGCCATCGTCACCGACCTGGTCAAACAAGCCCAGGCCGAGGGTGGCGTCCGCCCCGACATCGAGCCGGCGACGGCCGCGCGCCTGATCCTCGGCATGGTCAACTCCCTGACGGAGTGGTACCGCCCGCGCTCGGGCGGCGCCGAGGCCATCGCCGACGCGCTGACCCGGATAGCGTTCGAAGGGCTCCGTACGGCCTAGGTCCGATGGTGCGGGCGCGCGCTAACCTGTGCGCCGATGAGAAGAAGCTGGCAGTTCCGGGCCGCCGCCGCGGTCGCGACGACCTTGGCCCTGACCTCGTGCGGCACGAACGCCGCGGAAAAGCCGACGGCCGCTGCCCCGACCAGCGAGGCCGCCCCGGCCAGCGAGGCCGCTCCGACCAGTGCGCCCGCTCCGAGCAGCGCGGCGCCGACCAGCGCGGCGCCGAAGGACTGCGTCACCCGTACGCTCGACGGGCTCGACCTGGCCGGCCGCGCGGGCCAGTTGCTCATGGTCGGCGTCCCGGTCGACACGCCGAGCGGCTACGCGGGCGCCGTCCAGCGTTACCGGCTCGGCGGCATCTTCCTGCGCGGCCGCAGCACGCACGCCGCCGCCGAGCTGCGGGGCGACATCGCCGGCCTGCAGGGCAAGGCGACCCTGCCGATGCTGGTCGCCCTCGATCAGGAGGGCGGCAGCGTCCAGACCCTCAAGGGCCCGGATTTCCCCATCCTGCCGTCGGCTCAGCGCCTCGGCTCCGGCCCCGCCGCCACGCTGCGCAGCACGACGCGGGAGAGCGCCCGCCGCCTCGCCGCGATCGGGGTCAACCTCAACCTGGCCCCGGTCGCCGACACCGTGCCGGCCGACATCGGCCAGGACAACCCGCCTATCGGCGCCTTCAAGCGGCAGTACGGATCGGAGCCCGCCCAAGTCGCCGCCGCGATCAAGACGGTCGTGCCCGCCTCCCAGGACGCCGGCGTCCTCACGACGCTCAAGCACTTCCCCGGGCTCGGCCGGGTGAGCGCGAACACCGACACATCGACCAGGGCGGTCGACACCACGGCGACGGCCACCGATCCGTACCTCCAGCCCTTCGCCGCCGGCATCGGCGCCGGCTCGGCCGCGGTGATGATCTCGTCGGCGTCCTACCCGAAGCTCGACGATTCGGCCATCGCGGCCTACTCCAAGCCGATCGTCACCGACCTGCTGCGCGGCCGGCTCGGCTTCAAGGGCCTCGTCATCTCCGATGACCTTGGTGCGGCGGTGGCGGCCAGCACGCTTCCCCCGGCACAGCGGGCCGTACGTTTCGTAGCCGCCGGCGGCGACATGGTGCTCACGATCGTCCCGTCGAACGCCAAGCCCATGTCGGCCGCGCTCATCGACAGGGCCGAAAAGGATCAGGCGTTCCGGGCGCGGGTGGACGACGCGGCCCGGCACGTCCTGCAGGCGAAGGAGCGGGCCGGCGTGCTCAAGTGCGGCTGACCGGGGCCGCCGTGCTGCCCCGCACGACCAGGTGGGGCACGAGGACGATCTCGGTGCGCCGGGCGCGGCCCTCGTCCAGGCGCGTGACCGCGGCCCGTACGGCGTTGCGGGCCTGAGCCGGCGCGTCCTGGTTGACCGAGGTCAGGTCGATGTGGGCGAGGCGGGCGAGCGTGCTGTCGTCGTAACCGACGACCGAGACCTCGCCGGGCACGTCGACGCCCGCCCGCAGGAGCGCGTCCATCACACCCACGGCCAGGCGGTCGTTGGAGGCGACGACGGCGGTCGGCCGCTCCGCCGAGGCGGCCAGCTGCCGGCCGGCCCGTACCCCGCCCTCCTCGGTGTGGTCACCCGGCAGGACCTGCGCGGAAAGCCCGGCCCGGTGCATGGCGCGGCGATAGCCGCGACGGCGGGCAGCGGCCACGGCACCGGAGCCACCGTCGAGGAACGCGATGCGCGAGTGTCCGAGATCGATCAGATGAGCGAGGGCGGCGCCGACGCCGACGTCATCGGCCGAGCGCACGACGTCGACCTGCGCGTCCCGGGCCATGCGGCCGACCACTACGCACGGGACCTGCTCGGCCAGCTTGTCCAATGAGGAGCCCGGCGAGTCGGGGCCGAGCAGGATCAGCGCCTCGCAGCGGAAGTCGAGCAGGGTCTCGACGGCGCCGTCCTCGTCACGGTTGCGGGTCAGCGTCGAGAGGACGACCTCATAACCCGCGCGGTCGGCCTCGACGTGCAGCTCCTCGACGAGCTCGGCGTGGAACGGGTTGCGCACGTCGAGCATGACGCCGAGCAGATGCCGGCGGCGGCGGGCCAGCAGACTGGCCGTGCGGTCGGCCCGATAGCCCAGCTCGGCGGCGGCGGCCAGCACCCGCTCGCGCGTCTCGGCGCTCGGCCCGGGCGCGCCCCGCAACACCAGCGACACCGACGCCGGCGAGACCCCGACGTGAGCCGCCACGTCCGACAGGCGCGGTCGCTGATCCACTTTATTACTCCCCGCAGCAGCCTTGACACCGATCGAGATCAACGTCGATGCTACAGGAGTTCTTAAAGCGCTTTAAAGCGAGGTCCCCCAGATGACTCACCCGCCCATCGGCGTGGCCGTGATCGGGGCCGGCATGGTCGGCCGCGCGCACGCCAACGCCTATCGCACCGCCGCCACCGTCTTCGACCTCGACCTGCCCGCGCCCCGGCTGGTCGCCATCGCCGACCTGCACGAGCCGTTCGCCACCGATGCCGCCCGGCGCTACGGCTACGCCCGCGCCGAGACCGACTGGCGCGCCGTCATCGAGGCCCCCGACATCGACGCGGTCAGCGTCGCCGTCGCCAACAGCCTTCATCGCGAGGTCGTCGAGGCGGCCCTCGCCGCCGGCAAACACGTCCTCTGCGAGAAACCGCTGGCCCCCAGCGTCCGCGACGGCGAGGCGATGGTCGCGGCCGCCGCAGCGGCGCCCGGCCAGGTCGGCGCGGTCGGCTTCACGTTCCGCCGCTCCCCCGCGCTCAATGCGATCAAGCGGGAGGTCGAGGGCCGGCTCGGCCCGGTCCGCCACTTCGTCGGCAACTACTGGTGCGACTACGGCTTCGACCCGGCCCGCCCGATGAGCTGGCGTTATCAGGGCGGCCCGGGCTCCGGCGTGCTGGCCGACATCGGCAGCCATCTCACCGACCTGGCCGAGTTCTTCTGCGGCCCCACCGCCGGCGTGCAGGGCACGACCATGGCCACCCTGGTCAAGGAGCGGCCGAAACCGCTCGGTGTCGCGGTCGGCCACGCCGGCGGCGTCGAGGTCAGCGACGAGCTCGTCCCAGTCGAGAACGAAGACGTCTGCACCTTCACCACGGCTTATGCGAGCGGCGCGGTCGGCACCTTCTCGCTGTCACGGGTCGCGTTCGGCCATGCCAACTCGCTGCGGGTCGACCTGTTCTGCGAGAACGGATCCGCCTCCTTCGAGATGACCCGGCCGGCCGAGTTCAGCATCGTCGACGGCAGCGCCGAGACCTCGGTCAACGGCGCCCGTACGGTCTTCGTCGGCCCCTGGCATCCGTACGTGGCCCGTGGCCTGCCCATGGATTTCCCCACCGTCGGCCACGGGCAGAACGACTTCTTCGTCTATCAGGCCCGCGCCTTCCTCGACCAGATCGCCGGCGTGGAGCACCTGCCGCCCTGCCTCGACCTGGCACACGGCCTGCACAACCTGCGCGTCCTCGAGGCGGTCGTGTCGGCCGCCGACAAACCCGTCCAGATCTGAGGAGTCCCCATGCGACTCGGCGCCTACACCGCCTGCCTGCACGACCGCTCCCTCGACGAGACCCTGAAGATCCTCGGCGAGCTGGGCCTGACCAGCGCCGAGATCAACACCGGCGGGTTCATCGCCGCGCCGCACATCCCCATCGACGACCTGCTGGCCAGCGCCGGCGCCCGGGAGGACTACCTCGGCCGCTTCCAGCAGGCGGGCATCACGCTGACCGGGCTCAACGTCAACGGCAACCCGCTCAACCCCGACCCGCGGGTCGGCCCGAAGCATGCGGCCGACCTGCACCGCACGATCGACCTGGCCGCCGCGCTCGGCGTCAAGCGTATGGTCACCATGTCGGGCCTGCCCGGCGGCGAGCCCGGGGCCAAGGTGGCCAACTGGGTGGTGAACCCGTGGGACAGCCAATACCTGGACACCCTCGACTACCAGTGGCAGCAGGTGGCCGTCCCGTTCTGGCGCGACATCCAGGCCCGCGCCGCCACCGCCGACGTCAAGGTGTGCATCGAGATGCATCCGCACAACCTGGTCTTCAACCCGCCCACCCTGATGCGCCTGGTCGAGCAGACCAACGCCACCCACGTCGGCGCCGAGATGGACCCGAGCCACCTGTTCTGGCAGGGCATCGACCCCGTCGCCGCCGTGCGCCACCTAGGCGACCTGGTCTTCCACGCCGCCGCCAAGGACACCCGGATCAACGGCGACAACGTCAAGCTGTACGGGGTGCTCGACGACCGCTTCACTCGCACCCCGGCCGACCGCAACCCGCTCAATCTCGGCGGCGCCAACACGCTCAACCAGTGGCCCGAAAGCCCTTCGTGGCAGTTCGTGGCGGTCGGCCGCGGCCACGGCGACGACTTCTGGGTGCCCTTCCTGCAAGCCCTGTATGCCGTCGACCCCGACATCGCCGTCAACATCGAACACGAGGACACCGAGCTGGATCAGATCGAAGGCCTCCGCCAGGCGGCCGAACACCTGCTCGCCGCCGCCAACAAGGCGGGCGTCTGACCGCCGGGGCGCGGGACACGCCCTCGCTGCGGGAACGGCCTGGCGGGCTGGATCATGGGCAGTAGGGTGAGTTGGTGCCTGTTCCTCCCTATGTAGTGCGCATGCGCGAGCACATCGGCCACGATCTGCTGTTCCTGCCAAGCGCCAGCGGGGTCGTCGTGGACGACGACGGACGGGTGCTGCTGGCCCGCCGCGTCGACAACGGGCGGTGGTCGGTGCCGGCCGGGTCGATCGATCCGGGCGAGCAGCCGGCCGACGCCGCGCTGCGCGAGGTGTTCGAGGAGACCGGCGTCCGAGCGGAGATCGTCCGCGTCGCCGGGGTGGCCAGCCATCCCGTGATCTACCCGAACGGCGACCAGTGCGAGTTCCTGAACGTCTGGTTCCTGTGCCGCGCGCTGTCCACCGACGCCGCCGTCGCCGACGACGAGTCGCTCGAGGTCGGCTGGTTCGCCCCCGACGCGCTCCCCACGCTCGACGACTGGTCGAAGCTACGCATCGAAGCGGCCTTGTCCGGCGACACCGCCGCCTGGTACGCCACTCCCGGCGAGAAGCACCCAGCCCTCAACCAGCCAGACGCCCTCTGACCAAGCAGCCCCCGCCGGCCCTTCCTCACTGACGCGGCTCGGCACCCGGCGCCTGGAGGGGCTCGGCGGCTCCAGCGCGGGCCAGGGGCCCGGCGCTCGCGGGCGCGGGTTGAGCCGCGAGCCGGGGCTGAGCGCGGGCCCAGGCTGAGCGCGGGCCGGGGCCGAGCGCGGGCTGAGCGCGGGCCCGGAACTGGGCGCGGGCTAACCCTGAGCGCGGGCCCGGAGCTGGGCGCGGGGCCCGGAGCTGGGCGCGGGCTGGGCCTGAGCGCGGGCCCGGAGCTGGGCGCGGGGCCCGGAGCTGGGCGCGGGGCCCGGAGCTGGGCGCGGGGCCCGGAGCTGGGCGCGG
>NZ_JBFAOX010000047.1:0-50687 GCF_040675435.1 Actinoplanes sp. NPDC049598 | reverse complement strand
ATCCGCAACACCGCACCCGCGCACCCGCGCACCCGCGCACCCGCGCACCCGCGCACCCGCGCACCCGCGCACCCGCGCACCCGCGCACCCGCGCACCAGACCATCCGCGCACCAGACCATCCGCGCAGCCGCGACCACCCTCGCCGGCCCCCGACCAGCCGCGCTACCGCCGCCATCCGGGCCGGCTTCCGGACGCCTGCGCCGCTGGGTGCCTGTTGCGAGGTCCTTGCTATGCGGGGTTCTTCAGGTTGAACTTGTCAGGTTGGGCTGAAGAGTTCTACGGTGGGGGTGTGGGTGATATTCCGGAGTCGGCGGTTCGGGCGGCTACTGAGGTTCGGGTGGTTTTCAGTCGGTTGCGGCGGCGGCTGCGGGAGGTGGCGAAGCTTGATGAGCTGACGCCGTCGCAGACGTCGGTGTTGAGCCGGCTGGAGAAGGGTGGAGCGGCGTCGTCGTCCGAGCTGGCGGTGGCGGAGCAGGTGCGGCCGCAGTCGATGGCGGCGACTATTGCGGCTATCGAGCAGGTGGGGCTGGTGATGCGTACGCCGGATCCGGGGGACGGGCGCAAGCAGCTGATCTCGCTGAGTGAGCTCGGACGCGAGAAGATCGGGGTTTCGCGGCAGGCTCGTGAGGAGTGGATGGCGCGGGCGCTGGCCGATGACTTCAGCGAGGAGGAGCGGCAGGCGATTCTGGCGGCGCTGCCGCTGCTCGATCGTCTGGCCGGGCGGTGAGCGTCGCCGCCGTCGACTCGGGAACGGCTTTCAACCGGCGCTTGATCGTGCCGATGGTGCTCGGCTCGGTGCTCAACCCGATCAACTCGTCGATGGTCGCGGTGGCGCTGGTGCCGATCGGGCTGGCCCTGGGCGCGCTGCCGTCCGAGACGGCGTGGCTGGTGTCGGGGCTCTACCTGGCCACCGCCACCGGGCAGCCGGTCGTGGGCCGGCTCGTCGACCGGTACGGGCCGCGCAAGCTCTACCTGGCGGGCGCCGCCCTGGTCGGGATCGCGGGCGTACTGGGCGTGATCGCGCCGAACCTGGGCGTCCTGATCGTTTCTCGGGTGCTGCTCGGGCTCGGCACGTGTGCCGGCTACCCGGCCGCCATGTACCTGATCCGGAGCGAATCCCGGCGTACCGGCCAGGACAGTCCCGGCGGCGTCCTGACCGCCCTGGCCATCTCGGCGCAGACCATCATCGTCATCGGCCCCACCTTCGGTGGCCTGCTCATCGGTCTCGGCGGCTGGCGGGCGATCTTCGCGGTGAACATTCCGCTGGCCCTGGCCTGCATCGTCTTCGGCCTGCGGCGGCTGCCCTCGTTCGAGCTCGAGAAGCCGGAGTTCCCGCTCGACTACCTGGGCATCGGCTTGTTCGCCGGCACGCTGACGTCGCTGATGCTCTACCTGATGGACCCGGGCGTCGGTGACCTGTGGCTGCTGGCTCTCATGGCGGCCTGCGCCGCGGGCTTCGTCCGGCGGGAGCTGCGCGCGCCCGACCCCTTCCTCGACCTGCGCGTCTTCGGTGGCAACACCCCACTGATCGCGACGTACGTCCGTGCGCTGCTCGCCCAGACCGCGTCGTACGCCATCCTGTACGGCTTCACGCAGTGGCTGGAGGCGGGACGGGGGCTGAGCGCCTCACACGCCGGTCTGGTCCTGCTGCCGATGTCGTTGTTCGCCATCGTGATCTCGACTTTGACGGGCCGGCGTAAGGCGTACAAAGGGAAGTTGATTGTCGGGGGTCTGGGTCAGCTGGTGGTGAGCGTCCTGATGCTCACGCTGAACTCGGGCAGTCCGCTCTGGCTGCCGGTGCTGCTGACGCTGATCTGCGGGCTGCCCCAGGGCCTGAACAACCTGGCCAATCAGAACGCCCTTTACTACCAGGCTGACCCCGTACGCATAGGAGCCGCCTCCGGTCTGCTGCGGACATTCAGCTATCTCGGCGCGATGGTCTCGTCGGCCGCCACCGGCATCTATTTCAAACACGGCGCCGACACCGCCGGCCTGCACGGACTCGCGGTCTTCCTGATCGTCGTGGCCGTTCTGATGGTGATCCTCGTTCTGGCCGACCGCTCCCTGTCGCGGGTCGGCAGCTCCAACTGAAAGGTACGTTCATGCCCGTCACCACCCTCGACCCGCACACCGCTCTCGTCGTGGTCGATCTGCAGCGCGGCATCGTCGGCCGCCCGGTCACCCCGCACGCGGCGTCCGACGTGGTCGCCCGTACGGCCTCGCTCGCCTCCGCCTTCCGCTCGAACGGCCTGCCGGTCGTGCTGGTCCGCGTGACCGGACGCCCCGACGGCGCCGACTCCCTCCGGGCCCGTACCGACGCCGGCGCCGCCGCGGGCGGCCCCCGCCCGGAGGGTTGGGACGACATCGTCGAGGAGCTCACCACGGGTGACGACATCGTCGTGACCAAGCGCAACTGGGGCGCCTTCTACGGCACCGACCTCGACCTGCAGCTCCGCCGCCGCGGCATCACCCAGGTCGTCGTCACCGGCATCGCCACCAGCATCGGCGTCGAGTCCACGGCCCGCGCCGCCCACGAGCACGGCTACAACGTCACGGTGGCGATCGACGCGGTGAGCGACCTGGACCCCGACACGCACCGCAACAGCGTGGAGAAGATCTTCCCCCGCCTCGCCGAGACGGGCACTACCGCCGAGATCCTCGATCTCCTGGCGAAGCACGCCACCGCCTGACCGGTTGCCCTTGAACTGGTTCAATTTCGTCGCCAGGCGCGCTCGGTCCCGAGCCGCCTGGCGAATTTGGTCGGGGCCGGCGCTGCCGAATCAGCGGGCCCGGCGCTGCTGAATCAGCGGGCACGGCGCTGCTGAATCAGTGGGCCCGGCGCTGCTGAATCAGTGGGCCCGGCGCTGCCGAATGCCGGCCCTCACCGGCGGGTCGAGCGGCCTGCTCAATGGGGCCGGCCGCGTCAGATCGGGCCGAGCCCGGGAGTTCTCAGATCTGGTGGAGCCAGGCGATGAAGAAGACGATCGCCGGCAGCGGCACCACCAGCGCCACAGGGATCACCCAGGGTGCGCGCCGTTGGCCGGCGAGGGCAGCGGTCAGCCGTTCGTGGGTGGCGGCCAGCCCCACCAGGGCGAAGGCGGCGGCAGCGGCCATCGGGACGCCTACGGCGAAGTGCGTCAGCCAGGCGCCGGCCCGGCTGGGGCCGCCCCAGGAGTGGTCGTACGGGCCGTGGTCGACCACGCCGTAGAGCAGCCCCCGAAGCACCACGAGCAACTCGACGCCGAGCGGGATCAACGCCGTGGCGCCGAGCAGAACGCTCAGCGCGCTGTGCCCGAGCACGGCAAGAACGGACGGCCGCCGGGCCGGTAGTGGTTGCGGGACCAAGAATCCGCGCAGCCGCACCCACCAGCCGGCCGCCGCACCCGATCGCCCGGCCAGGGCGGCGATGATGCCGGCCAACGCCAACGGCAGGAGCGCCAGGCCGTAGACGGAGCTTCGCCACAGCCGTGCGGGCCAGGAGACAACGGAATGCGAGGCTTGCGAAATCGTCATGCCTCGATCCTCGAAGGATCCGGCCGCGTTCCCCAGCGAGCTATCCCGTCGTTTGTGGTTCGGTTAACCGCCGGAGTCGGCCTTCCGATCGGCGGGTAGCGGCTACACGCGGAGTAGGTGGGCGACGACTTCCTCGATTGAGGCGGCGGTGACCACGCCCGGGCCGAGCGGTGGGCGGTCGATCATCACGACGGGGAGGCCCCGTTCGCGGGCGGCTGTCAGTTTGGCGGCGGGGCCGCCGCTGTCCTTGGTGACGAGGACGTCGATGTGGTGGTCGGCGAGGAGTCGGCGCTCGCCGTCCAGGGTGAAGGGGCCGCGGTCCAGCAGCACCTCCAGGCGGGCGGGCATCGGTGGGGTGGGTGGCTCGACCGAGCGGGCCAGGAACCAGGCGTCGACGGCGGCGAAGGCGGCTATGCCCTGGCGGCCGGTGGTCAGGAAGACGCGGCGGCCGAGGTGGGGGAGCAGGGCAGCGGCGCTGGGGAGGTCGGGCACCCGGTGCCAGTCGTCGCCGGGGGCTTCGTGCCAGCCGGGGCGGCGCAGGGCGATCAGCGGGAGACCGAGGGCGGTGGCGGCTGCGGCCGCGTTGGCGCTCATGCCGGCGGCGAAAGGGTGCGTCGCGTCCACCAGCACGTCGATTCGCTCGGCGCGCAGGTAGGCGGCAAGCCCTTCGGGGCCGCCGAAACCCCCGATGCGCACCTCGCCGGGCGGGAGAAGCGGCGATGAGGTCCGCCCAGCCAACGAAGTGATTACGGAGAAAGCGCATGAGGCCGGCCGAGGGGATGGGTGCGGTGAGGGGGTGGGGGTGTGCAGGGCGGTGGCCAGCCTTCGGGCCTCGGTGGTGCCGCCGAGGATCAGGACTCGCGGCATCGGGTTGTGGAGTAGAGGTGGCTGTCGGGGAACTGGGCGGCGGTCAGGGCGGGGCCGACCACGATGACGGCGGTGCGCTTGATGCCGGCCTCTTTGACCTTGGCTGCGATGTCCGAGAGGGTGCCGCGGAGGATCAGCTCGTCGGGGCGGCTGGCTCGGGCCACCACGGCGACCGGGCAATCCGGGCCGTAGGAAGGGAGCAGGTCGGCTACGACCGCTTCGATGCGCTGGACGGCCAGGTGCAGGACCATGGTGGAGCGGCTGGCGCTCAGGGTGTGCAGGTCCTCGCCCGGCGGCATGGCGGTGGCGCGTTCGGCGGTGCGGGTCAGGATGATGGTCTGGGCCACCGAGGGGACGGTGAGCTCGCGGGCCAGGGACGCGGCGGCGGCGGCGAAGGCGGGGACGCCGGGGGTGACGTCGTAGGGGACGCCGGCGGTGTCGAGGCGGCGCATCTGCTCGGCTACGGCGCTGAAGACGGACGGGTCGCCGGAGTGGAGGCGGGCCACGTCGTGGCCGGCGGAATGGGCGGCCACCATCTCGGCCAGGATCTCGTCGAGGTTGAGCTGAGCCGTGTCGACCTTGCGGCAGCCGGGTGGGCACATGTCGAGCAGCTCGACCGGGACCAGGCTCCCCGCGTAGAGGCAGACCGGAGATGAGGCGATCAACCGCTGACCTCGTACGGTGATGAGATCGGCCGCGCCGGGGCCGGCGCCGATGAAGTGGACCGTCATCGGGTCACCGACCAGATGGTCACCGGCATCATCGCTCTCCATCCCGTGAAGCCGCCGACCGGCGACGCCCGATTCACCGCGATCCGGGTCATCTCGCCGCCGTGCGCGGCGTATGCGGCGGCCAGAGAAGCCTCGGACTCGACCGTCACCGCGTTGGCCACCAGCCGGCCGCCCGGCCGCAGCGCCGCCAGGCAGGCGTCGAGCACGCCGTCGCGGGTCAGCCCGCCCCCGATGAAGATCGTGTCCGGCGTCGGCAGCCCTTCCAGCGCCGCGGGCGCGCTCCCATGCACGACGTGCAAGCCGGGAACACCCAACGACGAGGCATTCGTCGTAATTGTCGCGACGCGATCGGCTCGCGGCTCGACCGCGACAGCCCGGCAAGACGGATGACTACGCATCCACTCGATGCCGATCGAGCCCGACCCCGCCCCCACGTCCCACAACAGACCGCCAGGAACCGGCGCCAGGACCGACAACGTCACCGCGCGCACCTCCCGCTTGGTCAGTTGCCCATCCGACATGTACGAAGAATCCGGCAGGCCCGGCGCCAGAGACAGCGCCGGCCCCTCGCCACAGTCGATCGCGATCACGTTCAGCGGATCGACGTCCGCTTTGTCCCAATCGGAAGCCGAAGCGGAAATGCGGCCCTCGCCCGGCCCGCCGAGCTGGGAGAGAACAGTGAGCGCAGCCGACCCGTAGCCCACGGAATCGAGCAGGGCCGCGACTGCCGCCGGGGTGGTCCCGTCACGCGACAGCACAAGGATGCGCCGCCCCGGGTTCACCGCCCGGCGCAGAACCGACACCTCCGCGGTGACCAGGCTCACCACCTCGGCCGAGGCCAGCGACCAGCCCAGACGCGCCGCCGCCAGCGACACCGATGACGGGTGCGGCAGCACGCGTACGGCCGAGGCCCCGAGCAGGCGCACCAGGGTCGCCCCGATTCCGTGGAACATCGGGTCGCCGCTCGCGAGCACGCACACCCCCGGCCCGGCATGCGCGGCGAGGAGCCCGGGCAGCGCCGGGAGCAGCGGCGACGGCCACTCGATCCGCTCGGCGGAGACCGAGGGCGGCAGGAGGCCGAGCTGGCGCCCACTCCCCATGATCACCTTGGCCGAGAGGAGCGCGCTCTGTTGCGTACCGCCAAGGTCTGACCAGCCGCCGGCGCCGATGCCGACCACGGTGACCAGGTCGGGGTTGTCGGCGTGCATGCGCCGAACCTATCGCGGCGCCACCTGGCGAGATTTTCCGGATCCGGTTGAGCGATGGTCGCGCCGGGTGCGTACAACCTCCCGACGGCTTGCCGACGGCTGAACGGGTGAGGACATGGCGCAGGGACCCCCCACGTTCCAACCGCGCTACGCACCGGACGAGGACGAGCAGTACTTCGCCGGATTGCGCGGCGCGCCCGGCGATGACCCGTGGGCCGCGCAGGACGACGACCCGCGGCTCACCGACGGCTACGGCGTCCGCGAGGTCGACAACTGGCTGCCGGACGACGAGTTCCGCCGCAGCGACATCCTGATCGAGTCGCAGGACGAGCCGTCGGGCTGGAAGACCAGCGGCTCGGTGCAGCCGCCGATGGACGACGAGCGCCCGCCGGCCGAGGCCGTCTCCGGCAACCGCCTGCTCACCGTGCTTCTGTTCTTCTCCGGCCTGGCCACCAGCGTCGCCCTGTGGGTCTTCGACACGCAGCCGGGCGCGGTCAGCGACACCCCGACCCTGATGCTGGCGGCGGGCCGGATCACCGGTCTGATCGGCGGCTATCTGCTCTTCGTCCAGTTGCTGATGATGAGCCGGGTCTCCTGGCTCGAGGAGTGGGTCGGCGCTCGGGACCTGCTGCGCTGGCACCGCTGGCTGGGCACCTCGCTCGTGGTCTTCGTGCTGACCCACATCGTCTTCATCGTCTACGGCTACGCGCTGACCGGCGACACCGGCGTCATCGACCAGGGCTGGACGATCATCACCACGTTCCCCGAGATGATCAGCGCCACCGTCGCCACCGGCATCCTGGTGGTGATCAGCTTGATCTCCATCCGGGCGGCTCGGGCCAAGCTTCCGTACGAGCTCTGGCACCTGATCCACCTGACCGGCTACCTGGTGCTCCTGCTGGGGTACGGGCACCAGGTGGCGACCGGGGCCGACCTGAGCGGCCGTTTCGCCTCGGTGTTCTGGCCCGCCCTGGGCGCGCTGGTGATCTCGGCCCTGGTCTGGGGCCGGCTGGTCGAGCCGCTCTGGCTCAACGTGCGGCACCGCTTCGAGGTGGCCGAGGTGGTCGGCGAGGCGTCCGGCACATTCTCGGTCTACATCGGCGGCAAGAACCTGGAGAAGCTGCCGGCGCAGGCCGGCCAGTTCATGCGGTGGCGCTTCCTGACCCGCAACGGCTGGTGGCAGTCGCACCCGTTCTCGCTCTCGGCCGCCCCGAACTCGCAGTGGCTGCGCCTGACCGTCACCGCGGTCGGCGGGCACACCTCGCGCCTGGCCACCATGAAGCCGGGCACCCCGATCTGGGCCGAAGGGCCGTTCGGGGTCTTCACGGCCCAGCGCCGTACGCGCCGTCGTGCGCTCCTGATCGCCGGCGGCAGCGGCATCGCGCCGATCCGGGCCCTGCTCGAGGACATGCCGCCGGACACGATCGTGATCTACCGGGCCTCGCGCCCGGACGAGCTCGTCTTCCGGGGCGAGCTGGAGGATCTGGCCGAGCAGCGCGACGCCTGGGTCCGCTACATCGTCGGCTCGCGCAACGACCCGGGCCCGAAGCGCCTGTTCACGCCGGACGGGCTGCTCGGCCTGGTGCCCGACGTGAGCCGCCGCGACGTCTACCTGTGCGGCCCGCCCGGCCTGGTCGGTGCGGCCGTGGCGACCCTGCGCGAGCTGGACGTCCCCGACAGTCAGCTGCACCTGGACCCGTTCGAGTTCTAGAGGAGTCTCTTCCGATGCGACGTAGTACCGCAGCAGTCGTCGGCACTTTGAGCGGGGCGGCCCTGATCGTCGGGGTCCGGCTCAGTGTGCAGCCGCCGGCGGCGCCGGTCGCCGCTCCGCCCCCGGTCGATCTGGCGGCGGGTACGCCGACGCCGAAGCCGAAGCCGTCCAAGTCGGCGGCGGGGAACAAATCGGGCGCAACATCGAAGCCGGCCGCGCCCAAGTCCGGCCTGAAGGACGGCGTCTACAAGGGCAAGGGCGCTTCCAACCCGTACGGCACGGTCCAGGTCCAGATCCGGGTCGAGGGTGGCGAGATCACCGCGGCCGAGGCGACCTACCCGACCACCGCGGACAGCGCGACGATCAATCCGCCGGCCGTGGCCACCCTCAAGCAGGAGACCCTCGGGGCGAAAAGCGCCAAGGACGTCGACGCCGTCTCCGGCGCCACCTACACGAGCAAGTCCTACGCCGAGTCCCTCCAGGCAGCGCTGGACGCCGCAAAGGCGTAGGGTCACGCTCTGTGCGCCACGTCGAGCATGTGATGGGTACGACGGTCAGCATCGAACTGACCCCCGATCGTCCCGACGACGAGCTCCGCGCCCTGATCGCGGACGTCTGTGACTGGCTGCACGAGGTTGATGCCCGGTTTAGTACGTATAAAGCGGACAGTGAGGTGTGCCGCTTCCGTACGGGCTTGATCAAGCTCGAGGATCTGTCGCCGGACATGCGCCACGTCCTCGACGCCTGCGCCGATCTCTGGCGCGATACGGACGGTTACTTCGACGCGTACGCTACGGGGTCGCTGGACCCGTCCGGCTACGTGAAGGGCTGGTCGGTCGAGGTGGCGGCGGCCCGCCTGCTGACGGCCGGCTCGACGAGTCACTACATCAATGCCGGGGGCGACATCCGGATGCGCGGCCACCACCCGGACGGCGGCCCGTGGCGGGTCGGCATCCGCCACCCGTGGGAGGCCGACAAGGTCAGCTGGGTTCTGGCCCTGACCGACGGGGCGGTCGCCACCTCCGGCACCTACGAGCGCGGCGACCACGTGGTCAACCCCCGCACCGGCCGGCCCGCCCGCGGCCTGCGCTCGGTCACCGTGGTCGGCCCCGACCTGGCCCTGGCCGACGCGTACGCCACGGCCGCCCTGGCCATGGGTGAGGCCGGGATCGCCTGGCTGGCCAAGCGGGCGGCCGACGGCTACGACTCGGCTGTGGTGACGGACGACGGCCGGGCCTTCAGCTCGGCCAATCTCCCCGCGGCGGTCTGATCCTCAGAAGGTGGCTATCGGGTTGACCGGGCTGCCGGACGTGCCGGCGAAGCGGATCGGCGCGACCGCGAGCTGGAAGTCCCACTGCCCGAGCTCGGCCGCGATCGCCGCGCACGCCTCCAGGTCGCAGTTGTCGAGCAGCCACAGGCCCATCGCGACCAGGCCTACGGCGTGCACCGGCATCAGCACGTCGTCGTACCCCGAGGGCTGAACGTCCTGCGGAGTGTCGGCGCCGATCAGCGCGACCTCCCGCTCCCGCAGCCACGGCAGGCAGGACGCGTGCCAGCCGGGCTGCCGGAAACCGTCCTCGGGCCGGGGCCGGCCGTGGCCCGTCCGCAGCAGCACCGCGTCGCCCGAGCGCACCCGCACGCCCTGGCGGCGCTCGGCCTCCTGTAGATCCTCGGGGAACACGCCCTCACCCGGTTGCCGCGCGATGTCCAGCAGAACCCCGCGCGTGACGATCCCGTTCGCCGCGGCCGTGACCGCACCCCAGGCCGAACCCGTCTCGGCGTCGACCAGGGAGTGCGGCCGCCCGTTGTACAGCCGGCCGTCCCAGAACAGGTGGCACGGCGAGTCGAGGTGGGTGATGGTGTTGCCGTGGAACGACAGCCCGAGCCGTTCCGACGAGAAGCCCCAGCGCCGGTCGGCCTGGAACGCGGCCGGCATGTTCTCGGCCCCCGGCATGTCGACCGCGCGCAGGAACGCCGTGGTCGACCGTTCCATCCCGTCCGGAACACCGATCTCCCACGCGCAGGACACGCTCCGGCCGTGCCGCACGGCCCGCGCCGCCGCCCGCCGGACGTCGTCGGTGATGTGGTTCAGCGTGCCGAGCTGGTCGTCGTCACCCCACCGCCCCCAGTTCGACAGTGTCTCGAAATACCCGAGCACGTCATCCGCCGTCATCCCGGCAGGCTACGGCACTCGGGTCATCGCGTCCGGAGCTCGCCGACGGCGGCTCCGAGGTCGCGTTCGATGCCGTCCGGCTGCTGGAGGCCGTTCTCGAACAGCAACTCGACGAATGGGCGGTGCTGCGGTCGGCCCGCGGTGGCGAAGTAGGACTTCAGGCCGGCCGCCAGCTCGGTGTCCGGGGGCAGGGTGGCCTCGTCGACCAGGGTCTTGATGCCGGTGACGGCGACCTTGTCGAAGGCGGCGACGCGGCGGGCGAAGCGGTCGGTGAAAGATTCGAGCTCGGCGTCCGGCACGACCCGGTTGACGTAGCCGTAGTCGTACGCCAGCGCGGCCGGGATGTCGTCGCCGCCCAGGAGGATCTCCAGCGCCCGGCCCCGGCCCACGAGCCGGCCCAGGCGGGCCATCGGGCCACCACCGGGCACCGAGCCCACGCCGACCTCGAACTGGCCGAGGATCGCCTCGTCGCCGGCGAACCGGATGTCGGTGGCGAGGACGAACTCGCTGCCCGCGCCGCGCGCCCGGCCCCGTACCTCCGAGATCGTGGCCGCCGGGACCCTGCTGAGCCGCACGAAGTTGTCGAGATACGGGTGCAGGCCGGTGGGGCCGGGTGGCATGGCCACGACCCGCCGGGTGTCGGAGAGGAAGTCCCAGTGGGCCATGAAGTAGCCCGGGGTCTCGCTGCGGAACACGACGACGGTCAGCGCGGGGTCGTTCTCGATCTCGGTGATCAGAGTGGCCAGCTGCTCGACGGTGTCCGGATCGATCAGATTGACCGGCCCGTTGCCGAACGTGACCCGCCAGTACGACGGGAGGCCCTTGGTGACGCGGAACTGTTCCATGGCCCCAGCCTGCGCGGCCGGCTCGGGCCGGGAGACCGGTCAGACTCTCTGGTCGCCGGGGTCCAGGGCGGACGCGAGCTCGGCGCGGGAGGTGATGCCGAGCTTGGGGAAGATGCGGTAGAGGTGGGTGCCGACCGTGCGCGGGGAGAGGAACAGCCGCCGGCCGATCTCCTTGTTGGTCAGGCCCTGGGCGGCCAGGGTGGCGATCTGCGTCTCCTGGGCGGTGAGCCGGTCGTCCGTACGGCGTACGGTCTCGCCGGTGACCCGAAGCTCCTGGCGTGACCGGTCGGCCCAGGCCGTCGCCCCCAGGGCCTCGAACAGGCTGGCCGCCGCCCGCAGGTAGGGGCGGGCCCGGCTGTACTGGCGGTCGCGGCGCAGCGCCGACCCGTACGCGTGGTCGGCCCGGGCCTTGTCGAAGGGGTGCGCGGGCAGCACGGTGGCGATCTCGTCGGGCGCGTAGTCGGCGGTCGAGCTGCGCAGCCGCAGCAGCGCCCGGGCGTAGACGAGCCCCCGGGTCAGCGCCGGCGACCCGGTCGCCGCCTCCTCTTCCTCGAGCCCGGGCAGCAGGGCCTCGAACCGCGCGGCCCGGCCGGCCATGACGGCGGCCTCGGCCAGCGAGCCGACCGCCCAGAACCGCATGGTCGGGTGGTAGGCGATGTCACCCGTGTCGAAGGTGCGCAGCAGGTGGTCGAAGGCGGCCGGCCCGTTGCCGACGGCCAGGGCCGCGTGGCCCCGGACGTACTGGCACAGGCAGATCATGCCGTGGGCGCCGTCGGGCAGCAGGGCCTTGACCGCGTCGTCGGCGATCTCCTCGGCCCGGGCCTGCTCGCCGCGGAGCGCGGCCGCCATGCCCGAGGCGAGCCGGGCCAGGATGACCAGCCGGGGCTGGCCGGTCTCGGCCGAGAGCCGGGCCGCCTCGTCCGCGGCGCCGTCGATGAGGTGGGCGTCCTTGGCGAAGACGCCGACCCAGGCCTGGGTGACCAGGGCCCGGGTGAGCAGGCCGGCCCGCTGTTGGGCCCGGCTGCCGGTGACCGCGTCGGCGGCGAGGGTCTTGGCCGGGCCGAGCGCGCCCACGGCCAGCGCGGCCCAGGCGAGGTGGGTGTCGGGGCGGGGGGCGGCGACAAATCCGGGCAGGGCCGCCACCACCTGTTTGCCGTAGTCGAGCGGCACGGCCAGGGCGAGCAGGGGCGTGATCCGCGGATGGTCCGCGCCCAGACCCGTACGCTGCACGAAGTCGACGACCGCGGCCCGGACCTCGGCCGACAGCGGGGTGAAGTAGAGCTGCATGACGATGCCGTGCAACAGCTCGAAGGCCTCCTCGAGGTCGCCCCCGGCCAGGGACCGCCCGGCCGCCTCGAAGTGGGTGAGCAGGCGGATGTTGGTGACCTCGATGTCGCCCCCGGCGCCGCTGTTGGCCCAGTTGAGCCAGAGCCGTTCGCGCGGGCTGAGCACGGCGTCGTCGATCAGCGGCGAGACCCGGCGTACGGTCTCGGTCTCACCCGCGTCGAAGGCGCGGTTGGCCGCCCGCAGATAGCGGTAGGCCCGCCGCCGCCGGTCGGTGGTCAGTTCGGCGGGCCGGTGATGGTAGCTCGGCCACAACATCCCGGTAGCTGGGGTCCTTCGTCGCGAGCGGGCGGATCTCCCGCTCCGGAAGGCCGGATCCGGCCAGCCGCCGGGCTGTCTCGACGCCGTCGCGCAGGCTCACCAGCAGGGTCAGGGGCTGGCCGGCGAGCCTGCGGCCGACGTAGGCCAGCACCTGCCAGCTCGGCTCGTCCAGCCAGTGCGCGTCGTCGGCGATCAGCAGCGTGTCCGGGCTGAGCCGGTCGAGCACGGCCAGCGCGACCCGGTAGGGGTCGCGCTCGGCCAGGATGGCGTCGAGCGGCAGTACCCCCCGGAACAGCCGCTCGATCCCGGCGTAGGGCAGGCCGAGCTCGGCCCGCGCGCCGGTCACCGTGTGCACGTGCCACCCGCGCCCACGCGCGTCGTCCTCCGCCTGGGCCAGCCGGGCCGACTTGCCGATCCCGGGCGGGCCGGTGAGAGCCAGAGCCTGACCCGTCAGCTTCATCAGGTCTGACACGATCGAAAACTACCCGATCTTCGGGCACGCTCCCACGCGTCATGCGTCACGTGACTCAGGGATGACGCAAAGGTCGGCCGGGCCCCGGCCGTTCGGTCCGCTCCGACCTACGCTCGGCCCATGACCAGGGCAATTGTGATGGACGACTACGGGCCACCGGACGTGCTGCGCCCGGCCGAGGCCGACGTGCCGGCGCCGGGGGCGGGTCAGATCCGGGTGGCGGTCCGCTACGCCGGGGTCGGGCCGACCGACCTGGCGATCCGGGCCGGTCACCTCGAGGGCGTGTTCCCGGGCGGGCCCGGCGCCGTGCTCGGCTTCGAGGCGGCCGGGGTCGTCGAGAGCGTGGGCCACAGCATCCAGGACGTCGGGGTGGGGGACGAGGTCGCGGTCTTCCTTCCGCGGCTCGGCGGCTACGCCGCCCTTGCCCTGGCCGATTTCTGGGTGCCCAAGCCGGCCTCGGTGGCTTGGCCCGACGCCGCGGCCCTGCCGGCTTCGGGCGAGGCGGCCGTACGGGTCCTCGACCAGCTGGCCGTCCGCGCGGGGGACCGCCTGCTGGTGCTGGGCGCCGCCGGTTCGGTCGGCCGGGTCGCCACGCAGCTGGCCGTGGCCCGCGGCGCCACAGTGATCGCGGCCGTGCGGCCGGGCGACTTCGCGCTGGTGAGCGGCTTCGGGGCCGAGCCCCTGGACTACCACGATCTCGCCGGCCGGGTGGACGCCGTGCTCGACGCGTCGGGCCGCAGCGATCTACCGAAGGCGATCGAGATGGCCGGCGGCGCCGACCGGGTCATCACCCTCTCCGACCCGCGCGGCCCCGGCCTCGGCGTGAAGCTCTCCGACGTGGTCCCGGCCGGCGTGGTGGGGGCGCTGCACGAGGCGATGAGCCGTCTCGCCGCGGGCGAGCTGGCGCTGCAGCAGCAGGTCGTCGTCCCGCTCGAGCAGGCCGCGGCCGTGCACAGCCGCCTGGAGAAGGGCGAGCTGCGGGCCAAGGCCCTGCTCGAGATCTAAGAAGAACGGCCCGCGCGAGGTTCTACGACGGGACGGCCCGCAGCGCGAAGTCGACGGTGGCGTGCAGGCTGGCCCGGTCGACCCCGGCCGCGGCGTGTACGGCGTTGCCCTCGCTGACCGTCATGACATAGCGCGCCAGGGCGGCGGCGTCCGTGCCGGCCGGGAGGTCACCCTCCTCGACCGCGCGGGCCAGGCGTTCGGCCAGAGCGCGCTCGCCTCCGAGCCGGCTCGTCGCCAGGAACTGTGCCACTTCGCCGTTGTCGCTGCCGCCGGCCAGGCCGCCCTGGATCGACAGGCAGCCCGCAGGGCGGTCGGTGCGGGTCAGGGCGTCGGCGTTGGCCCGGAGAAAGCTCTCAATCACGCGGTACGCGGTGGGTTCGGCCAGCGCTTCGCGGGCGTACGCCATGTCGTGCTCCGCGTAGCGGGTGACCGCCCGCCGGAACAGCTCCTCCTTGTTGCCGTACGCCGCGTACATGCTCGGCCGGTTGATGCCCATCGCGGTCGTCAGGTCGGCCAGCGAGGCCCCCTCGTACCCGTGCTCCCAGAACACCTCGATCGCCCGGTCGAGCGCCTCGTCGGGGTCGAAGGCGCGTGGCCGTCCCCTTGTCTTCACCGTCACACCGCCGATTCTACCGCTCGGTACAAAATTGGGCTACGGTGATTGCATACCGAGCGATACAAAAATAAGGAGGTGGCCCATGAAGCAGGTCGGACTCTGGAGCATGCAGTTCCGGGGCGCCGCCCGCCCGCAGGTGCGCGACGCCGTGGCGGAGTTGGAGGAGCTCGGCTGGGACGCCCTGTGGGTGCCCGGGCTGGACGGCGCCGGCGCTCTCGACGACGTGGCCCACCTGGCGGAGGCCGCGCCCCGGAGCACGGTCGTCACCGGGGTCCTCAACATCTGGGGCCAGACGCCGCAGGAGCTGTCGAAACGGCTGGGCCCCTACGGCGACCGGATCCGGGTCGGGCTGGGCGTCGGCAGCCGCCCGGGTGACCCCTTCGCGGCGATGAACGACTACCTCGACGAGCTCGACCTGCCGGTCTGGGTGCTCGGCGCGCTGGGCCCCAAGATGGTCGATCTCGCCGTGGCCCGCGCCTCGGGCTGGCACCCGTTCCTGGTCACGCCCGACTATGTGGCCCGGGAGCGGGCCCGCGTCGGGGCCGGCCCGGTGATCGCGCCGCACCAGGCGGTCTTCGTGGGGTCGTCGGCGGATGAGGCCCGCGCGGCGGCCCGGGCCGAGGTCGGCATGTTCATCGGCTTCCCGGCCTACCGCAACAACCTGCGCCGCCTCGGCTTCACCGACGACGACCTCGTGCCCGGCGGCAGCGACCGCCTCATCGACGCCCTCGTCGCTCACGGCTCGGTCGACGACATCTCCGCCCGCGTCCAGGAACACCTGGATGCCGGCGCCGATCATGTCGCCCTGCACGTCCTCGGCTCCACCTCGCTCCCTCTCGCGCAGTGGCGCGAACTCGCTTCTCTCTCAAAGGACAACTGATCATGGGACAGCTCGACGGCAAGACCGCCCTCGTCACCGGCGCCACCGCGGGCATCGGCCTCGCCTCGGCCCGCCGCCTGGCCGCCGAAGGCGCACACGTGTTCGTGACCGGCCGGCGCAAGGAGGCCCTCGACGAGTTCGGTGACGGCTTCACCGCCGTACAGGCCGATGTCGCCAATCCCGAGGACCTCGACCGCGTCTACGCGGCCATCGCCGAGCGCGGCCAGGGCCTGGACGTCGTGTTCGCCAACGCCGGCGGCGGCGAGTTCTCGGCCCTGGCCGACATCACCTGGGAGCACTACGCGACCACGTTCAACACCAACGTCGGCGGCACCATCTTCACCGTGCAGAAGGCCCTGCCGCTGCTCAACCCCGGCGCCTCGATCGTCATCACCAGCTCCAACATCGACGTCAAGGCCGCACCCGCCTTCAGCGTCTACGCCGCCACCAAGGCCGCCCTGCGCTCCTTCACCCGCAGCTGGGCGGCCGAGCTGGTCGACCGCCAGATCCGGGTCAACGCCATCGCCCCCGGCCCGATCAACACCCCCGGCCTCTCCGGCCTGGCCGGCACCCCCGAGGACGCCGCCCAGCTGCTGAAGGGCCTCGCCGCCGGCGTCCCGATGGCCCGCCTCGGCACCCCCGACGAGATCGCCGACACGGTCCTCTATCTGGCCTCCCCGGCGAGCGCCTACGTCACCGGCTCGGAGATCTACGTGGACGGTGGCGCCAGCCAGGTGTGACCCGGGTCATAGCCAACGCCTGTCAGTAACCGGGCTCCTGTCTCGTTCGGATGGCACACGAACAGACAGGAGCCCGACATGCGGCACCGCATCACCGTCCTCGGGGCCGGGTACGCCGGCGCCTCCGCGGCCGGATACCTCGCCCGCCATCTGCACCCCGCCGACTTCGAGATCACCGTCGTCAACGCCGAGCCCGACTTCGTCGAACGGATGCGGCTGCACCAGCTGGCGGCCGGTCGGCAACTGCGCCGCCACGCCCTGGCCGACATGTTCGCGGGCACCGGCATCCGGCTGCGAGTGGCGACCGTGACCGCGATCGACCCGCGGGAGCGGACGGTCACCGTGCTCGACGGCGACCACATCGGATACGACAGCCTGCTCTACACGCTGGGGAGCACGATCAGCGACCGCGGCGTGCCCGGTGTGGCCGAGCACGCGTTCCACGTCGCCGGCCGGGCGGCCGCCCAGCGCCTACGGCACCGCTTGGACGAGCTCGGTGGAAGCGGGACGGTCTTGATCGTCGGGGGCAACCTGACCGCGATCGAGACCGCGACCGAGCTCGCCGAGGCCCGGCCCGGGCTGCAGATCACCCTCGCCACCACCGGCGAGCTCGGCGGCTGGCTGAACGAGCGGAGCCGCCGGCACCTGCGGCGCGCCTTCGACCGGTTCGGCATTGCCGTGCACGAGCACATCACCGTCGACGCTCTCCCGACCGCCGCTTTTCCGGCTGACGTGGTTGTGTGGGCGGCCGGCTTCGCGGCGCTCCCGCTCGCCGCGGACGCCGGCCTGGCCGTCGAGGCCGACGGCCGGATCACGGTCGACCGCATGATGCGGTCGGTCTCACACCCGGAGGTGTACGCCGCCGGGGACAGCGCCCACGTCCTCGGCGACAACGGCCGGCCGCTGCCGATGTCGTGCGCCTCCGCGGGCTTCACCCGGATGCAGGCGACCGCCACGATCGTCGGGGACCTCACCGGCCGCAAGATCCCTCAACTCCCGCTCGGCTATCTCGGCAACTGCGTCAGCCTCGGCGCCCGAGACGCGATCTTCCAGGCGGTCGACGGCCACGCCGAAGCCAGATCGTGGTCGATGCGGGGCCGGACCACCGCGCGTTTCAAGGCGTTCGTGCTGCGCGGCGCGGCCTGGAACATGAGCCACCCGACGTACGGGCTGCCGGCCCGCCGCCATCGGGCCGCGGCCGGCCGTCCCGCCCCGGCGGCGGTCGGTGGTTAACCTGACCACGATGGACCAGGCCACCGTCGAGCGGTTCGAGGCCAACCGGCCCCGGTTGGCCTCGCTCGCCTACCGGCTCCTCGGCTCGGCCACCGACGCCGAGGACGCCGTGCAGGACACGTACCTGCGCTGGCACGCCGCCGACCGCCGGCACATCGAAGTGCCCGAAGCATGGCTGACCAAGGTGCTCACGAACGTGTCCCTCGACCGGCTCCGCTCGGCCCAGTCCCGGCGCGAACGCGCAGCCGGCGACTGGCTGCCCGAACCACTGCTCGACGGCGACCCGATGCTCGGCCCCTACGACACGGTCGAGCAGCGCGAATCCGTGACGCTGGCCGTGCTGACCCTGCTGGAACGCCTTCAGCCGGTCGAACGGGCCGTCTACGTCCTGCGCGAGGCCTTCGCCTACAGCCACGCCGAGATCGCCGACATCCTCGACATCACCGAGTCGGCAAGCCAGCAGCACGCCCACCGCGCCCGCCACCGCGTCACCGCCACACGCCCCACCACCGACATCGACCGCGCGGCCGCCCGCCGCGTCGTCGAGGCCTTCGTCGACGCCGCCGCCTCCGGCCGCACGGACCGCCTGGTCGCTCTGCTGACCGACGACGCCACCGCCCTCTCCGACGGCGCCGGCCTGGGCACGAGGTGGCACCGGCTCACCGGCCCCCAGCGGATCGCCGCCGCCTTGAGAGCCGCCTTCAAACCCACCCCCGCCAAACGCCGCCTGGCCGGCGGCACCCCCGCCATGCACGCCGGCGTGGTCAACGGCACCCCAGCCCTGATCGCCACCGTCGGCGACCGCGTGGCCGGCATCGTCGTCCTCGACCTCCACGGGGGCGAGATCGCCACCCTGCGAGGCATCGCCGACCCGAGCCGCCTCGCCCGCCTGACCAGCCGGTGGCGCCACTCCACTCACGACGACCCGCTGATCGCTGCTTGGTAACTGCACCAGCTCACCGCCGGCACTCAGCTGTGCCCTCGTCAAGGTGGGTATCGGTCGGGCGAGCAAGCTACCGATCTTGGGGCTGCGCCAGCGACAATCTGTGGGCCAGAGAGCAAACGGATTGGCGACGACCCCGGCCCTGAGGTGGAGTGCCTGCAGCGGCACTCTCGCCGAGGCCGAAGGGTGCGGGTGGCCGCCATCGGGACAACAAGGTCCTTGAGCGCGGAAGGCGGGCCTCAATGAAGCCCAGCACGCAGGAGTAGGACAGCCTCGGTGGGAAGTGCCACGGGACTTACCGTGGTGATCTTCCTCTTCTCGGTCGTCGCACTTGCCCTCATCCTGGCCGGTTACTTGGCGAGCAAGGCCAATAGGACTAATGGCGGCAAGACGTACGTCGAGATCAAGGCCGCGGGCCTCGTCCTCAGGTTCGGGACGGAGATCAACGCATCTTCCTCCCCAGGCGTCCGAAGCGCCGACACCGAAGGCTCATCAGCCGGTGAGCCCCCAGCGGAGCTGCCACCCGGCCGACGACGAAAACGCCGTCTGCCGAGGAAGCGCGCTCCCGACGGGGGTGAGGCTTGACCTAAAGCTTCAGGCGCAGCGCATGCTCGGCAACGGGGATGCGCTGCTTCTGCGTATCTGCGGTGGGCCATCAGTCGGCGGTGGCCAGGCTCCGGGCGGCGCCAGAGTCGCTTTCCACGCGGTCGTGAAACCCATCTTAATCGATCATCGTTGAGGTTCGAAGCGGCTGGGTGTGAAGGCGCGGCACCTGTCACATCCGCTGAAAACGGGCGGCGCTCGGGGAGGGCTCTGGGGCAGAGTGGCCACCGTGGAGATACGGGGACCGGCGCGGTTTTTGTGGTGGTTGGGGCGGGAATACAAGGGGCGGGTCGGGCTGGGGGCGATGTTCGGGACCCTCTGGTTCATGAGTCTGGCGGCTACGCCGTACCTCATCTCGCAAGCTATCGACCGCGGCCTGGGGGCGCGGCAACCAGCGGTGCTCGGCGCCTGGGTCGCGGCGGTTCTGATCGTCGGGGCGGCCAGCGCGGTGCTGGGGATCATGCGGCACCGCAGCATGACGAAGATGCGGATGGCGGCGGCGCTGCGGACGGCCGATCTGGTGATGACGCATGCGACGCGGCTGGGGGCGGCGTTGCCGCGGCGGGTGACGGCCGGTGAGGTGGTCACGATCGGCATCTCGGACGTGTGGACCATCGGGCGGGCGATGAACGTGGGCGGGGTCGGGGTCGCGTCCACGATTGCGTACATCGTGGTGGCGATCCTGCTGTCGCGGACGGCGCCGTCGCTGGCCATTGTGGCGCTGGCCGGGGTGCCGCTGCTGGCGGTCCTGGTCGGGCCGTTGCTGCAGCGCAGCCAGCGCGCTTCGCAGGGATACCGCGAGCGGCAGGGCGAGCTCAACGCGCGCCTGGTCGACGTGCTGGGCGGCCTGCGGATCCTCAACGGGCTCGGTGGCAAGGAAACCCACTTGCGGCGGTACGAGGTGGAGTCCGGCCGGCTTCGGGCACAGGGATACCGGGTCGGCGGGCCGTCGAGTTGGATCGGCGCCCTCGGTGACGGGGTGCCCGTGGTGTTTTTGGCCGTCATCGTCTGGCTGGCGGCCCGGCTGGCGGCCGAGGGGCAGCTCACGGCCGGGCAGCTGGTGGCGGTGTACGGCTACACGGCGATGCTCGTGATCCCGGTCAACGTTTTGATCTTCTGTTCGTTCGACGTCACCCGCGGGCTGGTCGCGGCCCGCCGGGTCGTCGACTTCCTGCGGATCCCGGTCGACGACCCGGCCGGGCGGGAGGCGCCGCCGGGGCCGGCCGTGCTGCACGACCCGGAGTCCGGTGTGGTGGCCGAGCCGGGGCGGTTCACCGCGCTGGCCGGTTCGCGCCCGGCCGACGCGGCCGAGGTGATCGACCGGCTCGGGCGGTACGGGCCGACCGACGCGACCTGGGGCGGCATCCGGCTCGACGAGATCGCCCAGGCGGAGGTCCGGGAACGGGTCCTGGTCACCGAGCCGGACGCGGATCTGTTCGCCGGCTCGCTGCGGGAGGTGGTGGCCGGCCGTACGGCCCCTGAGGATCACCTGGTGCGGAAGGCGATCGACACGGCGGTCGCGCACGACGTGGCCGACGATCTGGGGCGGCCCGTCGAGTGGGCCGGGCGGAACCTCTCCGGTGGGCAACGGCAGCGGGTGCGCCTCGCTCGAGCCGTACACGCCGATCCGGAGATGTTGCTGGCGGCCGAGCCGACCTCCGCTGTGGACGCGCACACCGAGGCCGCCATCGCCGAGCGGCTGACCGCGGCCCGCACCGGCCGGGGCACGGTCGTCGCCACCACCTCGCCGGTGCTGCTCGACAAGGCCGACGTCGTGCACTACCTGGTCGACGGGCGGGTCGCCGCCTCCGGCACCCACCGCGAGCTGCTGGCCACCGACTCCGGTTACCGCTCCCTGGTCACCCGCGTCTTCGGCGAATCGTCCGAGGAGGCCGCCCGATGAGCTCCGTGCTTCCCGTCGCCGATCAGCGGACGGTGGCGCGGGCCGCGCTGCGCCTGATCGCGCTCGACCGGCGCTCGGTCGTGGCCATCCTCGCCCTCAACTCGCTGGTCGCGCTGGCCGGCGTCGGCGGGCCGTGGCTCCTCGGCCGGATCATCGACGAGGTCACCCACGGCGGCGGCGTCGGCTCCGTCGACAAGCTGGCCGCGGCCGTGCTGGCCTGCGCGATCGTCCAGACAGTGCTGTCGCGGTACGCGCTGGCGATCGCCTACCGCTTCGGCGAGCGCACGGCCGCCCGCATCCGCGAGAACTTCCTCCGGCGTTCCCTGGACCTGCCCGCGGCCGTCGTGGAACGGGTGCCGGCCGGGGACATCGCGGCCCGCGGCACCACGGACGTGGACGCGGTCGCCTCCACGCTGCGCGACATCCTGCCCACCCTGCTGATCAGCTTCGTGCAGATCATCTTCATCGTGGCCGCGCTGCTGCTGCTCAACCCGCTGCTCGGGGTGATCGGGCTGGTCGGGCTCTCCGGCATCTGGTTCTCCACCCGCTGGTACCTGCGCCGGGCCCGCCCCGCCTACCTCAAGGAGGGTGAGGCCAACTCTCAACTGGCCGAGGAGCTGGCGGCGACCACGGCCGGGGCCCGCACGATCGAGGCGTTCGGCCTGGCCGAGCGCCGCCTCCAGGAAGGCCGGGCGGCGATCGAGGAAACGCGGCGCACGCGGCTTCGTACGCTCGGGTTGCGCAGTTTCTTCTTCCCGTCGGTCGAGATCTCGTACGCGCTGCCGAGCGTGCTCGTGCTGCTCGTCGGCGGCCTCCTCTACATCGACGGTCACGTCAGCCTGGGCACGGTGAGCGCGGCCGTGTTGTTCCTGCGGCAGCTGGTGGGGCCGCTCGACACGATCACCATCTGGATCGAGCAGTTGCAGAGCAGCAGCGCGTCCTTCGCCCGGGTCGAGGGGCTGGCCGAGATCCCGGCCCGGCGCTTCGAGACGCGACTGCCGGCCGGCGACCGCATCGAGGTCGTGGGCGTCCGGTACGCGTACGACCAAGGTCGTGACGTTCTGCACGACGTGGACCTGACCGTGCAGCCGGGGGAGCGGCTCGCGATCGTCGGGCTCTCCGGCGCCGGCAAGTCGACGCTGGGCCGGCTGATCGCCGGGGTCGACCGGCCCAGCGTGGGCTCGGTGACCGTCGGCGGGGTGGCGGTCGCGGATCTCCCCCCGGACGAGCTGCGGCGGCAGGTCGTGCTGGTCACGCAGGAGCATCACGTGTTCCGCGAGACGCTGCGCGACAACCTGATGGTGGCGGCCCCGGACGAAGAACTCCGCCGGGCCCTGAAGACGGTCGGCGCCGACTGGGCCGACGACCTGGACCGCGACCTGGGGCAGCACCCGCCGGACGGGGCGCAGGCCCAGCAGCTGGCCCTGGCCCGGGTGGTCCTGGCCGACCCCCACACGGTGATCCTGGACGAGGCGACGGCCCTGCTCGACCCGACAGCGGCCCGCACGGCCGAACGGGCCCTGGCCGCCGTGCTGCACGAACGCACGGTCATCGCCATCGCCCACCGCCTGCAGACGGCCCACGACGCCGACCGCGTGGTGGTCATGGACGACGGCCGGATCATCGAGGTGGGCACCCACGACGCACTGGTCGCCGCCGACGGCCCGTACGCCTCCCTGTGGCACTCCTGGCACGGCCACGAAGCGGTGTGAGCCGGTCGCCGTTCTCCCGCCCTCCACCGGGGCCCGCCTCCCCCCGTGGCGCACCTCTACCGCGGGCCCTCCATGGTGGCTTCGTTCATGTGCCCTCAGGGGGTGGGCATGAGGCCGTCCAGGGCGAGTTGGATGGCTTTGGCGGCGTGGTCGCCGGCATTGTCGGCGATCATGCCTTCGGCGACGCCCTCGACCATGCCGAAGAGCAGGATCAGGTCGCCCGGCACCAGGTCACGGCGGACGAAGCCCTGCTCCTGGGCCCGCTGCAGGGGCCCGGCGAGGAGGGTGACGATCTGACGCAGATAGCGCCCTTGGACGGCCGGCTCGAGGCGGCGGGCCAGATGGACGAGCGGGCGCATCGCCACCTGCGAGCTGAGGACGGCGGCGAACATCGGCCGGAACGCGGCGGGCTGATGCAGATTCGCGGTCACGCACGCCTCGAGGCGCTCCACCTGGAAAGCGATCACCCCGGACGTCAGCGCGTACCGGTCGGGGAAGTGGCGGTAGAGGGTGGCCTGCCCGATCCCCGCCCGCCGGGCGATCTCCGGCATGCCCACGGCATCGTGCCGGTTGGTCATGAGGTCGCTGGCCGCCTGAAGGATCGCCTGCCGGTTCCGCTGGGCATCCCGGCGCCGTGGGGCCTGCACGCCGTAGATCAAGGCCCACCCCCTCTCCGGAGTGACCTACGTTACTGACAAGTAACGATAATGTCATGAAGTTCGATTTCTCGAAACGGCCTCCTCTTCGCCTTTGGGCTCGGTCAGCCGTGCTTGTAGGGCTCTCCGCTGGCCATGACAGCCTTGCGGGCCCGCCACGCCATGACCGAGCCGATCGACAACGCCGACAGCACCGAGCCGACCGACAGCCACGAGCCGATCGACAGGACCGAACCGAACGAGCCGACCGAGCCGACCGACAGCGCGGACCCGGTGGAGCCGATCGACAGCACCGAGCCCTTCGAATAGACGCTCAGCACCGAATCCTCGGACTTGTACGACAGGATCGAACCCTTCACGCCCACCCCTCTCAGAAATCCGCGCAGATGTACGGCATCTGCCGCGGGAACAAACCACTCAGCGGCCCGACCGCCGCCGCGTCCACCCGGCCCAGCCCTCGCGTCACGACCTCGACCGGGTCGAGCACGCCGTAGAGCAGGCCGCTGAAGCCACCCACGGTCAGCGTGGCCGACGGCTCCGACGTGCCCTTGGCCACGGTCAGCCGACCGCCCTCACCGGTCAGGCGCCACACCCCGGCCACGTGCTCGTCGTCCGGGATCTCGATCGTGACGTCCCCGTCGCCGACCGTCGTGCCGGTCAGCGCCTCCATGTCCAGGACGCGGACCATCGCCCCGCCCTGCCGCGGATGGGTGACCTTGGCCTCGGTGGTCACCGCAAAATCCGTACCCCACAGCTCCGGAACCTCATCCGGCCCGAGCCGCACCGTCACCCGCGCCACCTGATCGACGTGCCGGCTGAAGAACTGCAGCAGCAGCGCCCGCCCGAGCGGCCCGGTGGTCAGCAGATCCGACCCCACCAGGTCGCCGCCGTAGCGATCGATCCGATACTTGACCGCGCCGACCACCTCGCCCCCGGCCCGCGCCACGGCCACCCACTGCTTGTCGGTGCGGAACTCGGCGCTGCGTACAGCGTCGTAAGCGGCAAACCCGTGCCGCTCACCCACGAGGTGGTGTCGCAAGGCCTCGTACGCCTCGTGGCCGTCCCACATCGGCAGCCGCTCCACCTCACCCGGCAACTCAGCCCGAACCAGGTGAGTAAGCCCCTCCGGGGCGAAGGTCGCCGTGCGGTGGCGGGGAATCCCGACAAAGCCGAACCGCGCATAGAAGCTAGGGCGGAACGGATAGAGCGCGCTGACCGCGAACCCCTCCTGCCTCGACTGCCGCAACAACCTCGTCAGCAGCTCCCGCACAAGGCCCCGCCGCCTCGCCGAAGGATGGGAAGCCACCGAGGCGATGCCGGCCATGTCCTGGACCAACCCACGCACGTTCTGCCGCATCCGCAGGGCGGCCGCGCAGGCCAGGGCCTCCCCACCCTCCTCCGCGACCATGCTGATCGCAGACTCGAAGAACGGCGCCCGCCGCCCGTACGCCGCCTCTTCCTCCTCCGGCCACGGCGAAGGCAAGAACGCATACGTCTGGAGGGGGAACATCGTCGCGGTGCGCTCGGCCGCCGAGATCTGTCGGAACTCCATGCACCCATCCAACACCGCCCGGCCCTCCGCCCGCTGCCCTCTTTTGCCGCCTGTGGATAACCCGGAAAACACCTGGTGAACGCCCCGCCGCGCCGCGCCGGGGTACCCCGGTTTGGCAAGGCGCCGGGCGACCGGCTAATGTTTCTTCCGTCGCCGGGACAAGCGCCCGGAGGGACAAGCGGACGTAGCGCAGCTGGTAGCGCATCACCTTGCCAAGGTGAGGGTCGCGGGTTCGAATCCCGTCGTCCGCTCGGAGAAGGCCTTCACGGGCCGGGCTCGGTGGAGTGGCCGAGAGGCGAGGCAACGGCCTGCAAAGCCGTGTACACGGGTTCAAATCCCGTCTCCACCTCGCAGTATGCAGTACGAGTAAGGGCGATTGGCGCAGCGGGAGCGCGCTTCCTTGACACGGAAGAGGTCACTGGTTCGATCCCAGTATCGCCCACGAGAGCCGGGAGCCCCCTGTCCGCGGAAAGCGCGGACCGGGGGCTCTCGTCATGTCTGCTCAGGGGGCCGAGCCCCCTGAAACCCCACGGTGCGGTGGTTGCGCTCGGCGGTCCGCCGGCGGGCCGTGGAAGACCGCCACTCGAGCGAACTTCGTGTTCGGGTGACTGACTGAGTGACTAGCGTCAGTCCCGGCCGGCGACACCCTGGCCTACGGCGATGTGATCCGGCCGGCCGCTACTGCTGCTCATCCTCCTGGATTCGGTGGGGCCGTTGGGCCGCCCAGCGTCGCTCGTCAAGAGTGCGCCGGGCCCGGTCCCCGGACAGGTGCGCGGTCCAGGAAGTCGGCTTGATCGACGAGCACGGCCACACGCCGGGGTAGTCGGGGATCTCGGTGGCAGCCATGATCTCGTCCATCGACGCAGGGTTGTCATGTAGACAACGCCCTGGTTGACACGTGGACAAGGTCTACCGCCGGAGGATCGATTGCACGTCCGATCGGACGGGCGGTTCGCCCGACACGGTCGGGTTGCATCCGCCGCTCACCGCCACGGCCGGCCTTGTTCCCATCGCCGGTCGATGATTCGGAGGTCATCATGCCGAGTGAACAAGACGTCGAGCCGATGCAGCGCATCGCCCGACAGGTCGCCGACTGCGTCGCAGAAAGCGGCTACGCCTTCGTCGAGGATGACAAGCTCGAAGCCCTGTCAGCCGCCTTGACCGCTTTCCTCAGCGAGGCAGACATCCCCACCAGCGCCGACTGCGGCGTTCTAACGAATCATCAAGACGTGGGTAGCTAGCCTCGGCGACCGCAATCTGACCTCATCGCATAGATCTCAGGCGTTTATCCGGAGAGAGCCGAAGCAGGCCCCTACTTCGTGCATGCGTGGTCGCCTGCCGGGATCCCAGTATCGCCCGCGAGACGGCAGGCGGTCCCTGCTCGCGGAAAGCGCGAGCCGGGGCCGCCTCGTCAAGTCTGCTCCGGGGGCAGAGCCCCGGACGTCCCGCGGCGCGGTGAGTGCGCTCGGCGGTCCGCCGCCGGCGGTCCTGACACGACCGTCCCCCTCACATCTGCAGGAGCGGACGGTCGATGCGCCTTCACGGGTTCAACCAACGCGATTCTCAGCTGACAGCGCCGCCCGTCTTTCAGTGTGGTTGCGACTGCCAGCGGTCGACATGCCGCCAGAACCAGCCCGCCGCCACTGCGGCATCGATCGTAGGGTCGACACAATCGAGCCGCAGCCCGTCGGGGCCTGTGGTGTCGATCAGTGCGTCGTCGGCTCGTACGCCGTCGTCCCAGTTGAGACACGACGGGCTCCACCCGCCACGAAGGCTCTTGCCGTCATAGTCCAGCCGGAGAGTCTTGTGGATCTGGTTACCGTGGGCGAAGTCGTACGACGTGATCATCCAGAGGGTGCCGGCGTCGTCCTGGTGGTACCAGTCCTGGACATCCGGTAGCTGCCTCGCGAGTTCGGCGAAGAAGGCGCTCTCCTCGGCAGTGGGCTCGGCATCCCGCACAGATCTGAGTCTCGCAGATCGCACACGACAGGCGGTGTCAGCGGCGGTGCCTGCTCGCGGAATGGCGAGCCAAGGCCGCCTCGTTATGCGCGATCGGTGGGCCGGCGGCGGCTTTCGTAGACCCGCCACGCTGGTCGGCCGTCAGATCTACAGGATCACGAGGCGCTAGGAAAGCTCGGACAGGAATGCTTCCATCGCTGTGCCGACGGTGCCGAGAGCGTCCGTATATGCCCGCAACGGTCCTGGCGGCCGCAGGCCGTGGTCGCCGCCGTCGATGGTGACGACCGGCTTTCCCGTTGCCGCGGCCACCTGCGGATCCCAGGTGCGATCGCCGGTGCCGCCGACGAGGAGGGCCGGTGCCGGATTGCGGCTGATCGCCTCGGCGATGGCCTCGACGTGCAGGAGTGGAGTCAGCCAGATCGCCGGAAGCTCCCGCTCGGCGGCCAGCGTGGCGGCGTGCGTGCCGAGAGACTTGGCGATGATGACCGGTGTCGCGGCGTGTGCGGTTCCGGTTGACAGCCCATGCAACGCCGCTGCCACATGGGCTCGGACGAACGGCTCCGGGCCGATGTCCGACAGTCCTTCCGGGACGGTCCAGCTGATGGTGGCCACGACCGCGTTGAGGTCCGCCAGCGCCTCGTCGGCCAGGTCGAGCAGCGGTGCCTGCGGACCGTAGCCACGCCCGGGCACGATGACTCCAGCGATCATGCCGGGGACTGTACCGCCGATGTGGGCCGGTCAGGCTGGGTCGGGGGTGGTCGTGTGGCGGTGGAGGAGGCGGTCCAGGCTGCTCGGGGCCACCTCGTGCAGGACTATCGACGTCGAGGTGCGCACGACGCTGGGGTTGGCCACGATCTGGTTGGTGATGCGGTACAGGTCGGCCGTGTCTCGGGCGACTACGCGGACCAGCAGGTCGCCGTCGCCGGTGGTGGCCAGGATTTCGACGACCTCGGGGATGCGGGCCAGCTGCTGGGCCGCGCGGTCGCCCTCGCGCTGGCTCAAGGACAGGGTCATGAAGGCCATGAGCGGGTAACCCAGGGCGGCTGGGTCCAGGCGGCGGGAGTACGCGCCCAGAGCACCCGAATCGCGCATGCGGCGCAGGCGGGCCTGGACGGTGTTGCGGGACATGGTCAGGCGGTCGGCCAGGGCGACGACGGTGGCGTCGGGGTCGGCGTCGAGGGCGAGCAGGATCCGCGCGTCGGTGGCGTCCAAGATTCGCATCGTGCGCAATCCTTCCCCGTGGTGGCCGCTCGGGCTGAGCAGAACGCACAAGCAGGAGACATCACATTGTGCAGGATGCGCAACAGGCGTGAGGCTCGTTGCCATGATCGAAAACACGGTGACCGTGGCCGAGTATCTCGGGGAGCGGCTTCGGCAGGCCGGCGTGTCCCACCTGTTCGGCGTGCCCGGTGACTTCAACCTGAACCTGCTCGACGGGCTGGCCGAGGTGCCAGGGCTGCGCTGGGTAGGGTCGCCCAACGAGCTCGGCGCCGGGTACGCGGCCGACGCGTACGCCCGGAGCCGCGGCCTGGCCGCGCTGATCACCACCTACGGGGTGGGGGAGCTGAGCGCGATCAACGCGGTGGCCGGCAGCGCCGCCGAGGACGCGCCGGTGCTGCACATCGTGGGGTCGCCGCGGACGAGCACGGTCGAGGCGGGGTCGCTCGTACATCACACGCTGGCGGACGGGGAGTTCGGGCACTTCGCGCGGGCGTACGGCGAAGTCAGCGGAACCGTCGGCGTGCTGACGGCGGACCGCGCGGGTGAGCAGATCGACGCCGCCGTCCTGGCCGTGCGGCGCGGGCGCAAGCCCGGGTATCTGAGCGTGCCGCAGGACCTGGCCCTGCACCGGATCCCGGCGGCGGCGCTGCGGGAGCCGCTGGAGTGGAACTCCGACCCGGCTGCGGTGGAAGCGTTCGCGGCGGCTGTGCGGGAGTTGATCACCGCAGCGGAAAAGCCGGTTCTGATTGTCGGGCAGCTGGCGGCGCGCTACCGGCTCGGGGCGCGGATCGCGCGGATGGGCGTGCCGATGGTGACCCAGCTGGCGGCCAAGGGTGTGATCGACGAGGGGACGCCGGGGTATCTCGGCGACTACGCGGGTTCGATGCTCGACCCGGGGCCGGCCGCGGTCGTCGACGACGCCGATGTCCTGGTGCACCTGGGTGCGGTGCAGACGGCCGAATTGACCGGGTTCTTCTCGGCGCGGCCGGTCGACGACCGTACGGTCTGGGCCTCGGCGACGGCGGCCGGCATCGGTGACCAGCGGTTCGAGAACGTGCTGTTCCCCGACGCGGTGGAGATTGTGGCGGCGACCCTCGAACAGCGGCCGGCGCCCGAGGTGGAGAGAGCCCGGTTGGAGCAAAGCGACGAGCTCACCCAAGCCGGATTGTGGAGCGCGCTGCAGGAGTGGCTGCCCCCGCACTCGGCGCTGGTGGCGGACACCGGCACCGCATACTGGGGTGCGTTGTCGATGCGGCTGCCGGCCGACACGGTGTTCGCCGGGCAGCCGATCTGGAACTCGATCGGCTGGGCGCTGCCGGCCGTGCTCGGTCAGGGGCTGGCCGAGCCGGACCGCCGGCCGGTGCTGGTCATCGGTGACGGGGCCGCGCAGATGACCATCCAGGAGCTGGGCACGATCGCCGCTCACGGGCTGCGGCCGGTGATTCTGCTGCTCAACAACCGCGGCTACACGATTGAGCGGGCGCTGCAGAGCCCGCAGGCCGTCTACAACGACGTGACGCCGTGGAACTGGCGGGCCCTGGTGGCCGGGCTGACCGGGCCGGAGACCGACTACCACCACGCGGGGACGCCGACTGAATTGGACAAGGCGCTGCGTGCGGCGGCTGATCACCCGGATCGGCTGGCCTTCATCGAGGTGCAGCTGGACGCGTACGACACCCCGCCGTTGCTGCGCCGCCTGGCCGAACGAGCCACCGCCGCGGCCAAGGGCAACAGCTAGGACCGGGTCAGGCTCGGCGGCGGTGATCCGCCGGGGTCCGGCTGATGCTTGACCGGCCGGACGTACGCGATGACAGCAGCGACCGCCGCCGCGAGCACGATCGCCGCGGCGGTGATCGCGGCGATGCGCAGCCGCCGAGCCCAGGGCCGTGACTGGTCCAGACGCTGGAAAGGCTGGACAGCGGTGCTCTGAGAAGACGCGGGCCGGGATGCGCTACCGGGGGTTGGCGGCTTCTCCGGATAGCTGCGAGCGTTCTCGCGCCGTGATGCGGGTGCCGGGGTGTACAGATTGGCCGGCAGTTCGGCCGCTTCGGCCGGTCGCGGTGAGTCGTAGGCGCCGGTGTTCTGTTGCGGGATGCCCGGTCGAAAGGGCCCGGCGTTTTCGGCCGCACCCGTCCGCCCCTGGCTCTGGGCGTTCTCCAGGGCGGCGAGCAACTCTTCCGCGGTACGCGGCGGGTTCGCCAGCACAACCCGTACCGCCGGGGGTGGATCCTCGAAGAGCTCACCGATGAGCGTGACCGCCGCCTGCAGGTCGAGCGGCTGCGACGTCGCGTCGCCCCGCGTCGCGGCGGACGCCAGGTCACCGAGGACCGCCCGCCCGTCCGACACGAGAACGTTGCCCGGGTGAAGGGCGCCGTGCGGGCGCTGCCGGCGGTGGATCGCGGTGAGGGCGCGCAGCACGTCGGTGGCGATCCGCGGGGCAGAGGCGATCGGTCCCGCGGCGAGGGAGTGCTGGTGCAGCTCGGCCGCCGTCCAGGGCGGGTCGGCGGTCGGGTCGGCCCAGTACAGCCGGGCCACGTTCGGGTGGTCGGAGAGCTCGTACTGAAGGCGGCATGCCTCGGCCACGGCCTGCTGGACGGCGAGGGAGAACGGCCGCCGCCACAGCTTCAGGGCGACCACGATGTCGAAGGTGCGGTTGCGGGCGCGGAACACCTCGGCCGCCGCCGATTCGCCCAGCTTGGCCGCGAGCTCGAAGTCGGCCAGGGTCTGCCGGGGATGGATCTGCTCAGGCTCGCTCATGCCACCAGCTCCCGGGCGGCGAGCGCCACCAGTTCCCGGGCGGCGAGCGCCACCAGTTCCCGGGCGGCGAGCGCCACCGGCTCCCGGGCGGCGAGGCGGCACGGGGCAGCGGCTTGAGGGACCGGTGAGCTGGGCATGCGCCCCAGGGTGAGGGCTTACCGGCAGCCAACGGCTATTACGGTCAAATGCCCGTCACTGGATTCCCCCAAAAGTTTGGCGGTCTAGCCGGCCCGCCAGTCGGGCAGGGCGGACGTGTCCCGGCGTTCGATGACCGGGAAGACGCTCGAGTAGGTCTGCCAGGACGGCCGCGCCGGTTTGTCGCTCATCGCCAGCACCCGGGCCAGCCCCTGCAGCGCGTCCCGCAGGGCCTGGTGGAGCCGCGGGTCGGCGACGAAGCCGTGGGCGTCGACGGCCTCGGGCTCGATCGGCAGCCGGATGCAGGCGGCCCGCAGGACCCTGGCGTTGCCGTGGGTCAGCACGGCTTCCAGGGTGGCCCGGGCGAGGTCGTCCTCGCTGGCCCGGGCCACCGACAGCCAGGCGGCCGGCTTGCCGTCGAGCAGGTTGTCGTCGACCAGCCAGTCGAGCAGGTTCTTCAGGCTGCCCGGGATCGAGCCGGCGAACTCGGGCGTGCTGAACAGCACGGCGTCGGCGATGCGCACCTGGTGCCGCAGCAGGACCACGCTGTCGTGCGGGTTCTCCTCGCCCGGCACGAAGGCCGGCAGACTGCGCAGACCCTCGAACAGGCCGGCGTTGATGTCCTCCGGGGCGAGATGAGCGGCCGTCCGCAGCGCGGCGTTGTGCAGGGACTCATCGCGGGTGCTGCCCGAGATCAGCAGGATGCGCGTCATGCCGCAGACCTTAGATCACGGCGTGCAGATCAGGCTGATCTCCTTGGCCGCCCGCTTCTTGACCTCGACGCGGTGCACGGCGCGCCCCGGCGTCAGGTCGGCCACCGTCGCCGGCTCCGGGCAGGCCGCGGCCTTTCCGTGCCACTCGATCTCGGTCGCCTCGGTCACGGTCACCGTCAGGGACAGACCTTGGCCGTACGCCACGGTGAGCGCCCCGGTCGCCGAGTCGAACCCGGCGACCGTCGCCCCGGCCACCTTGGGCTTCGGGTCGGCGCCGTTGCGCATCCCGTCGTCGTCGGCGTCCTCGTCGCCGTCCTTCACCCCGTCCCCGTCGCTGTCGGCGCTGCGAGGGTCGAGGCCCAGCATCCGCTCGATCTTGTTGGGCAGGCCGTCCGCGTCCGGGTCGGAGTTGGCGTCGTTGCGCTTCGGGTTGAGCTTCTTGGCCACCTCGTACCCGTCGGGCAGTCCGTCGCCGTCGCTGTCGGCCTGGGCGGCGCTGGTCCCGGCCCTGTACTCGGCCAGGTTGACCAGCCCGTCGGCGTCCTTGTCGGCGCCGGCGTCCTTCTTGCGCGGGTTGAGGCCGTTGGCCTTCTCGTAGGTGTCGGGCATGCCGTCGCGGTCGCTGTCCTTCACGGCCGGAACCTTCGGCTTGGCCTTCCCGCCGGCCATCGCGGGGCCGGACATCGGCAGGACGATCAGCGTGGCCAGGGCGGTGACGGCGGCAAGTCGGCGCTTCATGCAGGTGGTCCTTCCGGGGCGGTACGGGTGATGACCCCGGTCGGCCGGAGGGGGAAGAATCAGAGGCTTGCTACCGAACGGCACCCGAGAAGCTCCACCCGGCGAAGGAGAACGGGACGTGCTGCGGGCGATCGTGGCCCGCTCCTACGAGCGGGCCTCAGCCTCGTAGCGTGTCGCGGACCTGCATCAGGGCGATGCCCAGCAGGTTGAGCCCCCGCCACTGCTTCGGATCCTGCGCACGCGGGTCGTCCCGGCTCAGGCCGATGCCCCAGACCCGGTCGAGCGGACTCGCCTCGACCAGATGACGATCACCGGTGCCGACCAGGAACGCGCGCAGATCATCGTGCGCCCCGAACTTCGCCACATTGCCGGCGACGACGATGGGCAGCCGGTTGTCCTTCCACGTCTGCTCCTCGAACCCCGCGACACGCCCGCCCAGCTTCTTCGCCGCATGCGGATGCTCGACGGCGAGAATCCGCTCGGCCATCTCCTTGTCGCCGAAGAGCACGGCCTTGCTCCACATCATGTAGTGCTCGGCCGTCGCAAACCGCACCCCGTCCACCTCGAACGGCGACGGAAACCACTGACTGAGGCAACCGGCCCCGGGGCTGCCGTCGCGCTCGGGCTGGTGCCCCCAGAAGAACAGGTACTTGGGCATGCGAAGCAGTGTGCCGACATTCGCCGGGCGCCGCCACGGAGTATCGCGGTCACACCTTGAGTGGGTTGGCGACCTCGAGCTGGTCGTGGTCGATGAGCCAGCGGATCGACTCCAGGACCGCGTCCTCGGGCTCGTGCTGCGGGGCGTAGCCCAGCAGGGCGCGCGCCTTGTCGATGCTGCAGAAGTGGTTGCGCACGAGGTGCTCCCAGCTCGCCTGGGCGGCTTCACTTCCGGTGGTACGCCGGAAAGCGTCCCACGTGACCGTGCGGAGCTCCGCCGTCTGGCCGAACCACGACGCGCCGATCTGGGCGAAGCCGCGCACGTTCAGCGCCGACGGCGCCACGACGTTGAAGTCCTCGCCGGCGGCGGCCTCCCGGCGGTCGATGGCGCCGATGAAAGCCTGCGCGACGTCGTCGGCGTGCACGTGGTGCATGAACTCGGCGCCGATCCCCGGGATGTCGAGCGGCTCGCCGGCCGACAGCTTGCCCCACACGCTCGGGTCGAGGTTGCCCAGCGGCCCGATCGGATGCCAGCCCGGCCCGACGATGTGCCCCGGATGCAGAGAGGTGGTGGCCAGCCCGCCGCCGTGCGTCTCCTCCTGCAGCATCCGCGCGATGGCCGCCTTGCCGATCCCGTACTCCCCGATCGGCGGCGTCCCGTTCTCCTCGGTGATCGGAATCTTCAGGCTCGGCCCGAACCGCCAGATCGACCCGCAGTGCAGCAGATGCCCGGTCACCCCACGCAGCCGCTCCACCAGCGTCCGCGCCGACTCGACCGTGAAACAGATCAGGTCGACGACGGCATCGGCCCCCAGCCCGGCGACCCGCTCCGCGAAGACCCCGTCCCGGTCCTCCGCCTCCCGGTCGGCGCTGACATGCCGCACCTGCTGCCAGGCCGCGTCGTCGACATAGCTCGACCGCTGTCCGCGGCTGACATTGACCACTTCATGCCCCGCCCGAACCAGCCGCGGAACCAGAAACGTGCCGATATGCCCACTACCACCGACGACAACGATCCTCATGACGTCACCCTAAGCCCGCCCAGCCCCGATGGATCGCCGGCCACGGTGTGCAGGGCGTTCTCGTACGCGCCCCCGAAGTCGATTCGGGAAATCTTCCGCAGTGGCCACTTCGTGGGTTCGCGATTCCAGGTCGCCTGCGGGCTCACCTCCAGGATGCCGGCGGTGCGCTTCCGAAAGCCGACGAAACGCCCGATGAAACACATATCTGGAAGGTTCTTCTCCAGGTGCAGGGCGATCAACGGAAACTGCTCGGCCACCGACGCGATGAGCTTCCGGACATCAGTCAGATCCACGTCCGGCGGCGCGGCCGGCGGCCAGGTCCCTTGGAGCGCGAGCGCCTTGCCGACGAACCCGTCCGCCGGACGCGCCTTGACGGCCACGACGTCGGCGAACCGCAGCGCGGCAAAGCCGTCGAGCCGAATCCCGTCATCCACGACGGCCATCAACACCCACTCGTCAGCCCGCGCCACGACATACCCCTCGAGCTTGTCCGCCCGATCGATCCCGCGCCGCACCCGGACCAGCCGGCGCTCGCGCAGCGCCCGATCGAGCCGGAAAGCCATCAACGCCCGCGTCCGTACCTTCGATCGACCCATCGCTTGATCATTTCCGAACGCGCCATGCCGGCGCAGGCATTTTCCGGGCGCAGGACGAGGGACAACCCCGCCCTGCCGGCCCGAGGGCGGGATCTTGCTCCCAGGCCCGTCCCCGGCCGACTCGTGGTGGCTTCTGCGGGCGTGTACGTCGGCGCGGAGGACTTTCATGCGCTGGCGGACGACTTGGCGTAGGGCTTGGCTCTGCGCGCGGCGGCCGTTGACCGGCAGGCGCTGCCGTTCCCCGGGGCCCTGTTCGTGCTGGCCGAGGCCCTGCCGCTGCGGGTAGGCCGGCAACGCTCTGGCGTCAGTGGGCGGTGAGGCCTTCCGCAGCGAGGACGGCTGCCAATTTCCGGGTGATATCCGGGCGAGCGATGAGTTCGGCGAATCGCCGGGCCAGATCTGGCTGGGCTGTAAGAGTGGGCGCCGCGGGAGTGGGCGCGGGGTGGGTGAGCGCCGCGTGGGTGGGCGCTGGGGGATCGAGCACGGTGGAGGTGAGGGCTGCGGAAGTGAGGGCTGCCGGGGCGGGGGCCGGAGGTCGGGGGGCCTTGCCCGCGGTGTCTGTGGTGCGGGAGCGGGCTGGGAGCTCGGCCAATGTGGTCAGTTCGGCGTGGAGCATCAAATCCGGGTCGGGCTCGACGGTGACGGCCAGGTCGATGGGGCGGTCCAGGTGGAGGGACAAGGTGCGGGCGAGGATCGAGCGTAGGCGGGACTCGACGGCGTCGCGGGTGAAGTTGTCCCGGGCTTCGACCAGGGCCGTGTCCTCGATGATGGCCCGCAGCCGAGTCTGCCTCAGGAGAGTCCGTTGCTGGCGGGAGACCTCGGGGCCCATGTCGGCCAGGGTCTGCTGCCAGAGGCGGGCCAGGTCGGTGGGTGGGGCGGTTCTGCTGGGCTTCAGGCCTTCGCGCAGGTAGCCGGCGGCGACCGCCCACGGCTTGAGCATGGTGCGTTCGGCCTCGGCTTCGAGTCGGTTGGTGAGATCGGCAGGCACCGGGACCGGGAGGATTCGCGCGGCGCCCTGAGCGTCGCGGATCGCCTCGTTCGCCGCCTGGGTGCCGATCGCCTGCTCGAGCCATTCGGTGGCCGGGATTCCGGCGGTCCGGGCCGCTTCTTCGAGCCTTGCCTGCGCCTCATTGCTGATCTTCATTTTGGGCATGGCGGCCATCTAACCCCCGAGCATCACCTCTGGCGACGGCCCGAGCGGAGCCCTCGCCCGCTGCGACACGCGGTCCACCAGCCGAAACGCCGAAGAGCAGGCGAACTTACGTTCATCGATGGCATCCCGGCTTCCGGAAACCACACTGCTGTAGTTCCCAGACCTTGACCGTCCGGGCCGGACCAGGGTGGGAAATCACGTGGCGCTGGTGTCAGTTCTGGATGGAGCGGCCGGGTCAGGTGCGCGGCCTGCCTCTTTGCCGTCGGCACGAATGGTTTCGACTGGCAGTGAGAGCAACGCCCGCAGGGGCGCCGGGGGAGCGGGTGTCCGGCGCCAGACCAGAATCTTCCGGTACGGGATGACGGGTGTCAGCGGCACCGCCACGACCCGCGGATCCTGGTAGATCTCGGGATCGGCGCCGGCCGCGATGGCGATGCCGATGCCCTCACCGGCCAGGGCCACCAGGAGCGCCACGTCATTGGTGGCGTACGCCGGCTGGAAGGCCACACCCGCGGAGGCGAAGGCGGCGTCGAGCAAGGGCCGTAGGCCGCTGTCGGGGTTGTAACTGATCAAGGAAGCGCCGGCCAGACTCTCGATCGCCAGGGCGGCTCCGGTCGTGACGGGGTGACCGGCCGGTACGACAGCTACGAACCGGTCTTCCAGCAGCGTTCGGGTGCTGAGCGCCGGCTCAAGCGGTCCCGCTGGGTGGGCGATCGCCGCGGCGCTGAGCGATCCGTGCCGGACCCGGTCGAGCAGAACCGCACTCGTCCCGCTCACCAGGCGGACGTTCACCGCGGGAAAGCGCCGGTGAAACGCTCCGAGAAGGGCCGGCAGCGGGGTGATCTCGACGCCGTCGACGCTGCCGAGGGCCAACTCGCCGGACAGGACTCCGGCTCGGGCGGCGAACTCAGCCTTGGCCGCCGCGACGGCGGCGATCGCTTCCCGCGCGTATGGCAGGAGCGCCGTCCCGGCCGGGGTGAGCCGGACCGCCCGGGGCCCGCGCTCGAACAGCACTTCGCCGACCTCGGTCTCCAGGTTACGGATCTGCTGGCTGATCGCCGGCTGGGCCACCCGGCAGCGCTCGGCTGCGCGGCTGAAGGACTCCTCCTCGGTAACCGCCACGAAGTACCCCAGCGTTCTGAGCTCCATGACGGCATCGTATCAAGGATGCTTATAGCGCCTAGACGATCTTTGTCTTGGTCTTATGGGTCGAGGTGGTTCAGGCTGGGATCAGCCCCCAACCGGGGCGGACGGGCCGGCCAACCGGCATCGATGTTTCCGAAGGGTCGCTGAGCAATGTCCACTACTGCCCACTTCACCCCGCAAATTCGCGATGACCTGGTGCTCTCGCACTCCGTGGAGACCGTTGAGATCGAGGGCCCATTCGCTCGGGTCGACATCGAGAAGTGGCTGAAGGCGCTGCCCGACAAGGAGTATCAGCGCGCCGCCCCGGGTGACCACAAGGCGGCCGGCTACACCGTCGACGACGACGGCACCCCGATGTCGATCAACGTCGAGATGATCGGAACAGGGCTGGTGATTCAGCACTACCGCTACGAGGTGGCGGGCCCGCACTACTGCAAGATGGTGTCGACCTCGGACGTGCTGACCCCGAACGGCTGGACCACTGTGCAGGTCGTCTGGGAACTGCTGATGGAGCAGATCGACGGTGACAAGCTGAGGTACACCAACACGGTGACCTCGCACCCCACCCAGGAGATGCTCGAGTTCACCGAGAAGAACGGCGGCACCTTCGAGCAGGCGGCCGAAGCGCGTCAGGCCGCGTCCGGCGCGCACAACAAGCGCGAGACCCCGAACTTCGCCGCCAGCATCGTCCGGGCGGCGGGAAAGGGCGCGGCATAACGGTGCGTAATGTGGACCGTGGCGCGTAGAGTGGGGCCTCGTGGGCATTGATCTCTAATGATGTAGATCAATGATCACGGGGATGGCCATAATTCGATAGCGGGGTCGGCGGCCGGTAATGAGGGCCTGGACCAGGAGTAATGCGCAGCATGCGTAGTACTCGAAGGCCATAACCATCTGCTGGATCGAGGGCGATTTCGTGCCGGTGATTGCAAGTTGCACGCCAAAACGGGCACGGAGGGCATCCGGTAGATGAATTGGCACATTCAATCGGCACACACGCATTGTCATGACGCGCTCACTCTTCGTACAGTGAGGGTCACAGATCATCGATCTCGATGAGTGCGACAAGCAGGCCGACCTGGCGGCGGCCTGCGGGGGAGCCGAGCATGCTTATCAAAGCCATCGACCGGATCACCGATGCCGAGCAGAACCAGGCAATGTGGACCATGTACACGGACGCCTTCGAGGAGTTGAACCACCTCGCGGTCCAGCGTCACCTGATGTACAAATCCGAGTTCGACGAGGTAATGGCGGACCCGCGGGTGGAGAAGTTCCTCGCCCTCGATGACGACGGCACCATGTGCGGCGTCGCCACTTACACCAACGATCTCAACGCGGTCCCTCTGATCGCTCCCCAGTACTTTGAACGTCATTGGCCGGAGCACTACGCGGCTGGGAAGATCTGGTACATCGGATTCGTCGCCGTGAGTCCGCATGCCCAGGGTCGTGAAGCCTTCGCTCAACTGGTCGAGCAGATGTACCGGATCGCGTCGGCCCAGAACGGGCTCGTGTGCCTGGACATCTGCAATCACAACGACGAGGTCCGCCGCATGTCCCGGGTGTTCCGGATGATGGTCAGCCGGCTCTCGGACAACATGAAGTTCACCCGCATCGACCAGCAGTCGTACTGGCTCTACGAATTTCCAGCAGCCGCGTAGTTACTCGGCAGGGGGCATCATCGTCAGTTCATAGGCAGCCTCCACATGGACCAGAGCGGTGGTCCATCGGGTAGCTCGATGACGGACCGGATCCGGTATCCGTGCCGGAGGTAAAGGTCCCGGTTACGCGGGTCGTTCGCCTCCAGATACGCGGGGATGCCGGCCTCGTCCAGACGGGCATGATGGCGGTCGAGGAGCGCACTGCCGATCCCACGGCCCTGGTCCTCCGGATGGACGGCCAGGAAGGCCAGGTAGTGGTGGGGATCGGTGGGGTGGTGCGCCTCGATCGCCGCGTCCAGTTCGCAGGCTTTGTCGTACGAGGGTCCGGTCACCTCCTTCAGCCGTCGCCCGTAGTCGAGCGGCGGCGGGATCGTGGCGGTCATCGGGAACCACAGCGCCACTCCGGAGACGCGGCCGGTGTCGTAGTCCGAGGTGGCGTACACCTCGCCGTACCGGACCGCGTGCTCGACGAAGATCTCGAAGTAGCGCGGGCTGTCGCGCCGGCGTACCGCGGCATCGGGGTTCAGCCAGCGGGCCACCGGCCCGTCCCACATCGCCGCGGCGACGAGGTCGGTGATCTCCTCGACGTCGACGGGTGCGACGTCGCGGATCACCAGTTCCTGGATCGCGTAGGTCATGACTTCCTCTCTTGATGGCTCAAGGGGAGGGGATCGGCCAAAGGCAGTGGGACGGGCCGGTGGGGTCTAGTAGGGATAGCCGCTGCGGGCGCCGACCGGGTCGGCATGCAGCGAGCGCATCAGCGCCTGACTGTCGGCGAGGATGCTGTTCTGCCGGTCGGAGCCCCGGCCGATCTGCATGTAGACCTCGGGCCGGGCCGCTCGCATGATCAGGGCCCAGGCGATGCCGACGATGCCGACGGCCAGGTAGCAGACCGGGATAAGCCATTGGAAGACCGAGTCGCCGGAGACCTGGAGCAGCTCGCCGAAGCCGATGCAGGTGGCCGCCAGCACGACCGTGAGCAGAAGGAACGCCAGGCCGGGGGCGAAGTAGGCCCGCCAGATGTTCTCCCCTCGCCGTTTGTGCACGAAGAACGCGATGACCGCGGCCGAGGCCGCCCACATGAGGATGAGGACGCCGAGCCCGCCGATCGTCGTGAGCCACGCGAAGACGTAGACCAGCGGGTCGGCGCCGGCCAGGGCGTACGCGCTGAGCACGATGATGGCCAGCACGCTCTGGGTGATGGAGCCGAGGAGCGGAGCGCCCGTACGCGGGTGGGTGCGGCCCCACGCCGCCGGCAGGACGCCCTCGCGGCCGAGCGCGAACTGGTAGCGCGACACCGCCGCGTGGAAGGCCAGCAGGGCCGCGAACACGCTCGTCAGGAACAGGATGTAGCCGAGGTCGACCAGGACCTTGGGCAGATGGGGGCCGACCAGGGTGAAGACCAGGTCGGTACGGTGTTCGGACGCTTTCGCGGCGATCTGATCGGGCCCGGTGTTGACCGACATGGCCCAGGCCGAGATCGCGCACAGGACGCCGGCCAGCAGCACCGCGATGTGGGTGGCCCGGGCGATCGTGCGCTTCGGGTCCTTGGCCTCCTCGGAGAGCACCACGGTGGCCTCGAAGCCGACGAAGCCGGCGATGGCCAGCACCAACAGCACGCCGACGACCGGGGTGGCCAGCGGCGCCGGCGAGAACTGCGAGAAGGTGACCTCGCCGTTGGCCGGGTTGCCGATCATCACCAGGTCGTAGATGAGCACGATGGCGATCTCGAGCACGAGCAGCACGGCCAGGACGCGGCCGCTCAGGTCGACCCACAGGAGGCCGAGCACCGTCACCGCGGCCCAGGCGGCCACCGCACAGGCGTACCACGGCACGGAGAAACCGAGCGCCGCGAGGATGCCGGAGGCGGCCGAGCCGAACAGACCGAAGAGGCCTATCTGCATGAGTGAGTACGCCGGGAGGGCGACGAAGGCGGCGCCGACGCCGACCATACGGCCCAGACCATGACTGATGTACGAGTAGAAGGCCCCCGTGTTGACGATGTGCCGGCTCATCGCGACGAAGCCGACGGTGAACAGTGACAGCAGCCCGGCCACCACCACGTACGCGATCGGGACGGCGGTGCTCCCGATGATCGCGTAGATCGTGGTGATGGAACCGATGATCACGGTGAGCGGTGCGGCTCCCGCGACGCCGAAGAACACCACAGACGGAATGCCCAGCCGGTTCTTGGCCAGCGCCTGTGTGACGATGTCCGGCTCTGCGGGTTTCGTACGCTCCATCAACATCCTCCCGGCCCAGTGGTCATGGTTGTTAGGCCGGAGGTGATGGCGGCCGTTGCCGCTCACCGTCGGCCGACGGTCAGCACCGAGCCCACGGAGGCCTCGGTGATCTCTACGAGCTCGCGCAGGTCGCCCGGAAGCGAGCCGACCGCGCTCGGCAGCGAGTGGAACGCGTGCCGGTGCATCTCGAAGTCGTAGAGCACGTGTCTGGTCAGGCCGGTGGCAGCCACCAGCCCGATGAGCACCCGGTCGCTGATGCTCATGCCGATGCCACGCACCAGCAGGTTGGCCAGCCGGGCCGGAGCCCAGGCGGCCGCGTTGCGCTGAGCCGCGCTGTTCGGCATGTACAGCGTCTCGGTGGAGAGCATGCGGCGGCGGGTCACGACCTCGACCGCGCCGAGCCGCGACAGCCGCTCGCCGACGCGGATCGCCGCGTCCTGCGAGAGGAACGCCAGCCACACCCGTACGTCACGGTGTTGCGGCTGGGCTATCAGAAGGTCCAGGATGTCGTGTGCGAGCGCGTCCGTCGGAGGATGCCGGTCGAGGATGACCAGATCTCCGTCGGTGATGCCGATCCGTCCTTCGAGGACCAACTCGCCGAGGAGAGCGGCGGCCAGGCCCAGCCCGGTCGCGCGTGGATGGAGACGGGACCGGCCGGTGCGGTCCTCGTGTGCGATCAGGAAATACTGGTCAGCCAACACGCCGCCACGCCCCTTAGACAACGTCTTGATGTGTGGTGTTGCGGGCCTCGTCGCCCGAGCTGTTGCGATTTGATCTTTTTGGTGCGGGATGACAGTGAAGATCACCCTGTGTGCGTAAAGGTATGACTCGATGTGTGTCGCATCATGTACCCGGCAGCGAGGTCATGACAAGAAGTACTAGACTTTTTGTCGAGTCCTCCTTGTTTGGATCATCAAGCACCGCGGTCGTACTATCGGCTTCAGCAGGACCGAGGGAGTCCAGGTGTCGGTTGATGAAGGACCCACGCTGCGCCGTCGCCGCCTCGGGGCGGAGCTGAAACGGTGCCGCGAGGCGGCCGGATTGACGCAGGAAAATGTGTCGCGTCATTTCGAGTGGCATGCCGCCAAGGTGACGCGGATCGAGACCGCGCGCGTCGCCGTGACCCCGCGCGACGTCAAGGACCTGCTGACGCTGTACGGCGTCGGCGACCAGGAGTACCGCGACGCCATGGTCGAGCTGGCCCGGCTCTCGCGCGAGCGCACGTGGTGGACGGACTACCGCGACATCATGCGCCCCGGCAACTTCGTCGGCCTGGAGGCCGCGGCCGCGTCGATGCGCTGCTGGGAGCCGGTTCTGGTGCCCGGCCTGCTGCAGACCGAGTCGTACATGCGGGCCCTCATGGAGGCCGGCCGCACCAACGACACGCCCCAGCACATCGACCGCCGGGTGAAGCTGCGGCTGACCCGGCAGGGCCGGCTCACCGCCGACCGGCCGCTCGAGCTCGAGGTCGTCGTCGACGAGTCGGTCGTCCGCCGCGTGGTCGGTGGCAAGCACGTGATGAATGAGCAGCTGCGACACCTTATCGAGGCCGCTCAATTACCCAATGTCACCTTGCGGATTCTGCCGTTCCACGCCGGCGAGCACACGTTCCTCGGCGGTTCAGCAGCGCTTTTGGAGTTCCGGGAGACCACCCATTTGGATGTTGTCTATCTTGAAGGTCTTGCGGGAGACTACTACGAAGAGCAACCATCCGAGGTTGCCCGTTACCGCCAAGAGTTCGAGCGATTGAGCGCCAAGGCGCTCGACCATCGCATGACTATCAAGATGATCGAGAGCCTGCTCGTCGCTTAGGCTCCCCGAGACAACCGCATAATCCGAAGGGGGGTGCTTGAATTGCTCATGCACCAGCTCACCGGTGCCGGCCTCGCCGAGGCAACGTGGCGCAAAGCCAGCCGCAGCAACGGCAACGGTGGCAACAACTGTGTCGAAGTCGCCTTCCTCGACACGGGCGTCGCCGTCAGGGACAGCAAGGACCGCTCCGGTCCTGCGCTCCTGTTCACCCAGGCGGAGTGGACCGCCTTTGTGGACTCAGCCAAGGAAGGCGAGTTCGACATCAATTCCTGAGGCTAGAGACTAACCATAGGCACGGACCGATGGGAAGTGCCTACGCAAAGTCAACTTCTCCGCAAAGGGGGCCGCGGCTCCGCTCACCGGGAGTCGCGGTGCCCCTACTCTGCATAATCCCTTCGTTTTACCTTGAAATGCGAAGTTCTTTCGAGTGAATCGCGCGGTCGGATCCGTGACAACGACCGGATCCGATAGTCAGCGTTCTGTGCTCGCGTGTGTGCGGAAAGTGCGGGCGTAGCTTTGCACCCGTGAATGATCTCGAGGGTGTTCTGCTGTTCGCCGGTATCCCGCTCGCCATCGTGGCGATCGTGTTCGGGCTCGTCTTCTGGACCAGCGCCAAACCCAGCCGCGAGCCGATCACCAAGCCGGTGATGGACGAAGACGCCCCGAAGGGCGAGACCGGCGCTGACGCCTAGCTCTTGGTGGTCCGCCGGGGCCACCAACGGCCGCGCAGGGAAGCCAGGACGATCAAACCGCCGGCCAGCAGGGCCAGACCCAGGATGGTGGCGGTGGCCAGAGGGCTGCCGCTGAACGGGACCGGGTCGGGGAGCGGGTCGGCCCAGTACTGCTCGCGGGCCGGGACGGTGGCCGGTGGCGGGGTGATGACGGTCGGGGTCGGGTTCGGCACCGACGGGAGCGGGGTTCCTGGCGCGCTGAGCTGGGGCGCGACGCCCGGCACGGGGACGGCCGTGGCGGGCAGGGGTGTGGTCGTCGGGATGATGACCGGTGCCGGGGCCTGCTGAGCGGCGAGGTCTCGCTGAGCGACGCCTTGCCGCGCGCCGGGACCCTCTGCCCGCGGCGTCCCTGACGGCCCCGGAAGCACTACGGGTGCCTCGGCGGTCGCCGGCGCCGGCTCGGAGGCGGGCGCGGCATCGATGGAAGCAGCCGTATCGACTGGCGCTTCTTCGGACCCGGCGGAAGGCCCGGTCGTGGCGCCGGAGGTCGGCTCGGTCCCGGCGTCAGCCGTCGGCTCGGGCGCGGCGGTCGGCCCGGCTGTGGCCGTGGCGCTCGCAGTCGGCTCGATCGCGGCGCCGGCAGTCGGCTCCGTCGTGGTCATGGCATCGACTGTTGGCTCGGATGCGGCTGTAGCACCAGTCGTCGGCTCGGGCGCATTAGTGGCGTCGACCGTTGGCTCGGGTGCGGTGGAAACGTCGGCCGCTGGCTCGGGTGTGGCCGCGGCGCCGGCGGTCGGCTCGGTTGAGGGGGAGTCGGCCGCCGGCTTGGTTGGGGTGGGGGCGACGTCGATGGTGTTGTTGGCGGGGGTCGGGTCGCCGGTGGGGCTGGTGGCGGTGACGGTAATGGGGGCGGTGGGGGTCTCGCCGGGGGCGGTCACGGCGACGACGGTCATGCTGCGGGCCTCGCCGGAGGGCAGGTCGGGGTAGTCGCACTCGGCGGTGGTGGCGGTTACGGCGCAGGTGCCGTCGGGGGACGAGGCGGTGACCGCGGTCGTGCCGTCGGGGAGGGCGGCGATCACGTGGGTCGCGGCGGCCGGGCTGGGGCCTTCGTTGGTGGTGGCGATCGTGTAGCGGGTGACCTCGCCCGGGTCGGTGGTGACGTCCAGCGTCAGGTCGGCCGCCGGGTCGACCGTGGTGTTGACCTCGTTCGAGGTCGAGACCGCTCCGTCGTCGTATTCGGCCGTGGCGCGGGTGGCGATCGTGGTGGCGGCGCTCGCGGGGGCGATCCGGACCTCGTACGACAGGGTGTGGCTCTCGCCGGGCGGGAGCAGGCCGACCTCCTGGCGCAGCGTGCGGGTGGCCGGGTCGTAGACGCCGTCGTTGCGGCGTGGGGCGTAGACCGTTCCGTCCGGGAGCGCGGCCACCAGCGACGTGTGCCGGGCCGGCCGGTTGCCCACGTTCTCGGCCGTCACGGCGTACGTCACGAGGCCGTTGACCTTGACCTTGGCGGTCGAGACGGTGGCGGTGGTGATCAGGCAGGCGTCCGGGACCGGCGGGGCGCAGGTGCTCTGGGCGGCGTCGACCCGATGCTGATCGAGCGGATCGGCCGCTCCGACGACGTACAGGACGGCGGCCATCATGATGACCGCCATCCACCGAGAACACGCAGCCCAAGGCATACCAGCACGTTAACCGGCTGATCGGTACCTTTCGGGCTGTTCGGGCAAGATCAGACGCGGCCGAAGTCCTGCGTCCAGTACGGTGCGCCACCGGTCGTGTAGGCCACGCCCACGCCGACCGCGGTGCTCGCGCAGTTCAGGATGTTCTTGCGGTGGCCCGGGCTGTTCATCCAGCCGGTCACGACCTGCTGCGGCGTGCGGTAGCCCCAGGCGATGTTCTCGGCCGACGCGCCGTTCTTCGGGTAGCCGGCGCGGACCTCGCGGGTGACGAAGTTGCTGCCGTCCGAGCCGGTGTGGCTGAAGTTGCCGCTCCGGACCATGTCGGTGCTGTGGGCGCGGGCGGCGTTGGTCAGGCGGGCGTCGGTGCGGAGGGCCTTGCAGCCGCGGGCGGTGCGCTGGGCGTTGGTGAGCTTGACGACCTCGGCCTCGTACGCGGCGGTGGTCGCCGTCGACTTCACCGGGGTCGCGGCCTGGGCGGCGGCCATGGCCGGGGCGCCGAAGAGGGTCGGGACGGCGATGAGAGCGGCGGTGACGACGGCCTTGCGGACGAAGCGCTTCAAGGTGAGCCCTTTCGGTTGATCAGCTGTACGCCAGTCAGATCGGGCCGTCCGAAGGCGGATGAAGGGCTGAACCTTCGATGCAACTAGGGGCAACCAACATGCACCTACGAAAAGGCGGGGCCGTGATCAACGGCCCCGCCTTTCACACGCGTATCAGAGGGTCAGCGTCCAGGTGTTGATGTAGCCGGTGTCCTGGGAGTAGACGTCCTGCGCCCGCAGCTTCCAGGCGCCGTTGGCGGCCTCGCTCGACAGGTTCTTGGTGTACGTGGTCACGATGTTGTCGGCGCTGTCCGAGGTCGACGTCGCCTTGAGCGCGTAGACCGTGCCGTCCGGGGCCACGAGGTCGAGCTTCACGTCACCGCGGTAGGTGTGCACGACGTTGACCGCGATGGTCGAGGTCGCCGAGGCGGACCGGGCGCAGTCGGCGATCGTGATCGTGCTGGTCACCGCAGAGCCGGCGTCCGGGATCGTGACGTCGGTGGCGTTGGTGCCGGTGCAGCTGCCGGTCGGCGGCGGGGTGGTGGTGGGCGGCGGGGTGCCGCCACCGGTGCAGGTCGGGTCGGCCGACTGGGCCGGGACGCTGACGGCGTCCCACGCGGCCTTGACCGTGTTGAACTCGGTGCAGCTGTTCGGGAAGAGGTTCTTGGCCGCGGTCAGCGTCCAGGTCCGGTACTTCAGGTACGACGAGCTGGAGGTCTTCATCAGCATCGCGTTGTACATGATCTTGATCGCGTTCTGGATGCCCAGACCGGTCACCGTGCTGCTGTTGCAGGTCGAGCTGGCGGGCTGGCCGTTGCCGCTGGTGCCCTGGGCGAGCAGGTAGAACCAGTGGTTGCCGGGGCCGGCGGCCGCGTGCACCTCGGAGCCGGGCGTGCTGCTGGAGTAGCAGTTGCTGTCACCGGCGAGCGAGGGGTTGTACATGTACCGGATCGGGCCGCTGCCGACCAGGTTGACCTCCTCGCCGACCTGGTAGTCGGGGGCGTCGTTGGGGTTGTTGATGTACCACTCGGTGGCCGCGCCCAGGGTGTCGGCGACGAACTCCTGGGTGCCGGAGCGGGAGATGCCGCCGGGCGTGGTGTCGTCGATGCCGTGGCCCAGCTCGTGGCCGACCACGTCGGCCGACGAGATCCACTGACCGGCGGTGTTCTTGCCGATCTGGACCTGGGTGCCGTCGTAGTACGCGTTCTGGTCGTTGAGGCCGACCCGGATCGGCCACGCGCCGCCGGAGCCGTTCTGGCCGTTGCGGCCGAGCCACGACGAGAGCATCGCGTACTGCTTCTGGGCCACGTAGAAGGCGTCGACGCAGCCGGTCTCCTTGTTGGTGCCGGTGCCGTTGCCCCAGACGTTGTCGCTGCCGCTGAACGTCGTGTTGTTCGCGGCGTCCTGGCAGCGGATGGTGGTGTGGCTCGGGTCCTGCAGCGTATAGGTCGAGCCGGACTGGGTGGTGTCCAGCGTGACCGAGCCGTTGATCCAGCCCGTTCCGGTGCCGGAGACGTCGGTGACGTGCTCGTACTCGCGCAGCACGGCGCCCGAGGTGGCGTCCACGTCGACGGTCAGCCGGCTCGGGCCCTCGGCGCCGGTCCCCTTGACCGTGGTCTCCCAGGCCAGCCGGCCCGGCTTGCCGTCCAGGGCGACGACCACGAGCTTCGTGCCCTCGACCTCGGTCACCGTCTTGAGCTTCGCCTTGGCGATGCCGGCGGCGGCCGTGTCGGCCAGCTTGGGCACGGTCGAGATCTCACCGATCGGCTGGGTCAGCGCGACCGACGTGTACCTGGTGGCGCCGGCCGCGTCGGTGACCACGACCAGGTCACCGCCGATCACCGGGAAGCCGTTGTAGGTGCGGTCGTACGCCGTGTAGTTGATGCCGTGGGAGGTGTACGTCTGGCGGCGCTGGAAGGTCTCGTTCGCGCTGGCGGCCAGGACGGCGGGACGGCTGGCGACGAGGGCGTCGGCCTTGGCCGCGGCCGCTTGGGGATCCTGTGGGACGGCGGCGGCCGGCTGTGCGACGGCGACCATGGCGGAGGCGACCAGGGTTCCGGCGGCCGCCGCCACGATCAAGGGGGTTCGACGTTTCACGCGCGACTCCTTCAAGGATGACTTGAGGAAGGACGCTAGGCATCGACGGTCGTCACCGAATCAGGGAAAACCCTTGCGCCTGTCATTCAACAATTTCTCTCAGTGACAGGCTGAGCGCTGGCAGTGACCTCTGCGGTGGGGCATCATGGCCGGACAGCGTCCCGTCAGGAGTGTGTGATGACCTCACAACTCGAGTTCGCGGCCCGGTCCGCCTTCGCGCAGGTGCTCAACGCCTGGCGTACGCGCCGGGGCCTCTCCAAGAAGCAGCTCGCCGCGTCGATGGGCTACCACCCGTCGTACATCAGCCACGTGGAGAGCCTGCGCCACCACCCGACCTTCGAATTCGCCTGCCGCGCCGAGGCGGTCCTGGCGAGCGGGTCCGAGATCATCGAGGCCTACACCGGCTGCCGGCAGGCCACCGGCGAGCTCGAACCGGCCGTGAAGTCCGGTTACGAGCCCAGCCAGATGCTGCCGGCCACCATCGTCATCGAGGACGAGCTGGCCACCCTCACCTACGACGACGGGTGGTACGCCTGCCGGGTCGAACGGCTCGTGCGCAACGTCGGCGACCGCCCGGTCACCACCTGCCCGGTCCGGATCGACGTCGACCGCTTCCCCGATCAACCCCGCGTCTCCCGCCGCCTCTACCAGGAAAGCCCGCTGCGCCTGGCCGACCTCGGCTTCACCGCGGCGGCCGGCGAGGAGCCGATGGATGTACGCGTCACACGCACCAGCGACGCCTATCTGAAGCTGGCCCTGGTCTTCGGCAACGCGCGGGCCCGGTTCCCGCTCTACCCGGGCGACCAGACGCGGGTGTCCTACTCCTACCGGGTCCCGGTCAGCCAGTACGGCCAGTGGTTCCAGCGGGAGATCCGCTTCCCGACCCGGGCCCTGACCATGTCACTCCGGCTGCCGGAGAAGTTCGGGGCCGAGGTGGGGGCCGAGGTCCTGTCGTACGCGGGCATCAAGTCGTTCACGCCGACCGTGGCCCCGGGCGACGACGGCACGATCCTGCACACGCTGCGCATGCGGGAGCTCCTGCTCACCAGCCAGGTGCGGCTGCGCTGGCGCTTCGCGGCGCCACACGCCTCAGCTCCACGGGCGGCCTGACCCCCGGTACTGCGAGAGCGGGATGAGCTCGTCGCCGGCCGGCATCCGGTCGGTGTAGAACCGGCCCTCCAGGTGGTCGATCTCGTGGCCGGCGTGCCGGGCCAGCCCGGCCGCGAACCGCGTGATGACCAGGCCACCGTCGAGGCGCCGGTGCTCGACCTCGACGGTGAGCGGGCGGTCGACCCGCCCGCGCACGTCGAAGAAGCTCATGCAGCCCTCGTACTGCACGTCGTGCCCCCGCGATTCGCCGACGATCCGCGGGTTGAGCAGCACGATCTCGCTGTCGTGGGGATCGGGCGGGCGGATCACGGCGGCCGCGCGGTCGATGCCGATCTGCGGGGCGGCCAGACCCATGCCCTTGGCGAAGACGTGCGCCCGGGCGACCCGGTCCATCGCGGCCCGGACCAGGTCGAGGACGCGGCGGGCCTCGGCCGCCTCGCGGGGAAGATCGAAGGGACGGGCCGGGGACCGGAGAGCGGGATCGTCACGCTGGAGGATGCCGATCGCCGCCATTCGGTGGCCTGGGGTGAGTTCTTTGGAAACCACGAGAACCCCTCGGTTTTCGGTTACTCGACCCCATTGATACATGGGTGTCGCGTGAAAACCGCATGAACGGTCGTGAATGAGACCGTGAATGAAGGGAAGGACTCAGCCTGGGGTTTTGTGGCCCCGGACGGCCCACGCGGAGGCGGTCAGGGGGATTTCGCCGGACGCTGTGAACGGGAGTCGGCGCCGCAAATCGTCCCTAATCCGGCGCTGGGATTCGCTGTCCAATGCGGATAGATAGGCGGGGGCGGGGCCCGTTCCGCCGAGGAATGGCGTCCAGTAGTCGGCGAAATTCGCGAAAACTGTCGGAATCTCGATAGCCCGGGTCGCCACGTTCGTCAGGCCGGCGGCGGACCAGGCGGCGCGCAGCGCGGGCTCGTGGCAGATCGGGAACCGCGGCCCCTCATCCCGGCCGCCGGCCGCCGGGTCGGCCTCGGCGGCGGCGTCCCAGAAGTGGCGCATCATCTGCATGCCTTCGGCATAGTCCCAGACGTACGCGGCCACGACCGCCCCCGGCGCGGCCACGCGCACGAACTCGGCCACCGCCCGGGCCGGATCGGGGACGAAGTTGAGCGCCAGCCCGCTGACCACGGCATCGAAGGCCCGATCACGCAGGGGCAGCGCGGCCGCGTCGCCGGCCACTCTGGTGGCATCCAGGACCGACCGCAGGAACCCGCGCGACGGGTCGACACCGACCACGTCCGCCGGCCCCGAAGCCATGATCGCGGCGGTGAGGGCACCCGTGCCGCAGCCCACGTCAAGCCACCGCCGTCCACTCGGAACACCGAGCCAGTCGACGAAGATCGTGGCCACCCGACGGCTCCATCGCCCGACATATGCCTCATAAGCGTCGCCGGCCGCCCACACGTCGCCCGTCATGGGGTTGAAATTAGGCCATCCGCAGTCCCGGCTGAAGGGCCCACAAGGCTGAGGGCCGCGCGAGAGCGGCGGGGGTGAGGGCGCGGGGTGGGGGGGCCGCGGGGGGTGAGGGCTGCGGAGGTGAGGGCGCGGGGTGAGGGCCGCGAGGGTGAGAGCTGCGGGGGTGGGGGCCGCGGGGGTGAGAGCGCGGGGGTGAGAGCCGCGGAGGTGGGGGCCGCGCGGTGAGGGCTGCGGGCGTGAGGGCTGCGGGGCCGAGGGGCCGCGAGGTGAGGGCTGCGGGGGTGAGGGCTGCGGGGGTGAGGGCGCGAGGTGAGGGCTGCGGGGGGTGAGGGCGCGAGGTGAGGGCTGCGGGGGTGAGGGCGCGAGGTGAGGGCTGCGGGGGTGAGA
>NZ_JBFAOX010000046.1:0-51266 GCF_040675435.1 Actinoplanes sp. NPDC049598 | reverse complement strand
GCCCGGAGCTGGGCGCGGGGCCCGGAGCTGGGCGCGGGGCCCGGAGCTGGGCGCGGGGCCCGGAGCTGGGCGCGGGGCCCGGAGCTGGGCGCGGGGCCCGGAGCTGGGCGCGGGCTTGGGGCTGACCGCGGGCGCGGAGCTGGGCGCGGCGCGGAGGCGGGCGCGGAGCCGGAGCCGAGCGCTGGCGCTCTGACGCGAGGGCTTGGGCGCAGGGCTGGGGCGTGGGCGCTCCAGCGCGGGCGTGAGGGCTTGGGCGCGGGGCTGGGGCGTGGGCGCTCCAGCGCGGGCGTGAGGGCGTGGGCGCGGGGACGCGGCGGTGGGGTGCTTCGCTTGAGGGTTGACTCGCGCATCGGTAAGTCGTAGCTTACGGTTCGTGGCTGCTTACCAAGGTGCGGATGGGTGGGAGGTTCTGGGGGATCCGACTCGGCGTGCGATTGTGGCCTGCCTGGCGGAACGGCCACGGGCTGTGGGTGAGCTGGCTCGGGAGTTGCCGGTCAGCCGGCCTGCGGTGTCGCAGCATCTCAAGGTGCTGAAGGAGGCGGGGCTGGTGGACGACCAGGCCAGCGGGACGCGGCGGGTCTATCGGCTCAATCCGGCGGGGGTGGCGGCGATGCGCGACCAGCTGGATGCCTTTTGGGGGCGGGCGCTTCGGGGTTATCAGGAGACCGCCGAGCAGGCGGCCGATGAGGAGGAGGAACCATGACGGAGACTTCGGCGCCTACGGTTCTGCGGCAAGTCGTGGTCAAGGCGGGGGTTGAGCGGGCGTTCGAGGTGTTCACGGCGCGGTTCGGGGACTTCAAGCCGCGGGAGCACAATCTGATGAGCTCGCCCATTGTCGAGACGGTGTTCGAGCCGCGGGTGGGGGGCAACATCTACGACCGGGCCGAGGATGGCTCGGAGTGCCGGTGGGCGCGGATTCTTGCCTTCGAGCCGCCGAACCGGGTCGTCTTCAGCTGGGACATCGGTCCGCAGTGGACGCTCGAGAATGATGTCGCCAATGCCAGCGAGGTCGAGGTCCGCTTCATCGCCGAGGGGCCCGGTCAGACGCGCGTCGAGCTCGAGCACCGCAACATCGACCGGCACGGACCCGGATGGGAGTCCATCAGCAGCGCCCTCCGCAACGACCAGGGGTGGCCGCTCTATCTCGAGCGCTACGCCACGCTGTTCAACTGACGCCGAAGGCTCGGGCCGACGCGGGAAGGCGCAGAGACCGCTGAGGCCGAGGCGGGAAGGCGCGGGCCGGCGGAAAACAGGGCGAGGGTGGCAGGGAAGCGGGTGAGGGTGAGGGTGACAGGTAAGGCAGTTGTTCTGGTCAATGGGCTGCCGGGGGCTGGGAAGACGACTCTCTCTGGGGGGCTGGCGGGGGTCATGGGACTTCCGCTGATTTCCAAGGACGCGGTCAAGGATGAGCTGGCCGGCGGTGGGGGTGGGGTCGCGGATCTGGGCGTGCGGGCTTCCCGGCTGATGTGGGAGCGGGCGGCGGCGCACGACGGCGGCGTCGTGCTGGAGTCCTGGTGGTTCAAGCCGCGGGATCTGGCCTATGTGGAGGCTGGGCTTCGGCAGTGTGGGGCCGGGGCGGTCGTCGAGGTCTGGTGTGAGGTGCCGAGTGAGGTGGCTCGGCGGCGGTGTGCGGCTCGGCGGCGGCCGGCGTATTACGAGGATGCTCGGCGGCTGGCTGAGCACTGGGCGGAGTGGAGCGCCGGGGCGGAGCCGCTGGGGGTGGGGACGGTTCTGCGGGTCCGCACCGACGCTGCCGTTGATGTTGCGGGGGTGGCGGCGGGGATTACTGCGGGCTGGTCTTCTGCAGGTACTGGCTGATCTGGCTCAGGTTGTAGCGGGCGCTGTCCTCCGCCCGTTCCTCCCAGGCGAAGACGCAGACGGTGGCGATGCCGTCGAAGTCGAGTTCGTGGAGGGTGCGGAAGAAGGTGTCCCAGTCGACCTCACCTTGACCGATGTCCAGGTGCTGGTGGATGCGGGCCGTCGAGCCGGGTGGGTTGACGATGTAGCGCAGGCCGGACGAGCCGCGGAAGTCGAACGAGTCGGCGATGTGCAACTGGGTGAGCAGCGGGCCGGCGTGGCGCATGATGGCGGCCAGGTCGCCGCCCTGGTGGAAGGTGTGCGGGGCGCAGTAGAGGAACGACACCAGCTCCGAGTTGATGCCGCGGATCAGGTTCACCGCGGCCAGCCCGTCCTCGATGAAGTCGTCCGGGTGGGGTTCGAGCACCAGCCGTACACCTTCCCGCTCGAAGATCGGCAGCAGTTCCTCCATGGACCGCCAGAACTGGGCCTCGCACTCGTCGGGCAGTGACGGGCGGCCGTTGAGCTCGGAGTTCATCACGTCGACGCCGAGGTCCACGGTGATCTCGATGGCCCGCTTCCAGTAGCGTACGGCCGCCTGGCGTTCGTCCTCGGACGGCCCGGACCACCGGTAGAGCGGCAAGACGGACGCCACCGAAACGTCAGCGGCGGCCAGCGCGCGCTTGAAAGCCAGCACGCCGGATTTGTCCACGCGCGGGTGCACGAAGAAGGGCAGGAAGTCGTCCCGCGGCGACATCTCGATGTGGTGGTAGCCGAGGTCGGCCACCACCCGGGGCAGCTCCAGCAGCGGGACCTTCCGCAGCATGTACGGGTCGAGCGCGATCTTCATGCCGCCACCTCCGTCGCGTACAGCTTGGGCTTCTCGGCCAGGACCACCGGCACCCGTGACCCGTTCCGCAAGGCCTCCACCCCGGCGTCGGACACGACGGCGGCCGCGTAGCCGTCCCAGGCGCTCGGGCCGACGGGCTGCCCGCCCGCCGACAGCGAGTCGATCCACTCCTGGAATTCGACGTCGTACGCGCGCAGGAAGCGTTCCCGCCAATCCGACGGCACGGGGTCCGACCGTGTCCCGCCGTGCCGGACCGTCACCAGGCTGGCGTTGCCCAGCGCGGCTGTGCCGTTCTCGCCGACCACCTCGCCGCGGATGTCGTAGCCGTAGCGGATGTTCACCGAGATCTCCACGTCGACCAGGACGCCGCTGCCCATCTCCATCAGCAGGAACAGCGGATCCTGCAACGTCCCGCCGTTGGAGCTGCGGCGCGGCACGAGGACGCGTACCGCCGCCACCTCCTCCCCGAACAGCCAGCGCACCATGTCGATCTCGTGCACCGCGGTGTCGGTGATCGCCATTTCTTTCTCGTAGAAGGCCGGCACGCTCGCGTTGCGGTGCGCGCAGTGCATCATCAGCGGCGCGCCGATGACGGGCAGGGTCGCCTTCAGCGCCCGGTACTCCGCGTCATACCGGCGCATGTATCCGACCTGCACGAGTCGCCGGCCGAGGGCGGCCTCGGCCTCGACGATGCGCAGGCACGACTCCTGGGTGGTGGCCAGCGGTTTCTCGCAGAACACGGGTTTGCCGGCCGCGATCGCCGCCATGACGTACTGCTCGTGGGTGGGGCCCCACGAGCACACCACGACCGCCTCGACCGAGGGGTCGGCGATCACGTCCTCGCCCGTGGGGAAGACGGCAGCGCCGATGCGGGCGCCGACCGAGGCGGCCACCGCGGTGTCGACGTCCGACACCGCGGTCACCTCCACGCCGGCCAGCACCGAGGTCATCCGGCGGATGTGGTCCTGCCCGATCATTCCGGTGCCGATGACTCCGACCTTCAGCATGCCGATTCCCCTCAGCGTTTCAGCTCGTGCGACAGCTCGGCGAGCTCGTCGCCGCCGGCCATCTGCTGGGTCAGCTCGTCGAGGCCGACCTCTTTGCGGGTCTTGTCCAGGGTGGTCGCGCCCAGCTTGAGGATCACGAAGTGGTCGCCGACCATGTACGCGTGGTGCGGGTTGTGGGTGATGAAGACGACCCCCAGGCCCGCGTCGCGCGCGGCCGCGACGTATTTGAGAACCACACCGGACTGTTTGACGCCCAGCGCCGCCGTCGGCTCGTCGAGGATCAGCACCCGCGCCCCGAAGTACACGGCTCGCGCGATCGCCACGCACTGACGCTGACCGCCGGAGAGCGTACCGATGGGTTGGTTGATGTCCTTGACGACGATGCCCATCTTGCGCAGCTCGGCGTCGGCGACCTCGCGCATCTGCTTCACCTTGAGCCCGGCCAGCGGGTACTTGCCGGCCGTGAGCTCGGAGCCGAGGAAGAAGTTGCGCCACACCTCCATCAGCCCGACCACCGCGAGGTCCTGGTAGACCGTGGCGATGCCGTGGGCCAGCGCCTCGCGCGGCGAGCCGAACTTGACCTCCTTGCCGTCCACGCGCAGGCTGCCCTCGTTGTGCGGGTGCAGGCCGGAGATGATTTTGATCAGGGTGGACTTGCCGGCCCCGTTGTCGCCGAGCACGCAGGTCACCTCGCCCGCGTTGACCCGCAGGTTGATGCCGCGCAGGGCCCGGATGGCGCCGTAGGACTTGCCGACCTCCTCCATCTCGACGAGCGGCTCGCCGCGGTGGAGTCCCCGATCGGCGTGCTCGGCCAATGTGTCGGTCATCGCTCAGCCCACCTTTCTCCGTGTGGACATCCGTTTCACGTACAGGTTGACCAGCACGGCGAGCAGGAGCATGACGCCGAGGAAGGCCTTGAACCAGTTCGGATCCCAGCCCGCGTAGATGATGCCGAGGCTGGTCATGCCGAAGATGAAGGCGCCGATGGCGACGCCGATCGCGTTGCCGAAGCCGCCGGTGAGCAGCGTGCCGCCCACCACCGCGGCGATGATGTAGAGGAACTCGTTGCCGACGCCGCCGCCGGCCTGCAGCGTGTTGAACCGGAAGAGTTGGTGCATCCCGACGAACCAGCCGAGGAACGACACCACCATGAACAGGCCGATCTTCGTACGGACGACCGGCACACCGACGGCGCGCGCGCTGTCCGGGTTGCCACCGACCGCGAAGATCCAGTTGCCGACCCGGGTCCGCTGCAGCGTCCACGCGGCCAGCGCCACGAACAGGATCCACCAGAGCACCGACGTCCAGACCGTCACCGACCCGATCTTGAAGCTGGAGGCGAAGATCTTGCCGAGCGAGTCGAAGCCGTCGATGTTGCTGATGTCCGGGGTCGACACGGTGCCGGTGACCAGTTTGGTGACGCCGAGGTTGGCCCCCTGCAGCACGAAGAACGTGCCCAGCGTGATCAGGAAGCTGGGGATGCCGGTCTTCATCACCAGATAGCCGTTGAGGAAACCGATGGCCAGGCAGAAGGCCAGCGACAGGATCGCGCCGATCCACAGGTTGACGCCGTAGTACCAGCAGAACATCGAGGTGGCCAGGCCGGCGGTGTAGACGATGACACCGGCCGACAGGTCGAACTCGCCGCCGATCATCAGCAGGCCGACGCCGACGGCGACGATGCCGATCACCGACGACTGGTAGAGCACGGTGAAGAACGACTCGGCCGAACGGAACGAGGGCGCCAGGGCCAGGAAGAAGATGAAGATGATGATCGCCGCGACGAGGGCGCCGATCTCGGGCCGCGCCATGAGCCGGCTGGCCAGGGCGGGCCGGACCCGCTCGGCCGAGTGGGACGAGGGCGCCGGAGCGACTGTCTGGGTCATGACGAGCCTCCGCCTACCGTGTGTTGTTCTTGGTGAAGGGCAGGATCTTGTCGATGTTGGCCGAGTCCACGAAGGACGGGCCGGTCAGCACGGCCTTGCCGCCGCCGATGTCGTTGCCGTTCTTGATGTTCAGGTAGAGCGAGGTGACGGCCATGTAACCCTGCACGTACGGCTGCTGGTCGATCGAGAAGACGATGTTGCCGTTCTTGATCTCGGTGGCGGCCTGCTCGTTGAGGTCGAAGGTGACCAGCTTGGCCTGGCTGCTCGACTGCTCCTTGGCCTTGATCGCGTCGAGGGCCTGCGGGGCGCCGAGGGTGACGATGGCGTCGATCGACTTGTCCTGGGCCAGCTTGGCCTGCAGGGTCGAGGTCACGGCGGCGTCGTCCGCGCCGTTGACCTGGATGTTCTCGGTGCCGGGGACGGAGCTCTTCACGCCCGCGCAGCGCGCCTCGAGGGCGACCGAGCCGGTCTGCTGGATGACGCAGAGCGGGTGCTTGACGCCCTGGGCGGCCAGCTTCTTGCCGGCCTCGGTGCCCGCCAGGGTCTCGTCCGAGCCGAAGTACATCAGCGCGCCGAGCCGCTGGTAGTCGCCGATGCCGGAGTTGAAGCCGACCACCGGGATCTTGGCGTCGGTGGCCGCCTTGACCGCGCCGGCCAGCGCGTCCGGGGTGACCAGGGTGGTCGCGATGCCGTCGACCTTGGAGTCGACCGCGTTCTGGATCAGCACGGCCTGCTTGGGCGCCTCGGGGTCGTTGGAGTACTTCAGCGTGACCCCGGTGTCCTTGGCGGCCTGGTTGGCGCCGTTCTTCACCTTGTCCCAGAACGTGTCGCCGGGGGTCTCATGGGTGATGAAGGCGATCGTGTAACCCGAGCTGCCGGCGGCATTGCCCCCGCCGGTGTCGCTCTCTTCGGTCTTCTCACGGCCACCGCCGCTGCATGCCGTGGCGGCGAGGACTACCGCCACGCCGACCGCGGCGATTCGGAAGGTACGTGTCCGAGCGGTCATATCTGTTCTCCTAAGGGACGGGACGTGAGGCCGCGGGAGTTGAGATAGGCGCGGGTCCGCTGCGCGATCGGCAGCGGGACGTCGAAGTCGACCGGGTACATGTCCTGCTCGACGACGACGAAGATCTCGGCGTCGAGCTCGGTGAGCGCGTCGAGCACGGAGGGGACGTCCGGCTCGCCGGCCGGTGGCTCGACGCTCGCGCCCATCGCCACCGCCTGGCCGAAGGCCAGATCCTCGGCGACGGCCCGGGCCGCGATGGCCGGGTCCATCTGCTTGATGTGTACGTATCCAATTCGTTCCGGATATTTCCGGATGATCCCCGGCACGTCGGCTCGGCGGTACGCGAGGTGACCGGTGTCGAGGCAGAGCGAGACGAAGCGCGGATCAGTCTCATCGAGGAAACGCTCGACCTGCTGCTGAGTCTCCACTTGGTAATCCGCATGCGGGTGGAAGCGCATGTGAAGGCCGTACTCCTCGAGCAGGACCTGACCAAGGGTGTTGCTGTTCCGGATCAAGTCCGGCCAGGCGTCATCACCCAGCGAGGAAGCCTCCAGATAAGCGCCGGTGGCATCATCCCGATAGCCGGGCACGGGCACGAACACGACATTCCGCGCGCCCACCGCGGCGGTCAGCTCAGCGACCTTGCGCGTCTCGGCCAGCACAGCGTCGAAGTCCTTGTGCGGCCCGCCCACTCCGGCCACCGTCCCGCCGGCGATCGAAAGTCCCCGGGCGGCAACCGCGTCGCGCAACTGCGAAGGGTCGGTGGGCAGATACCCGTACGGCCCGAGCTCGAGCCACTGATAGCCGGCAGCAGCCATCTCGTCGAGGAAGCGATTCCACGGCGTCTGCTGAGGATCGTCGGCGAACCAGACGCCCCACGAGTCCGGGCAGCTACCGAGTTGCAGGTGACGAATCTCCATGAGCGAACTCCAGTCAGCTAGCCGTGGGGAAATGCAAGGACGCCTCGGAAGAAGCGGACACGTGCGGCCATCGAGAAGTGACGACCTTGCCGCGGGTATAGAAAGAGACGCCCTCGGGCCCGTGGATGTGCTTGTCGCCGAAGAGCGACGCCTTCCACCCCCCGAACGAGTAGTAGGCCATCGGCACCGGAATCGGCACGTTGATCCCGATCATCCCGACCCGCACACCGCGCTGGAACCGCCGCGCCGCCTCCCCGCTGTTGGTGAAGATCGCCGTGCCGTTGCCGTACGGATTGCTGTTGATCAGATCGATCGCCGCGTCCACCGTGTCCGCCCGGACCACCGACAGCACCGGCCCGAAGATCTCCTCGGTGTAGACGTCCATCGCCGGCGTCACTTGATCGAGCACTGTCGGCCCCACGAAGAACCCGTCCTCGAACCCCGGCACTTGCAGCCCCCGGCCGTCCACCGTCACCTTGGCCCCTTGCTGCTCGCCGCTGTCGATCAGCCCCTCGATCCGCTGCTTGGCCGCCGCCGTCACCACCGGACCCATCTCGGACCTGGGGTCGCGCCCCGAGCCGACCACCACGTCGCCGGCCTTGCGGGTCACCAGGTCGACCAGCGCGTCCCCGGCCGCCCCCACGGCCACCGCGGCCGAGATCGCCATGCACCGCTCCCCCGCCGACCCGAACGCCGCCGCGGTCAGGTGACCGGCCGCGAAGTCGAGGTCGGCGTCGGGCAGGATGATCGCGTGGTTCTTGGCCCCGCCGAGCGCCTGCACCCGCTTGCCGTGCGAGGTGGCCTGCTCGTGGATGTAACGGGCGATCGGGGTGGAGCCGACGAACGACACCGCCGCCACGTCCGCGTGGTGCAGCAGCGCGTCGACCGCCACCTTGTCGCCGTGCACCACGTTGAAGACGCCGTCCGGCAGGCCGGCCTGCTTGAGCAGCCCGGCGATGTAGTTGGCGGCCGACGGGTCGCGTTCGCTGGGCTTGAGCACGAAGGTGTTGCCGCACGCGATGGCCACCGGGTACATCCACATCGGGACCATGGCCGGGAAGTTGAACGGCGTGATCCCGGCGCAGACACCGAGCGGCTCGCGGAAGCTGAACACGTCGACGTCGGTCGACGCCTGGTCGGAGTACGAGCCCTTGAGCAGCTCGGGGATGCCGCAGGCGAACTCGATCACCTCGAGGCCGCGCTGCACCTCGCCCGCCGCGTCCGAGAGCACCTTGCCGTGCTCGTCCGAGATGATCTCGGCGATCTGCTTGACGTTCGCGTTGACCAGCTCGCGGAAGTTGAACATGATCTTCGTGCGCTTGCTCAGCGAGGCCTGGCTCCAGGTCTGGAACGCGAGGCGGGCGGCCGTGACCGCGGCGTCCACGTCGCTCTCGGAGGCCAGCACCACCTCGTGCTGCTGCTGTCCGGTGGCCGGGTTGTAGACGCGGCCGCGCCGGTCGCCGGACCCGGCGGTGAACTCGCCGTCGATCCAGTGCTCGATGGTTGCCATGACTTTCTCCTAGAGGTATTGCCGCTGGTCACGCTTGGCGGAGTCATACGAGAGACGTGCCTGCCGCGTGCTTTCCAATAAAGACACTTCCGGTACGGGCACGTCCCACCACGACTCGGAGGACGGCACCGGGGAGAGCGGGTCGGTCTCGATGTGCACGACGGTCAGCCGGTCGGCCTCGCGGGCCCGTTTGAGCCCGTCGCGCAGGTCGGCGATGGTGCGGCAGCGGATCACCGCGGCGCCCAGGCTCTCCGCGTTGGCCGCGAGGTCGACCGGCAGGAGGCCGCCGTCGTAGTCCTGATCGGCGCCGCGGAACCGGTAGCTGGTGCCGAACCGCTGCGAGCCGAGCGACTCCGACAGCGCGCCGATCGAGGCGAAGCCGTGGTTCTGCACCAGGACCAGGATCAGCTTGATGCCCTCGGCCACGGCGGTGACGATCTCCTGCGCCATCATGAGGTACGACCCGTCGCCGACCAGCGCGTACACCTCGCGCGAGGGGTCGGCCAGCTTGATGCCGAGCGCCCCGGCGATCTCGAAGCCCATACAGGAGTAGCCGTACTCCACGTGGTACTGCTTGGGGTCGCGTGCCCGCCACAGCAGTTGCAGGTCACCCGGCATGCTCCCGGCCGCCTGCACCACCACGTCGCGCGCTCCGCACGCTTCGTTCACCACCCCGATGACCTCGCTCTGGGCGGGCAGGGGTCCATGTCCCAGGTGGTACGCGTGGTCGACCGTCTCCTGCCATCGCGCGGCCCCGGCGCGGTAGTCGACCGGGAAGCGCCGCCCGTCCATCGCCGCGAGCAGCTCCGACAGCCCGGCCTGAGCGTCGGCCACGATCGGGTGGGCCGACTCCTTGTGGGCGTCGAACGCGGCCACGTTGATGTTGATGAACTTCACGCCCGGGTGCTGGAACGCCGTACGGGACGCGGTCGTGAAGTCGCTGTAGCGCGTGCCCACCCCGATGATCACGTCGGCCTCGCGGGCGAGCCGGTTGGCCACCGGGGTGCCGGTCGAGCCGACCCCGCCCACCGAGTTCGGGTGGTCCCAGCTCAGCGCGCCCTTGCCGGCCTGGGTGTCGGCCACCGGGATGCCGGTCTCGCGGGCGAACTGGTCGAGCTCGGCCGACGCCTCCGAGTAGATGACGCCGCCCCCGGCGATGATCAGGGGACGTTCGGCCGCGCGGAGCACCTCGGCCGCCCGCTCCACGAAGGCCGGCTCGGCGAGGGGGCGGGCCACGTGCCACACCCGCTTGGCGAACAACGCGTCGGGGAATTCGTACGCCTCGGCCTGAAGGTCCTGCGGCAGGCAGAGGGTGACCGCCCCGGTCTCGGCCGGATCGGTCAGCACGCGCATCGCGGCCAGCAGGGCGGAGGGCAACTGCTCGGGCCGCCAGACACGGTCGAAGAAGCGGGAGAGCGGGCGGAACGCGTCGTTGACCGACACGTCGTAGCCGCGCGGGTCCTCCAGCTCCTGCAGCACCGGCGAGGCGGCCCGGGTCGCGAAGACGTCGGAGGGCAGCAGCAGCACCGGCAGCCGGTTGACCGTGGCCAGCGCGGCCCCGGTCAGCATGTTCGTCGAACCCGGCCCGATCGACGCCGTGCAGGCCAGGGTGGACAGCCGGTTCTTCATCCGCGCGTACCCGGCGGCCGTGTGCACCATGGCTTGTTCGTTACGGGCCAGGCGGTACGGAAGATCGGCCTCCCCGGTCCGCTGCGCCTGCAGCAGCGCCTGCCCGATGCCGGCGACGTTGCCGTGACCGAAGATGCCCAAGCAGCCGGCGATCGTGCGCTGCTCGACGCCGTCGCGCTCGGTCCACTGGTTGGCCAGGAACCGCACGACGGCCTGGCCGACGGTGAGTCTCACGGGCGCATCCTTTCGATGTGGGAGGTCAGCGGCAGGCGCGGGTCGACCGGGACGCCGGCCCACGAGGAGCGCACCCAGCCGTGCGCCGGGTCGTCGCGCACCAGCCACTCGCGGGCGCCGGGCCCGGCCATCACGTTGAGGTAGTAGAGGTCGTAGCCGGGCGCGGCCATCGACGGGCCGTGCCAGCCGTACGGGATCAGCACGACGTCGCCCGAGCGCACCTCGGCGCAGACGTCGATCGGGCGGTCCGGATGCCCGTACACCCGCTGGAAGCCGCACCCCGACGTGCCCGCCGGTGAGGCCGCCACCTCGAAGTAGTAGATCTCCTCCAGGCTCGACTCGCCCTCGCCGACCTCGTCGTGCTTGTGCGGCGGGTACGACGACCAGTTGCCCCCGGGGGTGATCACCTCGCACGCGATGAGCCGGTCGGCCTCGAAGTTCTCCGGCGTGCAGAAGTTGTTGACCTGCCGGCTGGCCTGCCCGGCCCCGCGCAGCTCGACCTTGACGTCCTGCGCGGCCCCGTAACGGAACGGCAGCCGCCTGGCCGCGCGCGCCGCCGGCAGCGCGAACCGCCCGCCGTTGGGCGCGCGCACGGTCACGGTCGAGTCCCGCGGGACGTACGCGAAGTCGGTGACCCGGGAGAAGACCGAGCGCCGCCCGGTCAGCGTCATCCGCTCGTCGTCGCAGGTCACGTCGCAACCACCGGCCAGCGGCAGGACCAGCATCTCGTCCGGCCCGGTGACGAACTTGGCCCGCGAGCCGACGGCCAGGTCGAGCACGCGTAGGCCGCTGTACCGCCAGCCCGCGTTCTCCGGGGTCACGACCAGGTCGAACGGCTTCTCGGCGGTGCTGCCGCGCGGCATCACGGGGTTGACGCGCGCCATCCCTGTCATGATGATTCGCTCCCTCGTGCGGCGCCAAGAGGACGACGTCCGGCCTCCGCTTCGCTCCGGCCGAACGCCGCCGCGCCAACTCTGTCGCTCATAACAAACCCACCGCTCGGTCGACCGCGTCGGCCACGCTGCCGCTCGCCGGGTAGAGCAGCGACCGCCCGATCACCAGCCCCTGCACGGTCGGCAGGTCAAGGGCCTTGCGCCAGGCGGTGTACGCGGCCTCGCCCTCCCCGCCCAGGATGAGCGCGGGCAGCGTCGTCGCCGCCATCACCCGCTCCATGTCCTCGACCACGGGCACCTTGAGCCACGTGTAGGCCGAGGTCGTGCCGAGCCCGGCCGCGACCGACACCGCGCGGATCATCGCCTCGGCCGTGAGCTCGTTGCGGACCCGGCCGTCCACGCGGTGCGAGATGAACGGCTCGACCATGGCCATCTTGCGCCGGGCGCCGAGCGCGCTCACCGCGTTCCCGCAGGCCTGCAGGGTGGCCACCGTGCCCGGGTCGTCGGGGTCGATGCGCAGCAGCATCTTGCCGCCCTCGAATCCGGCGGCGGCGATGCTGCCCGCGTCGTACGCGGTGAACCGGTCGTCGATCTCGAAGCTGGTGCCGGCCAGCCCGCCCCGGTTCATCGAGCCGATCACGACCTTGTCGTCGAGCGCGCCCAGCAGCAGCAGGTCCTCCAGGATGTCGGGGGTGCCGAGGACGCCGGTGACCCCGGGCCGGGCCAGCGCCGTCCGGATCCGGTCGAGCAGGTCGACCCGGTTGGCCATGGCGAGCGGGTCGTCGCCGGCCCGCAGCGCCCCGCGGGCCGGGTGGTCGGCCGCGATGATCATCAGCTTGCCGTGCGGGCCGTACAGCCCGGCCGGCCGGCGGCGCGAGGACGCCGCGGCGGCGATGGCCGCGGGGCGGCGGGTCCGGATGTCGAGCAGGCTTTCCAGGTCAGGCATGCCGGTCTCCGATCAGGGCTCGGACCTCGTCCTCTTCGGGCATGGCGTCGGCGCAGGACAGTCGCGAGGCGACGATGGCTCCGGCGGCGTTGGCGAAGCGCATCGTCGCCTCGAGCTCCCATCCGGCGAGCAGGCCGTGGCACAGCGCCCCGCCGAAGGCGTCCCCCGCGCCGAGCCCGTTGACCACCTCGACCGGGACTGGCGGCACCTCCACCTGCTCGTCGGCCGACTCATCGCTGCGGGGCCCGCTGCGGGAGGCGAGCACTCCGGCCGGGCCCTGCTTGATCACGGCCAGTTCGATGCCGGCCCCGTGCAGGGCGGCTGCAGCCTCGGCCGGCTTGCGCACGCCGACGGCGGTCTCGGCCTCGTCGAGGTTGCCCACCGCGACGGTCGCGAAGGGCAGCGCCTCCGTGTACCAGTGGCGGGCCTCCTCCCGTGACGCCCAGAACATCGGCCGGTAGTCGAGGTCGAAGACGGTGATGCCCCGCTTGGCGCGGTATCTGAGCGCGGTCAGCGTTGCCGTACGCGACGGCTCCTGGGACAGGCCGGTGCCGGTCACCCAGAAGATGTCGGCCTCCCGGATCGCCTCCAGGTCCAACTCGGACGCGTGGATCTCCAGGTCGGGCGCCTTGGGGAAACGGTAGAAGTAGAGCGGGAAGTCGTCCGGCGGGAAGATCTCGCAGAACGTCACCGGCGTCGGCAGGTCGGCGACCGGGGTGACGAAGCGGTCGTCCACGTGGAAGCCGCGCAGCGCATCGTGCAAGAACTCGCCGAACGGATCGTCGCCGGTCCGTGTGATGACCGCCGACCGGCGCCCGTAGCGGGCGGCGGCGACGGCCACATTGGTCGCGCTGCCGCCGAGGAACTTGGCGAAGGTGCGCACTTCACGCAGCGAGACACCGGCCTGTTCGGGATAAAGGTCGACGCCGATACGTCCCATCGTCAGTACCTCGTCCGCGGGCATGCGCAAGCCTCCGGGTGCGATCTCCGGCGAATGATCAGATTTCGGGCACGGTCGAGCGTGCCGTGTGCCGTGCGTGGATCCGGCGCGTTGATCGAGATGATCGCCTTCGGTAACCGCTCGGCGACGCTAGGTTTGCTGCCTTCGATGTAATAACTTGGAGCGGTCTACGTCAATACTTTGTCATGACAAACTGATGATCCGAGGGGGACCAGTGCCGATGGACCTGTCGCCACCGACTCGACCGGTCGAGGTGGACCGGACCAGCCCCGTGCCGCTGTATTTCCAGGTCGCGAGCCGTTTGCAGGAGCTGATCGAGAAAGGTGAGATCGGCGTCGGGGCCCGCATCGAGAACGAGGTGGACCTGGCCGAACGCCTCGGTGTCTCCCGCCCGACGACCCGGCGCGCCATCCAATATCTGGTCGAGCGGGGCATGCTCGTCCGCAAACGCGGCGTCGGCACCCAGGTCGTGCACCCGAAGGTCCGCCGCCCGGTCGAGCTCTCCAGCCTCTACGACGACCTCGTGGCCGGCGACCGCTCCCCCAAGACCGAGGTGCTCGAGCTGCGCACCATGCCCGCCCCCGACCCGATCGCGGCCGCCCTCGAGGTGGCCCCCGGCACCGAGGTGACCTGGATCGAACGCCTCCGCTACGCCGGCGGCGAGCCCTTGGCCCTGATGCACAACGCCATCCCGGTCGACGTCCTCCGCCTGACCCGCGACGACCTGGCCGAGCACGGCCTCTACGAGCTGCTCCGCCGGGCCGGCCTCACCCCGCGCATAGCCACCCAGGTCATCGGCGCCCGCACCGCCACCGCCGCCGAGGCCCGCACCCTCACCGAGAAGCGCGGCGCCTCCCTGCTCACCATGACCCGCACCGCCTGGGACTCCGGCGGCCGCGCCCTGGAGTACGGCAGCCACGTCTACCGAGCCAGCCGCTACAGCTTCGAACTCAACCTCTCGGCGGGCTGACCGGCGGGCTGACCGGCGGCCACGCTTCGGGTGGCGGTGAAGCGGCCAGGCGGGAGCGGAGCTTGGCGGCGCAGGCGGTCAGGCGCTCCTGGGGGTCGAGGTCGAGGCTGGCGATGGCGACCAGGGCGGTGAAGGCGACGTCGGCCAGCTCGGCGGCGACGTCGTCGTGAGTGTGGGTGACGCCCTTGCGGGGGTTCTGGCCCAGCAGCCCGATCCAGGCGGCGGCGGCCTCGCCGGCCTCCTCGGTGACCTTGAGGATGCGACAGGTGAGCTCGAGCGGCAGCGTGCCGTTGGTCAGGTCGAGCCAGCGGCGGGCCTCGTGGACCGCGGGGAAGATCGGATCGGGGTCGGGCACTGTCTCTCCGCGGGGTCGAGTAAAGGAGAAACGAACCTTACGCACCGGGGTGACGGGTGGCGGCCCGGAGTGACCGTGTGTGAGAGATCGGGCGCTCAGCGGTTGCCCGTACCGGCATCGATCAGGACGATCGGCGCGGTTCGGCCACGTTGGACGCGCTCGATGGAAGGACTCGACGACAGGTGCAGTCATCCCCCTCCCTGACCGGTGGTGGCATCCCCGGCGAAGCAGCCACCGCCGACCTCAGCGGCCGCTGTGTCGGCAACTCGTACGTCCTGGTCTGCCCCGTCGGGCACGGCGCCACCGGCACCGTGTGGCGTGGCATCGACCGGTCCACCGGGGCCGACGTCGCGGTCAAGCTGTTGCACGAGGGCCTGCTGCGGCAGCCCAAGCTGGTCATCCGGTTCGTGCAGGAGCGCACGATCCTGATGATGATGCGGCACGAGAACATCGTCGGCGTCCGTGACCTGTTCAGCGTGGGCGGCTCGCTCGCGCTGGTGATGGACTACGTCGCCGGGGGCAGCCTGCGGCAGTACGGGCGCGCGATGGGCACCCTGCCCCCGGCCGACGCGGCCGAGCTGCTGGCCCAGGTGGCGGCCGCGCTCACCCAGGCCCACGAGCTCGGGGTGGTGCACCGCGACGTCAAGCCGGACAACATCCTGCTGCAGGAGAACGACGGCCGCTTCGAGGTGCGCCTGACCGACTTCGGCATCGCCCGGGTGCTCGACACCGCCGGGCTGACCACGCCGCAGGCCATCGTCGGCACGCCGCACTACATGGCGCCCGAGGCGATCCAGGGCGAGGCCTGTCCCGCGTCCGATGTGTACGCCGTCGGGGTCGTTCTCTACGAGCTGGTCACCGGGGCCACGCCGTACGCGGGTGAGCCGATCGCGGTGCTGCGGGGCCACCTGGACGAGCAGCCGGTGTGCCCGCCCGGCGTCGTGCCGCCGGTGTGGGACCTGATCGCATGGTGCCTGGCCAAGGATCCGGCCCGCCGCCCGACCGCGGCCGAGCTGGGGGTGGCGTTGCGCGAGCTGGCCCGGGAGACGGCCGGAGTGCCCGCCCTGGCCGGGCAGGCCCAGGAGTACGACGACGCCGCCACCACGGGCCTGGGGCTGCGGGCCGTGTCGCATCCGTCCGCCCGCCCGCCGGCGTCCAGCCGCAAGCGGCCCCGCAACGGGCCGCGCACCTGGAAGTGGCGGCGTCCGTGGTTGATGGTCACCCTGATCGGGCTCGCCGCCGCGGTGTCCGGCCTGGGCGGGTTCAACGCCTGGCAGCTGATCAACTCACCCGATCCGGGCACGGCCACCGCCGCCCCGCCGGCGACGGCCATCGGAGTCGCCCCCTCGGGCCTACCGGCCGGGGTGGCCCCGGCGGCCAAGTCGAAGGCGCCGCCCGCGGTGGCCGGGCTGCCCCCGCTGACCGGCGGCGTCGAGGACGCCTCGGGCGGCGGGGCCGGCACGAGCGGCGGCCAGCTGAGCGGTGGCGTCGCGGCGAGCGCCGCGCCGGGGACGAGCGAGGGGCCACGTGCCGTACGCCAACCGGGCGCCCGCGTCTCGGTCGGCCCGACCGGCATCGGGGTGACCGCCGGCCCCGGACGGGCCGAGGCGCAGTTCGGCCCCTGGCGCTGCGGCGACGAGTACAGCTGGGATCTGGGCCATCCGGTGCTGGCCAAGCCGTGCCACGCCCTGGGCGGTTCGGTCCGGGTGACCGGTCAGATGGAGGCGATGCCGGGGATCCAGGCCGACATCGAGCTGACCGTACGCGACGCGGACACCGACGACGTGGTCGCCGGCCCGTACGTCTGCAAGGGCCTGATGTTCACCGACTTCGCCCTGCGGCACACCTGTGGGCCCGGTGACCTACGGCCGGAGCACGACGGCCGGAAGGTCGTGGTGGCGATGTCCTGGCAGTACACCCAGCGGCCGCTGATCCCCGGCGGGGTGACCCGCGGGCCCGCCTTCACTTGGTAGAGCCTGCCCTCGCTTTGCCGCAGTGCGGGAGCGAAGCCGGACGGTGGCTTCGCTCCCGCACTGGTGACGCCGGATCAGGCCGCGTGCCACATCCGGAAGAACGGCGTGCCGTCGGGCAGGAGCATCTCGAACGGCTCCATGTCGACGTAGCCGGTCCGGCGGTAGAGCCGCACGTTGTTCTGGTTGGTGGCCTCGAGGTAGACCGGCACGCCGGCTTGTTTGAGCTCGTCGTGCGTGCGCTTCATGAGGTCGCTGCCCAGGCCCTGGTGCTGGTGGTCCGGGTGCACGGCGAGGAAGGCCAGGTGCCAGTGCGGGTCCTGCGGGTGGTGCTTCTCGAAGAGCTCGTCCAGCGCGACGAACCGGTCGTGGTAGCCGCCGGCCAGCGCCTTGAGGCGCTCCTCGTAGTTCTCCGGCCCCGCCGACTCCTTGGTGTAGTCGAACCACACCGCGGTCGCGGCCAGGCCCACGCCGGACGGGTTGTCGATCACGTCGACCCGGGCCGCGCTCTCGGTCAACAGCGTGAAGAAGTCGGCCATCACCCGCAGCCGGTCCTCCACCGGCGGCACGAGGTACCGGTTGGCGTCCAGCTCGAAGAACGAGTGGCTGATCAGGAGGCCGACCTCCGCGATCTCGTCTTCGCGGGCGGGGCGGATCGGGGCGTAGCTCACTTGTTCTCCTCGGTGCTGGCCAGGGCGGCGGAGAACCCGCCACCCCCCTGGGCGGTGGCGCTGCGGGCGCCGAGCCCGATGCCGGCGTAGATCTCGGGGCGGCTCGAACGCAGGATCAGCGCCCAGATCAGCCCGGCCACGAACAGCACGGCGAACGACAGTGGCACGACGACCGCGGGCGTGCTGCCGGGCTCCACGCCGAGCAGCGTCGCGATGTTGTCGATGGCCAGGTAGGTCATGATGATCAGCAGGATGGTGCCGATGACCGGGGCGCCGATGCGGTGCCAGAAGTCCTCGCCCTCGGGGTGCTTGAGGAAGTAGCCGATGACGGCGATCGAGGTGATGCTGACCAGCAGCAGCACGCCGAGGCCACCCGCGGTGCCGCCCCAGAAGAACATGTTGACCAGCGGGTCCCAGCCGTTCACGGCGAACACGATGATGGCGATCAGGCCGAGGGCCGACTGGGCCAGCGAGCCGTTCTTGGGCGCGCCGGTGCCGGGCACGGTCTTGCCGAACGCGCGGGGCAGCACGCCCTCGCGGCCGAGCGAGAACGTGTACCGCGAGATGATGTTGTGGAACGAGATCATCGCGGCGATCAGCGAGGTCAGGAACAGCGCGTGCCCGATGTGCAGGGCGGCGCTGCCGAGCTGGTCCGAGGCGACGTTGAAGAACAGGTCGGGGCCCTCGGCGCCGGCCCGGCCGACGACGTCGCCACCGGCGGCCGAGATCATCGCCCAGGCCGCGAAGCCGTACAGCACGGCGATGAGGGCGACCGAGATGTAGGTCGCGCGGGAGACCGTGCGCCGCGGGTCGCGGGACTCCTCGGAGAACACCACGGACTGCTCGAAGCCGACGAAGCCGGTGACGGCCATGACCAGCAGCGCGCCCGAGCCGGCGCCGACCAGGGTGCCCGGGTCGAGCGGGGCCGACGAGGCGGAGAAGTTGGGCGAGAAGATGTCGGCGAAGCTGAACGCGATCACCACGACGATCTCGGCCACCAGCAGGGTGGCCAGCACCTTGCCGTTGACGGCGACGTCGAGCACGCCGAGCACGGCGGTCAGGGCCCAGCAGATCAGCGCGAGGATCCACCACTTGATGTCGACGCCGAACCAGTCGGAGAACAGCGGGGCCGCGATGGCGCCGAAGCCGCCGTACGACGCGATCTGGAACATGTTGTAGGCGAGCAGGGCCACCCAGGACGCGCCGACGCCGAGCGGACGGCCCAGACCCTGGGAGATGTAGGCGTAGAACGCGCCCGCGTTCGCGATGTGCCGGGCCATGGCGACGTAGCCGACCGCGAAGATCGCCAGCACCACGGCCACCGCCACGAACGCGATGGAGATGCCGGTCAGGCCGGTGACGGCCAGACCGGTCGGCACCACGCCGGCGACGACGGTGAGCGGCGCGGCCGCGGACATCACGAAGAAGACGACCGCGGCGACGCCGAGCCGGTCGCGCGCCAGGGCGTTCGAGAGCTGGCTCTGTTCAGGGGGTTGTGTAGCGGTGGTGGACACGCGGATCTCCATGAGGGGGTTGGGAAGAGGGGTGGGTGGTTCGCGGGGTCAGGCGCGGCGGGCCATGACGGCGTCGCCGACCGCGGCCTCGGTCTGGCTGACCAGCTCGTGCAGCATCGCCGGGAGGCGGCGCTTGAGCTGGTCGAAGAGCTGGCTGCGGCCGCGCGCGTCGAGGGTGACGAAGACGTGCTGGTCGAGCCCGGTGGCGAGGATGAGCCCGGCCAGGACGAGGTCGGGGACGTCGAGCATCTCGCCGCGGCCGATGAAGGTACGGATACGGGTGGCCGGCCAGCCGGCGATCATGGAGTCGGTCGGCACGAACGACACCTTGCTGCCGAACAGGCCGCGTTTCTCCTGGCGCTGGACCAGGCCGGCCCGCGACAGCCGGCGCTCGACCAGGTCGATCGCGATGCCGGTGGCCAGGAATGAGATCCAGTCGCGGATGGCCCGGTGGTGGCCCTCGCGCAGCAACTGGTCGAGGACGGCGGTGGCCGCCGGATCCCCGGTGGGGCGGTCGTCGATGATCTGGATCTTGCCGTCGATCAGGTCGAGCCGGCGCCAGAGCACCAGTTCGCCGATCAGCGCGGCCGCCATGCCGAGGCCGAGGGTGGCCGGGGAGAGCAGGCACTTGCCCTTGACCGAGTCGTGGGCGGTAAGGAACAGATCATCGGCGAGGGGTAGCTGCGGCGAAGTCGCCACTGCCGGTCCTCCTCTCCACGCGCGCGCCTGACACGCGCGGTGACTTGCGGTTAGCTTCGCGCGGTAACTACCGAGAGTAGCTACGGTGGCTCGACGCGAACGTTACGGTGAGCGCCCCCCAGCACGACATCGGGTAGCATGCCAGCGGTTCCGGACCAGCGCAATGTCCTCATGAGACTAATTTTCAGTCCGATGTGCTGCGCTTTCCACGACAGCTTTCGATACAGCTCTGAGCAGGCATTTCGCCCGTGCCGCAAACCGCCCGTCGCATGAATTTAACGAACACCGAAGTGGACTTTGCCCAAGATCCACTGCCTCGTTATTTTGTGCACCTGCTCAATAACAGACAGTCGCCCCTACGAAGCGTGAACACTGACGGTAATGTCGAACCGTTTAGTTGACGCTACAAGTAAATCGGCGTACCGTAGGACTTCGAAAGTTGAACCTTCAACGGAGGCACTCATGGCCCGCATGCCCGCCCTGTTCCTCAGCCACGGCGCCCCGCCCCTGGTCGACGACGCGCGCTGGGTGAGCCAGCTGGAGGAGCTGACCGCCGGCCTGCCCCGCCCCAAGGCGATCCTGATGGCCTCGGCCCACTGGGAGTCGGCCCCGCTCATGCTGGGAGCGACCGAGCCGGTTCCGCTGGTCTACGACTTCGGCGGCTTCGAGCGGAAGTACTACGAGGTCACCTACGCCGCGCCGGGCGCGCCCGAGCTGGCCACGCGCATCGAGAAGCTGATGCCCGACACCGAGCGGGTGGCCCGCACCAACCGCGGGCTCGATCACGGCGCGTACGTGCCACTGACCGTCATGTATCCCGACGCCGACATCCCGGTCCTGCAGATGTCGCTGCCCACCCTGGAGCCCGGCCGGCTGCTGGAGATCGGCCGCCGGCTCGCCCCGCTGCGCGACGAGGGCGTGCTGATCGTCGGCTCCGGCTTCACCACCCACGGCCTGCCGTTCCTGCGCGACTTCCGGCCGGACGCGGCGGCCCCGGGCTGGTCGCGCGAGTTCGACGCCTGGGCGGCCGAGACCCTGGCCCGCGGCGCGATCGACGAGCTGGCCGACTTCCGCGACCGGGCGCCCGGCATGCCGTGGGCGCACCCGACGATCGAGCACTTCGCGCCGATGTTCCTGACCCTGGGCGCCGCGGACGACCCCGAGCGGGCGCCCGAGCAGCCGATCGACGGCTTCTGGATGGGCCTGGCCAAACGATCTTTCCAGGTCGCATAAACGCAGCTCAAAACCGCGTTATTCAGGAATCTCCCAGGGTAAGCGGGGACGATTGACCGGCAACCGCCCCGCTTATCGCCCGGAGGTTCCCCACTCATGCCACTTGAGGTCACCGCGCTCGGCTGGACGTTGACCATCGGCGTCATCGTCGCCCTGCTCGCCCTCGACCTGACATTGGGCGTCCTGCGCCCCCACGCCGTCGGCTTCCGGGAAGCGGCGGCGTGGTCGATCTTCTACATCACCGTCGCGGTCGCGTTCGGTGTGGTTTTCGGCATGATCGCCGGCTGGGATTTCGGCGCGCAGTACTTCGCGGGCTACATCGTCGAGAAGAGCCTGTCGGTCGACAACCTCTTCGTCTTCGTGATCATCATGAGCACCTTCGCCGTGCCCGAGAAATACCAGCAGGAGGTCCTGACCTTCGGCATCATCATCGCGCTGGTGCTGCGGGTCATCTTCATCGCGCTCGGCGCGACCCTGCTGTCGCTCTTCTCGTTCATGTTCCTGATCTTCGGCCTGATCCTGATCTTCACCGCGGTCCAGCTGTTCCGGCACCGCGACGAGGATCCCGACGTCGAGGACAACGCGCTGGTCAAGGCGACCAAGCGGCTGCTGCCGGTGAGCGACGACTACATCGGCGGGAAGATGATCACCCGGGTCGACGGCCGGCGGGTGGTCACCCCGATGTTCATCGTGCTCATCGCGATCGGCAGCTCCGACCTGCTGTTCGCGCTCGACTCGATCCCGGCCGTGTTCGGGGTGACCAGCGAGGCGTACATCGTCTTCGTGGCCAACGCGTTCGCCCTGCTCGGCCTGCGCGCGCTCTTCTTCCTGGTCAAGGGTCTGCTCGACCGGCTCGTCTACCTCTCCACCGGCCTGTCGCTGATCCTCGCGTTCATCGGGGCCAAGCTGGTGCTGCACTGGCTGCACGAGGACATCACCCACTCGGCGCCGGAGATCTCGACGTCGGTGTCCCTCATCGTCATCCTGGTCATCCTGACCATCACGACGGTGGCCAGTCTGCTCAAGACACGCAAAGACCCGGATGCCAAAGCCCACGCGGGCAGCATCCGGGCCAAGTCGGCGGTCAAGGAGGACCGCCCTCATTAGTTAGCCGAGGTAACCGCCGAGGCCGGCGGTCTGACGGTCGCCGGCCTGCTGACGGTGCAGGTCCTGGCGGTAGAGGATCGCGCGGATCTCCTCGGTCTCGGCGGCCGAGTGGCGGCTGATGAGCTCGTCGAGCTCGGCGCGCTCCGCGGTGGTACGGAAGGACGCGAGCTCGTCGGTGAGCTTGCGGTGGGCGACCCGCATCGTCCGGCGGTTCGCCAGGGCGGTGCGAACGTCGCGAAGCTTGGTCGAGAACTGCATGGCCGACTCCTTATACAGATCGTGATGGCGATAGGCCTCGTCGCCTTCCTGTACAACGATCCGCGGGGCAGGCTTCATACCCAAATCAAGCAGGTAAAACGTTCGCTACGGAAGTGACCGCGGCCACTGAAATCCTGTAGCGACGGTCACTCTGCGTGCCGAATGTCCTGGTCAGACGTTTGAGGTGAGTTCGGACACCGGAGGCAGCCTCGAGGACAGCTGCGTACGGGACCGGACGCCCAGCTTGCGGTAGATGCGGGTCAGCGTGGCCTCGACCGTCTTGACGCTCAGGAACAGCGCGGTGGCGATCTCCCGGTTGCTCGCGCCGTCGCGCACCAGGGCCGCGATCCGCAGCTCGGTCGAGGTCAGGCCCAGGTCCAGGGGCGCCGAGTTGCTTTCCGTACGGGCCAGGGCGCGCTCGGTCTGCTCGGCCCACGGCTTGGCGTCGGCCGCCAGGAAGATCGCCAGCGCGGCCCCGATGGCCACCCGGGCCGCGGCGTAGCGGCGCCGCCGCCGCTCGGCGCTGCCCTGCACGAGCAGCGCGTGGGCCTGCTCGATCGGCTGGTGCAGCTGCGCGAAGTGCTGGGCCGCGGCGGCCGACAGCCGTACGGCCGACTCGGCCTGGCCGCTCTCGGAGAGCACGACCGCCGTGGCCCGGTCCAGATAGCCGCTGAGACCGGGGTGATCGCCCAGCCGGCGCGCGGCCGCCCGCGCCTCGTCCAGCATGGCCGCCGCCTCGGCGTGCTCGCCCAGCGCGGCCAGCCCGCCGGCCAGATCACCGGGCCAGCGCACGATCATCGGGTCGGTCCCGCCGGACTCGGCCTCCAGCTCCCGCAGCCGCCGCAGCGCGGCCACCCCCGAGCGGGTCTGCCCGGCCCGCAACTCGGCCTGGCCCAGGGCATGCAGATTACGTCGCAGGTAGAGCGTGTCACCCTCCTGTTCGGAGGCACGCACGCCCCGGCGCGCGAACCCGGCGGCCGCGGCCAGGCTCCCGCCGGCCAGCTCGGCCACGGCCGCGGTGTGCCAGGTCGGCCCCGGGCTGAGCCCGGCGTGCTGGGCGGCCCGGACGGCCCGGTGCGCGTACCGCAGCGCCTCCCGGCACCGGCCGGCCCGGGTGGCCACCTCGGACAGGCTGCGCAGCACCTCGACCCGGGCCTCGCCGATCCGGTCCTGCTCGGCCACCACGAGCAGCTTGAGCAGCTCGTCGCGGGCCTCGTCGAGCCGGTCGCCGACCATGGCGAAACGGGCCGCCATGTACCGCGGGCCGTAGTGCAGCCAGTCCGGGGCCGGGGTGGCGGGCAGGGCGAGGGCCTGCTCCAGGGTCCGCGGCCAGCCGGGTTCGCCGCGCAGCCGCTGGATCTGGGCCAGAATGCTCAGCGCCATCGCCTCGGTGGTCGGGTCCCCGGCCCGGCGGGCGGCGTCCACGGCCCGCCCCGCCTCGGCCTCGGCCGCGTCGGGGTCCCCGGTCAGGAAGGCGGCCCAGGTCAGCCGCAGCCGCACCGGGGCCAGCAGCGCCGGGTCGTCGCCGGCCTCGGCCAGCGCAGCCGCGAACATCTCCCCCATCTCGGCGATCCCCTGCCCGGCCAGGTCGAGCAGCACCACCCGGGCCCGCACCCGGTGCCCGGCCGGCGCGCCCCCGGCGATCACCGCCTCGGCCGCCCGCCCGGCCAGCGGGGCCGCACCCGCGGTCAGGGCGGTCCGGGCCGCGGCGACCAGCCAGTCCAGCCGCAGCGCGGCCTGCGGATGCGGGCACCGATCGGCGGCCAGCAGGTAGAGCTCGGCGGCGCTGCGCCCGGCGCCCCGCTCGGCACACTGGTCGGCCGCCGCGGCCAGCGACCGCGCGACCGCCGCATCCGGGCGGCCGCTGCGCAGGGCCCGGTGCCGCAGCGCCTCGACCGGGTCGACCGCCCCCGCGGCCAGCGCGGTGTGCACCTCGACCCGCTCCCCCGCGCTCGCGTCCTCGGTCAGCACGGTCGCCAACAACGGCGGCGTGAACCGCACGGCCTCACCGTCCAGCCGCACCGCCCCGGCCGCCGCGGCCAGCCGCAGATCCCGTACGGCATCGTCGCGCCCCGCCCGCAGCAACACCGTGACGGTCGGCTCGGTCGCCAGCGCCGCCACCAGCAGCGTCCGCCGCACCTCCGCCCCCAGCGTCTCCAACCGCTCCCGCAACAGCTCCCGCGCCGCCTCCGGCAGCGGCGCCGGCCGCCACGCCGGCCCCGGCGCCACAGCCCCCGCGAGCGCCAGGGCCAAGAACGGATTCCCCGCGCTGGCTTCATGCATCCGGCTCGCCGTGCGACAGGGCAGCCCCCGCGCCTCCAACAGCTCGGTCAGCTCATCCGCCCCCAACGGCGGCACCGCCAACTCCAGCACCGGCGCCGGGCAAAGCCGAGCAGCCCGATGCTGCCCAGCCATCCCCCACTGCGGCCCGGCGGCTTCGGCTCGGCGCGCCCCCGCCCGATCCGGCTCGGTGCCCCCGGCCCGGCCCGGCCCGGTCGCTTCCGCCCGGCGCGCCCCCGCCCGATCCGGCTCGGCGGCCTGGGCCCGGCCCGGAACAGCCCGGCGCCGCCCGGCCGCTTCGGCTTGGCCGGAGAGGGCCTGACGCAGCGCAGCGGCCGCCGGCCGGCTGGGAACGCCCTGGCTCGGCCCAGCAGCTCCGATCCCGCCGAAGGCAATCTGGTGCGGCTCGGCGGCTTCCGGCCGGCTCGGGACCTCCTGGCGCGGCCCGGCGGGTTCGGGCCGGCTGGGGGCGGTCTGGTGTGGCGGGGGCGAGGCGGCCGGCCGGCGTTGGGCGGTGATGGCGCGGACTCGGGGGCCCGGGCGGCGGCGCATGGCGAAGGCGATCAGCTCGGCTGACTCGGCGTCGAGCCACTGGCAGTCGTCGAGGACGAGCAGGACGGGGCGGCAGCGGGCGGCGTGAGCCAGCATCAGGGGCAGCACCAGGCGGCGGGCCAGGGCGGGGCCGCCGGCGCGTGGGGGCAGGCCCTGCCGGAGGGCGGCGAGGGCGGCGCGCTGGGCGGCGGGCAGGCCGGCGGCGGCCTCGGGTGGCAGGTGGTTCACCAGGTCGGAGATGCCGGCGTACGGCAAGGAGCGCTCACTGCGCACGGGCCGCAACCGGACCACCAGCTCGCCGCGCCCCTCGGCGGCGCCCGCCACGGCCTCGAGCAGCGCCGTCTTGCCGATGCCGGCCGGACCGTGCAGGGCTATGCCGCCACCGGTCGCGAGCCGGGCCTCGATCGTGGCGAGGAGCTCATCGCGCCCACGCAGGGCGATCCCATCGGGCAGCACGTACCCACCCCCTCAGCTGAGTTCAGCCTAGGAATACGGGCCACGCGCATCAATGGGTTCACATATGACAACCTATCGACAATGTCACATCCATACTGGTCAGGCCATACCTCTCGCGTGTTGCGAGGCTACTTCTTCTGCGCGGTGACCGATGTGGCGGTCACGGTGCCGTCGGTGCCGGCCGCGCCCTGGACGGTGACCGACTGACCCGCCTTGACGTCCGAGACCTTGCCCGAAGTAGCGGTGGAGACCTTCGTCTTTCCGTCGGTCTTCACCGTGACCACGCTGCCGTCGGCCAGCTGCACGTAGACGGTGGTCCCGTTGACCAGCTTCACCGTGCCGGTCGTAGCCGCGGCGGCGGTGCTGGCGTTGCCGCCGCCGTTCGCGTTGCCGCCGTTCGCGTTGCCGCCGTTCGCGTTGCCGCCGGGAAAACCCTGGCCGCCGCCCGGGAAACCACCCGCGGCGCCATAGCCGGCCCGGTTCTGGCCGCCGCCGAAACCCGCGGCCCGGTTCCCGCCCGGAGTGTCGGCCGTGCCCCACTGCTTCTGCACCTGCAGACCACCCACGAAACCGCCGACCAGCAGCACGATCGCCCCGAGCACCACCGTCGCCTTGTTCCACCAGCGCTTCGGGGCCGCCTGGGCCAGCTCGGCGGCAAAGCCGTCGTCGTCGTGGGGCTCGTCGAGAGCGAGCACGGCGGTCTCGTCATTCATGGCCATATCAGCAGGTCCTCACTCGTAGCGCAGCGCGTCGATGGGACGCAGCCGGGCGGCGCGGCTGGCGGGCAGGCCGCCGAAGAACAGTCCGATCGCGATGGAGACGCCCAGGGCGAGCCCCACCGAGCTGGGCACGATCACCGGTTTGACCCCGACGATCTCGAAGCTGCTGCCGATCAGCGCCGCGGCCACCCCGAGGGCGCCGCCGATGACGCTGAGCAGCGTCGCCTCGATCAGGAACTGGGTCAGGATCACCCGGCGCGGGGCGCCCAGGGCCTTGCGGATGCCGATCTCGCGGGTCCGCTCGGTCACCGTGACCAGCATGATGTTGGTGATGCCGATGCCGCCGACGAGCAGGCTGATCGCGGCCACCGCGCCCAGCAGCGTGGTGAACGTGTCGGCCGTCTCGGTCTGCGTGGCGAGCAGCTGCGAGGCGTTCTGGATGCGGTAGGGCGTGGTCGAGCCGGTCACGTTCATGTTCTGGTTCAGGATCGTCGACACCTCGGACTGCACCGCGTCGACCTTGTCCGGGTCGGCCGCCTCGACGAGGATCGAGTTCAAAGACCCATAACCCGTCAAGACCTGGCGTACGGCCGTGAGCGGCGCGACGGCCGTGTCGTTGGCGTCCTGGAACCCGGTCGAGCTCTTCTCCGACAGCACCCCGACCACGGTGAACAGCGCCCCGCCGACCGTGACCTGCTTGTCGATCGGGTCGACGCCGGGGAACAGCTCCTCGGCCACGGTCGGCCCGATCACCACGACCCGCCGGCCCTGAGCCTCGTCGTCGGCCGTGAAGCCGGCGCCCTGCCCGACCGGGGTGTTGGACGCGGCGAACCAGCCCGGCGTGGTGCCGACGAACGAGCTGACGTCGTGGTCGGTGCCCTCGTAGGTGACGGTGGCCGACGAGCTGACCACCGGCGACACCGTCTTCACGTCGGGCGCCAGCACCGGGTCGACCAGCGCGTCGGCCATGTCCTTGGTCAGCGCGGTGCTGCTCGACCCGCCGCGGCCGGTGCTCATCACGGTGATCGTGTTGGTGCCGAGCGCCTCGATCCGGTCGCTGATCGCCTTGGCCGAGCCGTTGCCGACCGCCACCAGCAGGATCACGGCCGCGACGCCGATCAGGATGCCGAGCATGGTCAGCGCCGACCGCAGCTTGTTGGCCGACAGCCCGCGCAGCGCGAACCGCACTACCTCGTAGAAGCTCATCACGCCACTCCGCTTCGCTCTGTGGCGCCATGAGTCACAGCGCTGAGCCTGATGGTGCCCTCGCTACGCTCGGTCACAGAGAATGCCTCCCGGCGAAGACGCCGACCGCCGGCCGGTTGATCGGCGACTGCCGGACGTCGGTGACGATGTCGCCGTCGACCAGGCGGATCAGGCGCTTGGCGCGATCGCCGACCTCGGGCTCGTGGGTGATCAGCACGATGGTCCGGCCGGCCGAGCTGAGCTGGTCGAACACGGTCAGCACGTCCTCGGTCGAGCGGCTGTCCAGGTTGCCCGTCGGCTCGTCGGCGAGCAGCAGGGCCGGCTCGGTGACCAGGGCCCGGGCCACCGCCACGCGCTGTTGCTGACCGCCGGAGAGCTGGTTCGGCTCGTGCCTGGCCCGATCGGCCAGCCCCACGACGTCCAGGGCGGCCATGGCGCGCCGGCGGCGCTCCTTCGGCTTCACCCCGGCGTACGCCAGCGGCAGCTCGACGTTGGCGACGGCCGAGGTGCGCGGGATCAGGTTGAACGCCTGGAAGATGAAGCCGATGAGCCGGTTGCGGGCCAGCGCGAGCTGCCGATCGCCGAGCCGGCTGACGTCCACCCCGTCCAGCCGGTAGGTGCCGGAGCTGGGGATGTCGAGCGCGCCCAAGATGTTCATCAGGGTCGACTTGCCGGAGCCGGACGAGCCCATGATGGCCACGTAGTCGCCGCGTTCGACGGTCACCGACACCCCGCGCAGCGCGTGCACGGTCGCCTCGCCCTGCCCGTAGACCTTCGTGAGGTCGCGGACGTCCAGGACCGGGCGGGTCATCGTCCGCCCCCGCCGCCGAAGTTGCCGCCGCCCCCGGCCGGGAAGCCGCCCTGCCCGCCGCCGGCCGGGAACCCGCCCTGCCGGTTGCCGGTCGTTCCGGTGCCGGTGCCGGTCGTGGTCGACGTGGTCTTGAGCTCGACCTGCTCGCCCGCGGTGAGCCCGGAGGTGACCTGGGTGGCGCTGTCGCCCTCGAGGCCGATCTCGACCGTACGCGTCTCGGAGGCGCCGTTGGCGACCACGGTGACCGTGTGCCGCTGGCCGACCGTGGTGATCGCGGCCGCGTTGACGAAGACCGCGTTGGCGACGCTGCCGGTGGTGACCGCGACCGAGACCGTCTGGCCCGCCTTGGCCCCGGACGGCACCTTGTCCAGGGTGAGCGTGACGCCGTAGGTGACCACGTTGTTCGAGGTGGTCGCGGACGGGTCGATCGCGGCCACCTTGGCCGTCGCGGTCGTGTTGTTCAGCGCGTTCCAGGTGACCTCGGCCGTCTGCTTCTCCTTGAGCTTGGTCGCGTCGGCCTCGGCGAAGGACGCGGTGACCTGGAGCTTGGTCAGGTCGGCGATGTCGATGAAGCCCGAGGAGGAGGAAGAACTCGACGAGGACGCAGACGCGGACGAAGACCCGCCGCCCTGCTGACCGCCGCTCTGTTGGCCACCGGAGGACGAACCGGTGCCGGAGGAGCTGCTGCCGAGCGTGCCGTTGACCGCGGTGACCGTGCCCGCCATCGGGGCCTCGAGGACCGTGCCGTCGACCCCGGCCTCGGCCTCGTCCACCGCGAGCTCGGCCTGGGCGACCTCGTTCTCAGCGGTGGAGGTGTCGGAGCCGGCGTCCTCGGCCCGGGTCAGCGAGTCCCGGGCCGCGTCGAGGTCGGCGTTGGCCGCGTCCAGGGTGCGCTGGGCCGCGGCCGGGTCGACCTTGGCCAGCACCTGGCCCTTGGTGACCTTGTCGCCGACCTTGACGTTGATCGCGGTGACGGTGCCGCCGGTGACGAAGCCGGCGCTCGCGGTGCTGCCGCTCTCGAGCGTGCCGTCGGCCGAGACGGTCTTGGTCACCGTGCCCTGCTGGACGGCCATCGTGCGGGCCGACGCGTTGGCCGCCGGGGTGGAATCCGATCCGGACAGGGTCTGGTACGCCCAGAAACCCCCGGCTGCGAGGGCGACGACCAGGACGGCGTTGACCGCCGCCGAGGGACGTCGCAGGTTGAGGCGCGCTGGCATGCCGGACACTGTGGCGAAGCGGGCTGGGAGGAACTCCCTAGCAAGCTCGGAGCGAGCTTCAAAAACGGGTTGTCATGGGTTTTCCGCTGCGGAGTAAGCACAGCAAGATCACGCGGTGTCACCGGTGGTGGGCAACAACACCCGGAAGGTGGCGCCGCCCTCGCGTGCGGTGTCCAGCTCGACCCACCCTCCGTGACCGTGGACGATGGCGGCCACGATGGACAGGCCCAGCCCCGATCCGCCGCCCTTGCCGCGGGTGCGGCTCGAGTCGGCGCGGTAGAGACGCTCGAAGACCCGCGACGCGTGCGCGACCGGCACCCCGGGTCCGTCGTCGGTCACCTCGAACACCGCCAGCGGCGTCCCCGCGTACGGCATGGGACCGGAAAGCACGCTGCCGTCAGCCGGCGGCCGAGCCGGCACCCTCCCCACCCGGACCGTGACCTTCGCGCCGGCCGGAGTGTGCTGCAGGGCGTTGGCCACCAGGTTGGTCGCGACCTGGCGCAGGCCGTGCTCGTCGCCGAGGACGGTGGCCGGCTCGAACGTGTCGTCGTCATCGGCCAGGCCCTCGAGCTGCACCGGCCGGTCCGGGACCCGAGCGTACGCGTCGCGGATCGTGTCGGCCGCGATCTCCAGCAGGTCGACCGGCTTACGGGTGGGTGTGCGCTGCTGGTCGAGGCGGGCCAGCATCAGCATGTCCTCGACGAGCACACCCATCCGGCCCGCCTCCGACTCGATCCGGCTCATCGTCTCGTCCAGCGCCTCCCCCGGCGGGGCGCCACCCCGGCGGTAGAGCTCGGCGAAGCCGCGGATCGAGGTCAGCGGGGTCCGCAGCTCGTGCGAGGCGTCGGCCACGAACTGGCGCAGCCGCTGCTCGGAGGCGGTCCGCGCGTCCACCTCGGCCTCGATGCGGCTCAGCATCGAGTTCAGCGCCGAACCCAGCCGGCCCGGCTCGGTGTGCGGGTCGGTGTCGGCCACCCGGCGCGACAGGTCGCCGGCCGAGATGTCGGTGGCCAGACGCTCCATGTCGGTGAGCGGGCGCAGGCCGAGGCGTACGACGAAGGCCGCGCCCAGGCCGAGCAGGGCCAGCAGGAGCAGGCTCACCCCGGCGTCGATGAGCACGAGCGTCTCGGTGGTCTGCTGCACCTCGGAGAGGGACAGGCCCATCACGGCCACCCCGCCCGTCTCCGCGTTGGTCACCGCGACCAGCCGCCAGTCGGCGCTGCCGTCACGCGCCGGGACCGTGAAGGGACGGCCGGCTTCTCTTGCGACAACCCGGCGGTACGCCTCGACCGCCGGCCGGTTCGCGTCGGCGCTCGAGCTGATCGACGCGTCCAGCGTGCCGTCCGCGCCGTAGACGTAGACGACCTGGTCGGGGCCGAGCCGCAGCACCCGGTTACGGGGAAAGGAACCGGTCTCTGGGCGCGGCGCGGAGGCGTACGGCCTGGTCATGCCCCGCAGTTGATCGTCGATCCGTTGCAGCAGGTAGGAGCGGATGAGCAGCACGCCGGCGACGTTGGCGAGCACCAGGGCGACCGCGGCCAGCGCGCCGACGACCAGGACCAGCCGCGACCGCAGGGTCCAGTGCCCCCAGCGCCGGGGCCTCACTCCCCATCCCACCACCCCTCCACCGCCCTTGATCGGACTAAAGACTTTCTTCATTGCGCGGAAGCCTCAGCGCATACCCCACACCGCGGACCGTGTGGATCAGCGGTGGGTCGGTTTTGTCGATCTTGCGGCGCAGGTAGTAGACGTACGACTCGACGATCCGGCCGTCGCCGCCGAAGTCGTACTTCCACACCCGGTCCAGGATCTGCGCCTTGCTGACCACCCGGCCGGCGTTGATCATCAGGTACTTGAGCAGGTTGAACTCGGTCGGCGAAAGGTCGATCAGGCGGCCCGCCCGGCGCACCTCGTGGGCGTCCTCGTTCAACTCCAGGTCGGCGTAGCGAAACACCCCGGTCTCGGGCGGCGCCTCCAGACCGGGCTGGCTGCGACGCAGGATCGCGCGGATGCGCAGCACGACCTCCTCCAGGCTGAACGGCTTGGTCACGTAGTCGTCGGCGCCGGCCGACAGACCCGAGATGCGATCCTCGACCGCGTCCCGGGCGGTCAGGAACAGCACCGGCACCCGGGAGCCGGTCGCCCGCAGCCGCCGGGCTACGTCGAAGCCGTCCAGGTCGGGCAGCATCACGTCGAGCACCACCAGATCGGGCTCGAACTCCTCCATGGCGACCAGCGCCTTGTGACCCGAGTCGGCCACCCGCACCTCGAACTCGACCAGGCGCAGGGTCGCGCTGAGCAGCGCGGAGATATTCGGCTCGTCGTCGACGACGAGCACCCGGGCGACACGCGCCGGGGCCAGGGTTTCAGTCAGCACCTGGATGGGATATCAACGCTGTCTTTGAATTCGCTATGAATGAGCTGTCCCACCCCTGACTCACCATGACCGGACGATCTTGTCGCCCTCCGCCAGGCCGCCGCTGACCTCGGTGTACTGGTCGCCGCGGAGCCCGACGGTCACCTTGGTCTGATTGCCGTCCTTGAGCACCACCCCCGCGGTGCCCTCGACGTCGTGGACCGCGGTGCTCGGGACGCGCAGCACCTCTTCCTTGGCGCCGGTCGTGACGCGGACCGCGGCGCTCTGGCCGACGAGCAGGTCCTCGGGCGACGTGTCGAAGGACAGAACCGTGCCGTAGCGGACCATCGTGCCGTCGCTGGTGCCGACCGGGTCGACCTGGACGACGGTGGCCTTGAACTCCTTGCCCGGCCGGTCGGCCAGGGTGATCACGGCCTTCTGCTTGACGGCCAGCCGGTCGGCGTCGGCCTCGGGGAAGTCGGCGCTGATCTGCATGTCGTACACGTCGGCCAGGGTGATGAAGGCCGCGCCGGAGCTGACCTGGCTGCCGACCTTGCCGCTGACGCTGATGATCCGGCCGGCGATGGGGGCGGTGATGGTGGCGCCTTCGAGGGCGTCCTCGGCGTTCTCGAGGGTGGTCGTGGCCTGGGTGACGCGCTGCTGAGCGCTGAGGATGGCGTCCGCGCCGCCGCCCTGCTGCCCCTGCCCTTGTCCTTGGCCGTTGCCTTGCTGCCCGTTTTGTCCGCTGCCTGAGGTGCCGCCTTGAGTGCCTTGGGTGCCGCAGCTCGTGCCGCCGCCGCTGTTGGTGCCGCCGTTCGCACCACCGCGTCCATTCGCATCGCCGCCGTTCGCACCACCGCCGTTGGTTCCACCGCCGCTGTTGGTGCCGCCGCCGGTGGTCGGCGCGCCGCCGGTCCGGCCGGGTGAGGTCGTCTTGGCCGGCGCGGTGGTCTTGGCGGGCGCGGTCGTCTTCGCCGGCGCGGTCGTCCGCGTCGCGGTCGGGGCGGGGCTCGTGGTCCGGGTCGCCGTCGGTGTCGGTGAGGTGGTCGCGCTGGGCGTCGGCGTCGCGGCGCCACCACCCCCGGTGACGTACGCCGCCGCGACATTCGACCCGCAACTCGGGCTGGCAGTGGCCGAGCTGGTCGCGGCGGCGGCCGCATCCCGAGCCTGAGTGAGCGCATCCTCGGCATCATCAAGCGCGTCCCTCGCATCCGACACAGCCTTGGCCGCATCCGTGTCGTCGACCTTCGCCAGCGCCTGCCCAGCCGTGACGGTGGTGCCGGCCCGCACCGACACGCTCTCCACCGTCCCCGAAACCGCGAAGGAAAGACTTCGGGTCTGCGCCGGCTGCAACGTCCCGGTGGTCGCAACCTCGGTAGTCACAGCCCCCCGGTCAACGGCCACCGTAGCCGCCGCAGGCGTCTCCTTCGCATCCGCCGTAAGCGCGCGCACAACCCCGTAGACGATCAGCGCGAGCACAACGACAGCCACGGCAACCCAGACCCAGCGCCGTCGACCGGCCAGTGCTTCACCCATGGCCCGGAAGTGTGGCCGCCACTCCTCGCCGAACCCTCGGTCCCACCTCGGAGTTCCCTCGGAGCTCGCGCCCGTCCCCCACTCGCGCCGCCCGCGCAAGCCCCACCTCACCCCGGCCCGCATCCAGCCCCCGCCGCGCCCCAACCCAAACCGCGCAAGCCGCGCCGCGCCGCTCCGCGGTGGCGCACAGCCCGATGACAGGTCCTCCGAGGCAACTTCGAGCTGGGGTCGACGTTGCGGCGAGGTGGACCGGCTTGGGTGGTTGCGACCTGTGGCCGAGGAAAAGAGGAATCGTGCCGAGATTCGGTTCGAAGGCGACCCGCCGCGTTGCGGCGCTGTTCGTGGCTTCGGCCGCGGTGGTTCTCACCGCGGCCTGCGGCGGCGGGGACTCCGGCGACTCCCCGTCGGCGAACGGCCGGAACACGCAGGGCGGCAACAACGCGTTCACCGCCTACATCGAGTGCCTGTCGAAGAACGGCGTCACCATCACGATGCCCTCCGGCGGGCCCCGCAACGGTGCGTCCGGCTTTCCGCGCCCGGACCGCAGCGGCGGCCCGCGCCCGTCCGGCAGCGCTTTCCCCCGGCCGTCGGGCAGCGCCGGCGCTGGGAACGGCGGCTTCCGCGGCGGGGGCATGTTCAATCAGAAGCCGGAGGGCGTGGACGACGCCATCTGGCAGAAGGCCCAGACCGCATGCGCCTCGGTCCGCCCCACCGGCCGCCCCGGCGGCGGCCAGGGCAACGGCAACGGCTCCAACGCGGCCTACCAGAACTGCCTCAAGGACAACGGCGTCACCGACACGTCGAACCTCGACACCACCAACGCCACCGTCAAGAAGGCCATGGAAACCTGCAAGGTCCTGGCCCCGACCGCCTCGGCCTCTACCGGCTCCTAGAGCTCCGCACCGGCGCTACCGTAACCCCCGTGACGGTGGCGCCGGTGCGGCCCGGAAGCCGCGCTCAATGGCGGTCCTGCCGGTTCAGCCGGGCCCAGCGGTCGGCCGTCTGGCGGCGGCGGCAGGCGACCAGGTGGCTGGCCAGGATGGCGGGCTGGCCGCCGCGGACGCAGGCGTCGGCGCCGGCCGTCAGCACCGCGGCGACCAGCTCGGCGGGGGCGTCCTGATCGACCAGGGCGACGATCGTGGTGCGGGCGGGCAGGACGCGGCGGGCCGTGGCCACCTCGCGGACGGGCGCGCCGGCGAAGAGCACGACCTCGTCGGGGGCCAGGTCGTCGAGGTCGGTGGGGCGCCGGGTGGACCAGCCGGAGGGCAGGCACTCGGCGAGGCCGGCGACGCGGCCGGCGGGCCCGAAGATCGCCACCACCGGGAGCGGGCCGCTGGTCGCGGGAAGACTGGCCGGGTTGATCGGCAGGTCGGTCGCGGTGGCGGTGAAGTCGCGGCGGCCGCTCTGGCGGTTCAGCTGAACGAGCATGGGGCTCATCCCCTTCGGGTGGTGGTCGGGCACCTTCGACGATTCGCCCACCGCCTGAGCCGGCCATGTGCCGTGCCTGTGCGTTTGTTGTCAGATCAAGCCTGGTGTCAGATCAAGCCGAGTCGCGGGCCACGACTTTGACGACGTTCTTCACGGGCAGCGCGGGCCCGTCGCGGCCGCTCACGGCGGCGACGACGGTGGCGGCCAGATGGGTGGCCACGGCCGCCTGGTCGGTCATCACGGTGGTCAGCGGCGGTTCGGCCAGCCGGGCCGACGGGATGTCGTCCACGCCGATCACCGCCAGGTCGGCGGGTGAGGTCAACCCCTGCTGCCGTACGCCGGCGAGCACCGCGAGCGCCACCTCGTCGTTGTAGGCGCACACGCCGGTGATTCCGGCCGCGCGCCAGCGGCGTACGGCCTCGGAGGCTTTTGTGACGTCAAGCGCGACCGTCGCCGCCGCCGGAACCGGCAGTCTCTGGGCTGTCGCCGCGGCCCGGACCCCGGCCAGGCGCGGCTCGGCGAAGAACCGCACCCGCTGGTCGTCGGGGTAGGCGTAGCCGAGCCGGGTGTGCCCGGCCGCGATCAGATGCTCGGCCTGGCGGCGCCCGACCAGCTCCTGCGGCACGGCGACGGCGCGCCCCCGGGTGCGGCTGCGGGCCAGCGCGACCACGGGCGCGACCCCGGCCGAGCGCATCGCGGCCAGCTCGGCCTCGGAGAAGTCGGTGAAGCCGATGACCGCGGCCGGCGTGATCGCCTTCCACAGCTCGGCCATCGGGCGGTCGTTGTGGTTGCCCGGGTGCACGACGAAGGTCAGCCCGTGCCGAGCGAGGGCTGTGGAAAGATTGCCGAGCAGCGAGCCCACCTCCGGACCGATCGGCCAGTCGGGCAGCAGGCACAGCACGACGTCGGAGCGGCCGGTGCGCAGGGTGCGGGCGGCGGCCGACGGCGCGTAGCCGAGCTGGGCGGCGGCGTCGATCACGCGGCCGCGGGTGGTGGCCGAGATGGTCTGGCGGGGCGTGTCGTTGAGGACGTAGCTGACCGTGGCCCGGGAGACCCCGGCCAGGCGCGCGACGTCCGCACTGGTCACCCGGCGGGCCGTCGATTCCGTCATACTGACAATCTAACTTACACGTGTAACCATGAGGACATGACGTCCGACCCCGCTGCCCTCATCAAGTCGCTCGACCTGCCGGCCAAGGTCCACCTTCTCACCGGCGCCTCCGCCTTCTCGCTCGCCCCCGAGCCGTCGATCGGGCTCGGCGAGATGCGTTTCTCCGACGGGCCGACCGGCGTGCGCGGCCTGAAGTTCACCGGCGGGCGGGTCGTCGCCCTCTTCCCCAACGCCACGCTGCTCGCGTCGGCGTGGGACGAGCAGTCCGCGTACGAGGTCGGCCGGCTCCTGGCCGAGGAGGCCATGGCACAGGAGATCCACGTGGTGCTCGGCCCGACGATCAACCTGCACCGCACCCCGCTGGGCGGCCGGCTGTTCGAGGCGTACTCCGAGGACCCGCTGCTGACCGGCAAGCTCGCCGCCGCGTACGTCCGGGGAATGCAGGACAGTGGGATCGCCGCCTGCCTCAAGCACCTCGTGGCCAACGAGTCGGAGACCGACCGCAACACGGTGAACAGCGTGGTCGACGAGGCGACGCTGCGCGAGCTGTACCTGCTGCCGTTCGAGATCGCGGTGCAGGACGGCGACGCGTGGTCGATCATGGGTGCCTACAACGACGTCAACGGGCAGGCCGCGACCGAGCAGCAGCACGTCAACAACGAGATCGTCAAGGGCGAGTGGGGCTACCGCGGCCTGATCATGTCGGACTGGTTCGCGACGAAGACGGCCGCGCCCGCCGCCAACGGAGGTCTCGACCTGGTCATGCCGGGCCCGGACGGGCCGTGGGGCCCGGCGCTGGTCGACGCGGTCAAGGCGGGCGAGGTGGACGAGGCGGTGATCGACGATCACCTGGCCCGGCTGCTGCTGCTCGCCTCGCGGGTGGGCGCTCTGGGCGACCTGCGGACTTGGCCTTCGTCGCTTCCGTCACCCTCTTCGGCCGTACGCAGGGAGCAGCTCACCCGGCTCGCGGCGAGCGGCATGACCGTGCTGAAGAACGACGGCGGCGCCCTGCCGCTGGAGCGCACGCAGACCGTGGCGCTGATCGGGCGGCACGCGGTCGAGACGATCGACATGGGTGGCGGCTCGGCCCAGGTGAACCCGCCGTACCAGGTCAGCGTGGCCGAGGGGCTGCAGGCGCTGCTGGGTGACCAGGTCAGCGTGACCGACGGGGTGGACGTCCGCACCCGGCCGGTGCCGGCGCGGGGCGGCTTCCTGACCGCGCCGTCCAACGGGCAGCCCGGCATCGACGTGACGATCTACGACGCGGACGGCAACGAGCTCGAGCGGCGGTACAGCTCCCTCGCCAAGACGATGATCGGCATGGACGACGACTTCGACGGCGTGCCCGCGTCGGCCCGGCTGTCGGGTGTCGTGACGGCGGCGGGGCAGGTGGAGCTGGGCGTGCTGGGCGTCGGGTCGTGGACGACGTCCGCTTCCGGGGAGTTCTCGCTCCGCGCTTCCGGCAGCGGCATGGGCGAGGAGGTGCTGATCCCGCCGACGCGGACTTTCGTCGCTACGTCACCCGGTTCGCTGCTCTTCGAGGCCATGGTGACGCTGGACGGCATGGGGCTTTACGGACTTGTCGGAAATATGGCTTCACGTGAAACAGTGGATGTCATCGACGACGCGGTGCGCGCGGCGGCCGCCGCGGACGTGGCCGTGGTGGTCGTCGGGCTGACCGAGGAGCAGGAGACCGAGTCGGCCGACAAGAGCACGCTGCAGCTCCCCGGCGCCCAGGACGCCCTGATCGAGGCCGTCGCCGGCGCGGCCCGCCGCACCGTCGTGGTCGTCAACGCGGCCACCCCCGTTCTGATGCCGTGGCTCCCCCGCGTCGACGCCGTGCTCTGGGCCGGCCTGCCCGGCCAGGAGGGCGGCCACGCGGTCGCCGCGGCCCTGCTCGGCGACATCGAGCCGGCCGGCCGCCTGGTCACGTCCTTCCCGGCCGCCGACGGCGCCTCCCCCGCCTGGTCGGTCACCCCCGTCGACGGCGAGCTGCACTACGACGAGGGCACCTTCATCGGCTACCGCGGCTTCTACGCCGGCCAGGCCCCCACACCCGCCTTCTGGCTGGGCCACGGCCTCGGCTACACCACCTGGGAGTACTCCGACGTCCGCCTGATCCTGGGCGACGCCCCGTCGGTCACCGCCACCGTCACCAACACCGGCCAACGCCCCAGCCGCGAGGTGGTCCAGGTCTACCTCCGCCCGGTCGAGGCCGACCAGCCCGTACGCCTGGTCGGCTGGGAGTCGGTCACCGTCGCCCCCGGCGAATCAGCCCGCGTGACCGTCCACACCGACTCCCGCCTCTGGCGCAAGTGGAACCCGCAAGCCGCCCGCTGGGACCGCCTCGCCAACGGCGGCCAGTTCCTCGTCGCCCGCGGCCTCGGCGACATCCGCGCCGTCGTCTCCTGACGCTCCCCGCCTGCCCCGGGCCCCGTTCGGGGCAGGCGGAGCTCAGCAATCGTCCGGCGGCCCGCACCACCTGGATCGCTCCGCGCTCCAGGACAGCCCGACATACTTCCCCGACTTGGGCGCGGTCACGAACGGTCTCCCGTGGTCGTCGACGCGCTCGGTGTACCGCACCCCGTCGACCTCGACGTCGAGCTCCAACCACCACGAGCAGAAGCACTGGTCGGTGAACCCCTCTACGAGCACGCGGTCCGACTTGCCCGCGGTCACCTCGAGGGCGAACGGTCTGGCCAGCAAGCCACCCGCGGTCATCCCATCGATCGGCGCACCGGCCGGGGCGGGATAGAAGTAGGACACCTTCCCGGCGTCCAGATCGACACTCAGATACGAGGTCACGGGCGGCTGCCCGATCGGGCACGACGGGTATTCCCCGGCAGCTCTTCGCTTGAGCGGCTCCCTCTTGACCCGCGCGGAATGCACTCGGACCGCCGACGACACCGCCGACACCGTGAAAGCGGCGAACGTGTGGAAGTAGTCGACCCCGCCGGCTGTCTTGCCCCACGAGTACCAGTCCTCGCACTGCCCAGCCGGCTGCGGCTCGACGGCTCGCGGCAAGCCCTGGGGGAACACCACGGCCGCCGGTGCCCCACCGTTGGTCGTGTCAACCTCGGCGCCCGCCTGAACTGTGATCACGTATGGCCTGCGCGCTGTACTGCTCTTCGCGGGACGCAGGTGGACGACGGCCACGATGGCGACGCACGCCACCATGCCGATCGTCGTGACAAGCGAGAAGGGAAGCAGGAAGCCGTGATCGTTCGCCGGGGTCCCGAGGTGCACCGAGCCGATCTGGTGGACGTCGCGACCGGCCTGGAAGATGCTCTGCTGGGCCACCGGGCCGGCGGCAGCCGCCTGCGGCTGTTCAGCCGGCCGGCGGTCGGCGTTGCCGGATACTGCTGTCAGGGCCAGCGCGGCGAGGGCCGCGACCCAACTTCCGCGCTCCACCCAGACCCATGGGTCTTCGGGGGGCTTCAGGATGAGAAGGGTGACGGCCACCAGGCCCGCGGACAAAGCCGAGCCCGCCAGCAGGGCTGTTCGGCGGCGGTTCGCGGTCATCGGGACATCGTGGCTGAGGTCGGCGGGAGGCACGAGTGAAGGCACCCGTTCGTGGATCAGCCGGTCCGGCCCGCGACCTCGTTGCCGGCGGTGTGGGGCAGGCGTAGGGCCTCCAGGGCCGGGACGGTCAGCAGCAGGGCGAGGGCGATCAAGGCGAAGCGGAACCCCGCGCCGGTGAGGGTGGCGCCGAGGCGGACCAGGAGGGCGCCCAGGGCCACGCCCAGGCCGGAGCCGGTTTCCTGGATGGCTGACATCAACGAGTTGGCGCTGGTCATGCGGGTCGGGGGGACGTCGGCGAAGGCCATCGTGTTGTAGGTGGTGAAGCCGATCGAGCGGAAGACGCCGCTGAGCAGCAGGACGGCCAGGAGCAGGAGCACGGGGGTGCCGGCCGTGGTGAAGGCCAGGGCGACCAGGATCGCGGCCGAGGCGAGGACGGCGCCGAGCATCATGGTGCGGATGCCGAGGGTGCGCATCATCGGGGTGGTGGCGGGTTTGATGCCGACGTTGCCGGCGAACAGGGCGATCATCGCCAGGCCGGCCTGGGCGGCGGTCCAGCCGAGGCCGAGCTGGAAGAAGAGCGGGAGCAGGAACGGGACGGCGGCGCCGATCACGGCGCGGAAGACCGAGCCGCCGAGGGCCGTCACGCGGTAGGTGTAGACCTTGAGGATCCGCAGGTCGAGTAGGGGTTTCTCGGCTCGCAGCAGGTAGATGACGGCGGCCGTGAGGGCGGCGGCCGCGATGAGCAGCTCGGTCGAGGCCAGGGGCCGGCGCGGGTCGGTCGCGGCGACGGCCTCCAAGCCGGCCACGAGGGCGGCCAGACCCACCGCGACCAGGGCGAAGCCGCGCCAGTCGAGCCGGCCGGGGTGGTCGGAGCGGACATCCGGGACCAGGCGCCGGGCCAGGAGCAGCGCAGCCAGCCCCAGGGGCAGGTTGACCACGAAGATCAAACGCCAGGAGGCGTACGTGCTCAGCACGCCCCCGAGCGCGGGCGCGATCAGCGGGGCGGCCAGCGCGGGCCAGGTCAGGTACGCGATGGCGCGGACCAGGTCCTTCTTCTCGGTGGTGCGGATGACCACGAGCCGGCCCACCGGCACCATCATGGCGCCGCCGACGCCCTGCAGGACGCGGGTGCCAACGAGCATGGGCAGGCTGACCGCGAGCGCGCAGCCGGCCGAGGCCAGCGTGAAGACCACCACGGCGGCCGTGAAGACCAGGCGCGCGCCGAAGCGCTCGGTCAGCCAGCCGCTGATCGGGATGAGAACGGCCAGGGTCAGGACGTACGCGGTGACGGCGACATTGATCGTCACGGGCGCGACGCCGAGGTCGGCCGCGATGTGCGGGGCGGCCGGGGCGATCACCGTGGCGTCGAGGATCTCCATGAAGAACGCGCCGGCCACGAGCAGCGCGAGCCCTCGTTTCACTTCTTCGCGCCCAGCAGCGGCAGCCACACGTCGTCGACGATCTCCTCGATGGCCTCGTCGGAGACCGGGCGCAGCGTCATGAGCATGTCGTGGCGCAGCAGGTCGAAGGGCAGGTTCACGATGCGCGCCGAGCGGGGCACGTCGGGCAGCTCGCCGCGCTCGACGGCCCGGGCCACCATCATCTCGAAGCTGGTGCCCCGGCCGGCCGGGCGCAGCCGGTCGCGCAGGTCGCTGGCGCTGGTGCCGGTGGCGCTGAAGTACTCGGCGAGCTGCACGCTGATCACGGTGATCAGCCGGGACCGCTCGGCCACCGCGCTGCGCAGGTAGCCGATCGCGTCCTCGCGCAGGTGGCCGGTGTCGGGGACCGGGATGGGCCGCTCCCCCCAGTGCCGGGTGAGGGTGGCCATCAGCAAATCCTCGCGCTGCGGCCACCGCCGGTAGAGCACGGGGCGGCTGGTGCCGGCGCGGGCGGCGATCGCCTCGTACGTGAAGCCGGCGTAGCCGTGCTCGCCGAGCACTTCCCAGGCCGCGCCGAGAATCGCGTCCTCGAGCTCGGTTCCACGGCGGCGCGCTTTAAGACTCACTTGCGTATCTTATCGCAGCGCCCTACCGTGGAGCCGTTAGATACAGTCGCGTACCTTAAGGCGGCATCACATGGCCTCCACCCGCATCGACCGGACCACCCTCGGCATCGCCATAGCGGTGCTCACCGGTGGCATCACGGTCATCCTCGACTCCACGATCGTCAGCGTCGCGCTGCACGAGCTCGCGGCCGACCTGCACGCCGGCGTCGGCACCATCCAATGGGTGAGCACGGCGTACCTGCTCGCCCTCGGCGTCATCATCCCGGTCGTCGGCTGGCTGCAGAGCCGCCTCGGGGCCAAGCGCCTCTGGATGGCGGCGCTCTCGGTGTTCCTGCTCGGCTCGGTGCTCTGCGCGTTCGCCTGGGACGCGCCCAGCCTGATCGGCTTCCGGATCGTCCAGGGCCTCGGCGGCGGCGCCATGATGCCGCTGATGACCACGATGATCATGCAGGCCGCGCGTGGCGAGGAGCGGGCCCGGCTGATGTCGGTGGTCGCGCTGCCGGCCGCGCTCGGCCCCATCCTCGGGCCGGTGATCGGCGGCCTGATCCTCGGCGCCGGCAGCTGGCGCTGGCTGTTCCTGGTCAACGTCCCGCTCTGCCTGGCCGGGCTGGCCCTGGCGTGGCGGCTGATCCCGGCGGCGGGCGCCGGACGGCGCGTACGGCTGGATCTCGTGGGTCTGCTTTTACTCTCCCCCGCCCTGGTCGCGCTGCTGTGGGGCCTGTCCAACGCGGCCGGCTCCTTCGCCCGGGCCGATGTGATCATCCCGCTGATCGCCGGCGCGCTGCTGCTGACCCTGTTCGTGCTTCGCGCCCTGCGGAGGGGCGGCGGCGCGCTGGTCGATCTGGCCGTGCTGCGCTCGCGGCCGACCTGGGCCGCGTCCGCCCTGCTGTTCCTCTCGGGGGCGGCCCTGTACGGGGCGATGTTCCTGCTCCCGCTCTACTGGCAACAGCTGCGCGGCAACAGCGCCCTCGAAGCCGGTCTGCTGCTCATCCCGCAGGGCGTGGGCTCGCTGCTGTCCCGTACGGCCGCGGCCCGCCTGCTCGACAAGGTGGGCGCCCGCGGCGTCGCGATCGCGGGCTTCCTGCTGGTCGGCGTCGCGACCGTTCCGTTCGCGCTGGCCGACGCCGGCACCACGATCTGGCCGTTGATGATCGCCCTGTTCGTCCGCGGCCTGGGTCTCGGCATCGTGATGATCCCGCTGATGACGGTGGCGTTCATCGGCCTGCCGCACGACCAGGTCCCGCACGCCAGCATCGTCACCCGCATCGCCCAGCAGATCGGCGGCTCGGCCGGTGTCGCCCTGCTCGCCGTCATCCTGGCCGGCGCCGGCGCGGCCGCCCACGCCTTCGACGTCGCGTTCTGGTGGAGCATCGCCTTCGCCGGGGTGGCCGTCCTGCTGTCGTTCGCCCTGCCCGCCCGGGCCAGCGAGACCCCGGCTCCGCCGGCTCCGGAGAAGACCCCCGTGGCCGCCTGATCACGCTCAACAGGCGAAGATCATCGCCCCCGGCACCGCGTCGCCGGGGGCGATCACCGTCTCGGCCGTCACCTCGAAGCCGGCGCCGGTCAGCCACGCGGCCACCTCGGTGGGCCGGCGACGGTGCACGTGGACGTTCATCGGATGACCGCCGTAGCCCTCCCGCTTCAACCGCGACCCCTCGCCGACGTGGAAGCCGACCATCAGCGGCCCACCGGGCCGCAGCACCCGCCGGAAGTGGCCGAGCACCCCCGGCACCTCGGCGTCCGGGATGTGGATCAGCGACCAGAACGCGACCACGCCACCCACCGAGTCGTCGGCCAGGCGCAGGTCGGTCATGGAGCCCACCTCGAAGCGCAACCCGGGATGGTCCCGCCGGGCCACCTCGATCATCCCGGGCGACAGGTCGACGCCGAACGCCTCCACCCCGAGCTCGGCCAGCAGGGCGGTGACGTGCCCCGGTCCGCAGCCGATGTCGGCCACCGGGCCGCCGCCGGCGGCCTTGACCAGGTCGGCGAACGCCGCCAGGCCCGCCCGCAGGAACGGCTCGGCGGCCAGCGCCTCCCGGGTGAAGTCGGCGTAGCTCTCGGCGACCGTGTCGTAGGAGGCCCGCGCGTCGGCCAGCCAGTCGTCGTCGATGTGTCGAGTCATGGCGGCGCACACTACAGCGCCGAGTGCCAGGCCGGGGTACGGCCAGGTTCTGACCGCAATTGTCTTTAGCTTGGCGCTATGACCGAGCCATCGCAACAACGAAGCACGACCGTCGCGCCGTGGATCGTCACGCCGGACACCGGGCGGTTGTTCGAGTTCGTCGCCGCTGTGTTCGGCGGGGTCGAGCTGGGGCGGGTGCACCTGGCCGACGGCAGCGTCGGACACGCCGAGATCCGGGTCGGGGACACCGTGCTGCTCGCCTTCGACCGGCGGCCGGAGTGGCCGGCCATGCCGTCGCTGCTGCGGGTCTTCGTGGCGGACGCCGACGCCGCGATCGAGCGCGCCGTCGCGGCCGGGGCCCACGTGGTCACCGCGGCCGCCACGCACGCGTTCGGGCAGCGCGGCGGCCGCGTCCGCGACGAGTTCGGCAACATCTGGTGGATCAGCGCCGTCGTCGAGGACGTCGACCCGGACGAGGGCATACGCCGGCTCGCCGAGCCCCGTTACGCCGACGCCATGCGGGACGCCCAGGAGACGTTCGACCGCGAGATGACCGGCCGGGCGGCAACCCGCTGAGCCCCCTCACCACGCCGCACCCCGCCGGGCGGCACCCCGCTGAGGCCGATGTGGTCGGTGATCTTGTTGTGGTCGATGGCACGTCCTGGATGGGAAGACCGCGTCATGAAGTGCCGTTTCGCGGGGTACAAAGAGTGCGGGCGGACTAAGGAGTCACACCATGGGCGAGATCGTGCTCATCCGGCACGGGCAGACCGAGTGGAGCGCGAACGGGCGCCACACGTCGTACACCGATCTCGAGCTCACCGACGAGGGCGAGCGGCAGGCCCGTGAGGCGGGTGAGCGGCTCAAGGGGCGTACGTTCGCCGCGGTCATCTCGAGTCCGCGCAAGCGGGCGCTGCGGACCGCCGAGCTGGCCGGGCTCACCGTGACCGAGACGACCGAGGACCTGGTCGAGTGGAACTACGGCAAGTACGAGGGGATCACCACCCCGCAGATCCACGAGACCGACCCGGATTGGTGGCTGTTCACCGACGGCGCGCCCGGCGGCGAGTCGCCCGAGCAGATCGCTGAGCGGATCGATCGGGTGCTGGAGCATGCCCGCGGTTTCCTCGACCGGGGCGACGTGGCGCTGGTCGGGCACGGGCACGCGCTGCGGGTGGTGGGCGCGCGCTGGGTGGAGCAGCCGGCCGAGTTCGGCGGGCGGCTCAAGCTGGGCACCGCCACGCTGTCGACCCTGACGTACGAGCACGGGCGCCCCGCGATCGACGCGTGGAACGCCTGAAGATCTTGCTGGGTGTTTGCCGGGTTTTGGCTTTCGGCCGCCATATTGACGGTCGTGGAACGACGTAATCTCTTGCGCGCGGCCGTCGCCGCGCCCGCAGTGTCCCTGGTCGCGGCGGCCCCGGCGCAGGCCCACGGCCCGGCCGCGCCCGGCGGCAAGTTCGACGAGGACGACCCGCGCTTCGCCCTGGCGGTGCTGCCCGACACCCAGTACCTGTTCGACGCCGACAGCGCCGACCCGGCGCCGCTGCGCGAGACGTTCTCTTACCTGCTCGAGCAGCGGGCCGAGGACAACATCGCCTTCCTGACGCACCTGGGCGACGTCACCGAGCACGGCACCGAGGCCGAGATCAAGCTGGCCGGCGAGACGTTCAAGAAGATCGACGGACGCCTGCCGTACAGCGTGCTGGCCGGCAACCACGACGTGAACGGCTCGACCGACGACCAGCGCGGCCGCTCGGCGTACCTGTCGACGTTCGGCCCGGCCCGGTTCCGGGGCCGGCCGACGTTCCTGGGCGCCTCGGCCGACGGCTACAACAGCGCGCACCTGATCGAGGCGGGCGGCCGGCCGTGGCTGGTTCTCGCCCTCGACTGGCGCATCTCGGACGGCGGCCTGGCCTGGGCCAACGATCTGCTGGAGAAGCACTCGCGGGTGCCCGCCATCGTCACGACCCACGACCTGGCGTACGCGGACGACGGCGGCACGGCGTACCTGTCCGGCAACGGTCAGCGGCTCTGGGACAAGCTGATCAAGGGCAACGACCAGATCTTCCTCACGCTCAACGGCCACTACTGGCCGCCCGGCCGGACCGTGCTCAAGAACGACGCGGGGCACGACGTCCACGTGCACATCACCAACTACCAGGACCGCTACTACGGCGGCGCCGCGATGATCCGGCTCTACCACTTCGACCTGGTGCGCAACCGGATCGACGTGGAGACGTTCTCGCCATGGTTCCTGTCCCGGCAGCCGCGCACCCCGCTGGAGGCGGAGACGATCGAGCTGACCGGCGACGTCGACCGGTTCTCGCTGGAGATCGACTTCGACGCCCGGTTCGCCGGCTTCGCTCCCCCGGCCCTGCCCGCCCCGCGCCCGGCCGCGCAGGTCGTCGACCGGCACACCGCCGCCTACTGGCGGTTCGACACGGCTGGCCAGTCGGTGGCCGACGGGGCCACGGTGCGCGATCTGAGCGGTAAGGGCAACCACCTGACCGTACGGCGTCTGGCCGGCGGCGCCGTGTCGCTCTCCGCCGAGCACCACATCGGATCGCCCGCCCACGCCAGCCTGTACTTCGACGGCGGCAAGAACCCGAACCGGGGCGCGATCCTGCACACCGGCGACCACGCGCCGATCAACAGCGCCAAGTTCCTCGACGGCTACACCATCGAGGCGTTCATCAAGCTGCCCGAGCCGTTCGAGGGTGATCACAGCTGGATGGGCATCCTGAGCTGGGAGGGCCGCGCGGTCGACGCCGGCAAGAAGAGCGGCTACGACGAGCTCGAGCCGACGTGGAGCCTGAACCTGTCCGGCGAGCGCTTCCTGCAGAACGTGCTCTACACCTTCGACGGCGACCACAACCCGACGGCGTGGAGTCACGCCCTGCCCACCGGCGCCTGGCAGCATGTGGCCATCGTCAACGACGGCCGCCGCACGATCATCTACGTGAACGGCTCGAAGATCGCCCGCAACCCCACCCAGTTCGCGCACGGCATCGCGACCCTGGGCCGCCCGTTCGTGATCGGCGCGACCTCGTACGACCTGAAGTACGAGCAGGGCTTCTACGGCTGGATCGGCGACGTCCGGATCACCGGCCGCCCGCTCAAGCCCACCCAGTTCCTCCCCGGCGGACACTTCATCTGACCGGCGCGGGCCCGGGCCGGGCAGTCACTCTACCGATGGCAGCGTGACGCCGGGCCCGGACGCTAGCCGCATGGCAGATTTCGATCCCCGCACGCACACCGTCGTTCCGGCCCGCACCTTCGCCGACCTGCGGGTCGGCGAGGTCTTTAACGCCCCGAGCCGCACGCTGACCGACGCCCACGCGTCCGCGTTCCAGGCCGTCTCGGCCGACAACCACCCGATCCACTACGACGAGGTCTACGCGCGCGCCCACGGCCACGCCGCCCCGGTGGTGCACGGCCTGCAGGTGCTCGCGTTCACCGCGCCCGGAGCGACCCTGTTCCCGCAGTACATCGGGAACGTGTTCGTCGCCTTCGCCGGCCTGTCGGCCGAGTTCCACCAGGAAGTCCACGCCGGCGACACGCTCTACCCGAGCCTAACCATCACCAAGCTCGAGCCGGGCGACGACACCGGCATCGTCACGACCCGGGCCACCGTCCACAACCAGCGCGGCGACCTGGTCCTCTCCGGCGAGCACCGCTACGTGCTCAAGCTCTGACCGCTTGTGACGGTCCTCCCGTTCCACGGATTTCCGCTGCTCAGCCGTTGTAGCGCGGCCGCCGGTGATGGAGGGTGAGCCGGTGAGCATGATCCGTCTGCGTGTCTTCGGGGGCCTGCGGCTCTGGCGTTCCGGCGTCGAGGCCGACGTCGGGCCGGTCCGGCAGCGCACCGTGCTCGCCGTCCTGCTCGCCGCGCGCGGCTCGACGGTGAGCACGGCGAAGCTGATCGACATCCTCTGGGGCGACCGGCCGTCGGCCAGCGCGGTCAACCAGGTGCAGCGGCTCGTCGGTCAGATCCGCCGGCTGTTCGAGCCCGGCCTGGCCCACCGGGAACCGGGCGAATGGCTCCATCCGGCCGGTGACGGCTACCGGCTTCGCGTCGACGGGCGCGCCTGCGACCTGATGGCGTTCTTCGAGCTGGCCGCGGACGGACGCCGCGCCGCCCGGGACGACGATCCGAGGGCTGCCGCCCAGAAGTTCGAGCAGGCGCTGAGCACCGCGGCGGAAGAGCCGTTCGCCGGGCTTCCGCCCGGCCTGCTCGCTCTGCCCGCCTTCGTGGCCATCCAGTCGGCCCGTACCGAGCTGGCCGTCGAGGCGGCCGATCTGGCGCTGGGCCATGGCCGGACCGACCAGCTGCTGCCGCTGATCAGTCGGTACGCTGCCGCGGCCCCGCTGCACGAGCCGTTGCAGGCCCGGCTGATCCGGCTCTACACGCGCGGCGGGCGCCGGGCCGAGGCGCTGGCGCACTACGAGGAGGTCCGGCATCGGCTGACCGAGGACCTCGGCGCCGATCCGGGCGCCGAGCTCCGGGCCGCGCACCTCGACGCGCTCGCCGACCGGGAGATGCCCGACCCCTATCAGCCCGCCCAGCTGCCGCTGCCCGTGGCCGCCTACGTCCCCCGGGAGGAACTGGCGCCCGCCCTGAACGCGGGTGTGCGGTCCGGCCTGATCGTGCTCAGCGGCATGGCCGGCGCCGGCAAGACCGCCCTGGCCGTCGACTGGGCCCATCGGATCGCCGGCGACTATCCCGACGGCCAGCTCCACCTCAACCTGCGTGGCTTCGACCCGAGCGGCCGGCAGGTGCGCCCGTTCGAGGCGCTCGGCACCCTGCTCGAGTCGATCGGCGTCGAACCGGCCGCAGCCGGCGGCGACCTCGATGCCCGGGCCGCCCGGTTCCGCTCCGCGCTGGCCGGCCGGCGGATGATCGTTCTGCTGGACAACGCGCGCGACTCGGCCCAGGTCCGCCCGTTGCTGCCCGGGTCGGCCGACTGCCTGGTCGTCGTCACCAGCCGCAACCGCCTGCCCGGCCTGGTGGCCCACGAAGGCGCCTGGCCGGTGCACATCGGCCGGATGAACCGGGCCGCCGCGCGGAGCCTGCTCACCCGGCGGCTGGGCACGGCCCGGCTGGCCGCCGAACCCGCCGCGGCCGATCAGCTGATCCGGCTGTGCGCGGGGCTGCCGCTGGCCTTGTCGATCGCGGCGGCGCAGATCGCGGTGAGCCCCGGGCTGCCGATGGCCGACGCCATGGCCGCCATGAACTCCCCGGCCGGCCGGCTGGACGGGCTGGAGACCGGCGAGCGGCAGGACGGCGTGCGGTCGGCCTTCTCCTGGTCGTACACCGTGCTGAGCGAGCCCGCGGCCCGGCTGTTTCGGCTGCTCGCGGTCCATCCCGGCCCGGACTTCTCGGTGGAGGCGGCGGCCAGCGTGGCCGGCGCCGACATCCGGGACGCCCTGGCCGAACTCTGTGTCACCAGCATGATCACGCAGCTCAGCGCCGGCTGGTACACGATGCACGACCTGCTGTACGCGTACGCCACCGAGCTGCTCGACGCGGCCGACGGTGAGCGCGGGCCGGCCGAGCTCCGGCTGGTCGAGCACTACGTGCACGCGAGCCACGCCGCCTACCTGACCTTCCGCCTGGCTCCACCGGCCGAGCTCGGCCCGCCGCCACCCGGCGTCGTCACCCCGGGCCGGGCCGACGTCGCGGCCGCGATGGCCTGGTACGGCGCCGAGCGCAGCACGGTCGCCGCCGCCGTCGACATCGCCCTGCAACGGGGCTGGGCCCGCTCCGCGGCCCTGATCGTGCTGCATTTACGCCCGCTGCGCTCGATCCGGCTGGACGAGACCGCCGCCGCCCGCGAGCAGAGCTTGCGGGTCCTGGCCGCGGTGGAGCCGCTCGGCGACCCGCGCCTCGAGACGATGGTGCTGCGCGAGACGGCGCTGACCGTACGCGTGACCGACCCCGAGCGCAGTCGCGCCTTTCTGCACCGCGCTCTCGATCTCGCCGAGCGCGGCCACGACCGGCTCGGGCAGGCCCAGGTGCTGCGCAACCTGGGCAACTGGCCGCCGCTCTATCCCGAAGCCCAGCGCCTGGACTTCCTCCGCCGGGCCGTCGCCGCCGCCCGGGCGGCCGGTGAGCCCAGCGTGCTCGCCTACGCGCTGGAGGCGCTGGCCAAGGAGCTGGTCGACCAGGGTGACCTGGCCGAGGCGGCCGGGCACGCCGCCGACGCGTTCGCCGTGGCCGGCGCCGCCGGCATGTCCGACTCCCAGGTCAGCATCGCCGTGCGCCGGGCCGACATCGGGGTCGACGCCCGCGACTACGCGGCGGCGGCCGAGATGGCGGAGTGGGCGCTGACCCATTCCGTCCCGGACGACAACTACACCTTGCTGCTCGGCAACTACTTCCTGGCCCTGGCAGCGGCCGGGCTCGGCCAAGCGGACCGCGCCCGGGCCGCCGCCGGGGTCTTCACCTACGCGCTGGAGCAGTACGGCGACGCCTACCGGGCGGCGTTCGGCACCGCGACGGTGGCCGAACTCCGCGATCGCGTGGCCGAAGCGCTGCAAGTGGTGGGCACTGCATCCGACATTCATTGATCGTGCAGCAGTCGCTGAGGCTCGGCCCTGGATCGCCGTGCTCGCCGGGCTGAACGCGAGCGCCCAGGCGCTCCTGCCGGCCCGGGTGCGGGCCCGCGCCCTGGCCGTCTACCAGATGGTGCTGTGCGCGACGTTCGCCGGCCGCGCCGCCGGCTGGGGCGCGTCTCGACCCTGCGCGAGCGGTCGAGGGGCTCGCCGACGCCGTCGAGCGGCAGCGCTACCTCACCGTCGCCGTCGCCCGTCACAAGGACCGACTCAGCCCCGCCGTCCGCTGAGGCTCAGGACGGCGTAGCCGAGCAGGGCCAGGCCGGTGCCCGCGCCGGCGATCAGGCCCGGCTCGGCCGACGTGGTGCGGCCGGTGATCAGCGCGGCCACGGCCACCGCGCACACCACCGCGCCAAGGACGCGCAGGCCCGGGTCGCGCAGGACCGGGGCGAGGGGGAAGAAGTGCAACCCCACAACAGCCGAGATCAAGACCGGGGTGTACGCGGTGAAGCCGGCCAGCGACAGCACGAGCGCTCCGAGGCCGGCCGCGACCACCTCGGCCAGCACGATCAGCAGGTAGCGCCGGTCCGCGCCGCGGTCACGGGTGGCCGTGGTGGGGCGGCCGGCGCGCACGAAGACGGCGATGCCCCAGCACACGGTCAGCAGCGCGGCCACACTGGCGACGATCAGGAGCGCGCGCAGCGTGCCGCCGGCGCTGGGGACGCTGAACCAGACGGTGGCGAACAGCCCCAGGTAGATCCCGGCGAGCCCGGCCTGCCGGCTGTTCTGCGTTCGCGTCATCGATGAGCTCACTGCCGCGCCTCCCCAGCACTCGGCGACCGGCCGATCCTACGAAGTATCGACAATCTCGACCGCCCCGCGCACGGAAGCGGGGGGGGGGGGGGGGGGGGAGCGGGGGCGGGGGTGTTTGTGGTGTATTGTGCAAAGAATAAGAAAGGGAGAAAATA
>NZ_JBFAOX010000045.1:0-51813 GCF_040675435.1 Actinoplanes sp. NPDC049598 | reverse complement strand
TTGTCGATGGCCTTGATGAGGCCGACGTTGGCCGTCTGCACCAGGTCGTCGGTGGGCTCGCCGCGGCCGGAGTAGCGGTTGGCGAGGTGACGGGCCAGCGGCAGCCAGGCCTCGATGGCCCGGTTGCGGGCCTGCGGGCGGCTCGGGTCGCCGGCGGGGAGCGCCGAGAGGGCGTCCAGCATGGCGGCGGCGGCTGTTGTCTCGGGTGCCTGATCGGCGTACGACAGGGTCATCGGGGTGGTCCTCCATCACAACGGGCAGAGAGCCGTGCCCGCTAGCGGCGACCGTTCAGTTACTCCACGCTAACCGATGTGGGGGGTGCTGCCTAGCCGAAAGGATGAGTGACGCGCGACAAGAGCTTGTCACTCACGTACGGCCCGGGGATTTAATGTCGGTCCCCCGTGGTAAACAACGGGCAACACGACAAGTCTCCAGACGGGAAACAGGGATGGCCATTCTCGGCATCGACATCGGCGGCTCCGGGGTCAAGGGCGCGCCGGTCGACACCGTCCGGGGCGAGCTGCTCGCGGAGCGGTTCCGCGTGCCCACACCGCAGCCTTCCGACGTGACCAGCGTGGTCGAGGCGGTGGCGCAGGTGGCGGCCCAGTTCGACGGGTTCGACCGGGTCGGGATCACCTTCCCGGGCGTGGTCGTCGACGGCGTCACCCGCACCGCGGCGAACGTGGACAAGTCCTGGCTCGACGCGCCCGCCGCCCAGCTGTTCAGCGACCGGCTGGGCGTGCCGGTCAGCGTGCTCAACGACGCCGACGCGGCGGGTGCGGCCGAGGTCGCCTTCGGCGCCGGCAAGGACCAGGCGGGCCTGGTCATGATGCTGACCTTCGGTACGGGGATCGGCAGCGCCCTGTTCCTCGACGGCACGCTGATCCCGAACACCGAGTTCGGCCACCTCGAGCTCGACGGGCACGACGCGGAGTCCCGGGCCTCGGACCGCGCCCGTGAGTCGGAGGATCTGAGCTGGGAGAAATGGGCCGGCCGGGTCGGCAACTACCTGCGGCACGTCGAGATGCTGCTGTCGCCGCGGCTGTTCATCATCGGCGGCGGGGTCAGCAAGAAGGCCGACCGGTTCCTGCCGCTGATCGACATCCGTACGCCCATGGTCCCGGCCACGCTGCTCAACAACGCGGGCATCATCGGGGCGGCCGTGACCGCCGAGACCGACGCCGAGGCGGCCGCCCCCGACGGGGTGACGCCGCACGAGGCCGGGGCGAAGGTGGCGGGCTGATGGCGCGCACGATCGCCACCAACACCGAGGTCGGCCGGGAGGAGCTGCTGGAGTTCCTGCGGCCGCGGCACAAGGCGATCCTGATGACGACCCGGCGTGACGGGCGGCCGCAGGCCTCGCCCAACACGTGCGGGGTCGACACCGAGGGGCGCATCGTCATCTCGACGTACCCGGAGCGGGCCAAGGTCTACAACCTGCGCCGCAATCCGCTGGTGTCGGTGCTGGTGGAGTCCGACGAGTGGAACGGGCCGTGGGTGCAGGTGGACGGGACCGCCGAGGTCCTCGACCTGCCGGAGTCGGTGGAGCCGCTGGTCGAGTATTTCCGCGTGATCTCCGGCGAGCACCCGAACTGGGACGAGTACCGCCAAGCCATGCGTGACCAGGGCAAATCACTCATCCGGATCACGATCGACCGGTGGGGCCCGATCGCCACGGGCGGCTTCCCGGCCCGCCTGGCCTAGAAACAGAGCCCGCGCCCCGGGAGAGGGGCGCGGGCTCGATCAGTTCAGGCCGCTTGCGTCGTTTGTTCGGCACCCAGCAGGTAGAGCAGGGTGTCGCGGTGCATCTCGGCGATCGGCTCGAGCAGGTCCGGGTGGCGCAGCAGCACCGCGGCGTCGCGGTCGCGCTGGTCGGGCTCGAGCAGCCGGCGGAACTCGTTCGGCGTGCCCCCGGCGCGGCGCGGGAACGGCAGCGGCCGGTCGTCGGCCAGCGGGACGGCCGCGGCGACCGCGTCCACGGCCCGGCGGGCCAGCGCCGGGTCGGCCAGCAGGCAGGCGGCCCAGCTCACCACGACCTCGTCGACCCAGGTGCGCCAGCCCTCTTCCTCGGCCTCTTCGTCCTCGGGCTCGCTGCCCACGCGCCAGTCCAGCACCGCCGAGCCGCCGGGGCCGGCGATCGCGACCAGGGCCGCGTCCACCTCGGTGGGGTAGCGCAGCCAGGCGGCGACCGTCGTGGCCTGCCGGGCCTGCAGCTCGGACAGGGTGTGGGCGATGGTGTCGGGGCTACCGGCGGGGTAGGCCCGCGCGAGCCAGTGCGTGCTGGCCGCGATGACGGGCGACAGCTCGACAGACGGTCCGGCCACGTGGGGTACTCCTCCGTTAGGGCGCTGCACCGGGGCGGTGCGGCGTCACGGGGTACTCCTCGGCGACGGAAGGGGGCGGTCTGAGTAGGGTGACCGGAGTGGGACCGGCCGGCAACCAACGCACTCCCGTGCACGCGGCGATCGACCACGGGACGGCCGAGTTGCGGCCCGATCCGGCCCGTCCGCAGGGCTGGACCCTGCTCGTCGACGGCATCGCGCAGTCATACGTGGATCTCGGCGATCCCGGGCATCTCGAGTTTCCGTACTTCCAGCAGATGGGGCGCGTGCTCCGGCGCGTACCGCCAAGGGTCTTGCATCTGGGTGGTGGGGCGCTGACGCTGGCCCGCCTGCTGCACCACCGCCGGCCCGACGCCGTGCAGCATGTCGTGGAGCGGGATGCCGGACTGGTCACGCTGGTGTCGCGGTTCCTGCCGTTCCCGGAGCAGATCGAGGTGACCGTCGGTGACGCCCGCGACGAGGTGGAGAGGCGCCGGGGCTACGACTTGATCATCGTGGACGTGTTCGAGGGGGCGTGGGCGCCGGCGAGCGTGGGGTCGACGGGGTTCGCGGCCGCCGCGCGCCGGGCCCTGACCAGCGACGGCCTGCTGGCGATGAACCTGACCGACGTGCCACCGCTGGCGCACTCACGGGTGCAGGCCGCAACCGTCCGGGAGGTGTTCGGCGACGTCGTCGCTCTCTACGGCGACGCGGCGGTGGTCAAAGGACGACGGGCGGGAAATTTGATTTTGCTCGCCGGTAACGTCCCGATGATCAAAGTCGGTAAGCATGAGAGGACCGTTCGCGGAACCGATTTGGCGGAATTCATCGGGGGCGCGAGACCTCGCCTGGATGAACTCGCGTGATCCGCCTCCGGTAGGTTGGGCGCATCGGCTGGTGACCGTTTGCGGCGCCTCCACAGCGGAGAAGTATGCCCTGACGGCGGTCTCGTTTCGCCGAACCCGCCCGCGCCCTTCTGACTACGGTGGAGATCATGACCGGTCGTTTCCCCATCGAGGACGTCACGCCCTCGGTGTCCTGTGGCCGCTACCCGGCGAAAGCGGTTGTCGGCGAGCTCGTGCCGGTCTCCGCGGTGTCCTATCGCGAAGGACACCACACGCTCGGGGTGAACGTGGTATGGCGTGGTCCCGACGGCGAGACCGAGCCGTTCACCCGCATGCGCCCCGGCGAGCCGGGTCTCGACCAGTGGCACGCCACCATTCGCCCCGACCGGGTCGGCCGGTGGACGTTCACGGTGGAGGCGTTCGACGACCCGTACCGGACGTGGCGCGACGCCGTGGTGAAGAAGATCGGCGCCGGGCAGGGCCTGGAGGACCTGGCCAACGACATCTACGAGGGGGCCGAGGTCCTCGACCTGGCCGCCAAGATCGTGCCGGGCCACGACGAGGAGCGCGTCCGGGAGGCGGCGGCGGCCCTGCGCGACGAGCAGCGCTCGCTGTTCGCCCGGGTCTCCCCCGCGCTGGACCTGGAGGAGCTGCTCTGGCACAACCCGGTGCGCCAGCTCGTCACCACCACCCGGTCGTACGCGATCTGGGTCGACCGCAAGCGCGCCCTCTACTCGTCGTGGTACGAGTTCTTCCCGCGCTCCGAGGGCGCCGAGATCGGCCCCGAGGCGACCCCGATCAAGCACGGCACGTTCGCCACCGCCGCCGAGCGGATCCCGGCCGTGGCCGCGCTCGGCTTCGACGTGCTCTACCTGCCGCCGATCCACCCGATCGGCAAGATCAACCGTAAGGGCCGCAACAACACCCTGGTGGCCCGGCCCGAGGACGTCGGCTCGCCCTGGGCGATCGGCTCCGACGAGGGCGGCCACGACGCGATCCACCCGCAGCTGGGCACCCTCGAGGACTTCCGCCGCTTCATCGGCGTGGCCCACGAGCACGGCATGGAAGTCGCCATGGACCTGGCGCTGCAGGCCGCCCCCGACCACCCGTGGGTGCGCGAGCACCCCGAGTTCTTCACCACCCGGGCCGACGGCACCATCGCCTTCGCCGAGAACCCGCCCAAGAAGTACCAGGACATCTACCCGCTGAACTGGGACAACGACTACAAGGGCCTGCGCGACGAGGTCTACCGCGTGGTCATGCACTGGGTGAACAACGGCATCAAGATCTTCCGGGTCGACAACCCGCACACCAAGGCGCTCAACTTCTGGCAGTGGCTGATCGCCAAGGTCAAGGAGTCCGACCCGGACGTGCTGTTCCTGGCCGAGGCGTTCACCCGGCCGGCCATGATGAACGGCCTCGGCAAGATCGGCTTCACCCAGTCGTACACGTACTTCACCTGGCGCACCACGGCCTGGGAGATGCGCCAGTACATGGAGCAGCTGCTCACCACGCTGGACTGGATGCGGCCCAACTTCTGGCCCAACACCCCGGACATCCTGCACGAGTCGCTGCAGCACGGCGGCCCGCCGATGTTCAAGATCCGGGCGGTGCTGGCCAGCATGCTCACCCCGTCCTGGGGCATGTACTCCGGCTTCGAGCTCTTCGAGCACGTGGCCCGGCCCGGCGCCGAGGAGTACATCGACAACGAGAAGTTCGAGCTCAAGCCGCGGGACTGGGCCGCGGCCGAGCGCTCGGGCCGCTCGCTGGCGCCCTACATCGGCCGGCTCAACCAGATCCGCGCCGAGAACCCGGCCCTGCACTGGCTGCGCAACCTGCGCTTCCACGAGATCGACAACAGCAACCTGCTCTGCTTCTCCAAGCGTGACCCCGACACGGGCAACACCGTTCTGGTCGTGGTCTCGTTCGACTCGGCGAACGTGCAGTGGGGCAACACCGTGCTCGACATGCCGGCCCTCGGCCGCGAGTGGCACGAGAAGTTCACGGTCGTCGACCAGATCACCGGCGCGACGTACGAATGGGGCCAGCACAACGCGGTACGCATCGATCCGTACGTGGAGCCGGCGCACGTCTTCGTCGTACAACCGGCGCAGTAACAAGATTCAAGTACCTGCGGGTGGGTAGGTGGGGAACCTGATGGACCAGAACAACGATGTCGATCTCGATCCGACTGAAGGCAGCCACGTCGAGGGCGGCGTGGTCGAGCACCCGAACGCGGAGGACTTCGGGCACGCCCGGGCCCTGCCGGCCGACCGGACGTGGTTCCAGCGCGCCGTCTTCTACGAGGTCCTGGTCCGGGCGTTCTACGACTCGAGCGCGGACGGCTCGGGCGACCTGCGCGGCCTGATCGAGCGCCTCGACTATCTGCAGTGGCTGGGCGTGGACTGCCTGTGGCTGCCGCCGTTCTACCAGTCGCCGCTGCGTGACGGCGGCTACGACATCAGCGACTTCTACAAGGTCCTGCCCGAGTTCGGCACGGTCGAGGACTTCGTGGCCCTGCTCGAGGCGGCCCACAAGCGCGGCATCCGCGTCATCACCGACCTGGTCATGAACCACACCAGCGACCAGCACCTGTGGTTCCAGGAGTCCCGGCGCGACCCCGACGGGCCGTACGGCGACTTCTACGTCTGGAGCGACACCAGCGACAAGTACTCCGACGCCCGGGTCATCTTCGTCGACACCGAGGAGTCCAACTGGACGTTCGACCCGGTGCGGCGGCAGTTCTTCTGGCACCGGTTCTTCTCCCACCAGCCCGACCTGAACTACGACAACCCGGCCGTGCAGGAGGCGATGCTCGACGTCCTGCGCTTCTGGCTCGACCTGGGCATCGACGGCTTCCGGCTGGACGCGGTCCCCTACCTGTACGAGCGTGAGGGCACCAACGGCGAGAACCTGCCCGAGACCCACGCGTTCCTCAAGCACTGCCGCAAGGTGATCGACGACGAGTTCCCGGGCCGGGTGCTGCTGGCCGAGGCCAACCAGTGGCCGGCCGACGTGGTCGAGTACTTCGGCGACCCGAAGACCGGCGGCGACGAGTGCCACATGGCGTTCCACTTCCCGCTGATGCCGCGGATCTTCATGGCCGTCCGCCGGGAGTCGCGCTTCCCGATCTCGGAGATCCTGGCCCAGACGCCGGCCATCCCGGACAACTGCCAGTGGGGCATCTTCCTGCGGAACCACGACGAGCTCACCCTCGAGATGGTCACCGACGAGGAACGCGACTACATGTACGGCGAGTACGCCAAGGACCCGCGGATGAAGGCCAACGTCGGCATCCGGCGGCGGCTCGCTCCCCTGCTGGAGAACGACCGCAACCAGATGGAGCTGTTCACCGCGCTGCTGCTGTCGCTGCCCGGCTCGCCGGTGCTGTACTACGGCGACGAGATCGGCATGGGTGACAACATCTGGCTCGGTGACCGCGACGGCGTCCGTACGCCGATGCAGTGGACCCCCGACCGCAACGCCGGCTTCTCGACGGCCAACCCGGGCCGGCTCTACCTGCCGGCCAACCAGGACCCGGTGTACGGGTACCAGGCGGTCAATGTCGAGGCGCAGCGGGACAGTTCCACGTCGTTGCTGAACTGGACGCGTACGATGCTGGCGGTGCGACGCCGCCACGAAGCGTTCGCCGTCGGCACGTTCCGCGAGTTGGGCGGATCGAACCCGTCGGTGCTGGCGTACCTGCGCGAGGACGGCGACGACGTCGTCCTGTGCGTGAACAACCTGTCGCGCTTCCCGCAACCGATCGAGCTGAACCTGCAGCACTGGAACGGGTACACCCCCGTGGAACTGACCGGGCACGTGAACTTCCCGCGCATCGGCCAGCTGCCGTACCTGCTGACGCTCCCCGGGCACGGCTTCTACTGGTTCCAGCTGTGCGGGTCCGAGGAGAAGCAATGACGTTGCCTTTCGCCGAGTGGCTGCCGCAGCAAAGGTGGTACGCCGGTAAGTCGCGCACCCTGTCCTCGGTCAAGGAGGCGTCCTCGACGGCGCTCACCGACGACCTCGACCTGGTCCTGATCGACGTGGAGTACACCGACGGCAGCTCGGAGCGGTACCAGGTGCTGGTCGCCTGGGACTCCGGCCCGATCGTCGAGTACAGCGAGGTCGCCACGATCGGCACGGCCGGCGACCGGACCGGTTACGACGCCCTCTACGACCCGAACAAGGCCCGCCAGCTGCTCGCGCTGATCGCCGAGGGCGGCACCAAGGGCGACGTCATCTTCGAGCCCGAGCCGGGCGCCGAGTTCCCGGTCGACTCGTGGCCGCGGGTCTTCGACGCCGAGCAGAGCAACACCAGCGTCATCTTCGAGCAGGACGCTATCCTCAAGGTGTTCCGCCGGGTCTCGGCCGGGATCAACCCCGACATCGAGCTCAACCGGGTCCTCGGCCGGGTCGGCAACGCGCACGTGGCCAAGCTGCTCGGCTCGTTCCAGACGACCGAGAGCGGCGAGCCCAGCCCGCTGGGCATGGTGACGCAGTACGCGGCCAACAGCGCCGAGGGCTGGGCGATGGCCACCGCGTCGGCGCGGGACCTGTTCGCCGACTCCGACTACGGCGCCGACGAGGTGGGCGGCGACTTCCAGGGCGAGTCGTACCGGCTGGGCGAGGCCGTGGCCTCGGTCCACGCCGACCTGGCGCGCGAGCTCGGCTCCGGACCGTCGCCGTTCCCGGTCGACGCCGTGCTGGCCCGGCTGCGCACCGCGGCCAACTCGGTCTCCGAGATCCAGCAGTACGTGCCGGCCATCGAGGAGCAGTTCCGCCGGCTCACCGGTGAGCAGGTCGAGGTCCAGCGCGTGCACGGCGACCTGCACCTCGGCCAGGTGCTGCGGGTGCCCGAGGGCTGGCTGCTGATCGACTTCGAGGGCGAGCCGGGGGCGCCGCTCGACGAGCGCCGGCTGCCCGACTCGCCGCTGCGCGACGTCGCGGGAGTGCTGCGCTCGTACGAGTACGCGGCCTACCAGCTGCTGGTCGACCAGGACGACGACGAGCCGCTGGCCGCCCGGGCCCGCGAGTGGATCGACCGGAACCGGGCCGCGTTCTGCGACGGCTACGCCAACGCCTCCGGCGTCGACCCGCGCTCGCTGGGGTCGCTGCTGGCGGCCTACGAACTGGACAAGGCGGTCTACGAGGCCGCGTACGAGGCCCGGCACCGGCCCGGATGGCTGCGGATCCCCCTGCGGTCCATCGCGCGCCTCGTCGGCTGATCTTTTCTTTCTAAGGAGCAACTCGTGACCGGCCAGACCGTCTCCTCCTCGCTCGCCGCCGACCAGCGCGCCCTGAACAGCGTGGTGGCCGGCGACACCCACGACCCGCACGGGACGCTCGGCGCCCACCCCGGCGGCGGCAACACCGTGATCCGCACGCTGCGCAAGGGGGCCAAGGCGGTCGCCGTGGTCGTCGACGGCGAGCGCACCGAGATGGTCAAGGTGCACCCGGATGGCGTGTTCGCCGTCGAGCTGCCCGGCACGGTGCTCGACTACCGCCTGGACGTCGACGGTGAGACGGTCGACGACCCGTACCGCCACCTGCCGACCCTGGGCGAGCTCGACCTGCACCTGATCGGCGAGGGCCGGCACGAGAAGCTGTGGAAGGTGCTCGGCGCGCAGCCGAAGGGCACCGGCGTCGGCTTCGCGGTGTGGGCGCCGTCGGCGCGCGGCGTGCAGCTGATCGGCGACTGCGTGGGCTGGGGCCCGTACGACGGCTGGCCGATGCGCTCGCTGGGCAGCAGCGGCGTCTGGGAGATCTACGTGCCGGACGTGGCCGTCGGCAGCAAGTACAAGTTCCGCATCCTCGGCCGCGACGGGGTGTGGCGCGAGCACGCCGACCCGCTGGCTCAGCACACCGAGGTGCCGCCGGCGACCGCCTCGGTCGTCTACTCCTCGTCGTACGAGTGGAACGACGAGGAGTGGATGACCGCGCGGGCGGCGAAGACCTGGCATCAGGAGCCCGCCAGCGTGTACGAGGTCCACCTGGGCTCCTGGCGGCCGGGTCTGTCGTACACGGAGCTCGCCGACGAGCTGACGGCGTACGTCGTCGAGATGGGCTTCACGCACGTCGAGCTCATGCCGGTGATGGAGCACCCGTTCGGCGGCTCCTGGGGCTACCAGGTCACCGGCTACTTCGCGCCGACCTCGCGCTTCGGCAACCCCGACGAGTTCCGGTTCCTGGTCGACAAGCTGCACCAGGCCGGCATCGGCGTCATCCTCGACTGGGTGCCGGCGCACTTCCCCAAGGACGAGTGGGCCCTGGCCCGCTTCGACGGCACCCCGCTCTACGAGCACGGTGACTGGCGGCGCGGCGAGCACCCCGACTGGGGTACGTACGTCTTCGATTTCGGCCGCAAGGAGGTCCGCAACTTCCTCGTGGCCAACGCGCTCTACTGGTGCGAGGAGTTCCACGCCGACGGCCTGCGGGTGGACGCGGTCGCCTCGATGCTCTACCTGGACTACTCGCGCAAGGACGGCGAGTGGACGCCCAACCAGTACGGCGGCCGGGAGAACCTCGACGCGATCAGCTTCCTGCAGGAGATGAACGCGACCGTCTACAAGAACAACCCCGGCGTGATCACCGTGGCCGAGGAGTCGACGGCCTGGCCCGGCGTCACCCGCCCGACCCACCTGGGCGGTCTCGGCTTCGGCTTCAAGTGGAACATGGGCTGGATGAACGACACCTTGTCCTACATGGAGAAGGAGCCGATCTACCGGCAGTGGCACCACCACCAGATGACCTTCGCGACGGTCTACGCGTGGAGCGAGAACTACATCCTGCCGATCAGCCACGACGAGGTCGTGCACGGCAAGGGCTCGCTGACCGGCAAGATGCCCGGCGACCTGTGGCAGAAACTGGCCAACACGCGCGCCCTGCTCGGTTTCATGTGGGCCTTCACCGGCAAGCAGCTCATCTTCATGGGCGCCGAGATGGGCGACCTGCGCGAGTGGAGCGAGGAGCGCGGCCTCGACTGGCAGCTGCTCGATGACCCGCAGTACGGCGGCATCAAGAGCCTGGTCAAGGATCTGAACCGGGTCTACAAGGACACCCCGGCCATCTGGACGCAGGACACCGAGCCCAGCGGCTTCCGCTGGATCACCAGCGAGGACTCGCAGCACAACACGTTCTCGTTCGTCCGCTTCGCCCCCAACGGCGACGCCCTGGCCTGCGTGGTCAACTTCTCGGCGGTCCCGCAGGAGGGCTACCGCATCGGCCTGCCCCGGCAGGGCCGCTGGGAAGAGGCGATCAACACCGACAGCGAGCTGTACGGGGGCTCGGGCGTCGGCAACCTCGGTGAGGTCCACACCGACGACCTGCCCTGGCACGGCTTCGACCACTCGGTGTCGCTGCGCGTCCCGCCGCTGGGCGCGGTCTGGCTCCGGCACGAGGCCTGATGATCACTCTCCGTTGACGGACTGGGCTAGCATTCGGCGCTCAGCGCAAGTTCGTCAACGGAGAGTGATCCATGAGCCGAAAGTCCACGGGGGCGGCTCTGGTGGGACTCCTCGCACTAACCGGAGTCCTGCTGGTCGCACCCACCGCCAACGCCGCCGAACCCACCACCGATCTGGTCGTCGAGGCCGACGACCTCAACACCCGGGGCACCCGCGTGGGTCCCCGCGACGTCCGGCCGCTCTACGCCGGCGTCCACAACCGTGGCGAGACCACGGTGTCCGATTTCAGCATCACGGTCACGGTGCCGTACGGGGCGACCTTCGTGGAGCGCTACCGCGACTGCACGTACGTGAACTGGTACCCGAACGCCCGCGAGCAGGGCGGTTTCGTCTACGGCCCGACCGAGGTGACCTGCCTGGTGCCCTTGGACCTCGGGCCCGACACCGAACTGGCCCTCTACGACCCGGTGTCCGACAAGTCGCTGTTCAACGTGCGGTTCGGGCGCAACCTGGCCGGGCCGGAGGAGCATGCCGGGTTCTTCTCCGTCGCCTCCGCGCCGGATCCCACCGGCACGCCCGGTGACGGCCCGTCCTTCAAGGAAGCGCTCACGACGGTGCCGCCCCGCCCGCACGACGAGATCGACGGGTCGAACTCCGCCGCGCAGTTCTCGGTCTGGTCCGCGCCCAACGGCGGTGACGTCGCCGTCACCGTTCCCCCGGTGCGGGGTAAGGCCGGGGACACCGTCGACCTGGCCTTCGAGGTGTACAACAACGGGCCGTCCGACGGCTCGGGGCCGACCGTTCTGATCACCGCGCCGAGCGGCACGGCGATCCTGCCCGCCGAGTCCTGCTGGACCGAGGGTACGGATCACGAGCAGCAGCCCGAGTCGGCGCGGGTCCGCTGCGTCTACGAGGGCTTCTTCCCCACCGTCAACTCCGGCCAGGGGATCGCCCGGCACAGCGTGCCCCTGAAGATCAAGTCGTCGCCGGGCACCGACGGCGTCGTCGAGGCGAGCGGCGTACGAACCGAGACCAAACCCGGCAACAATAAGGCGCCGATCGTCGTCCAGCCTTAGTCGTCGTTCGTCACGTCCAGCCGGGGGGTGCCGTTCTCGCAGCGCACTTCGACCTCTATGCGGTCGCGGCCGTGGCGGAACTCGCCCTCCCGGGCATCCTGGTCGTGGACGGTGAAGCCCTGCGCCGGGGCCATCGAGATGATGCCGGCGCAGTCGGCGACGACCGTACCGCCGCGGGTGGTGAAGGTCTGACCACCCGTGGCGGGCGCCGCGCTCCTGGTCGAGCCGGAGCTCGGGGTGGGCGCCGAGCCGAGGGCCCGCACCACGTCGTCCTCGTCGAGCACGGTGGCGGCGCGGTCCGAGGTGAGGCCGGAGCCGACCAGGCCGATGCCGACCACGCCGACGAGCACGGCCAGGATCGCCGCGGCGGTCCAGCCGGCGACGATCAGGGCGGGCCGATCCAGGAAGCGCATCTCCGCACTATGCCCGGCGCCGGGCTAAGCCTGGCGCCGGGCCACGCTAAGGGACGGTTAAGAACCGCGTTTTGTCAGGGTGGGCGGATACCGTGCAGCCGTGGCGAGACTCCTGCTCATCGAGGACGACCCGGCGATCCGGTCCACCCTGCTGCGCGCCCTGCGCGAGCGCGGGCACGCGGTGGCGGCCTCGCCCACCGCGATGGCCGGTCTGCAGGCGGCGCTGGCCGACAAGCCCGACCTAATCGTGCTCGACCTGGGCCTGCCCGACCTCGACGGGCGGGAGCTGCTGCGCATGCTGCGGGCCATCAGCCCGGTGCCGGTGATCGTGGCGACCGCCCGCGACGAGGAACGCGAGATGGTCCGCCTGCTCGACGCCGGGGCCGACGACTACGTGGTCAAGCCGTTCACCGCCGCCCAGCTGGACGCGCGGGTCCGGGCCGTGCTGCGCCGGGCCGCCACCACCGCGGGCGCGCCGGCGGCGCTGGCCGTGGGTGGTCTGCGCATCGACGCGTCGGCCCGCGAGGTGACCCTGGACGGCACGGCGGTCGAGCTCACGCCGCGCGAGTTCGACCTACTGCATCATCTGGCCCTGCGGGCCGGTCAGGTGGTCACCAAACGCGAGCTGCTGACCGAGGTGTGGCAGGTGCCGTACGGCGGGGCCGACAAGACCGTGGACGTGCACCTGTCGTGGCTACGCCGCAAACTCGGCGAGACCGCGCAGGAGCCGCGCTACCTGCACACCGTGCGCGGCGTGGGCGTCAAGCTGAGCGAGCCGGCGTGAGAGCCCGGCTGACGCTGCTGGTCGGGGCGACCACGGTGCTGGTGCTGCTCGCCTTCCTGGTGCCGCTGGCCCTGCTCGTCCGGCAGGTCGCCGAGGACAGGGCGATGAGCCGGGCCGACGACGTGCTGCGGACCGTGGTGCCGCTGGCCGGCTCGGGCGACCGGGACGCGACCCGGCTCGCCGTGACCGCCCAGCCGGTGCCCGTGTCGGTCTTCCTGCCCGACGGCGGCGTGCTCGGGGCCGAGGCTGACCGCTCCCCCGCCGTCCGGCTGGCCGCGGCCCGCGGCGAGGCGCTCACCGTGGCGGTCGACGACGGCCGCGAGATAGTGGTCCCGGTGGTCAGCGCGGCCGGCACCACGGTCGTCCGCACGATGGTCGACGAGGACGATCTCCGGCGCGGTGTCGGGCGGGCCTGGCTGACCCTGACCGGTCTCGGGCTCGTCCTGGTGCTGCTAAGCCTGCTGGTGGCCGACCGGCTGGCCCGGGCCATCACGGCCCCGATCACCGAGTTGTCCGCCGTCTCGCATCGACTGGCCCGGGCCGAGCTGACCGTCCGGGCCAGCCCGTCCGGCCCGGCCGAGCTCCGCGAGGTGGCCGGCGCCCTCAACCACCTGGCCGACCGCATCCAGGTCCTGCTCAACACCGAACGCGAACGCATCGCCGACCTGTCCCACCGGGTCCGCACCCCGCTGACCGCGCTCCGCCTGGAGACGGAGTCCCTGCGCGACCCGGAAGAGGCGGCCCGCGTCTCGGCCGCCACCGACGAGGTCGCCCGCGCCGTGACGGCCCTCATCCAGCAGGCCCGCCGCCGCGACGAGACCACCGGCCCGGCCACCTGCGACGCCGCGGCGGTGGTCCGCGACCGGGTGGCCTTCTGGGCCGTGCTGGCCGAGGACACCGGCCGCACGCTGACCCGGGACCTGCCGCCGGGCCCCCTCCCGGTCGCCGTGGCCGCCGACGAGCTCGGGGCGGCGCTGGACGCGCTGCTCGGCAACGTCTTCGCCCACACCCCGGACGGCACCGCGTTCGAGGTGCGGCTGACCGCCACCCCGGGCGGAGCTCAGCTGACGGTCGCCGACGAGGGCCCCGGCTTCACCCCCGAGGTGGCCCGGCGCGGCGTCTCCGCGATCGGCTCCACCGGCCTGGGTCTCGACATCGCCCGCCAGACGGCCACCGACTTCACCATCGCCACCCGCCCCGGCGGCGGCGCCACCGTGCAACTCACCCTCGCCGGCGCCCCCGCCTGACCAGCGCTCCTCGCCGCCCCACCCTTGACCCGGCGGCGGCACCACCGCCTACCTCGCCCTCGCCGCCCCAGCTCCGACCGATCCGGCGGCGGCACCACCGCGCACCTCACCCTCGCTGCCCCTCCGGCTGACCGGCGTTCTCGTTGCGCGAGCCGCGACCGACCCGCCCACGTCGGCCGCCCCGGGGTGCCTCGTGAAGGGGTAAGTCCCCCGCAAGCCCGGCCTGGTGGACGGCCCGTCCGCGCCGGAAGCCCGGCCCATGAAGCCCACCCGCGCGAGGGTCGGCCCCGCACAGAAGCCCGGCCACCCCATCGCGGGTGGCCGGGCGCTGGGCGGGCAGCGGCGTATCAGTCGTCGTCGTTGTCGTCCTGGTCGTCGCTGTCGTTGTCGTTGTCCCGGGCCTCGGTGTCGTGCTGGAGGACCTTGCCGTCGGCCGGGTCGATCTCGAGTTCGTGTTCCTGCGTGCCGGCGTGAACGTCGATGTCCCAGACCGGGCGGTCGTTGTCGTCGTCGTCCAGCTCGACCTCGTGGATCTGGCCGCCGGGCACCGTGCGCAGGGCGATCTCCCGCGCGGCGCCGGCGTCGACGGTGGCCCCGGGCGGCGCGGCCGGGTCCGCGGTGGCGGGGCCGGTCGGGGTCGCGGAGCCGGTCGGGCTGTTCGAGGTGGCTGAGCCGGTCGGGGCGGCCGGGGCCGGGCTCGTGCTGGCGCTCGGCGCGGCCGACGGCGTTTCGGCGAGCGCCACGGCGGCGGCCCGGGCCGGGCTCTCGCCGCCGGCGGTGGCCAGGGCGGTGCCGGCGAGGCCCAGGGCCGCCAGGACGCCGACGCCGGCCACGACGACGGTACGAGTGCTCTTCATCAGTTGACCTCCCAGTCGTTTCGGACGGTTCCACCATCGCGGGAGGTCGGCTATGGGCACGCTGTGCGGCCGTTAAAGGAGTGCTAAGGCTCGTTGACCGGCGGCGCCCAGCCCGGCCGCGGGATCAGGCAGAACGGATGCCCGGCGGGATCCGCGAACACGTGATCCCCGGGCAACGCCCGCGCCCCGAGGGCCAAGACCTGCTCCGCCGCCGCGGCCTGGTCGTCGACCATCACGTCGAGGTGCATCTGCTGCGGCACGGCCGGGTCCGGCCAGGTCGGCGATCGTTGGTCCGGCGAACGTTGGAACGCCAATCCGGAAGTGGTGGTGCCGGCCGAGACGACCGCGAAGTCGCCGTCGTCGTAGGTGACCGGCTGACCCAGCACTTCGCTCCAGAACCGGGCCGAGGCGCCCGGGTCGGGACAGTCGACGATCAGATGGTGCAGGCGCCCGATCGGCACAGCCTCACCTCACTAGGTCGGCGGAGGCGCACGCCCGCGAGTCAGCACGGGCGCAAGCCCACGGTTCGACGATGAGGTGAGCCTGCGGGTCAGCGTAGGCGCAGTGTGCCGCGGGGGGCCAGGAAGACGGCGTGGCGGGGAAGCCGTCAAGCCCGGGTCAGGCTGAGGGCGGCGGACCAGCCGGATCCGCGGGCGGAGACGCGGGCGGCGGGCTCGGCTGGTCGGAAGGCGCAGAAAAAGGCGGCTGGTCGGAAGGCGGGGAAGCGGGCGGCTGGTCGGAAGGCGGGGAGGCCGGCGCGGCGCCGGACCAGTCGGTGGGCGGCGGGGCGTAGGGCGAGGTCCCGGCGAACGGATCGGACGGCTGCGGGAACGGCGCCGGAGGCTGGGGGAACGGCATCGGCGGCGGAGGGAACGGCATCGGCGGGTGGGGCACCGGGGCGTACGGGTGCCAGGCCGCCGGCGCCGGAAACGCGGGCGGCATCGGGTAGCCGAAGGGCGGCTGGAACGGGCGGGCCGGGCGGAAGAAGCGGCTGGACGGGCCCACCAGCAGCAGGACGGCGGTGACGATGGCGCAGGCCAGGGCCAGCAGGAGGGTGGCGAAGTCGATCACCTGGAAGGCGACGGACCAGCCGGTCGAGTCGAGGTCGGCCAGCTTGTCGTAGAAGGCATCGCCGGGGAAGGAGCCGCCGCTGAAGTCGGTGCTGTCGTCCGGGAAGGGCTCGTCGGCGTACGGCTCGTCCTCGTCGAAACCCGACGTGAACAGCGCCCCGAAGACGAAGAACAGGCCGAAACCGCCGAGAAGGCAGCCGAAGAGGAACAGCACGGCGGGCGCGCCCATGCCGACGAGGGTGAGGATGCGGGCGGTGTTGTTGCCCCGGCGGACGAAGAACGCGGTGATGCCGAGCCAGACGGCCAGGATCAGGGCCGGGATCGCCGGGAAGAGCGTGTCCGAGATGTTGGTCGAGCGTTCGTCGGCCACGTCGCCGGGGTCGGCGCCGGTGCCGAGGGCGGCCTCGGAGATCAGCCCGTCGTAGTGGATCGCCCGGGCGATGGTCGCGCCGACGAACAGGACCAGCATCCCCACCACGGCGATCTGGAAGTAGAAGGCGATCCGGACGGTGGCCGGACGGGTCTGGTTCACGGACGGCACTGTACGGATCGGGGACGGGCGATTCGACAGCCGGACGGTCAGAAGTTGATCAATCGAGGAGCCACTCGGAGGCGAGCAGGCCGAAGATCAGGTCGTCGGTCCACTCGCCCTTGAGGTACGTCTGCTGGCGCAGCAGGCCCTCGCGGGTGAAGCCGAGCCGCTCCATCAGGGAAGCCGACGCCACGTTACGGGCGTCGCACTCCCCCGCCACCTTGTGCAGCCCCTGCACGCGGAACAGGCGGTCCAGCACGGCGCGGACGGCCTCCGTCGCGTACCCCTGCTTTTGATGGTGCGTGGCCAGGGTGAAGCCGACCTCGGCCTGCTTCAGGTTGTCGTGGAGATGGACCGCCACGTCGCCGATGAGGTCCTTCTCGGCGATCCGCTCGATCGCGTACTGGAACCAGCCGGGCTTGTCCGGGTCCGAGGCGATGAAGTTGGCGACGGCGGTCTCGGCCCGCAGCAGCGGGAACGGCGCGTCCCAGGACTGGTAGCGGGCCACGGCCGGATCCGAGCGGTACGCGGCCAGGACCGGGGCGTCCGAGGGGCGGAAGCGCCGCAGGAGGAGCCGTTCCGTCGCGATCAGCATGCACCGAGGTTATCCGGCCGGGAAACGCAGCGACGCCGCCCTATACAGTGCTCCCATGCCTGGGGAGCATACGGAGCCGTTGCGTCCTCGCGACCCGGACCGGCTGGGCTCCTACGAGCTGGTCGGCCGGCTCGGCGAGGGCGGCATGGGCACCGTCTTTTTGGCCAAGTCACCGGCGGGCGTGCTGGTGGCGGTCAAAGTCGTGCGCGCCGACCTGGCCCACGACGACGAGTTCCGCCGCCGGTTCCGCAGCGAGGTGGCCCGGGTCCGGCAGGTGCCGCCGTTCTGCACGGCCGAGGTCCTCGACGCCGACCCGGACGCCGAGCATCCGTACCTGGTCTGCGAGTACGTGGACGGGCCGACCCTGGCCGAGGTGGTCGAGGAGCGGGGCCCGCTGACCGCGGCCAACCTGCACAGCGTGGCCATCGGGGTGGCGACCGCGCTGACCGCCATCCACGGGGCCGGGGTGATCCACCGCGATCTGAAGCCGCGCAACGTGCTGCTGGCGCCGGGCAGCCCCAAGGTGATCGACTTCGGGATCGCGCGGGCGATGGGGGCGCCGAGCGACAACACCGCGGCGTCGCAGATGGTCGGCACGGTGGCCTACATGGCGCCGGAGCGCTTCGGCGACGAGGACGTGCCGATCACGGCCGCGGCCGACGTGTTCTCGTGGGGCAGCGTCGTGACGTACGCCGGGACCGGAAAGACCCCGTTCGGCGGCGACTCTCCCCCGGCCACGGCCGGGCGCATCCTGACCCGCGAGCCGAATCTGGAGGGCCTGAGCGGCCCGTTGCGCGACCTGGTCGCGTACAGCCTGGAGAAGGACCCGAAGAACCGGCCGACCGCCCGCGAGCTGCTGGACCTGCTGGTGGCGGGGCCGTCACGGCCCGACGCGACCAGGGCCGCCCTGGACGACCAGCCGGACCTGCGGGTGGCGGCGGCGAACGCGCAGTCGGTGACCGGGCTGATGCCGAAGGGCTACGAGGAAGACTCGATCATCACGGTGCCGATCTCGGCCGTGGGGCCCATGGAGGAGAGCCCGGAGCCGGAGAAGAAGCACCGGTGGTTCATGCCGAGCGCGGCCGCGTTCCTGGTGCTGGTCGTGATCGCGGGCGCGATGATGGTGATCTTCGGGCGGAGGCCGGCCGAGACGACGCCACCGGTGGCGGGGCCGCAGCAGCCGATGATCATCCAGGACGATCTGGCCGCGGCCCGGTACTGGCTGGCCAAGACCGAGCCCGACGGGCACTCGTCGTGTCAGTTCACCGACGGCTCGCTGGTGGCCCGGGTCGACAGCCGCCGGCTCTACAAGTGCCCGGGCCCGCAGGACCAGCTGCCGGACGAGATCGACGCCGAGGTCGGGGTCCGGCTGCTGAGCGCCGACTCGTGCGCGGCGATCTGGTTCCACTTCGGAGCCAACAAGGGCTACCTCGTACGGGCGTGCACGAACAGCATCTATGTCGGCACCCACAAGGGCACCGACGTGGTGGTGACCCGCACGCTGCCGCTCGACAAGCCGATCACCGTGAACGGCGAGCCGACCCGGATCGGCCTGAAGGTCGACGACGGCCAGGTGACCATCACCCGGGACGGGACCGTGGCCGGCTCGGCGCCCCTGGCCGACCGGCAGATCACCGGGGCCCGGCTGCTGCTCGGGGTCTACCCGGACCGGGACGCCCCGCCGAGCGGCCCGTTCCGGGTGGCCTTCGACCACATCGCGATCAGCTCTAGTCCTTAGTCAGACCGGCCCGGCGCAGGGCGTCGGCCATCGCGTCGTTGCCGAAGCCGCGCTGGTCCTGCTGCCGCGGCCGCTGCTGACCACCACCACCCTGACGCTGGCCACCGCCCTGACGCTGCTGGCCACCGCCCTGACGCTGCTGGCCACCGCCCTGGCGCTGCTGGCGGGGCTGGCCCTGGCCCGACTGGGGGCCGCGGTCCTCGCGGGGCTTGCGGACGGGCTCGTCGGTCAGGCGCATGGTCAGCGAGATCCGCTTGCGGGCCTCGTCGACCTCGACCACCCGCACCTTGACCACGTCGCCCGACTTCACGACCTCCCGCGGGTCCTTGACGAAGGTGTTGGACAGCGCCGACACGTGCACCAGCCCGTCCTGGTGGACGCCGATGTCGACGAACGCGCCGAAGGCGGCCACGTTGGTCACCACGCCCTCGAGGACCATGCCCGGCTTGAGGTCGGCGATCTTCTCGACGCCCTCGGCGAAGGTGGCCGTGGTGAAACCGGGACGCGGGTCGCGGCCCGGCTTCTCGAGCTCGCCCAGGATGTCGGTGACGGTCGGCAGGCCGACGGTGTCAGTCACGAACTGCTCCGGCTTGATCTTGCGGAGCACCTGGGTGTTGCCGATGACGCTCTTGAGGTCGGCCCCGACCGTGGACAGGATCGTGCGGACCACGGGGTACGACTCCGGGTGGACGCTGGACGAGTCGAGCGGGTCGTCGCCACCCGGGATGCGCAGGAAGCCCGCGCACTGCTCGAACGCCTTGGGCCCGAGCCGGGCCACCTTCTTGATCTCGGAGCGGTTCTTGAACGGGCCGTTCTGGTCGCGGTGCAGCACGATGTTCTCGGCCAGGCCGGCGCCGATGCCCGAGACGCGGGTCAGCAGCGGGGCCGAGGCCGTGTTGACGTCCACGCCGACCGCGTTCACACAGTCCTCGACGACCGCGTCGAGCGAGCGCGAGAGCTTCACCTCGGACAGGTCGTGCTGGTACTGACCGACGCCGATCGAGCGCGGGTCGATCTTCACCAGCTCCGCGAGGGGGTCCTGCAGGCGGCGGGCGATGGAGACCGCGCCGCGCAGGGACACGTCCATGCCCGGCAGTTCCGAGGCGGCGTAGGCGGAGGCCGAGTAGACCGACGCGCCGGCCTCGGAGACCATCACCTTGGTCAGCTTGGCCTCGGGGTGCCGCTTGATCAGCTCGGCGGCCAGTTTGTCGGTCTCGCGCGAGGCGGTGCCGTTGCCGATCGCGATCAGGTCGACGTTGTGCTTGCTGGCCAGGGCCGCGAGCCGGTGGATGGACTCGTCCCACTTGTTCTGCGGGACGTGCGGGTAGATCGTGTCGGTCGCCACGACCTTGCCGGTGCCGTCGACGACGGCGACCTTCACGCCCGTACGGAACCCCGGGTCGAGCCCCATCGTGGCGCGGGTGCCGGCCGGGGCGGCGAGCAGCAGATCACGCAGGTTGGCCGCGAACACGCGTACGGCCTCGTCCTCCGCCGCCTGCCAGAGGCGGACCCGCAGGTCGGCCCCGAGGTGGATCAGGATGCGGGTGCGCCAGGCCCAGCGGACCGTGTCGGTCAGCCACTTGTCGCCCGGGCGGCCCTGGTCGGAGATGTTGAAGCGGCCCGCGATGCGCGGCTCGAAGGTGGACTCGTCCTCCGGCTCGGGCTCCATCGTCAGGTCGAGCACGCCCTCCTTCTCGCCGCGGAACATGGCGAGGATGCGGTGCGACGGCAGCTTCGCGTACGGCTCGGCGAAGTCGAAGTAGTCGGCGAACTTGGCGCCCTCGGTCTGCTTGCCCTCGTTGACCTTCGCGACCAGGCGGCCCCGGGTCCACATGCGCTCGCGCAGCTCGCCGATCAGGTCGGCGTCCTCGGCGAACCGTTCGATCAGGATCGAGCGGGCGCCGTCGAGGGCGGCGGTCTCGTCGGCCACACCCTTCTCGGCGTCGACGAAGGCGGCCGCGGTGGCCCGCGGGTCGAGCGACGGGTCGCCGAGCAACTGCTCGGCCAGCGGCTCCAGGCCGGCCTCGCGGGCGATCTGCGCCTTGGTCCGGCGCTTCGGCTTGAACGGCAGGTAGATGTCCTCGAGCCGGGCCTTGGAATCGGCGGCGAGGATGGCCTGCTCCAGCGCGTCGTCGAGCTTGCCCTGCTGCCGGATCGACTCGAGCACGGCGGCCCGGCGCTCCTCCAGCTCCCGCAGGTAGCCCAGGCGCTCCTCGAGCGTGCGCAGCTGCGTGTCGTCGAGGGTGCCGGTCACCTCCTTGCGGTAGCGGGCGATGAACGGCACGGTGGCGCCGCCGTCGAGAAGCTCGACCGCAGCCGTCACCTGGCTCTCGCGGACACCGAGCTCGGAGGCAATGCGCTGATGGATCGCTGTCGTCACGCCGACGATTGTCTCCGATGCCCGGATCGCCTGTCTCCCCACCCCGCATGACGCACCCGCTGTACCGCTCCCGGGGGACACCGTGAGCCCACCGAGAACCGGCAAATCATCCAACTCTAGGCCATCGTCATCTCGGCTAGGTGGGAGGTACTAGAGACATCCGTTTCGGCCTTTGGCAGTCTTATCGGCATGACGCTTGTTGTCCGGGCGGTCGCTGCCACCGATCAGGGCCTGGTGCGCTCCAACAACGAGGACGCGGTCTTCGTCGGCAACCGCCTCCTCGTCGTCGCCGACGGCATGGGTGGCCTCCCTGCCGGCGAGCTGGCCAGTGACATCCTCGTGCAGGCCCTCGCCGTCGTCGACGACGGCGAGGACACCGGCGAGCCCCTGCAGGACCTGCTGGCCGCGCTGCAGACCGCCAACGGCCGGATCGAGGCCGCGGTGGCCGACGACGACGCCCGCGACGGCATGGGCACTACGGTGACCGCGCTGATGCTCTCCGGCGACCGGGTGGCCGCGCTCAACGTCGGCGACTCCCGCTGCTACCTCGTCCGCGACGGCGAGATGCAACAGGTGACCCGCGACGACACGTACGTCCAGGCCCTGGTCGACCAGGGCGTGCTCAGCGCCGAGGACGCGCGCCGGCACCCGCAGCGGGCCCTGGTCACCCAGGCCGTGCAGGGCGGCCCGTTCCGGCCGACCGGGCGGATGATCCCCGTCCAGGCGGGCGACCGGTTCCTGCTGTGCAGCGACGGCCTGAGCGATTACGTCGAGGACGGCGTGATCCGGCAGACCCTGCTCGACAACGCCGACCGCAAGACCGCCGCGGCCGAGCTGGTGCACCGCACCCTGGAGAACGGCGCCCCCGACAACGTCACGGTGATCGTCGCCGACGTCACGGAAGCGTAGGCAGCTCCTTCATCGAGCGCACCGGGGAGAAGAGCACCCACAGCACGCCCAGGAGCGCACCTACGGTGGCGACCCACAGGGCCGGGCGTACGCCGATGAACGTGCCCAAAGCCCCACCGAGCAGGGCGCCGATCGGGCGGATGCCGTAGTTGACGGTGCGCTTGAAGCCGGAGACGACGGCCAGCATCGTGGGCGGGGTCGCGGCGGTCTGGACGGCGCCGACCGCGATGTCGAGGATCATGACGCCGGCCGCGGAGAGGAACTCGGCGGTGACCAGCGCGGCCAGGATCACCGGCTCCTCGGCCCACGGCACCAGGATCAGCGGGGCCGGGAACAGCACGAAGCCGGTGATCGCGGCCGGCCCGACGCCGATCCGGCGGGTCAGCGGTCCGGCGGCGACCGCGCCGAGCACGCCGCCGATCGAGCCGAGACCGATGACCAGGCCCAGGGTGCCCGGCGAGACGTGCAGCGCCGTGGTCACGTAGAGCACGAAGAGCGCCGCGAAGATGTAGTTGAACAGGTTCAGGGTAGTGGCGCCGAGCAGGACCGCCCGCAGCACGGCCGACCGGGCGACGAATCCGACACCCGCGGTCATGCCGTTTTTCTCCCCCGCGGCCGGGGCATGCTCGGTGACGCGGACGCGGCGCAGGAAGAGGGCCGACCACAGGTAGCTGACCACGTCGACGAGCAGGGCGACCGGCGCGGTGAGCCACTGCACCAGCGCCCCGGCCACCGACGGCCCGACTACGAACGACGCGGCCCGGCTGCCGTTGAGCAGGCGGTTGGCGTCGACGTAGTCCTCACGGCGCACCAGCGAGGCGAACAGGCTGGCGTGGGCCACCTCGAACAGCAACGAGAACGTGCCCACGGCGAACGCCACCACGGCCAACAACGGCAACGTGAGGGCGTCGGCCCACCACAGCACCGGCACGGCCAGCAGCAACACCGCCCGGGCCAGGTCGGCCACGATCATGATCTGGCGCTTGCCGGGCCGCTTGTCGACCCACGCCCCGGCCGGCAGGGACAAAAACAGGTTGGGCAGCAGGGCAGCCGCGGTCAGAAAGCCCATCTGCGCCGGCCCGGCCCCGACGACAAGCACAGCCACCAGCGGAACGGCGACGAGCGTGACCTGATCCCCCATCAGCGACACCGTCTGCGCCGCCCAGTACCGCCGAAACGCCGCCTGCCGCAGCAGCCCCCGCACCCCGGCGGCCGCCCCCTCGGCCGACTCCTCACGCCGCCCGGCCGGCCCCTCAGCCGACTCCCCACGCCGCCCGGCCGGCGCTTCCACGGCCGTCCCATCGGCCGCCACTTCTTCGGCCGGCTCCCCGGTAACCGTCATGACTCTTCCTCCTGCGTGGGCGCGGGGCGGGAGGGCGACGCGGGCGTGGGACGGGAGGGCGACGCGGGCGCGGGGTTGGCTGGCGGGGACGCAGGGTGGGCTGGCGCGGACTCAGGATGGGCGGGCGCGGGGCCGGGCGGTGCGGATGCGGTTTCGCGGGGCACGGCCATCTGGATGAGCTGGATCAGGCGGGAGCCGGGTGGGCGGGCCGTGGGGTCGGCCATGCGGTCGGCGAAGCGCTCGAACAGGGCCTCCATCTGCCCGGTGAGCTCCCGCAGCTCGGCGGCCGTGACATGGACCAGGGCGTCGCCGAAGCCGGCGGCGGCGCGCCACTCGGCCGGCTCGTCGCCGCGGACGGCCAGGTAGGCCTCGGCGCGCTGGGTGTAATCCCTGAGCAGCACCCGGTTGAGCTGGTCGGTGGCCGCGCGCATGTCGCGGTCGTCGGAGTCGTCGGCCCATGAGGTGCTGGGGGCGGTGGCCCGCCAGGGGCGCTCGCGGGCGTCCACACCCGGCACCCGCTCGGCGAGACCGTACTTGGCGAGCTGGCGCAGGTGGAACGAGCAGTTCGGCACGTTGTCGTCGAGCGCCGCCGCGGCCTGGGTGGCCGTCATCGGCCCCTCCGAGCGCAGCAGACCGATGAGGCGCAGGCGCAGCGGATGGGCATACGCGCGAAGGCTGCGCGGATCGGTGAGCCGCGCGGAGGAGCCGGGATCGTCGGGCATACCCTAGAGAATGCTTTAGAAAGATGTCTCTAGCAACCCCTCAGGGTGGTGGATCAGGGTCGGCCCAGGGGACATCCCGATGTTCGTAGGCACTCAAAACGCCGACGATGGATACATCGAGGCAGCAAGGGACCTCGGAAAAGACTTCACCGAGAGAGTGTGAGATCAATGAACGCCGTGCACGACAGCCTGTCCCGTCAGGGCCTGACCCGTCCGCGGGAGGGCCGGATGCTCGCCGGCGTGTGCGCCGGCCTCGCCCGCCGCTTCGGCATCGACCCCTGGCTCGCCCGCCTGCTGTTCGTGGTGGTCCTGCTGGCCATCCCGGGCAGCCAGATCCTCGTCTACCCGATCCTGTGGCTCGTGATGCCGTCGGAGAAGCCGGCCTACGCCTCGGCGTACCCGCCGGTGGCCTGACAGCACCCCGAGCGCCAGCAGGATCACGAACGGCGCCGCGCCCGCACCGGCCACGAGATCGCTCAGCCACCGCTGCACCCCGGCGGCGGCATTGATCACCGGGTCGGTGCCGGCCAGCCGCAAGTCACCGGCCAGCCGTAGTTCGTACCAGCCGTAGTAGGCCACGTAGAGACCGCAGACGATCAGGATCGCGCCGCCGAGCCGGGGCACCACCCCCAGCAGGCGGCGCGTCCGCGTGATCACCCCGGTCCGCATCAGCGCCACGGCCACGGCGGTCACCGCCACGATCAAGGTCATTCCCAGGCCGTACGCCACGAAGAGCGCCACCCCCTCGGCGACCGACCCGGCGCGCAGGCTCGACACGACCAGCGCCAGGAACGGCCCGACCGCGCAGCCCAGCGAGGCCACCGCGTACGCCATCCCGAACAGCACCGTAGACACGGCCGAGCCGGTCAGCCGCGGAGCCCGCACGGTCAGGGCCAGCAGGGAACGGCCCGAGAGCAGCCATCCGCCGAGCGCGGCCAGGACCAGCCCCAGCACGACCGTCAGCCACGGCAGGCGAGGCTGCAGGACCCCGGCGATCGGGGCCAGCACCAGGCCGAAAGCGCCGAACACGACCACATAGCCCAGGGCCAAGGCCGCGCTGCATCGCAACGCCCGGAGGATCGCGGCGCCGACCGCGGACGGGCCCGCCCTCTCGGGCCCGGGGGACGACGGGCCGTGCGCGCCGGAGATAACCGGCGAGCCGGCCGACACCAGCACCGACAGATACGCCGGGAGCAGGGCGAAGCCGCAAGGGTTGACCGCGCCGAGCATGCCGGCGGTCAGCGCCAGCAGCAGCGCTCCGCCCATCTCAGACCGCCAGCGCCTTGACCTCGGCGGTCAGCTGCAGATCGTCGAGATAGCCGGTCTTGCGTATCTGGCCGGCCTGGTCCAGCACCACGTACAGGCTCTGCTCGGTGATCTTGAATTTCTTCCAGATGACGCCGGCCTGGTCGTCGAGTTGCGGGACCGCGCTCAGCTCGAAGTCGCGGACGAACTCGTGCATCGCCTTGTTGTCGCCCAGGCCCGCGATGCCGAGAAAGTTGACCTTGCCGCGGTACTGCTCCTCGAGGTCGCGCACGCTCTGGGCCTCGCTGGCGCAGGTGGCGCACCACGGTGCCCAGAACCAGAGGATCGTCGGCTTGCCGGCCAGCATGCTGCCCTCGTACGGCTTGCCGTCCAGGGTCTTGCCCGCGAAGGCCAGCGTGGCCGGGACCGCCTTCTCGTCGCTGTCGGGCGGATCCCAGGCCGCGGTCGTCTCCTGCTCCGGCGCGCCGCAGCCGGCCAGCAGCAGAACCGCCCCGGCCAGGACGGCGCGCCGCCTCACTTCGTCGCCTCGGTCAGGCGCAGCGCGAGGGCCGGGCAGACGTTGACCGCCTTGCGGGCGCCGTTCTCCAGCCACGGCGGCAGCGGCGTCTGCGGGAAGGCCGGGAAGCCGTTCGAGTCGAGCCGGATGATCTCGGGGGCGACCGCCGAGCACAGGCCGTGCCCGTCGCAGCGCGACCAGTCCACCGCGAGCTTGCGGGCGCCCTGCTCGGCCGTGTACGGCAGCGGGAGGATGCCGCGGACCTGCTTGCCGCAGCCCTCGCCGTTCGTGTGGGCCTCGACGTCCTTGGCGAAGACCTCCAGCGCCGACAGCGCGAAGCGGGCCGTGCCGTCCGGGTGGCTGCACGCGCCGCGGCCCTTGACCACACCGGCCGCCTGGCGCACGTTCTCGACCGCGTTGCCGCCGAGCGAGACCAGGGTGACCGCGCGGGCCAGGTCGGGCAGGCCGAGCCGGCACGGGCCGCACTGACCGGCCGACTCGCCGGCCAGATATTGCACGACCTGCGAGACCTCGCCCAGCGGACAGGTCTTGGAGCCGATCGGGATGAGCATGCCCGCGCCGAGCGTGCCGCCGACCGCGGCGAAGCCCTTGCGGGAGATCGTCACCGTCTTGGCCGCCTCGGCGGTGATCCACTTGCCGTGGTAGCCGCCGACCAGCAGGCCGGGGCCGATGTCGGCCCCGCACATGGTCAGCACGTCCATCAGCGGGGTGCCGGTGGGCGCCTCGACCACCGCCGGGTTGGACGACGAGCCGCCGACGGTCAGCATGACCGTGCCCGGCTCCTCCGGGATGCCGACCGCGTTGTACTCCCACGGCCCGAGCCGGGCCGCGATGGCCAGCTGCGAGTACGTCTCGGCGTTGGACAGCAGCGTGGGCAGGCCCATCACGCCGTTGTCGCTGGAGCGGACCTTGCGGCCGGGCGGGATGTGCGCCTCGCCGTTGATGCCGCGGACCAGCGCGCCACCCTCACCCGAGATGAAGCGGTGCGGCACGGTCACGATCCGGGTCGGGCAGGGCATCCGGCGCTCGGCCAGCGCGGCCGTCAGCGAGCTCTGGCCGATGCCGTCGTCGGCGATGCCGATGACGATCTCCTCGGCGTCCAGCGCCGCCGCGGCCAGGGCGGCCCCGTCCAGGATCAGGTGCGGGGCGCGGGTCAGGATCGCCTTGTCCTTCCAGGACGGCGGCTCACCCTCGGTGCCGTTGACCACGATCACCGGCGGCAGCTCCTGCCGGCGGCACGAGTCGAGCACCGCGCGGACCTTGCGGGCGAACGGGAAACCCGCGCCGCCACGCCCGCGCAGCTCGATCCGGTCGGCCAGGCCGATCAGCTCGCCCGAGGAGAGCGCGGCGAAACCGCCGTGCACCTCCTGGTGGGCGAGCAGGTCGAGGCGACCGTACTCGTCGAAGCCCGCGGTGATCCGCGGCGTGCCGATCGCGGTGACCGGCGGAACCTGCGACGCGCTCAATTCGCTTCCCCTCGCAGCTGCGACCAGTACGCGTCGTCAGCTGCCTCGTCGTCCCCCCGGCCGCGGCCGTCGCGACGGGCCCCCCGGCCCGCCTGGACGCGTACGGGTTCCTGCTCGTCGCGCCGGGCCCGGCGGGTCGCCATGTCGACCAGGGTCGGCGTCTCGTCGTCGCCCGAGAACTCGACGAAACCGCTGCGGCTGTGCCGGCCCGAGTCGGCCCGGTCGACCTCGTAGCCGCGGTCGTCGCGGGCCCGGGAGCGCCGCGGCGGCGGGGCGTCGTCCTCGGCGTACCGGCCGCGCTGCCGGGGCACCTCGTCGTAGTCGTCGCGGCCGCCGTCGTACAGCGGCATGTCACCGCGGCGACGGGAGGCCCGCGGCGCCGGCATCTCGTCCTCGTCGGCGTAGCGGCGCTGGCGCGGGGCCGGCGGCTCGTCGTCGTAGTAGCCGCGGTCGTCCCGCTCGACCCGGCGCATCCGCGTCGACGTGTCCTCGAGGTCGTCCCGGCGCATCCGGGTGCTCGTGTCCTCGTAGTCCGGGCGCCGCATCCGCGTGCTGGTGTCCTCGTAGTCCGGGCGGCGCATGCGGGTGCTGGTGTCCTCGCCGGCGTAGCGGCGGCCGCGCGGCTCGTCGTACTCGATCTCCTCCTCCACCCGGCGGCGGCCCCGCGGCGCCTCGTCCTCGAAGTCCGGGCGGGCCATCATGCCGGTGGGCTCGTCGAAGCGGGCGGCCGGGACCACCAGGTCCTCCATCGGCGGCGCGGGCGGCGGGCTGACCGGGCGGAACGTGTCGACCACGGCGACCGGGCCGAGCGTCTGCGGCTCCGGCTCGGGGGCGCGCTCGCGGCGGCCCGGCTTCCGCAGGGCCGGCGAGCTCGTCGGGACCAGGGTGCCGACCGGCTTCACGGCGCCGCCGGCCTGCGAGGCGAAGTCCTTGTTGCGGTTCAGGCTCACCGACAGCCGTACGGCCAGGCCGATCAGCACGCCGAGGATGCAGACGATGTAGCTGACGACGACCCAGGTGGCCGCCGGGCGGCCGGCCGAGAGGCCGTGCACCAGGGCGATCGGCCACATCAGGTAGGAGATCGCGTGGATCGAGCGCCACATCCACGGCTTGCCGTGGCCGACGAACCGGGCCCGGGCGATGCCCGTCCACATGACCAGCACCATGATCCAGCCGGAGATGGTGCCGAGGCCGATGTAGAGCTTGTTGCCGGCCGCCAGGAACGGGATGAAGGCGTCGATGATGCTGATGTGCGACTCCACGACCTTGGTCCAGACGTGGACGAAGAGCGCGGCCACGGCGATCACGCCGGTGGTGCGGTGGGCCGACTGCAACAGCACCCGTTGCCGGATCGACAGCACGAGCCGGTCGGTGGCGACCAGGCCGATCATGATGGTGATGGAGAGCGACACCAGCGCCACCACGCCCATGTAGAACTCGGCGTAGATGAAGAAGTAGTAGTAGCCGACCCGCCCGGGGGCGGTCATCATCGCCACCGCCCAGATCGCCGCGAGCACACTCACGGTGAGCACGAGCACCGCGCCGCGGGACGCGGGTTTCGTACCGGTAGCTCCGACATCGACGGCCACACGATTGGCGGATCGCTCTTTGTTGCTCGTCCTGGCCATTGACTCCTCGTTCTCCGCAGCGGTCACGTCCCGTGGGCGGTGGGACGCCGGCACCCGTGGGGAGTGCCCCGTGCTCTTGGTCTCGGGCAGCGGCTGGTGTCGCGCCGGTCCCTGCCCATCCCCCATCTACGTGCGGGGCGCGGGTTCGGATGAACACCGGGCGGCGATTTTGTCGGCTACTTTCCAGTCACTTTCGGCAAAGCGGCTCTGAGCTGCTCAGACACGCCGGAGAAACCAAGACCTAAGGAAAACTTAAGGTTCTCGTACGGAGTGACCCGGCCCACCCGGTGAACCTTTCGGCGCTGTCCTGCGAACCCTCCTGCGTGCGGGCGCATCGACGCCCGTACGGAAGGAGATGATCGGCATGCGACACCTGGCGACAGGGGGCGCCGTCGCGCTGGTCGCGATCGGCGTGTTCGCCACGCCCGCGCGCGCCGACGTCGACGGCTTCTCGGTCAAGATGGACCAGGCGCCCGCGACGTTCACCATCGGCAAGGCGGCCAAGACGCTGACCGCGGTGATCTCGACCGAGCGGGAGGGCCGGCGCTGCCTGAAGGTGCGGTGGGCGCTCACCGTGGAGACCAAGGGCGTCAGCCTCGACCAGGTCCGGGTCACAAGGGTCGAGAACAATCAGGAGTTCGGCGTACGGACGGCCATCGAGAACGACGCGGCGCAGATCGTCGACCGGCAGGCCGACCCCGGTCAGCTCTGCCGGGACCGCACCGTGACCGGGCAGTGGGCGGTCGCCTTCACCGGACCGGACGACGGCGAGGTGACCTTCACGGCCCGCGCGCTCGACGCGACCGGCCGGGTGCTGAGCACGTCCGGCTCGCAGGCCCGGGTGGTCAGCCCGGTGGCCGCCAGCACCGCACCGTCCGCCTCTCCCACGCCGTCACCGAAACCCAGCGCCACGGAGGACGCCCCCGTCGCCGAGGACGTCGTCACCGAGGACCCCGGGGAACCCTCGGCGGGCGCCCTGGTGCCGGCCTCCAGCAGCACGAGCGTGCTGGGCATCGGCCTGATCATCGGCGCCCTGATGGTCTTCCTGGGCGTGGGCATGCTGCTGCGGCTGCGCGCCCGCAACCGCCGCAACGCCGCGCTGGCCGAACTGCCGACCGGTTTCTACACCGCGCCGCGCCGCAGGTAGTTGTCGATCGTGTCGCTGATCCGGCTGACCCGGGGCGGCCGGCGGGTTTAGGTTCGGCATCGATATCAGGAGATGCAAGGGGGCATCACCATGACCGATCGTTTCGATCCCAACATCCCGCCCACCGGCCCGACCGACCCCGCCATCGAAGGTGAGTTCCTCGGCATCGTCGGCATCACCGAACGGCCCACGCTCGGCAAGTCCAACCTTGTCGTCAACCGGGCGAAACCGTTCGACATCGAGGTGCAGTGGCGCGTCTTCGGCAACCTCGTGCCGCTGTGGCTGACGGCCCTGTCCGTCCGGACGCAGGACTGGGTGGTCACGGCCTTCGCCGAGGCCCAGGGCCCCGGCGACGAGGTCTCGCTCGGAGAGGTACGGGTACCGGTCCGCGGCCCGTTCTTCGGCCAGGACGAGCGGTACACGGGCCGGCTGACCGTGCCGGCCTTCACGCTGCCCGAGGGCGACCCGGGCAACACGACCCAGTCCGGCGTCTACAAGATCGTCGTCACGACGTTCCTCGACTCGGACCTCGGGCCCGTCGGCTACGACATGATGGGGTACGCCGAGGGCCCGATCATCAAGGTCGAGGACCCGGAGTAGGAACCCGGCCGGCCGGCGCGGCCCGGACAACGGCGTCCGGATCCGCCGGCCGGTCTTCTCCGTTCCACCCTCAGGTCACATCGACGCCTTCGATGGTGATGCCGCCGAGGGAGCCCACGTGCCGGGCCGAGAAGTCGCCACGGTCGATGACCGTCAGGCGGGGCCGGGACTTGCCGACCACCACGCGGCGGCCGCACGAGTCGTCGGTGCAGACGAAGAGCACCTCGTTGGCGTTCTCGGCTTCGCAGATCATCTCGTGAAATGCCATGTGGGTCTTTACCCCGGTTGGACCGGCTTCAACCACCCGCTGTTCGGAGGGAACCGTGGACGAAACCTCGCGCATGACCCCGGCGGCGCGTGCCGCCCTCGTCGCGCTTTCCCAGGGCAGCTGTGACTTCCCCGGCTGCCGCACCCCCGTCATGGTCTTCCTGGGCGCCGAGCCCGAGGTCAACATCGAGCCGGTACGCATCCGCGGCACCGACCCGGACGGCCCCCGCCACACCCCCGGCCTGACCGACGCGCAACGCGACTCGTTCGACAACCTGCTGCTGCTCTGCGTCCCGCACCGCAAACTGATCGACCGCGACGAGAAGGCCCACCCGGTCGAGCTGCTGGCCACCTGGAAACCGAAGCCCGGCGGCCCGCTGTCCACCCTGACCGGCCTGACCGAGCAGCGCCTGGACGCCCTGCTGACCTCGGCCTTCACCGCCGCCCAGCACGAGATCGACGAGGCCCTGACCGCCTTCGAGAAAACCGAGCCGGCCGCCGCCCAGCTCCTGCGCGAACTGACCGACACCCTGCACGACCAGCGCAGCCGCTACGGCGCCGACCCCCGCACAGCCGAAGCCCTGACCAAACTGAACGAACGCCTGGACGCCCTGATGACCGGCGAGAAACCCGCACGCCCACCCCGCATCAACATCGGCTGGCGCTCCCCCACCCCCGCCGCGAGCTGAGGCCGCCCGACCGGCGCGGTTGTCGCGGCCGGGACGCGGTTGCCGCGGCCGGGACGCGGCGCGTCAGAACTGCAACTGCGACTGGGACTCGGTCCGGCGGCGCGCCTCCTGGACGTCCAGCATCAGCTCGTCCCAGATCGGATCGGCGCGCAGCGGAGCCACCCCGGACGGCCCGCCGACGCGCGCATGCGAATATTCCCACCAGGCGGCCACCCGCACCGGCCAGAGCCCGACCTGAACCGCCCCGGCGATGAAGCAGCGGTGGGCGAGCAGCGTGGCCGCGAGCGTCTCCGGGTCGAGGTCGAGCGTCCGGTCGTCGACCGCCTTGCCCAGCGCCCGCACGTCGCGGTGCATCTCCGAGTAGGCGATCAGGCCCGGCATCGCCGGCAGCCGCCGGTGCGCGCCCGGCTGGACCACGTCGTCGGCGTAGGCCGGGTTGAAGACCACGTCGTCCACGGTCACGATCAGCGGCAGCGACTTGCGCCCACGCCGCACGTCGAGCTGCACCGCCGGCGCCTTCGTGGGCACGAAGACGGACTGCGCGTCGAGGATGTCGTCCGGATCGAGCTGAACCGTGTCCCCGATCGCGGCAATGTGCACGGTGAGCAGACCGCGACGCACAGCGACCTCAGCATTCGGAACCTCGCCCAGCGCGTCCACGACCTCGAAAACCTGCACGCACCCGTTATACGCCATCCGCTCCAGCTCACCGCACGTGTTAACGCATGGTTTCTGATCTATAACTTGAACATTGCGGTGGGAGCGCTCCCATGCCATGCTGTCGGGGCAGCCGGAAAGCGATGCCCCTCGATGCCTCCGGCTCATCCCCGCCACCGCATGTCTCGAGGAGCCACCACATGAGACCTGTCCTCATCCGCGGCCTGACCGCGGCCGCCGCAGCAACGCTCGTCTCCGGTCTCGGCGTAGCCGTCGCGACCAGCGCGAGCGCGGCGGCCGGCTGCCGGGTCGACTACACCGCCAACAGTTGGAGCACGGGCTTCACCGGAGCCGTGACCGTGACCAACCTCGGCGACCCGATCTCCGGCGGCTGGCGTGTCACCTGGGCCTTCCCGGGCAACCAGCAGATCACCCAGGGCTGGAGCGCCACCGTCACCCAGTCCGGGCAGAACGTCACGGCGACCAACCCCTCCTGGTCCCCGTCGATCGGCACCAACGCGAGCGTCAACTTCGGCTTCAACGCCAACTACTCGGGCACCAACACCAACCCGGCGAGCTTCTCGCTCAACGGCACGGTGTGCACCGGCACCGCGGGACCCACCACGCCGCCGGCCACCACGCCCCCGGTCACGACTCCGCCCGTCACCACCCCGCCGGCCACCACGCCCCCGGTCACGACCCCGCCGCCCAACAACGGCAGCAAGGTCGACAACCCGTACGTCGGGGCCAAGGGCTACGTGAACCCGGAGTGGAAGGCCAAGGCCGACGCCGAGCCCGGCGGCAGCCGGGTCTCCAGCAACCCGACCGCGGTCTGGCTCGACCGGATCGCCGCCATCGAGGGCACCGACGACAGCAGCTCCAACGGCTCGATGGGCGTCCGTGACCACCTGGACGCCGCTCTCGCGCAGGGCGCCGGCTACATCCAGTTCGTGATCTACAACCTGCCCGGCCGTGACTGCGCCGCGCTCGCCTCCAACGGCGAGCTCGGGCCGAACGACCTGCCGCGTTACAAGGCCGAGTACATCGACCCGATCGCCGCGATCCAGGCCGACGCGAAGTACAAGAACCTGCGCATCATCAACATCGTCGAGATCGACTCGCTGCCCAACCTGGTCACCAACACCTCCGGCCAGGCCGGCGGCACCGCGACCTGCGACACGATGAAGGCCAACGGCGGTTACGTCCAGGGCATCGGTTACGCCCTGAACAAGCTGGGCGCCCTCAGCAACACCTACAACTACGTCGACGCGGCGCACCACGGCTGGATCGGCTGGGACTCGAACTTCGGCCCCACCGCCGACATCATGCTGCAGGCCGCGCAGGCCTCCGGCAGCGTCAACAACGTCACCGGCTTCATCACCAACACGGCGAACTACTCGGCCCTGCGTGAGCCGTTCGTGCAGCCCACCACCACGGTCGGCGGCCAGAGCGTCCGGCAGTCCAAGTGGATCGACTGGAACCAGTACACCGACGAGCTCAGCTTCGCCCAGGCGTTCCGCACCAAGCTGGTCTCGGTCGGCTTCAACTCCAACATCGGCATGCTGATCGACACCTCCCGCAACGGCTGGGGCGGCTCGCAGCGGCCCACGGCGGCCAGCACCTCGACCGACGTGAACACCTTCGTCGACGCCTCCCGCATCGACCGCCGGATCCACGCCGGCAACTGGTGCAACCAGTCCGGCGCCGGCCTCGGCGAGCGCCCGACCGCGGCCCCGGCCACCGGCATCGACGCCTACGTCTGGGTCAAGCCCCCGGGCGAGTCGGACGGCTCCAGCTCCCTCATCCCGAACGACGAGGGCAAGGGCTTCGACCGGATGTGCGACCCGACCTACACCGGCAACGCCCGCAACGGCAACAGCATGAGCGGCGCCCTGCCCAACGCCCCCATCTCCGGCGCCTGGTTCTCGGCCCAGTTCCGCGAGCTGATGGCGAACGCCTACCCGGCCCTGTGACCACCGGGTAGCAAAGACCGCCGGGCCCCGCTCTAACCCACGAGGAGCGGGGCCCGGTGTTTTACGCACGCTTGGGCGGCCGAGTCCGATAAGAAAGAACGTGTGGAAATCACCAAGGTCGCCTGGACCGTCACCGGCCGCCGCCTCACCGCGGCGGCCGGCTCCGTCGTCGGCAACCGCTACGCCGACAACTACGACGTCCTGCACCTGGATCCCGGCGACCCGCTGGCCGTGGTGGCGGACGGCATGGGCGACGGCCCCGGCAGCACCGTGGCCGGCAGCACGGCGGTCGAGGTCTTCCTCCGCTCCCTGCACGAGGCCTCCTTCTCCCCCGAGCCCGCCGCGCTGCGAACCGCGGTCGCCGAGGCCCAGGAGGCCGTACGCCGAGCGGGCAGCAACCTGCCCCAGCTGACCGGCAGCACCCTGACCGCCTTCGCGGCCGCCGGCAGCGCCGACGCCGACGCCTGGCTCGTCCAGCTCGGCGACTCGCGCGCCTACCGCCTGCGCGACGGCCTGCTCGAACTGCTCACCACCGACCACACGATCGCCTGGGTCGGCGTGCTGCACGGCTGGTTCGCCGCCGACTCGGAGGAGGCGGCAGCCGCGCGTTACCGCCTGACCCGTTACGCCGGCCACCCCGACGCCCCCGAACCCGACCTGCTGAACGTCTCGCTGCGCCCCGGCGACGTATACCTGCTCTGCACCGACGGCGTCTCCGACCAGCTCACCTACGAACACCTGACTCGCGTCCTCTCCGCCGACGACCCGGCCGCCGCAGCCGCCACCCTCCTCGACGACACCCTCACCGCCGGCGGCGCCGACAACGCCACGGCGGTCGTGATCCGCGTGGAGCGCACGGTCTGACTGCTGACCTTCTTGCTGCGAGCATCTTTCTGCTCGCATCGCCCTCTGTCGTCAGACCTCGGTTTGTCAGACCCTGGGTGGACGCGCGGCCGGAGCGGCTGCACCATGATGGACCCCTCGGTTACCTCGCGAGGGAGTTCACAGATGGCCAGGACGCTCAGCTATGCCGACGCCGCCCGCCTGCTCGGCGGCGTGGACAGCAAGCTGGTCACCGCCCTGGACGCCGTCACCGGCGGCCTCTTGCTGGCCGCCGTGCCCGCCTTCCCGGCCGTCCTCGCTTTGTTCGACGCCAAGGCCGAGTTCACCCGCCTCAGCCGCGAGCTGGTCCGCGGCGCCGCCGAGCAGCGCTCGGGGCTCTCCCGGCACGGGCGCACGAAGCGCATCGAGGCGGCCCACTCGATCCTCGTGGTGACCGCGTTCTTCGAAGAGCTGGCCGAGGCCGACCTGCCGTTCCGCTTCGCCGACCTCGAGCTCACCCGCGCCGAGCAGGAGTCGCTCGCCGCCGGCGGCGCTGGGAAGGCGCTGGCCCACGACAGCGTGGCCCTTCCCGTCCCGCTGCCGTCGCCCCGCGAGCCCGACGAGGTCTTCCGGAGCCGGCTATCAGCGTTCTACCAGGTCCTCGCCGTGTCGACCTCAACCTTCGTCAAGGGACTGGCCATCGTTGATCGACTGCCGGCGACCTTGTGGGACCGCGCCATCGAGGTGGTCGGCGCAGTCCCGGGGCGCGCCGTCGATCGATACGAGCAACTTCTCCGGCAGCTCGCGGTGGACTTCCCCGAGGTGGGCCTCTGGTCGGCCGGCCGCCGTCATGCCGCGACCCAGGCCGAGGTGGCCGGGCTCGCCACGGCGATGTCCGGCATGCAGCGCCTGCTCACCGACATCTCCACCGGCCGGCATCCCGACGACCGCCGCGCGGCGATCGCCAACGCCTATCGCGCGGCCCTCGATCGGCCGATCGTCGAGTCGTCCGACGCACCGGCCGGGTTGCGCATCCCGACGCTGGCCGAGGCGTATGTGCAGCCGTTGTTCCGGGTGGCCCGGGTGGCGCCCGGGGTGCCGCCCAGCGACGAGAAATGGTGGTCGGCGCAGCCGGTCCGGGCCGACCTCGACGAGTTCCTGGCCGGTCAGCTGACGTCGCCCGCGGCCGTCACGGCGCCGCTGCTGGTTCTGGGCCAGCCCGGCTCCGGCAAGTCGGTGCTCACCAAGGTCATGGCCGCTCGCCTGCCCGCAGCCGACTTCCTGCCGATCCGGGTCGTGCTGCGCGACGTCCAGGCCGACGCCGAGCTGCAGGATCAGATCGAGTGGGCGGTCCGCGCCGCCACCGGCGAGCGAGTCGAGTGGCCGGCGCTGGTCCGCTCGGGCCCCGACACCCTGCCGGTCGTCATCCTCGACGGCTTCGATGAGCTGTTGCAGGCGACCGGCGTCAGCCAGACCGACTACCTGATCCGCATCGCCCGCTTCCAACAGCGCGAGGCCGGCCAGGGCCGCCCGCTGGCCGTGCTGGTGACCAGCCGCACCAGCGTGGCCGACCGGGCCCGGGCTCCGGAGGACACGGTGGCGCTGCGCCTCGAGCCCTTCGACGACGCCCGCGTCGAGGCCTGGCTGCGGGTCTGGAACGAGGCCAACGCCGGCTGGCTCGCGACCCGTGGACTGGCCTCGCTGGCCGCACCGGCGGTGCTGCGCCATCGCGAGCTGGCCGGCCAGCCCCTCCTGCTGCTGATGCTGGCCCTCTACGACGCCGACGGCAACGCGCTGCAACGCCTCACCGGCGACCTGGGGCAGGGCGAGCTGTACGGCCGGCTGCTGCGCAACTTCGCCACCCGCGAGGTGACAAAACACCGTCCCGATCTCGACGATCGCGGCCTGGCCCGCGCCGTCGACGAGGAGCTGCACCGCCTCGCCGTAGTGGGCCTGGCCATGTTCAACCGCGGCGCCCAGTGGATCACCGAGCCGGAGCTGGAAGGCGACCTGGCCGCGCTGCTGGTGACCCCACCACCGACGAACCACTCGGACATGCGGGCCCCGCTCAGCGCGGCCGAGAAGGCACTCGGCCGCTTCTTCTTCATCCATCGTTCGCAGGCGTCCCGCGACGGCGGCGACCTGCGGACCTACGAGTTCCTGCACGCCACCTTCGGCGAGTACCTGGTCGCCTGGATCGTCTGGCGCGCCCTGCGCGAGATCGTCGCCCGCGAGGCCGTGTCGGAGTTCTCCCTGAGCGCCGCCCCCGCCGACGACGACCGTCTGCACGCGCTGCTGTCGTTCGCGCCGCTCTCCAATCGCCTGCCGATCCTCTCCTTCCTGGCCGAGAACACCGGTGCCCTCCCTCAGGACCAGCGCGCCGCCCTCACCGACCTGGTGCTCCGGCTCTTCCGGGCCGCGCACCACCCGCGCCCAGGCCGGGCCTACGACGCCTATCGGCCGCGCCGGCAGTCCGTCCCAGCCCGGCACGCCGCCTACAGCGCGAACCTGGTCCTGCTGGCCACCTGCCTGTCGGGCCGGCTCGAAGCGAGCGACCTGCTCGGGCCCGTCGCCCATCCGGTCGGCGCCTGGCATCAGGAGGTCCTGCTCTGGCGCTCGCAACTCACCAGCGACGAATGGTCGGGGATCAGCAAGGTCCTCGACCTGGAACGAACCTGGGCGGGCGACCAGCGCAGCTTCCGGCTGACGTTGACCGAGGGCGAGGTTCCTCCCCCGCCGGTCGACCCCGCCTGGACCTACGAGCTACGGGAGGCCACCGGCCGGATGGACGTCTACGGGCAGCACAGTGCCGCTCAGCTTGCCCGCAAGGAGTACCTCCAGTGCGGAAATCTGGACGACGTGCTCATGCACACGGTGGCGCCGCTGCTCGAATCCCTGGCCACGACGGTGAACGTATTCACCGACACCCGCGACGGCGGGTACGCGTCTGCGGCTCATCTTCTGCTCAAGGCGTGGCTCCTTCCGCTCGGGGCCGTGTCGCCCGCGGATCGGAGTGACGCTTATCTGCGCTGTGTCGACGCGTCAGCGTCGCTCACCATCGAACAGCGGCAGAGCTACCTCCGGTTGCTCTTCGATCGCGCGGCCACAGACGCCGGCATGACCATGAATCTCGTTTGTGCGTTGTTGCGGCGATACGAGCAGCTGCACCCCGACAGCGTGAGCGACGAGATCATGACAGCGATGGCGCGCTGCGTTCTGACGTTCCTGGATCGCACGGACGAGACTCCCGCCGAGCAACTGGGCCAACTCGAACGGGTCCTGGGACAACTCCGGCCCGGGTTCGAGCCCGACGAGCCGGAGCCGGTGGCCCGAATGTGGGTTCGACTTGCTGAGCTGGGTCGGTATCCCCGTCGAGACAGGAGCGTCAGCTGGCCCGATTTTCCGGATCTGACAAGACGCTGGAAGACCGCGGGCCAGGAAGAGGTCCCGGCCCCGCCGGCGTCGGCGGGGCCGGGTCGGTAGCGGTACCTCAGTTGCCGGATTCGTAGAGGGAGGTGATCTCAGCGGCGGAGAGGGCTCGGTCGTAGAGGTGGACCTGGTCGACGGTGCCGTCCAGGTAGTCGACGGGGTTGCCGCCGTACTTGCCTCGGCCGATGACGGTGTTGCCGGTGGGGGCGGCCTGCGGGAGGCAGGCGCTGACCGAGCCGGCCAGGCTGCCGTCGACGTAGAGGCGGAGCTCGCCCTTGACCGTGTCGCGGACGCCGACCAGGTGGTACCACTGGCCGGGGTTGGGCTTGAACGAAGCGAGGGCGCGGACGCCGGCGAAGCTCATGGCGAAGCGCTGGTCGGCGCCGGAGTACTGGAGGAAGAAGTCGCTGTTGGTGGGGCCGTCCTGGCTGATGACGGTCTGGAAGGCGCCGTCGGCCTTGTCGAGCTTGACCCAGGCGGCGGCGGAGTAATCCGATGCCGTGTTCAGCAGGGGGGAGCCGGCGTCGAGGAACTCGGTGGAGCCGTTGAGGGCTACGCCCTGGCCGTTGTGGCCCTCGACGAAAGTGCCGGCGGGGGTCAGCGAGCCGTAGGAGCCGTCCAGCGGCCAGAAGGCGATGCCGGTCAGGCCGGGGGTGCCGGCCGGTGGCTGCGGGACCGAGGCGCCGCTGCCGTTGGCCTGGCGGACGATCTTCTGGTTGATGGCCTTGACCTTGCGGAGGTCCATCTTGGTGACCTGGCGGTCGTACGTGAAGAAGCCGTTGAGCTCACCTTCGACGTCCGACAACTGGGTGTAGATCGCGGCGCTGATGCCGCAGTACTGGGCCGATGTCAGCACGTCCTCCTGGTTGCCGACGTACTTCGCGGTCAGCGTGGCCGAGTCCGGCTCCATCTCGTAGGCCTGGCCGTCGCCGAACCACATGTGGTTCGACGTCTTCAGGCCGTAGCCGCCGTGCTCGCCGTCGATCGACACCCTCGTCTCGGACGGGGCCGGGGAGGCCGGGCCGAGGTACTGGTGGAAGTCGATCACGTCGCCGGCGCCCGAGTCGCCCTTGGAGTTGCAGCAGTTGACGCCGCTGTGCGCGTTGACCAGGCGGGACGGGTCCTGCTCCTGCACGCTGGTGGCGATCCGGCCGGTGGCGGCCCGGTCCCACTCGCCCCAGCCCTCGTTGAACGGCACCCAGGCGACGATCGACGTCCACGACGAGTGCTCGCGGACCATCTCGTGCAACTCGGCCTCGAACTGGTCACGCCACTCGGGCGGGATGGGCCCCGTGTTCGACGACGGCATGTCCTGCCAGACCAGCAGGCCCAGCTTGTCGGCCCAGTAGTACCAGCGGTCGGGCTCGACCTTGATGTGCTTGCGGACCGCGTTGAAACCCATCGCCTTGTCCTGCTGCAGATCCCACTTCAGGGCGGCGTCGGTCGGCGCGGTGTAGAGGCCGTCGGGCCAGAAACCCTGGTCGAGGTTGGCCATGTTGAACAGGATCTTGCCGTTCACGGTGATCCGGAGCTTGCCGTCGGCGCCCTTGGCGGTGCCGACCGTGCGCAGGCCGAAGTACGAGCCGACCGTGTCGACCGTACGGCCGCCGTCGACCAGCGTGACCGTCAAGTCGTACAGGAACGGGTTGTCCGGCGTCCACAGCTTGGGCTTGGCGATCGGCAGCGACAGAGAGGCCCCCGCCGCCCCCGTGACCGAGCCGACGACCCGCGAGCCGTCGCGGGCCACCGCCTTGACCGTGAGCCCGCTGCCGCCGGCCACGTTCACCTTGAGCTGCAAAGCGGACAAGGACGGCGTGGTGTCCACCGAAGTGATCGAGGCGGCGGGCACCGGCTCCATCCAGACCGTACGCCAGATGCCGGAGCTGCCCTGGTAGAAGATGCCGCGGTCGCTCGTGCGGCGCTGTTTGCCGATCGGCTGCCCGGTGGCGTCGGTCAGGTCCTCGGCCCAGACGATCAGCTCCTGCGGGCCGGTGCCCTTCAGCGCGCCGGTCACGTCGACGTCGAAGCCGTCGTAGCCGCCCCGGTGCGTGGCCACCTGGGTGCCGTTGACGTAGACCTTGGCGTCGTAGTCGACCGCGCCGAAGTTCAGCCGCAGGCGGTTGCCCTGTCCGACTTTCCAGTTGGCCGGCACGGTGAAGGTCCGGCGGTACCACATGCGGTCTTCGTGCCGCTGGATGCCGCTCAGGGCGGATTCGATGGGGTACGGAACCAGCACGCGCTCGCCGAGGCTCTGCCCCGCCGGTACGGCCTGGTTGACGTCGGCCTTGGCGAACTCCCACACCCCGTTGAGGTTCTGCCACTTGTCACGGGTGAGCTGGGGCCGGGGGTAGTCGGGCAGGGCGTTGGTGGGCCCGACCTTGCTGGTCCACGGGGTGGCCAGGGGTGGGATGCCGGGATGCCAGGTCGGGGCCGCGCTGGCGGGCGCGGCGGCGGTGCCTACGAGGAGAAGTACGGCGGCGGCTAGCAGAGCATGTCTTTTCACGCGCGAAGATCCCTTCGGTCGCTCGTGTTACGCCATGAGCCAACACATTTCAACAATGTTTCACAGGTAGCGTCAAGGACTCATGAACATCGATGTGTGCCCGAAGAGGCAAGACCTGAAAAGGCTGGACCCGGCGGGGCGGGAACCCAGGTGCACCCGAACAACGCCTGTTCGTTACACCACCGGGGCTCAACCGGCCGCCGCGGCCGCCGACTCATATGACCATGAGCGTGAGCAGCGAAATCCGGCTCCTGGGCCCGGAGACCGTCGACGAGCCGCAGGAGGCGCTGCTCGCCGACCTCGTCGCGTTCATGACCAAGGACACCCCCTCCGTCCAGCACGTCCTCGACCTGACCCGCCCGCACCTGATCCGGGCGGCCGGTCTCACCGCCGCCACCGTCTTCGAGCTCGACGCCGAGACCGGCATGCTCTTCCCGACCGCCCAGTTCGGCGAGCCGGGCAAGCGCGACGCCTTCACCGCCGGCAAGGTGTTCCGGCTCGCGGCCGGCGCCCCGCCGAAGGTCACCGGCGAGCAGATGCCGATCCGCCTGCGCATCGGCGGGCAGACCGTCGGCGTCCTGCTGCTGACCGGAAGCGCCCTGGAGACGCTGCGCGCCGACGTGCTGGCCGCGCTCGCCCTGCACTTCGCCACCACGCTGCAGGGCCTCACGGCCGAGAAGCAGCGGCAGTGGGTCTCGCACAACACCGCCATCATCCGCCGCCTGTTCGAGGAGGGCATGGCCGCGACCAGCGTCGAGGCCGCCGGGCGGGTCCTGGCCGGCGCCGCCGCGGACGGCTTCCGCACCGAGCACGCCGCGGTCTTCCTGATCGACGGCAACGGCATGATCAACTACGCGCACGGGGTCAACCTGCCCGACGGTGACAGCGCCCTCGCGCCGACGCTCGGCCAGTCGATCGACCAGAGCCCGATCTGGCACGCGATCAAGGACGGAAAGGTCTCGCTGACCAACGACGCCGCCACGGCCAACGTGCTGCCCGGCGGCCCGGTACGCGTGATCGGCCTGAAGTCGTACATCGCCATGCCGTTGATGTCGGCCGAGGGACCCGTCGGCATGATCTTGTGCGGGGACTCCTCGGCGCTGCGGGAATGGACCTTCCGCGACCGGATCTTCGCCGAGCAGCTGTCCGTCGAGGGCACGCTGATCGTCGACAGCGCCGGCATGCGGCAGGCGGCCCAGGCGCACGTCGCACAGCTGAGCCACCAGGCGTTCCACGACTCACTGACCGGGCTGCCGAACCGGTCCTACCTCATCGAACGGGCCGAGGCCGCGGTGTCCGACGCGGCCGGCCACGGCGGTCAGGTCGCGCTCATGGTGCTCGACCTCAACGGCTTCAAGCAGGTCAACGACACCGAGGGGCACCAGGCCGGGGACGCCTTGCTCCAGCAGGTGGCAAAAAGGCTTCTCGGTGCCGTACGCGACGACGACGTCGTCTCGCGCCTCGGGGGCGACGAATTCGCCATCCTGCTGACCCGCGACCCGGACGACGCCGTGGCCTCGGCCGTGGCCGACCGCATCTGCGACCGGCTGCGGCAGCCGTTCACCATCGACGGCAAGCAGGTGACCGTGGGCGGCAGCGTCGGCTTCGCGCTGTACCCGGAGGACGCCACCGACTACGAGGCCCTGATGAAGGGGGCCGACGCGGCGATGTACGAGGCCAAGCGCGACACCAAGCAGCTCGGTGGCGGCAAACGCCGGGCGCAGTCGCCGCTCAGCTGAAGATGCCGGCCACCGACAGGCCGACGACGGCGCCGGCGACCAGGAAGCCGGCGCCGAACTTGCGCGTCTCGGGGAACCAGGCGCACGCGCCGATCAACAGATAGAGCGGGATCCAGCCCCAGTACGGGGCGGAGAGACCGGCCAGGGACGGGAACGCGGTCATCGGGCCGAGCGAGAACAGGCAGGGGCCGCCGCAGCCGAGGGCGATGCCGGCCAGCAGCCCCGCCAGCAGCCCCCGGTCGATCATCTCGGCCGGCACCCGGGGCGAGGCCACGGTCAGGGTCGGGTCGGCGTCACCGGCCAGGTGGGTCAGCGTGATGACGTAACCGGCCGGGTCGTGCACGACGAGCACACGCCCGTCGGGCCCGGGCCCGTCCTCGACCCGGCAGCCCGACTCCTCCCAGAAGTGCCGGATCTCGTCGTAGATCGCGTCCGCGGTGTCGCCGAGATCGGGCAGGTGGCCGCCCCGGAGAACCCGCGCGCCCTCCCCCGGCGGCGGCCGCAACAGCGCGGCCGGAATCGGCACCAGGCGAAGGCCGGCGTGCGCGTGCAGGGTGGCCTCGAGGCGTTGTTCGACGCCGCGCGTGGCCTGCGCCCGGCTGAGACCTTTCACCCCGCCGACGATGCCAGCCTTCCGCCCGAAATTTCGTGAAATAGCGCCTGGGGCGAGAGGGGCGGGCGCGGAAGGGCCGACTGGCAGGCGCGCAGGGGCGGGTTGGGCTGGGTAGGGGTGGGCCGGGGTCGGGGTCAGGCGGCGCCGTCGGCGACTCGGGTGGTGCGGGCGCGCAGGGTGTCGCTCGGCTCGGGGCGGCCGGCCAGGTCGTCGCGGAGGCCGGTGAGCCAGACGCGCAGGTCGGCTATGACATACAGGTCCTGGCCGAGGTCGTTGGGCCAGGGCACGGGCACCGGCGGGGGCACCTCCGGCAGGGCTTCGCCGCGCTGCAGGGAGGATGCGGCCCGGGTGAAGCAGGTGGCTACGTCCTCGGCCGCCGCGGTCAGCTGGGCGTCGCATGGCAGCAGGCCGCCGGCCGGGCACGAGCGGACCAGGGCCTCCGCGCCGCGTACGGCGTGGTGGCCGGCCAGCAACGTCGCCTGCCAGTCGACCGGGGAGTCCGGGTGGCGTTCGCTCTGGTAGAGGGCGAACGACGCCTCGGCCAGCAGGCTCGCGCCCCGGGCCTCGGGCAGCGCGCTTCCCTGATGCGAGCCGCGGGCCATCACCGCGACCGTTTCGCGGACGACGCCGGCCGAGGCCGCCATGAAGTTCGCCGCGGCCCGGCGCAGCTCCCCCGCGCCGCCCCGCGGCCAGGCGAACAACCCGATCAGCACGCCGACGATCGCCCCGATCACCACGTCGAGCACGCGGACCTCGGCCAGGCGCCAGTCGACCGGCGTCACCTGGGCGAAGACGAGCGTGATGACCAGCGTGAACAGCGCCTGGGACCAGCCCAGGCCGAGCAGCGGGCCAGCCGACTGGCCGAGAAGCATCACGAGCGGCAGGAGTACGGCGTACACCGTGGGGTCGAGGCCGAGCAGCAGCAAGCCGGCCGCCACCACGGACCCGGCGATCGTGCCGATCAGGGCCGGTTTCAGCGCCGAGCGGGTCTCCGCGGCCGACGCCCGGAGCACCGTCATGATCGTCAGGAGGACCCAGAAGCCGTGCGACAGGTCGAGCTCACCGGCCACGAGCCGGGCCACGGCCAGCGCCGCCGCCAGCCGCAGCGCGCCCTGGAAGGCGACCGAGCGGGGTGTCAGGTTCTCCTTGAGGCGGTGCCACCAGAGGTACGGGGTGCTCCGCGACGCGTACCAGAACGCGCTGGGCTCGAGCAGCGAGGTGGGCCGCTCCCCGCCCGCGATCCGGATGGCGACGACGAGCGTCTTGGTCCACTCGCCGAGCGACAGGGCGAGGGCGCCGAGCTCGAGCCGTTCCGGTGGCAGGCCGCTCGGGTCGGTCTCGGTACGCGCTTTTCGGAAGTCGGCCAGGGCGGCCCGCAGCCGGTCGGTGTCGGGCAGCGGCCCCGTGCCGTACAGCCAGCCGGCCACCGTGTCGGTGCAGCCGGCCGCCGCCCGCAGCAGCCGGGCCGACGCGGGGCGGGTGACCGCTTCCCGGTCCGGCTGGAAGTAGAGGTCCGCGGCCCGCCCGACCAGCAGCCGGGTGGTGCCGGCGGCCGCGCTCAGGGCCCGGTCGCGCCGGCTCGCCGAGGCCGGGCGCAGGCCGGGCGGCAGGTGGGAGGGCCGCAGCGCCTCGGCTGCCTCGGTGACCTCGGGCAGCAGCGCGGCCAGCCGGGAGCGCCCGTCCTGGCCCGACCAGTCGTCGGCGAGCGCGTCGAAGCAGGCGGCCAGCCGGGAGACGGCCAGGGCGAGGCGCTCGCGGTACGGCGTGGGGGTGGGATCGGGCCAGAGCACCAGCTCGGCCACTGCGAGCAGGACGACGGCCATCGTCACGCCGGCCAGCCGCTGCCCCAGCGAGCCCGGGTCGTACGGCGGGAAGCACGGCAGAATGTAGAGCAGCTGCATCCCGGCCGCCAGCCCGACCAGGCGCGGGCCGCCGACCCCGACGAAGCTGACCGTGAAGCCGAGCACGAACATCCCGGCCGCGGCCGCCCAGTTGCTGACCGACAGCAGCGTGCCGATGGTGACGAGCAGCCAGACGACCGGCAGGACGGCGATCAGCGTCTTGGCCCGCTGGCGGGGGCTGCCCGGGATGGTGGAGAGCGCCCCGAGGGCCACGGCGCCGAAGAGCGCGTACGGCGCCATGGCCGGTAGGCCGAAGACGTACTCGCAGAGGTAGAAGCCGAGGCAGGCGACCAGCGTGACGCGGGCCGCCCGCCGGATCACCGTGAAGGTGGGATCCCGGCGCCGTAACCAGTCCATCCAGGGATTATCAGACGAAGGAACTCTCGCCGGTGATGGCCCGCCCCACAATTAAGGTATTGATTTCCCGGGTGCCCTCGTACGAGTAGAGGGCCTCGGAGTCGGCCACGAAGCGCCCGATGTCGTAATCGAGGACGATCCCGTTGCCGGCCAGGATCTCCCGGGCCCAGCCGACCACCTCGCGCATGCGGGTCGTGCAGTACGCCTTGGCCAGCGCCGAGTGTTCGTCGCGGTACTGCCCGGCGTCCTGCAGCTGGGCCAGCCGCACGCACATCCCCAGGGAGCCGGTCACGTTGCCGACCATCCGTACCAGCAGGTCTTGAATCAGCTGGAACGAGGCGATCGGCTTGCCGAACTGCTGGCGCTCCTTGGCGTAGTTCAGGGCGATCTCGTACGCGGCCAGCATGACCCCGACCGCCTCCCAGGCCACGCCGCTGCGGGTCTGCCGCAGCACTTTCGCGGTGTCCTTGAAGGAGTTCGCGTTCTGCAGCCGGTCGGCCTCGGGCACGCGGACGCCCTCGAGGACGATGTCCGCGTTCTGCACCGTACGCAGGGCGATCTTGTTCTCGATCTTGGTGGCGGTCAGGCCGGGCGTCTCCCGCGGGACGACGAAGCCCTTGACCTTGTCGTCCTCGACGTCGCGGGCCCAGACCATGATCAGGTCGGCGAACGTGGCGTTGCCGATCCAGCGCTTGTTGCCGTCGAGAACCCACTCGTCCCCGTCGCGCCGGGCCGTCGTGCGCAGGCCGGCCGCCACGTCGGAGCCGCCGGTGGGCTCGGTCAGCGCGAACGCCCCGATCTTGTCGAACGCGGCCATCGGGGGCAGCCAGCGGGCCTGCTGCTCGGCCGACCCACAGGTACGGATGCTGCCCATGGCCAAACCGGCGTGCACCCCGTAGAAGGTGGCCATCGACGCGTCGGCCCGGGCCATCTCCAGCGCGAGCCAGCCGTTGAGCAGGTTCGAGCCCTGGCGGCCGGCGATGTCGAGATCCGCGTACCGCTTGATCAGGTGGTGCGGGAACTCGGCGCGGGCCCAGTGGTCGTTCGCGATCGGCACGACCTCGGCGTCGAGGAAATCGTGGACCCGCCGCACGACGGCGGCCTCGTCCTCGGGTAGCAGGTCCTGAAAGGCGTAAAGATCACCGTCGAGCATATTTGACTCCCTACCCTCATCGGCCGGGTCCTAGACTTCGGACCCATGCTCACCATGCAGGACGCACTGGCCCGGTTGACCGCGTACTGGACCGCTCAGGGTTGCCTGACCGTCCAGCCGATGAACACGGAGGTCGGTGCGGGGACGCTGAACCCGGCGACCTTCCTGCGCGTGCTCGGCCCCGAGCCGTGGCGGGTCGTGTACACCGAGCCGTCCGTGCGGCCCGACGACTCCCGCTACGGCGAGAACCCGAACCGCCTGCAGACCCACACCCAGCTCCAGGTGATCCTCAAGCCCGACCCGGGCAACCCGCAGGAGCTCTACCTGGGCAGCCTGGCCGCCATCGGCATCGACGTGAACGCGCACGACGTCCGTTTCGTCGAGGACAACTGGGCCTCCCCCGCGCTCGGCGCCTGGGGCCTGGGCTGGGAGGTGTGGCTCGACGGCCTCGAGATCACCCAGTTCACCTACTTCCAGCAGGCCGGCGGGCTCAACCTCGACCCGGTGTCGGTCGAGATCACGTACGGCATCGAGCGCATCATCATGGCGCTGCAGGACAAGACCCACTTCAAGGACATCGAGTACGCCGACGGCATCTCCTACGGCGAGGTGTTCGGCCAGAGCGAGTACGAGATGTCGCGGTACTACCTCGACGACGCCGACGTGGCCGCCAACCGGCAGCTGCTGGAGATCTACGCGGCCGAGGCCCAGCGGCTGATCGACGCCGGCCTGCCGGTGCCCGCCCACACGTACGTGCTCAAGTGCTCCCAAGCATTCAATGTGCTCGACTCGCGCGGCGCCGTCTCCACCGCCGACCGGGCCGCCGAGTTCGCCCGGATGCGCCGCCTCGCCGGTGACGTGGCCAAGCTGTGGGTGGCCCGCCGCGACGAGCAGGGCCATCCGCTCGGTCTCGTCGAGCCGCTGCCGCCGGCCACGCCGTACTCCACCCCGGCCGAGCGCACCCAGCCGCGCACCCTCGTCTTCGAGATCGGCACCGAGGAGCTGCCGCCGTCCGAGGCCCGGGCCGCGCTGGCCTACCTGCAGAAGGCGCTGACCGAGGGCCTCGCCGGCACCCGCCTGGCCCATGATGAGATCCGGACCTTCGCCACACCCCGGCGGCTGGTCGCGGTGGTCGCCTCCGTCGCGGCGCGTGAGACCGACCATGTACGGACCGTGAAGGGCCCCAAGGTCGGCGCGCCGGCCAAGGCCGTGGAGGGGTTCGCCCGCAGCCAGGGCATCCCCGTCGAATCGCTGGCCGTAGGCGACGTCAACGGCGTACAGCACCATGTCGTGGAGAAGCACGAAGCCGGTGGCGCGGCCGCCACCGTGCTGGCCGCCGTGCTCGCGAAGGTCGTCTCGGGCCTGCGCGGGGCCAAGAACATGCGGTGGAACGACCCGCAGCTGTCGTTCAGCCGGCCCGTCCGCTGGCTGACCGCGCTGTGGGGCGACGACGTGGTGCCGGTGGCCCTCGGCACGCTCGCCGCCGGACGGCAGACGCGGCTGCTGCGGACGTCCGAGACGCCTGTGGTGGAGATCGCGTCGGCCGAGACGTTCATGGAGACGCTCGCGCTGGCCGGCATCGTGGCCGACCCGGAGGACCGGCACGACCTGATCGTGACCGGCGCCCAGGACCACGTCTATCCGGAGGGCCGGGTCGACGTGGCCGGCGAGGCGGCGCTGATCGAGCAGATCAGCTATCTCGTCGAGGCGCCGACGCCGCTGCTGGGCACGTTCGACGAGAGCTACCTGTCGCTGCCGGACGCGGTGCTGACCACCGTGATGAAGAAGCACCAGCGGTACCTGCCGGTGCGGGACTCGTCGGGCGCCCTGCTGCCGATGTTCGTGACCGTGGCCAACGGGCCGGTGGACGTCGAGCTGGTCCGGGCCGGCAACGAGGCCGTGCTGCGGGCCCGCTACGAGGACGCCGCGTTCTTCTACCGGGCCGACCGGTCAACGTCGCTGGCCGACATGCGCTCCCGGTTGGACCGGCTCACTTTCACCGACAAGCTGGGCTCGATGGCCGACCGCTCGGCCCGGATCGCCACGCTCGCCTCCTCGATCGCCTCGTCGCTCGGCCTGTCGTCGGCCACTCTGGGCCGAGCCGCCCGCCTCGTGAAGTTCGACCTCGGCTCGCAGCTCGTCACCGAGATGACCTCGCTGGCCGGTGTGATGGCGCGCGATTACGCGCTGCACGCGGGTGAGCCGCGCGACGTCGCCGAGGCCGTCTACGAGGCCGAGCTGCCGCGCAACACCGGCGACGCCCTGCCCGCCTCGATCCCGGGGGCGTTGCTGTCGCTGGCCGACCGGCTCGATCTGGTCGCCGGACTGGCGGCCACCGTTGGGCTGCCCACCGGTAGCAGCGACCCGTTCGCCGTCCGCCGGGCGGTGCTGGGCCTGCTCGCCGTGCACCGGGCCCACCCGGCCCTGTCGGACTTCTCGCTGACCTCGGGCCTGGCGGCGGCGGCGGAGCAGCAGCCGGTGCCCGTCTCGGCCGAGGTGCTGACCGCGGCCGGCGAGTTCCTGGCCCGGCGTCTCGAGCAGGCGCTGGTCGAGGAGGGCGCCCCGGTCGACCGGGTCCGCGCCGCCCTGATCCACTACGACCGTCCGTCGGTGGTGGACGGCTTGCTCGCCCAACTCGCCTCTCTTGTCGGCAACGCCGACTTCGTCGCGGTGGCCGCGGCCATTCAGCGGGCCCGCCGCATCGTGCCCGCCGAGACCGTCGCCGGCTACGACCCGGCCGTCCTGCAGGAGCCGGCCGAGCTGGCCCTGCACGAGGCCGTCTCGGCGGTGAAGGCCGACTTCGGCCCCGACCTGGTCGCCTTCACCACGGCCGTCGGCCCGCTCGTGTCGCCGCTGGCCCGCTTCTTCGACGAGGTCTTCGTGATGGCCGACGACCCGGCCCTGCGCGCGGCCCGCCTCGGCCTGCTGGCCACGGTCCGCGACCTGGGCGCGGGCCTGCTCGACTGGCCCGAGCTCCGCCTCTAGGTTTCATCCGATCACAACGGGCCGCGCCGATCGGGCGCGGCCCGTGCTGTCTCGGCCAGAGTGGATCCCGTGATCGCGGCATTGAATCAACTGGTCGTCCTGGTCGAATCGCTCGAGGAACTGGACGTCGGCGAAGTGGCCCGGAAGCTCGGCACCACCGAGCACCACCTGCGCCGGATGTTCTCCTCGCTGGCCGGCATGCCGCTGTCGGAGTACATCCGCCGGCGCCGCATGACGGTCGCCGCCGCCGACGTGGTGCGCGGCCGGGACGACCTGTTGAGCATCGCCGTCCGCTACGGCTACAGCTCGGCGGAGGCGTTCGGCCGCGCGTTCCGGGCCGTGCACGGGGCCTCCCCCGGCGACGTCCGCCGCGACGGCGGCCCCCTGCGGTCACAACCCCAGCTCAGGTTCCGCCTGACCGTCGAAGGGAGCACCCCCATGGACACCCGCATCGCCCACCGCCCCGCGTTCCGGCTCGCCGGGCACGCCGCCCGCGTCCCGCTGATCCACCACGGCGTCAACCCGCACATCCAGCAGCACATCACGGCCCTGCCGGCCTCGGAGCATCAACGCCTCAAGGACCTCGGCGACACCGACCCGGCGGGTCTGCTCCAGGTCAGCGACGACCTGGACCCCGACCGTACGGAGGGCAGCCCGCTCACCTACCTGCACGGCGTCGCCGTCACGGCCGCGACACCCGTCCCCGAAGATCTCGACACCATCGACGTGGCGTCCGGGACGTGGGCGGTGTTCCGTACCACCTCGTTGCAGGAGACCTGGGCCGCCACCGCCACCGAGTGGTTCCCCTCGAACCCGTGGCGACTACGCCCCGGCCCCGAGATCGTCGCCGTGATCGACCCCGGCACCTGGGAACTGTGGCTCCCGGTCGAGGCAACCTGACCTGGGTCCCCGACCTCGAAGGCACGATCACCGGCGGTGAGCTGTTGCGCGGCTGGGGCCTGTCCGAAGTCTGGCGGAACCGCCTGGACAGGCCCGGCCCCGCCTCGGTGATCGTCAAGCGGGGCCCCGGGAACTGGCCCACGAGGGACAGCGCTACCGGGAGCTGGTCATCCCACTACGGATCCGGCGTGATCGTGCTGGAGGACCTGGGCGGCCATGCCCTGCAGGCTCACCCTTCGGTGGACCGCACACAAGCCCGCACCGCCTGCTCGCCGAGCCCGTCTCGCCGCCGACCCTGCGATCCGGTCAGTGGAGGAACTTGAGCCCGGCCACGCAGGCGATGATGCCCGCCAGGAGCAGGATCTTCAGCAGGGACGCCGATTCGGTGCCGGTGGCCATGGCGTAAACCACAGTGAGGACGGCGCCGATGCCCACCCAGACGGCGTAGGCGGTCCCGACCGGCAGGTCACGCATGGCGTAGGCAAGCCCACCCATGCTGGCGACAATGGCCACCCCGAAGACGATCGTGGGAACCGGCCGGCTGAAGCCTTCGGACTTACCGAGGGCAGTCGCCCAGACGGCCTCAAGAACACCGGACATGACGAGAACGAGCCAGGACATGACAATCTCCCTGGCACCGTCTTTGCGCACACCGGGTACGGCACCCCTCGTCCGGGAGCCCCGCCGGGCTCACCCCTGAATCGTGGCAAACCCCGCCCCTTAGCGGCAACACCCGCGGTGGTGCTTCATCTCTCCACCCGCCCACCTCAACTCCGCCCCGACGGCCCCAGCGCCGGCTCAACCCCGCCCCGGCCCCGGCACCAACCCGGCCCCGGCTCAACCTCGGTCATGGTTGAACGTGTTCAAGTGGGTCCGTACCAAGATCGGTGTTTCCGGCGCTTGGTTAGTAGGTTTCGGCGGCCGGCCAGCGGTCACCGAAGGTGATGGCGAAGGCATTCAGCAC
>NZ_JBFAOX010000044.1:51600-51928 GCF_040675435.1 Actinoplanes sp. NPDC049598 | reverse complement strand
CTGGTTTTTTTCGTTTTGTGTTCTGTCTTGTGCTCTTCCTTGGGGGCGGGTTTTCCAACGCCGCGGGGTGTGCGGCGTTGGAAAACCGGCCTCATCTCATTGGCTCCTCAGGGCAAATCGCCCGCGGAGCGAAGCGAAGCCAGCCAGCTCAGCAGCCGTATGCAACCAGCCCCACCCGCGGGGGTGGGCCCATTCCGCCTGGCGTGCCCACCGTCTGGGTTGAGCTCGGCGGTGGGCCCATTCCGCCTGGCGTGCCCACCGTCTGGGTTGAGCTCGGCGGTGGGCCCCATTCCGCCTGGCGTGCCCACCGGCTGGGTTGAGCTCGGCG
>NZ_JBFAOX010000044.1:0-51501 GCF_040675435.1 Actinoplanes sp. NPDC049598 | reverse complement strand
GGTGGGCCCCATCCCGCCTGGCGTGCCCACCGGCTGGGTTGAGCTCGGCGGTGGGCCCCATCCCGCCTGGCGTGCCCACCGGCTGGGTTGAGCTCGGCGGTGGGCCCCATCCCGCCTGGCGTGCCCACCGGCTGGGTTGAGCTCGACGGCGGCCCCATCCCGCCCGGCGCGACCACCAGCTGGGTTGAGCCCACACCTCCTGGCGCGCCCCCGATCGGCGTCAGCTCAACGGGAACATGCCCACGCGCCCGTGGTACTCGCGCCCCAGCTGGTCGGTGTCCGATCCGACGAGCAAGCCTCTGGGGTGGGCGACGAACACGCGAACGCCGACGCCGCGGGTGCGGGTGGGGTTCCAGGAAAGCGAGCGGCCCGTTGACGGGCTGACGGCGCCGATGCCGGGGCGGGAGACGGCGCCCGGGCCGGGGCCCTTGGCGTCCGAGCCGTACGGGTTGTCGAAGTAGCGCTGGTGCCCGCCCAGGTAGACCGCGGAGCCGGTCACGGCCACCGCGTAGAGCGAGTCGCCGCCGGTGCGCTGCACCCAGGTCGGGTTGTGGCGGCCGGAGCCGGAAACCTCGAAGCGGGCCGCCGAGTCGCAGAGCCGGTCGGGGGAGCTGGCCCGGCCGGTTGCGGCCACCACGAAGTAGAAGCCGTCGGGGGAGAATTTCACCTGCCGCAGGTAGGTGTCGAAGCCTTTCATGCACTGCGGCTTGTAGGCGTCGGTGTACCAGCTGGTCAGCTGGGCTGACGGGCCGGCCACGTCGAACATGGCGATCTGGGTGCGGTCGTAGCCGCTGGCCCGCAGGAGGGCGCCGACCGCGACCAGCTTGCTGCCGTCGGGCGAGATGTCGAAGTGCTCGACCCGGGTGCGGCTCAGGCCGGGCGCCGACAGCTTCGTGTCGAAGCCGGTGTCCACGGCGCCCGTGGCGGCGCTGAGCCGGGCCAGGCCGGTCCGGTTGACGCCGTTGATCGCCGAGAACGTGCCGGCCGCGTACAGCCGGGGGCCGCGGGCGTTGAGCGACCGGATGTCGCCCCAGTTGATTTTGGCGTTGAACCCGCTGACCCGCTGCCCGCCCATGGTGAGGCGGGTCAGGCCGCGCTGGGCGGTCCCGTTGACGGTCTTGAACGCGCCGCCGGCGTACACCGTGCCGTCGGCGCCGGCGGTGAGGGCGTAGACGGCGCCGTCGACCTCGGGGGCGAATCCGCGGACCGCCCCGTCGTTCAGGCCGAAGGCGAAGATGTTCTTGCGGGCGAAGGTGGTCCGGCGGGTGCTGTCGGTGACCTTCGTGAAGGCCCCGCCGACCACGACGGTGTCGCCGACGATGGTCATCGACCACACTGTGCCGTCGAGGACGTGCGGGGTGAAGTCCACGGGATTCGGCGACACGACGGTGCGCTGGGCAAGGTCGGCCGCGGCGGGGTGCGCGCACGCCACAGCGGCGGCGACGACGGTGGCGGCGGCAAGCAAGCGGCGACGCATGCGAAAGGCTCCAGGTCGATTGAGCAGCGGATTTACGTATCGCTCAACGACCTTGGGGCAACACAAGAAACGTCAGGCGTTGACCATGAAGTGCGCGGCGCGCTCGAGATAGTCCCAGAGCTGGTCGTGCAGGGGCTTGGGGAGATCGAGGGAGTCGACTGCGTCGCGCATGTGCTTGAGCCAGGCGTCGCGGGCGGCCAGGTCGACCACGAAGGGCGCGTGGCGCATGCGCAGGCGCGGGTGGCCGCGGCTGGCCTGGTACGTGTTCGGGCCGCCCCAGTACTGCATGAGGAACAGGGTCAGCCGGTCGGCCGCCGGGCCCAGGTCCTCTTCGGGGTACATCGGGCGCAGCAGGGGATCGTCGGCGACGCCCTCGTAGAACCGGTCGACGAGACGGCGGAATGTGGGCTCGCCACCGACGGCGTCGAAGAAGCTGGCGGGATCGGTCACCGTTCCATCCTGCCAGCCGGCCGGCGTGACGGTCAGGCCGCGGCCCTGTGACGGCCCTGATGCTCGTGCCCGGGCTCGGCCTGCTCGGTGGCCTTGGCGAACGCCTCCCGGCTGGGCCAGCGGGCGGCCAGCACACCCATCGCGACCGTGCCGCCGAGGCTCCACAGGCCCACCACCAGCGGCAGCCAGTACAGGTCGGCCAGCAGGCCGGTGATCATGACAGCCGAGAACTGGCTGAGCTGCATGCCGGTCTGCATCACGCCGTACGCCCGGGCCCGGTAGCCGTGCGGGAGGATGAGCACGAAGCGCCCGTTCAGCGTGGGTGTCACGCCGCCCTGGGCCATGCCGGAGATCGCCACCAGCACGGCCACGAGCGGGGCCGGCGGGCCGAGCACGGCCGGCACCAGCGCGAGGGCGGCCAGCACGGCCAGCGGCCGCACCAGCCGGTCGCGTAGTCCTTCGCCGGCCAGCCGGCTGATCAGCAGGCCGCCGACGACGAAGCCGATCGGCCCGGCCGCCATGATCAGGCCCTGGTCGATGCCGCGGGTGGCCGAGTCGGGGTCGGCCTCGGCGGCCCAGGCGGCGGCCAGGCCCTCGGGTACCACGGCGAACATGGTCAGGACGAAGACCATGATCGCGATCGAGCGCAGCGTGGCCGTGCCGAACACCAGTTGGAAGCCCTCGCCCGACTCGCGCAGCAGGTGCCGGCGCTCGGACCGGTCGTGCGCGGCCGGCCGCGGCCGCACGCCCCCGGAGATGAGGGCGGCCGAGGCCGCGAAGGTGGCCACGTCGATGGCCAGGGCCACCTGCGGGTTGATCGCGGTGGCCAGGGCGGCCCCGGCCAGATAGCCGAACACCTGCGCGGCCTGCCCGGTCGTGGCGTTCGTGGCGACGGCCATGGGCAGCTTGTCGCGCCCCACCACCAGGGGCTGCAGGGCCGAGCGGGCGGCCTGGGTGGGCGGTGTGCCCAGGCTGGCCAGGAAGACCAGCAGGAGCATGACCGGGATGGGCAGGTCGGGGATGAGCAGCAGCGCGATGAGGACCATGCGGAACAGGTCGGCGGTGATCAGGACCCGGCGGTACGGATAGCGCTCGGCCACCGCGGACAGCAGCGGGCCCCCGACGACCCAGGGCAGGAAGCTGACCGCGAACGCCGCCGCGGACATCAGGACCGACTTGCTCTCCTCGTAGACGAGGATGGTGATGGCGGCCCGGGCCAGGTAGTCGCCGACCCAGTTGACGATCAACGAGAGGTAGAGCGCACGGTACTCGCGCACGCCGAACAGGTCGCGGAAGGTGATCTTCCTATCGCTCTCTGTCACCGCCTCGGACACATGTCCTCTCTGGATCTCGGCCGTCACCGGGTTGCGGCGCGCCGTGCACGCCCGCTCCGGGGGGTGGCGCCCGGCGGGAACGTGTTGCCGCATGTGCAGATGCTCAAGGCGGATTCTGCCCGATCGGCCGAGTCGATGCTAGGGCGTACGGTCCGGATGTCGGCCATTCGGTCTAGTCCGGGCATCCCCCGTACGCCCTAAGCCCAGCTCAGGTGGCTCCACCCGGCTGCTGGCCGGCATCGGAATTCCCGAGGTACGCCGGCGGCACGGCGCTGCGCGGAAGCAATCGAGAGGCGGCGATCCGCTCGGAGAGCCCGCTCGTCTCCAGCGACTCGGTCAGCGCCTGCCGGAGATCACGCTGTACGGCCACCTGACCGTCCGCGGTCGTCTTGGCGATCGTGCGGATGATCGCGCCGTCGACGGTCAGCTGCTCGACGCCGACCACGTCCGGCGGCTCGAGGAACTCGGTCTGGTGCTCGGGCGCGTCGGCCACCCGCTGGGCGGCCTCCTTGAGCACTGCGATGGCCTGCTCGGAGTTGACGAAGCCGATCGGGATGTCGATGACCACCATGGCCCAGCCCTGGCTCTTGTTGCCGACCCGGATGATCTCGCCGTTGCGGATGTACCAGAGCACGCCGCGCGCGTCGCGGACCGTGGTGATGCGCAGGCCGACCGTCTCCACCACGCCGGTCGCCTCGCCCAGGTCGACCGTGTCACCGACGCCGTACTGGTCCTCCAGCAGCATGAAGAGGCCGGCGATCAGATCCTTGACCAGGCTCTGGGCGCCGAAACCGAGGGCCACGCCGACGATGCCGGCGCTGGCCAGCAGCGGGCCGAGGTTGAAGCCGAGCTCACCGAAGACGAGCAGCGCGGCCATCGTGAACACCACGGCGCTGACGAAGCTGCCCAGCACCGAGCCGATCGCCTCGGCCCGCTGCCGGCGGCGCTCGGGTATGTACTGGCCCTCCTCGGCGGTCTGGGCCGCCCTCTCCTTCAGCGGCTTGAGCAGCGCCGGCATCGAGGCCCGGGAGGTCGTGTGGGTCAGCCGGTCGATGGCCCGGTGCAGCAGCCACCGGATCAGCAGGGCGATCAGGATGATGCCGATGATCCGCAGCGGCTTCACGATGATCACGTAGCTGCTGTTGGCCAGCCACTGGTTGTTGGTCCATTCGAAGACCCGGCTGCACAGCACATCGTCCGGGCAGAGCTTGGTCACGTCGACCGTCGTGTAGACGTCCGGCGACCCGGAGGGTGAGGGGGATGGGGCTAGAAGCAACACGGGGCACAACCGTACCGGGAGACGGCGACCTGGTTCTCAGGCGGCGCACAGCGCAGCGACCTCAGACGTTTACCCCTCGGCTACGGATTACGCTCGCAATTTGGTCATCCATCAGGGACTATTGGCGCACGAGGCCTCGTCGCCGACGCCTCGCCAGCCAGCCACGGACTCAGGAGCGTTAGTAGCCCCATTACCCGGAAGGGTGCCGAAGATGCCTGACATACGACCCATAGTGGGCTCATCCGCGTTGGTTCTGAACGCCACCTACGAGCCGCTGTGCGTCGTATCTGTGCGTCGAGCGACCATCCTCGTCCTGACGGCCAAGGCCGAGTGCGTCTCCGACGGTGACGGCATCCTGCACAGCGTCCACACCAACCTTCCGGTGCCCTCGGTCGTGCGCCTCACCCGGTATGTGAAAGTTCCGTACCGTACGCACGTCGGCCTTTCCCGCCGGGCGATCTTCGCCCGGGACGGCGGCCGGTGCGCCTACTGCCGCGGCTCGGCCGAGACCATCGACCATGTGTTCCCGCGCAGCCGTGGCGGCCTGCACGCCTGGGAGAACGTGGTCGCCGCCTGCGCCAAGTGCAACCACAGCAAGGGCGACAAGACCCCGGCCGAGCTCGGCTGGCGGCTGCACCAGATACCGGCCGCACCACGTGGGGTGGCGTGGCGGGTCCTCGGACACCGCACGCCAGACCCCCGTTGGGCCGACTGGCTCGACCTCCCCGCCGCCCCGGCTGCCGCAGCCGAGGCGGCTTAATTGTTTTTGGCTGAGCTGGTTGGCTCCGCTTCGCTCCGCGGGCGATTTGCCCCAGGGAGCCGATGAGATGGCGCACGGTTTCCCGCCGTCGCAAACCCCGCGACGTCGAGAAACCGCACACCATCTCATCGACGGGCAAATCGCGGGTGTACCCGGTTTTAGGGCAGCCGCGAATCTACGAGTGACGCGAAGACGACGATGTTGTCCTGGTAGCCGGTGCTGCCGCCGATCCACTGGCCGCCGCAGGTGAGCAGGCGCAGGGAGGGGCGGCTGAAGTCGCCGTAGACCCGCTGGACGGGCAGCTTGCCCTTGTCGAACTTCTCGACCGAGTTGACCTCGAAGACCGCGACCGACCGGTCGGCCCGCTGCACCTCGATGCGCTGTCCCGCCTTCAGTTTGGGCAGAGCGTGAAAGACCGAGGGGCCGGTACGCGTGTCCGCGTGCCCCACGATCAGGGCGGGCCCGAACTGCCCGGGCGTCGGCCCGCCGTCGAACCAGCCGGCCTCGTTGTGCCGTTCCAGCGGCGGCACGTCGATCGAGCCGTCGCCGGCCTGCCCCACCTCGAGGATCGGCGCCTGCACCTTGATGGCCGGGATGCTCAGCCGCATCGGCCGGCTCGGGTCGAGCACCGGGAACGATCGCGGCGGCGGCTCGTTCTTCTCCTCGCCCGCGAACAGCCGGCCGAGGTCGAGGTTCGTGGCCGCGCCGAGCCCCATCGCCACCACGAACAGACCCAGGAACAGCAGCGCGAGCGCGATCATGCCGATCGGCCACGGCTTGCGGCCGCGGCCCGGGCGCGGGGGCGACTTGGGCAGCGGCTTCGGTGCCGGCTGGCGAAAGGGATGGCGTCCAGGCAGGGAACGCGGGGCCGGCAGCGGGCCGGTGATGGTGCCCGGCGGGGGCGCCATGATCTGAGCGGGCTTCTTGCGCAGCACCGACTCGGGCATGCGGGTCCCGCCGACGTGCTCGCCGCGCCGCGGCTGCCGCTGCGCGCCCGAACGCGGCGGCTGGGATCGGCCGGACGGCTGGGAGCCCGGCTGCGGTGGCGGGCCCGGGCGCGGCGGTGGCGGGCCTGGGCGCGGCGGAGACTGGCCGGTCACCGGCGGCGCCTCAGCCGAGCCGCCGGCGGCGCAGCGACAGCACGCCGAGGACGAGGCCGGCGGCGATGACCGCGAGGCCGCCGCCGATCAGCATGGGCGCGTTGCGGCCGGGGGCGGTGCCACCGCCGCCGGTGGCCGGGCCGCGCGCCGGCTCCACCTTGGCCACCACGTGCACGGTGGCCGAGGTGGTGCGCCCGTCGGGGCAGCGGAGGTCGGCCCGGAAGTCGCCGGGCCGGGTGCCGGACGGGACCCGTACGGTCGCTGTCAGGAAGCCGTACTGAGGCGCGACGGTGACCGTGCCGAACAGCCCGGACGTGACCGTGGCGGCCTTGAGGTTGTCGTCGCAGGAGGCCCGCAGCCCGATCTCGTCGCCCGCGGGCACGGTGCTGGGGTTGATCTCCAGGAAGACGGCGGCGGCCCGGGCGGGCGCGGCGCCGGCAAGCACGACCGGGACGAACAGGACGGGTGGGCTCAGAACGAGCGCCGCCAGGGCGGCGGGGACGGACATGCGCATCGATTCCCCCTCCTGCCGTCCGGGGACGCGTGGACACGAACGGCGCGTGTGGGTGATTTTCGCACCCCGAGGCCCATTCCGCCGAGATCCCGTGAGCGTGAGGCCGCCCCAACGGCACCCCGCCGTCCCAAACCACAACTAACGCGAAGCAATGTTCGACACCCGACGCTCCGGCATGACCTGCGCTCCGCTACCGTGACTGGTGTTCGGATCAGTTTGAGGAAATTCAGGCGCCTGGGGGCGTTGACGTTGTCGATTTCAAGCACCGTTCTGGTCTTCGTGGTCATTCCGGCGGTGATCATCGGGCTGATCGCTGCGCTCGTCATGGCCGGCTCCGACCGGACCAAGCGCACGCATCGCTACCGGCCCGGCCGTCCGTACGACTTCCAGCCGATCTGGTTCCTGGCCAGGCCGGAGAAGCTCGTCGCGGGTGACGCCCACGGTCATGCTCAGCCGGCTCTGACCGGCGGGGTCCTGGAGGACAGCTCCGGCGCCCCGGTCAAGCCCGGTCTCACAGGAGGCGCAAGTGACAGCTGGTGACCTTGGCAAGCAGCCACGGAAGGGCCAGGCGCTGACCGCTCTCGACGAGCCGGGCGGCGACACGCTGGTCCACGCGTCCTCCGGCAACGAGGTCGAGGACGGCCCGTTCACCACCCGGCAGCTGCTCCGTCTCGACGAGGCGCTGCGGGTCGCGGACGAGTCCACCGGGCTGACGTTCAGCGTCTACATCGGTGAGTTCGAGACACCCACCCGCGAGTTCGCCGAGAAGCTCGCCGCGCAGGTCAAGGACGCCGACCACGCGGTGCTGCTGGCGGTCTCGCCCAACCAGCGCAAGCTGGAGATCGTCACGGGCAGCGCGGCCCGCAAGCGGATCTCCGACCGCGACGCGAAGCTGGCCGGCCTGTCGATGGCCGCTGCCTTCGCCGGCGGCGACCTGGCCGGCGGGGTCATGGCCGGCCTCGACCAGCTGGCGTCGCACGCGGGTCGTAACTGACACACAGCACGAAAAAAGCCTCCGGGGGACCGGGGGCTTTTTCGTGCCCGAAACCGGGCGGCAACAACGCTGTGTGAGTAGGCTGGAGCACCACGTAGGGAGGTGGCCCGTCTTGACGATCTCGAGCCCGGCGTCGTACACCGTCACGGGATGGAGCGCCCCCGAGGGCGAGTGGACCGAGCCCGACCTGCATCTGTTCCCGCAGGACGGTCATCGCTACGAGATCGTCGACGGCGGCCTGCACGCCTCCCCGCCGCCGGACGAGGCGCACGAGGCGACCGTCCGGGCCGTGGTGACCACGCTGCGCTCGTCGGCCCCGCCCGGCTGGTGGGTGTGCGACCGGGTCGGCGTCCAGATCGGCGAGAGCAACCTGATCCCCGACGTGCTGGTGCTGCGCCCGCGCTCGTCCGGCGCGGTCTGGTGCGACCCGGCCGACGTGGCCCTGGTCGTCGAGATCGAGGCGCCGGCCACCCGCCGGGTCGACCGCCTGCTCAAGCCGTCGATCTACGCCGAGGCCGGCATCGCGTCCTTCTGGCGGGTCGAGCCGGGCCGGGTCACCCCGCGGCTGCACACGTACCGGCTGGCCGGCGACGGCTACCAGGCCGGGCACAGCATCGAGGGCGCCGAGCCGGTCAAGCTCGACGCCCCCTATCCGATGCGGATCGCCCCCGCGGCCTGGCTCTAGCTAGTTACCAGCCGCCGCCGACAGGTCCTTGGCGCGGGCCTTCAGGGCGCGGACGACGCCGTCGCGGCCCTCGGCGACCAGGCGGCGCAGCGACGCCGGCTGACCGTCACGGGCCAGCCACGCGTCGGTCAGCGCGATCGTCTCCTCACTGATCTGGTAGACCGGGTAGCCCAGCATCGCGAACTCCTGCGCCGGCTCGCTGTCCGAGCGGGCCCAGACGTCGCCCACCACGTCGAAGAACTTCGTCGCGTAGGGCGCGGTCAGCTCGACCTGCTTGACGCTCTGGAAGCCGGTCAGCAGCGAGCGGTTGAGCCAGTTGGGCACGTCGGCCTCGCCGGTCAGCGTCGACCACACCCGGGCCTTGTTCTCGGCCGTGGGGATCAGCGCGTGGGCCACCGCCGCCTCCCGCTCGCCGCTGGCCGTCTTGTCGGTGGCCAGCTCGTCCTCGATCTGCTGCTCGGTCGCCTCGCCCAGCGACGCCAGGGACTGCAGCAGCGACCAGCGCAGCTCGGTGTCGACGACCAGGCCCTCGGGCACGCCCTCGCCGCTCAGCCAGCCGTGCAGCACGGCCAGCTCGCCGGCCGTACGGGCGGCCCCGATGAAGGCCCGGGCCCAGGTGAGCTGCCAGCCGCTGCCGGGAGCGGCCGCCGCAAGCTGGGTGCGGGCCAGCTCGGCGAGCTGGGCGAAGCCGGTCGCCTGCCACGCCGGGTCGGCGTACTGGGCGATGGCGGTCGAGGCCTGGCGGAACGTGTACGTCGACAGGTTGATGTCGGTCTCGGCCGGCAGGCCCGAGCAGACCAGCGTCACGTAGTCCCGGGCGGCCAGCTCGGCGTCACGCAGCATGTCCCAGGCCGCGGCCCAGCACAGCGCCCGCGCCAGCGACGAGTCGAGCCCGGCGATGTGCCGGACCACGGTCGCCATCGAGCGCTCGTCCAGGCGCAGCTTGGCGTAGGTCAGGTCGTCGTCGTTGAGCAGCAGCACGTCGGCCGCCCGGACGCCGGCCAGGGCCGGGATCTCGGTGCGCTCGCCGGTCACGTCGATCTCGAGCCGGTCGCGCCGGACCAGCCGCTCGCCGTCGAGGTCGTAGAGGCCGACGCCGATGCGGTGGGTGCGCAGCGTCGGGTAGTCGGCCGGGGCCTCCTGCTGCACCACGACGCTGGTGTACGCGCCGTCCGCGCCGATCTCGACGAGCGGGCGCAGCGTGTTGACCTGCGAGGTCTCCAGCCACTGGGCGGCGAACTTGCGCAGCTCGCGGCCCGAGGCCGCCTCGAGCTCGGTGAGCAGGTCGTCGAAGGTGGCGTTGCTCCAGGCGTGCTTGGTGAAGTACGCGCGCAGGCCGCTCAGGAACGGGTCGAGGCCGACGTAGGCCACGAGCTGCTTGATCACGCTGGCGCCCTTGGCGTACGTGATCCCGTCGAAGTTGACCTCGACGGCCTCCAGGTCGGGCATCTCCGTGTAGACCGGGTGGGTCGAGGAGAGCTGGTCCTGCCGGTAGCCCCAGCTCTTGCGGACCGACAGGAACGTCGTCCAGGCGTCGGTGAAGCGGGTGGCGTGGGTGTTGCACCAGTGGCTGGCCCACTCGGCGAACGACTCGTTGAGCCACAGGTCGTTCCACCAGCGCATGGTCACGAGGTCGCCGAACCACATGTGGGCCAGCTCGTGCAGGATCGTGTTGGCCCGCTGCTCGTACTCGAAGTCGGTGACCTGCGAGCGGAAGATGTAGTGGGCCTCGGCGTGCGTGACGCAGCCGAAGTTCTCCATCGCGCCCGCGTTGAAGTCGGGCACCCACAGCTGGTCGTACTTCGGCAGCGGGTAGCGCACGCCGAACTGCTCGTGGAAGAAGTCGAAGCCCTGCTTGGTGATCTCGAACAGGTTGTCGGCGTCCAGGTACTGCGCCATCGAGGCACGGCAGAAGACACCGAGCGAGATGCCGTCGTGCGAGTCCCGGACCTCGTGGTACGGGCCGGCGCAGAGCGCGGTGATGTACGTGCTCATCCGGGCCGACGTCGCGAAGTGCACCGTCTTGGCGCCCGGCCCGGCCTTCTCCTCGCGCTCGACCGGGCTGTTGGACACGACCTTCCAGTGCGCCGGCACGGTGGCGTGCCACGTGTAGACGCTCTTGAGGTCGGGCTGGTCGAAGGCGGCGTACACCCGCTGGGCGTCGGCCGTCTCGAACTGGCTGTAGAGATAGATCTCCTTGTCCACCGGGTCGAGGCTGCGCTGCAGCCCCTGGCCGCTCGCCGAGTAGGCGAAGTCGGCGTCCACCACCAGCTGGTTCTCCGCGGCGAGCCCGGTCAGGGTCAGCCCCTTCTCGGGCGAGAAGCCGGTCAGGTCGACCGGCCGGCCGTTGAGGGTCGCCGACCGCACCGAGCTGGCGGCGGTCTCGATGAAGGTCTCGGCCCCCGGCTCCCGGCAGGTGAACGTCACGACCGTGGTGGAGCGGAAGGTGCCGTCGCCGGGGTTGCCGTGGCCATCGGTGAGGTCCAACGTGATGTCGTACCCGGTGACCTCGAGCAGGCGGGCCCGCTCGGCGGCCTCCACCTGGGTCAAATTACGAACTCCGGCCACAGTCACTCTCCTCTGAGCGCACAAGCTTTCCTGTTCACCCTATGCGGAGGGGTAGCAGTGGCACACCTCACCCGCGGTCCTGCACAGGACAGTCGAGCAATAGATAGTTGCGTGGAGGAGTATCGACCCATGACAGAACGCTCAACGGTCGACATGTGGTTCGACCCCATCTGCCCGTGGGCCTGGATGACCTCCCGCTGGCTGCTCGAGGTGGAGAAGACCCGTCCCGTCGACGTCCGCTTCAACGTGATGAGCCTGTCCGTGCTCAACGAGGGCCGCGACCTGCCCGAGGAGTACCAGGCGCTGATGACCAAGGGCTGGGGCCCGGTCCGGGTCTGCATCGCCGCCGCGGAAGCGGCCGGTCCCCAGGTGCTGCGTGACCTCTACACCGCGCTCGGCACCCGGATCCACCTCAAGAAGTACGAGCTCGACGAGAAGCTCTACACCGAGGCGCTGGCCGAGGTCGGCCTCGACACCGCGCTGGCCGACGCGGCCACCAGCGACGCCTGGGACGACGCGCTGCGCGGCAGCCACGACGCCGGCATGAAGCCGGTCGGCACCGACGTCGGCACCCCGGTCATCCACGCCCCCGGCCCCAACGGCGACGACGACAAGGTCGCCTTCTTCGGGCCGGTCGTGACGCCCGCCCCCAAGGGCGAGGCGGCCGGCCGGCTGTGGGACGGCGTGCTGCTCGTCGCGGGCACTCCCGGCTTCTTCGAGCTGAAACGCTCGCGGGACATCGGTCCTATTTTCGACTGATCGGCTTCCGGTCCTCCGTACGCGTCGTTGGATGAGGTGACATACACCTCATCCACGACGGAGAACCGACATGGCCGACACCGAAGCGGTGGCGCTGTCCACCATCGCCGTCCACCGCGGCGACTGGACGAATCTCGCACCCGACCTGGCCAGCCTGGTGGCGCCACCGGTCACGGTCTCGGCGCTGCCCCTGCCGCGCCCCGTCGGCGACTGGCGGAAGGGCCAGTTGGCCAGGTCACGGGGGAACATGCCCGTCGCCCGGCACCGCCGGTCGTCCCGGTAACTTGGCTGACATGACGGTCGTGCACCCGATCAGCAAGGCCTGGGTCACCACAGGTGGCACCGGCGCCCAGAACTACGACGAATTCGCCGACGACGCCGAAATCACGTCCATCATCGCCGACAATCCGCATAGTTCTCTCGCTGTCGAGATGCCGCACCTGGCGCCCGACTCGCTCGGCAAGTCCTTCGCCGAGTCGCTGCCGGACGCGGTGGCCCGGCTGGCGTTCGAGCGCGCCGACGGCAGCTACGCCCCGGCCGAGCAGGTCGTCGTGCTCTACCGGATCACCGGCGCGGGCGAGCCGCCGGCGTACGGCCTGTGGAGCATGGTCGACACCGATCAGATCTCCACCCGCGCCGACGAGCCGGGCCTGGTCATCCGCAACGAGGAAGTGTTCCTGGAGAAGGTGCGCGAGCGCGTGGCCCTGGCCGAGGCGCTGGGCACGCTCCTGTCACCCGTACTGCTGCTGCAGACCACCAAGGGTGAGCAGCTGCACGCGGCCCTCGCCGCGGCGATCGAGGAGGCGGGGGAGCCCGCCGCGACCGACGTCGACCAGAGCGGGCGCACCCACGCCATCTGGCCGGTCGGCCCGGGCCCGCTGCAGGACGAGCTGACCGCGCTGGCCGGCGGGGGCGAGCTGGTGGTGGCCGACGGCAACCACCGCAGCCTGGCCGCGCAGACCGCCGGTTTCCCGCGCTTCCTGGCCGTCGTCACCACGCCCGCCTCGGTCGCCATCCAGCCCTACAACCGCCTGGTCAGCGAGCTGCCGGTGCCGCTCGACGAGTTTCTGGCCCGGTTGCGCGCGGCCGGGGCGACGGTCACCGAGGTGCCGCGACCGGCTCAGGTGCCGGGCAAGGGCACGATCGAGCTGTACGCGTCGGGACGCACCTTCGCTCTTGGGTTGCCCGTCAACACGAACCTGTCGGCGGTCGACAATCTCGATCACGCGCTGGTCGAGCGGGTGCTGCTGCGGGATGCGCTGGGTCTCGACGCCGGTGACAAGCGGATCTCCTACATCGGCGGCGACTACCCGGCCGAGTGGCTGCGGGGTGAGGTCGACGCGGGACGCTCCGAGCTGGCCGTCCTGATCGCCCCGGTCACCGTCGACGACTTCGTCACGGTGAACCTCGAGCGGCAGAAGCTGCCCCGCAAGAGCACGTGGTTCACCCCCAAGGCCCGGGGCGGCCTCGTCCTCGCGCAGCTCGCCTGACCATGCTGAACCCTCAGGTCACCGCGGCGGCCGGACTCCGCTCCCGGCCGCCGGTCACGTCCGACGACCCGTACGAGCGGCTCCTGGACATCCGGCAGGCGATGCTCGACGCCAACGAGGCCGAGACGGGCCCGGCCCTGCCGCTGCCCGTCGTGGTGGACGTCGACGCCGGCGGAGTGCCGTGCCGGCTCTACGCGACCCGTACGGACGCTCCTGTCTTCGTGTATCTGCACGGCGGCGGCTGGTGCTACGGCAGCGTCGAGACGGCCGACCGGATGTGCCGGCGCATCGCCGACCGCTCCGGCTGCGCGGTGCTGTCGGTGGAGTACCGGCTCGCGCCCGAACACGTCTTCCCGGCCGCCCGGGACGACGTCGACACGGTCCTGGCCTTCGTCCGCAAGTCGGGCGCCGACCTCGGGGTCGACCCGTCCCGGCTGGCCATCGGCGGGGACAGTGCCGGCGGCCAGCTGGCCACGGTGGCCGCCCGCCGGCAGCGTGACCAGGCCACCCCGCTCGACCACCAGGTGCTGATCTACCCGGCGATCGACCCGATGACCGCCTCCGAGTCGTACGACGAGGTCGGCTCGTACGGGCTCGACCGGGCCTCGATGAAGCTGGCCTGGGAGACCTACGTCCCGGATCCCCGGCTCCGGTTCACCCCGGACGTGGCGCCGCTCGCGGCCGACCTGGCCGGGATGCCGCCCACCCTGATCATCACCGCCGAGTACGACGCCCTGCGCGACGAGGGCGCCGACTACGCCGACGCGCTGATGGCCGCGGGCGTCCCGGTGGTGCACACCCGCTACATGGGCGTCAACCACGGCTTCGCCCGCAAGCTCGCGGTGATCGACGACGCGCGCGTGGCGGCGGATCAGATCGCCGCCGTTCTGCGAGCATCCCTGTGCTTCTAAGCGTTCTTCACCAGATCGTTCTGAGAGAGTGAGAGCATGCGCGTCTACCTGGGTTCCGACCACGCCGGCTACGAGCTGAAGATGCATCTCGTCAACCACCTGATCAAGCAGGGCCACGACGTCGTCGACGTGGGCCCGCACGTCTACGACCCGGAGGACGACTACCCCGCGTTCTGCCTGCAGACGGGCGCGAAGGTGGTCGCCGACGAGGGCTCGCTGGGCATCGTCATCGGCGGCTCCGGCAACGGCGAGCAGATCGCCGCCAACAAGATCGACGGGGTCCGGGCGGCGCTGGTCTGGCGCACCGAGATCGCCCAGCTGGCCCGGCAGCACAACGACGCCAACGTGATCAGCATCGGCGCCCGCGAGCACACCCTGGACGAGGCCACCGCGTTCGTCGAGACGTTCCTGGCCACCCCGTTCTCGGGCAACCCGCGCCATGCCCGCCGCATCGCCCAGCTGGCCGACTACGAGCGCACCCGTGAGCTCCCCGAGCTGAGCTGACTGGCTCCGCTTCGCTCCGCGGGCGATCGCCTTGTAACCGGTGACTTGGCAGGTGATTTTCCGCCACCCGCAAACCCTACGGGCGTCGAAAATCACCTGCCAAGTCACCGGCGGCGATCGCGGCCAGCTAACGGTTTCTCGGGAGATCCTCGCGCGGGACCCAGTTGCGGCGGACGATCACCAGGTTGGCGTCGGCGTCGGCCAGGTGCTCGTCGGTGGGGCGGGCGGCGTCCCGTGCCCGCAGGGCCGCACCCACGCTGACCTGCGACGATCCGGAGCCGACGAGGCCGCGCAGGCCGCGCTCGACCTCCCGGTCGTCGCCGTTGCCGTTGCCGAGGGGGCGGCGGCCCGGCGTGCCGTTGCGCGGCGGCCGGGTGTCGGCCGGCTTCGCCCGCGGGGGCGCCGGCGTCGGCACCGGGTCAAGCTCGGTCTTCAGCTGCTGCTCCTCGTCCGGGTCGGCGACCGGCATCGTCACCGCCGCCGGCCCTACCGGCGCGTTTCTTCCCGGGGGCACTGCGGCCGCCGGGTTTCCTTCCGCGGGCGTGGCGGGCGCCGGGTCTGCCTCAGGGGGCGCGGCGGGCCCGTGGGAAGGACGCACGCGGCGACGTCGGCGCTCGGGTTCACCCATGACGCCGACGTTACCGCCGCCCGGCCCGCTCAGAACACCTCGAGGGCGCCCGGCTGCCGGTGCCACCCGAACGCGGCCGACGGGAAGTTCTCCGTCAGCTGCCGCACCCGCCCGGCGGCGGCCAGCGCCGCCAGTGACGTCCCGCCCAGGTAGGCCGCGCCGAGCTCGGTCACGGAGCAACTGAAGTCGGGTGCGCCGGCGGAGCGTACGGCCGAGGTCTTGTCCTGATCGGCGGTGAGCCGCCACCGGCCGTTGTTGGCCTCGATGATCGGGTCGGTGACCTCGATCACGACATCGACCGGATGGAGGTAGCGCCGGGCCGCCAGTGCCGCCGGCACGTCGACCAGGCGCACCCACAGCCCGTCGCCGAACGTCCGGCCCAGCCGGCGCGGCTCGTCGACCAGGTACTGCAGCGGCTCGTCGAGCGTGGCGTAGCCGAAGCTCGCCGTCCGGGCCAGGTCGATCGTGAGCAGGAAACGCCAGAGCTCGGTGTAGGTCACGGGGTCGGCGGCCACGATCTCCTGGATGCGGACGGTGCCGTCGGGCCCGTAGCTGTTCCAGCCGTCCTTGACCCGCCACAACGCATAGCCGGCCGGGCCGGCGTCGCCGTCCACGATCACGCCGTAGAGGCTGGTGGCGCCGTCACGCTGGCTCTCGCCGTCGCGCAGCAGATATTCCCACCAGTGGTCGGCGCGGCTCGACCAGCCGGGCCGGTCGGCGCGCAGACGGTCGTGCAGCGCGGCCAGCTCCTCCCGGGCCTCGAGCGGCTTGACCATGCGCAGCCGCACCGGTTGCACGGGCGCCGTGATGCGCACCTCGCGGGTCGCCACCTCCAGCCGCAGACGGTCGGTGGCCGGGCCGTAGCCGAAGCGCGGGTAGATCGCCGTCTCGCTGGCCCACAGCACCGCGACAGCCTCCCGGCCGGCCTCGGCGATCTCGGTCAGCTGGCGCCGCATCATGCCGCTGAGCAGGCCCCGCCGCCGATGGGTGGGCGCGACGCCGACCCCGGTGACGTGGGCCGCCGGCACCACCGCGCCGGGCACGCTCAGCTCCCGCGTCTGCGCGGTGGCATGACCCACCACCAGGCCGCCGTCGTCGGCCACGAGCGAGCGCCCGGCCTCGGTGATCCGCATCTCCCAGTCGCGGAAGTCGTCGGAGACATGCTCGTGGAAGACCTGGCCCATCAGGTCGGCGATGGCCGGAAGATCCGCGGTCGTGGCGGTGCGCAGGTGTACGGAGTCGTCCATGCGCACTTGTGTAACGGACCGCGGCGCTACGGGCCAATGATTTGCGGGCTGGTTACTCTCGATGAGGCGGGGGAATCAGCCGCCGATCTGGAGGGGGACCAATGCCTGAGCAACCGCAGTGGTCGGAGCGGACGCTCGACATGCCACCGCAGGACCCGTGGGCCGACGCGCCCACGACACCCGTGGACGGCCCGCCACCGGGACATTCCGGGCACATGCCGCCGACGACGCCGTTCGCGAAGCCGGCGACGCCTTTTGCGGAGCCGTCGGAGGCCGAGTCGGCCGCCTCGCCCTTCAGCCGGGGTCGGGCCCAGGTCAACCCGCAGGCCGCGCGGCCGCGCTACGCCGAGCCCGAGCACACCAGCCCGGGCTGGCCCGGCGCCGAAGCGCCGAACCATCCCGCGTTGAGCTGGCGCTGGAGCGAGATGCGCAAGGGTGGCGAGTGGACCAGCGCCGCCGTGCTCTTCGCCTTCGTCTGCTGGGGCATCTGGACCCTGTCCGGCGACGGCGACTTCGGCACCCCGGTGATCGTGTTCGTGGTCACCCTGGCCGTCGCGGCCGGTCTGTTCTGCCTGGCCCGCCTGGTCGGCCACCTGGTGCTGGAGCGCCAGTTCGGCCGGGTCCGGCGCACCTCACGCGGCTCCCACGTGGTCACCGCGCTGTTCCTGGCCGGCGTCGGCATCACCTTCCTGCAGCAGACCCAGTGGGTGATGGACGCCTACCACTGGGTGGCCGACAACCTCTGACTCAGCTGACCGGCTTGCCGCCGGTCACGCCGAGCACCTCGCCGGTGGTGTAGCTGGACTCCTGGCTTGCGAAGTAGACGTAGGCCGGAGCCAGCTCGGCCGGCTGGCCGGCCCGGCCCAGCGGGGTGTCGCTGCCGAACGACTTGACCTTCTCCTCGGGCATGGTGGCCGGGATGAGCGGGGTCCAGATCGGGCCGGGCGCCACCGCGTTGACCCGGATGCCCTTCTCGGCCAGGTCCTCGGCCAGCGCCTTGGTGAAGGCCACGATGCCGCCCTTGGTGGTGGCGTAATCGAGCAGCGGGCTGGACGACTGGTAGGCCTGGATCGACGCCGTGTTGATGATCGTGGCGCCGGCCGGCATGTGCGGCACGGCGGCCCGGGTGATCCAGAACATCGCGTACAGGTTCGTCTTCATCACCCGGTCGAACTGCTCGTCGGTGATGTCGGTGATCCCGCCCGGCTGGGACATCTGGTAGGCCGCGTTGTTGACCAGGATGTCGATCCCGCCGAGCTCGGCGACGGCCCGGTCGACGATCGACCGGCAGTGCGCCTCCTCGCGGATGTCGCCGGGCACCAGCACGGCGGTCCGGCCCGCCTTCTCGATCAGCTGGGCGGTCTCGCGGGCGTCTTCCTCCTCCTCGGGCAGGTACGAGATGAGGACGTCAGCGCCTTCCCGGGCGTACGCGATGGCGACCGCACGCCCGATACCCGAGTCGCCGCCGGTGATGACGGCCTTGCGGCCGGTCAGCCGGCCCGAGCCCTTGTAGCTTTCCTCGCCGTGATCCGGGCGCTGCGGCATCTGGCTCGTCAGGCCGGGCGGCTCCAGGTCGCCCCCGTCGTACTCCGGTCCGGGGTACTTGCTGCGCGGGTCGTTCACCCTTGCCTCCTCGCGTTGGTGTGGGATCGAGCACGGTATGCCCGAACAGGCGCGGGGTAATCCGGCCGCCGTGTCTGATCAACGGATAGGCGTCGTCATGATCACCTGGCAGCGGCGCGACGAGGCGCTCGCCGCCGTCCAGCGTCTACGGGAGCTCCCCGAGCGACCGCGGGTCGTGGTGGTGGACAACGGCTCGGCCGACGGCACGGCCGAGGCGATCCGTTCGGCCTACCCGGACGTCGAGGTGGTCGCGCTGACCGAGAACAAGGGCGCGGTGGGCCGCAACATCGGGATCGAGCGCCTGAGCACGCCGTACGTGGCGTTCTGCGACGACGACACTTGGTGGGAGCCCGGCTCGCTGGCCGCCGCGGCCGACGCCCTGGACCGGCACCCCCGGCTGGCCCTGGTGAACGCGCGCATCGTGGTCGAGCCGTCCGGCGCGGACGACCCGATCGTGGCCGAGTTGCGCGACTCGCCGGTGCCCGGCCCGGACTGGATGCCCGGCCCCGCCCTCGGCAGCTTCCTGGCCGGCGCCTCCGTGGTCCGGCGCGAGGCGTTCGACCAGGCCGGCGGGTTCAGCGACCGGCTCTGGCTGGGTGGCGAGGAGGAGCTGCTGGCCACGGACCTTCTCTCGGCGGGCTGGGAGCTGTGCTACCTGGAAGATCTCGTGGTGCATCACCGCGCCTCGGTGCTGCGGGACGCCACCCACCGCCGCCGGGTCGGCTTGCGCAACACGCTCTGGTTCACCTGGATGCGCCGCCCGATGCGCCCGGCCGTGCGGCGCACGCTCTTCCTCGCGCGCACCGTGCCCCGGGACCGGATCTCGGCCCTGGCCGTGGCCGACGCGCTTCGCGGCCTGCCCTGGCTGGTGAACGCCCGGAACCCGCGCCCGGCGATCATCGAGGCCCGCCTGGCGGCGCTGGACGAGGCCCAGCGCCGCTCGACGGCCCGCCGCTACGTCGGCTGATCGCGCGGCTCGGAGACGTGCGCCGCGACGATCCGCCAGCCGTCCGCCAGGCGTACCCAGGTCTGTGACTGACGCCCGAGGGTCGCGCCGCCCGGATAGCCGAACAGGGTGTTGACCACCGCGACGTCCGGGCCGAAGGCCTGCACCAGCGTGTCCTTCAGATAGCGGCCGGGCGGCAGGGGCGGCTGGGCCAGGCGCCACCGCCGCTGCTCGGCGAGACCGATCTGCTGGTCGGCGATGCCATAGCGCACCGCGCCGGCTGCGAAGAAACCGAGCATCGCCTCGACGTCATTGGCTACCAGGGCCCGTTCGTACGCTTCGAACTGCGCCGTGACCTCGTCGGTGACGCTCATGAGGCGACCACCTCGGGCTCCCGGGCGCTCTCCGGCTCGGCCTCCGCCGGGTCCGGGACGCGGGGCGCCGGCCGGGTCAGCGCGAAGATCACGCAGACGATCGCGAGGAACAGATAGCCGAGGGTGACCTGCCCGTCCGCGTTCCATTGCACCTTCTCGGCGTGGATGAGGCCGATGAAGCTCAGCACCGCCCCCGCCCCGGCGAAGACCGCCGCGTGCCAGAAGCGCTTGTCGATGATGAAGGCGACGATCGCGCCGAGGACCAGACCGGCCAGGATCGCCCCCTCGCCCAGCGTCTTGAGCCCGTCGTAGACCACCCCCGCCCCGGCCAGCGCGTCCGTGCCGACCTGGGCCGCGCTCGTGCCGGCGGCGGACAGCGCGTTGTCCATCTGCCCGGTCGCCCACTGCGCGATGTTGGGGATCAGGGCCGCGACCACCGCCGCCGCGTGCGCCCGCGGGGTCGCCTGGAACGCCTGGGCCCCGATCAGCAGGCCGATGTAGAGCAGGATGGGCACGATGGCGGCGGTCGGGAAGATCGCCCCGAGCAGCCCGAAGAGGCCGAAGAAGCAGAGCAGCGCGATCACCACGCCGGTCGCCATCGAGTAGCCGGTGCGGCCCCCGGCCGCCTTCCAGCCGGGGTGACCGACGTAGACGGCCGGCGGGAACGGCGAGCCGAGGCAGGAGCCGATCACCGCGCCGGCCCCGTCGGCCAGCAGCACGCTGCGCAGGTTGTAGCGGTCGCCCGCGGTGGCGGCGCTCTCCACGTTGGTCATCGCCTCGGTGAAGTTGTAGACGCCGAGCGGGATGGCGGTGGCCAGCAGCGGCGCCATGTCGCGCAGGCCGTCGATCAGCAGATCGAACTTGAGGTGCGGGAAGGCGAAGGCGATGTCCTTGGCGGCCGAGGTCACGTCGGGCACCGACATGGCGCCGCCGATCCAGCCGATCGCGGTGCCGACCAGCAGCGCGGCCAGCCCGATGGGGAAGTTGAACGGCAGCTTGACGTCGGTCAGCAGGCCGATCAGCAGCAGGGCGAAGACCGGTAGGGCGATCCACGCGTAGTTCCACATGGTGCCGGCCGGGTTCATCGAGATGAAGGTGATCGAGATGCCGGCCAGGGTGCCGAGCAGCGCCGCCCGCGGGGTGTACTTGCGGATGTACGGGCCGACGAACGCGCCGATCAGCACGATGACGCCGATGATGAAGGCCCAGGCGATGCCGGCCGTCCAGGCTGCCACCGGGTCCTTGGTCCGCAGGTAGATCGGCAGCATGATCACGAAGATGACGATGAACATGTGCGGCACGCTCGGGCCGTACGGCAGGGCGGTGACGTCGGCCCGGTTCTCCCGGGCGGCCAGCCGCCGGGCCAGGAACGTGTAGTAGACGTTGCCGGCGACCAGGGCGATGCCGAGCGCGGGCAGGATGACGCCGAAGACGTCCGAGGCCGGCATCTGAATGACGCCGACGCAGAGGGCGGTCAGGGTGAGCACGTTGACCAGGACGTTGACTCCGAAGCCGAAGAAGGCGTTCGTGTCCCCGCGGACCCAGTAAGCCAGTTTCATCATCACTCCTGGAGGGCTGCGACAACTTGCGGTGACTCCGCGACCCAGCCGAAGATGCCGCCCTGAGCGGCGATCATCTCGAGGCCGACGCGCTGGAACTCGGGAAAGTAGGAGCCGACGCAGTCGGCTGGCACGAGGCACTCGAAGCCGCGGTCGTTGGCCTCACGAACGGTCGTGTGGACGCAGACCTCCGTGGTGACTCCGGTGACGATCAGGCTGCGTACGCCGAGCTTGTCCAAGATCTCCGCCAGCTCGGTCGCGTAGAAGGCGCCCTTGCCGGGCTTGTCGACGACGATCTCGCCGTCCACCGGGGCCAGTTCGTCGACGATGTCGTGGCCGTACTCGCCGCGGATGAGGATCCGGCCGAAGGCGCCCCGCTGACCGATCTGTCCCCGAGCCAGCTTGGACGGCGGGCAGTCGGACAAATCAGGCAGGTGGCCCTCTCGGGTGTGGATGATCGGCAGCTCGGCCGCGCGCCACGCCGTCATCAGGGCCGCCAGCGGCTCGATCGTCCGGCTGAGCTGGGAGACGTCGTTGCCGAGCGACTCACCGAAGCCGCCGGGCAGAAGGAAATCACGCTGCATGTCGATCACCAGCAGCGCCGTGCTGTCTTTCTGGAACTCGAAGGGGCCCGGTGCCGCGTCAACGGTCGGCATGATCAAAACGCCTTCAGTCCGTATGAGGGTGGCGGGTGGGGTGGTTCTATGGCCGTCGCCGCGATGACGTCGTCCGAGGTGGCGACGCAGCCGAAGACGCCGCCCTGCATGGTGACCATGTGCAGGGCCGCGGTGTGGTTGGCCGGGTCGGTCGCCCCGGTGCAGTCGCTGAGGATCAGGCACTCGTAACCGCGGTCGTTGGCCTCGCGCATCGTGGTGTGCACGCAGACGTCGGTGGTGATCCCGGTCAGGATCAGATGGGTGATGCCGTGGGTGCGCAGCACCAGGTCGAGGTTGGTGGCGTAGAACGCGCCCTTGCCCGGCTTGTCGACGATCAGCTCGCCGGCCACCGGCGCCACCTCGGGCACGATCTCCCACCCGGGCTCACCCTTGATCAGGATCCGGCCGCACGGGCCGAGGGCGCCGATCTCGGCCCCGATCCGGGCCGAGCGCCACCGCTTGTTGGCCGGCAGGTCGGAGAGGTCCGGGTCGTGGCCCTCGCGGGTGTGGATCACGAGCATGCCCAGCTGGCGGGCGTGGTCGAGCAGCCGCGCGGTGGCCGGCAGCCCGGCCCGGGTCAGCTCGATGTCGTAGCCCATCGAGTCGACGTAGCCGCCCGGCCCGCAGAAGTCGGTCTGCCAGTCGACGCAGACGAGCCCGACCTTCGAGACGGGCACCGACCCGTCGTACGGCCAGAGGTAGGGGTCTGCCTTCACGGGTCCGATGAGTGCGGTCATGCGTCCGGTCCTTTCGAGCGGTAACTCCGCCAGCCGCCGCTGGCGGTGATGTCCGGGGCGCCCTCCGCCGCGTACGCCTCGCAGAGGAACCCGGTGACCTCGGTGCCGTCGCCGAGCGCGAGCCGGCCCAGCGCCAGCGGGGCGGCGATGCCGGCCAGCAGGCTGCCGACCGTGGCCGACGGCAGCTCCCACAGCTCCACCTCGATCGCCTCGCCGCGTTCGGGATCGCGGACGAGCCCGGGCGCTCCCGACGGCAGGTGATACAGGCGGTACGCGGGCGCGGTGCGGGCGGCGCCGATCAGCGTGCCGCCGCGTTCGACCAGCTCGCCGTTGCGCGGCTCGCCGCTGAGATGCAGCCCCACCACTGCGAGCGTCATGGCGTCGTCCGGCCCCAGGCGCTCGGCCGCCAGCAGGAGGGTCTCGTCGCTGAAGGCCGGGCCGAACAGCGTGAGCGAGGCCGGCCGCCCGTCCTCGGTGAAGCCGTTGGGCACGGTCACCGCGGCCATGTCGAGCAGGTTCGCGAACTGCGTGTACCGGCCCAGGTCGAGGTTGCGCCCGATCGGATCCTCGGCGATCTCCGCGTGCGTGTAGGTCGTGCCGATCGTGGGCAGCACGAGCACGTCGATCCGCTCCCACATCCGGTCGGCGGCCGCCTTCAGCTCCTGCAGCCGGTGCTGCGCGCGGAACGCGTCGATCGCGGTGAAACCGAGCCCGCTCTCCAGCACCCGGCGCGTCACCGGCAGCGCCTTCTCCAGATGGCCGGCGAGGTCGGCCAGCCGCTCGGCCACCCAGGGACCGCGATAGAGCAGGTCGCCCGCCTCCAGCAGGGGGCCGATGTCCACGGTGGTGTCGCCGTCGAACCGCGCGTACGCCTTTTCCTGCCCGGCGTCGCCGAAGAAGTCCAACCCCTCGGCGACGCCGATCCTGGGTTCCGCTCGCAGCGGCCGGTCACCCTCCCTGCTCCACGGGTCAGGCCGTACGCGACCCCGCGCGGCCCGGAAGACGCGCCGCCCCGCCACCACGGTGGCGGCGAAGACCGACACGCAGTCGAGCGATCGGCACGCCGGCACCACGCCGAGCGTGCTGAGCAGGCCGCGGGTGGGCTTGACGCCGACGATGCCGTTGAGCGCGGCCGGCACCCGCCCGGAGCCCGCGGTGTCGGTGCCCAGCGCGAACGAGACCGAGCCGTCGGCCACCGCCACGGCCGACCCCGAGCTGGAGCCGCCGGAGATCAGGCCGCCGCCGAAGACGCTCTCCGGGGCGCCGTAGGGGGAGCGGGCGCCGGTCAGCCCGGTCGCGAACTGGTCGAGATTGGTCTTGCCGACCACGATCGCGCCGGCGTCGACCAGCCGCTGCACGACCGGGGCGCTGGTCTCGGGCTCGTACGCGAAGCCGGGGCAGGCAGCGGTGGTGGGCAGTCCGGCCACGTCGATGTTGTCCTTGACCGCGAAGGTCAGCCCGGCCAGCGGTAGCCGGGGATCGACGCGGCCGGCTTGGCGGTGCAGCTCGTCGGGACCGAAGGTGCTGATCCAGACGCCGTCTCGTCTCGGGTGGGCCAGGAACTCATCGACACTCGCGTGTACGTCCACACCGTCGATTGTCGACAATCTTGTTTCGGCCAGGCTTGCGCTTTGTAACGAGCCGATTTCGCTACGACAGGTAGGTGCGGGCGCCGTGCTCGCTCAGCGAGGTGAGAATGCCCTGGACGTCGCCGCGCTCGATCGCGGCGAAGAGGCGCTCGTGCCGGAGCACACCGTCCGCGGCCCGAGCCGTCTCGGCTTCCCGGCGCATGTTGACGGCCATGTAGAGCTGGATGCGGACCAGCACCGAGCCGTAGAGGTCGGCGAGCTGACGGTTGCCGCCGAGCGCGACCACCTCGGTGTGGAACCGCCGGTGGGCGTTGGCCAGCTCGAGCCGGTCGCCGGCCTCGGTCGCCTGCCGCATCGCGGACAGGGCGGCCCGCAGCGCGCCCAGGTCGGGCTCGGCCGGCATCGAGGCCACGGCGTGCCGCTCCAGCACGTCGCGCACCTCGTACAGCTCGCGCACGTCATCGTCGGAGAGCGTGGCCACCCGGGCCCCGCGGCGGGGGATGTGCTCGACCAGACCCTGCTGGGCGAGCAGCCGCATGGCCTCGCGCAGCGGCGCCCGGCTGATCCCGAGCCGGCGGGTCAGCTGCTCCTCGACCAGGCGCTCACCCGGATCGGTGCGCCCGCTGAGGATCTCCCGGCGCAGTCGGTCGACGGCGAGCTCCACCAGGCTGTAGGTCTGCAGCTCCCCTTCGGTCACGCCGACGAGTCTGCCAGCCGCGCCTCACGCCCCGTCCCGCCGGTCGTGGTCGAGGGATCGGCTGTGGCTTACGCCGGGTCCCGCCGGTCGTGGTCGAGGGATCGGCTGTGGCTTACGCCGGGTCGTGCCGGTCGTGGTCGGGGGATCGGCTGTGGCTTACGCCGGGTCGTGCCGGTCGTGGTCGCTGGTGGGCCGGCGGTCGCGGAAGCTGGGCCAGACCGCGGCGGCGATCATGACGATGCCGATCACGATGAGGGCGATCCAGAGAAGGGTCACTGCGGGAGATTAGCCCCGGCCGGGCCCGGTGTGGCGCTTCGGAGCCCGGCCGGATCGTGCACCATCTGAGCTATCGGCCGGCCAGGCTCGAACCCGTCTCGACCAGCGTCTTGAGGTCGCTGAGGATCCACGCCCAGCCGCCACCCGCGCCGTCGTCCTCGGTGCCGGCGACCATCGCGGCCGTCCTCGGGGCGTCGGTGAGCTCGTGGGTGACCGTGAGCTTGTGGACGCCCGGCTGCATCTTCGCCTCCTCGATCTCGTAGGTCAGCGTCGTGTACGGCTCGGCCGCGGTGCCGGGATCCATCAGCATCCGCCAGGTCTGCACCAGCCGCCGCGGCGGATCGGCCTCGATGACCTCGCCGTCCACGATGACGTCGGGCACCTCGAAGCCGTTGGCCTGCGCGAAGTCCTTCATCTCCTGGGTCGCGGCCGAGCGGTAGGCGCCGCCCGGCTTGAGCTCGTAGTGCGCGGGCGACGCGTAGGCGTACCGCGACGTCCACTCGGGATCGGTGATGGCGGCCCAGATCCGTTCCGGGCTCGCCTTGATCCAGACGCGGTACACCTGGGTGGTCTCGGTGGTCATGGCTCTTCCTCCAGCTCGTTCTTGAGATCGATGAGGGCGGCGACGTGACGCTCCGTGTACTTGTCGATCCAGCGGTCGTGGATCTGCCGGATCGGCACGGGATTGAGGAAGTGCAGCTTCTCCCGGCCCGCGCGGCGCGTGACGACGAGACCCGCCTCTTCCAGGACTTTGAGGTGCTTGGCGACCCCGAAGCGCGTCATCTCCAGCTCGGACTCCAGCTCCGTGAGCGTGCGGCCGTCACGCGCGAAAAGCAGGTCGAGCAGAAACCGGCGGCTCGGATCGGCCAGTGCCCTGAACACCAGATCGTCCTCCGCCATGACGTAAAGTTATGAGACCAATAGGTCACATGTCAAGGCTTAAGGTTCTCTTGATAGACCCACGTCGAAGTCTTCGGCTACGTTGACGCCCGCACGTCGAACGGGTTACAGACGCGCAGCGCCGGGTGGCGGCCCGGCGCTGCGCCCCGCCCAACCCGTCGTCCCCGCACGCGCCCGCCCGCCGTGTCGATCCGGGCCCGTCATCCCGGGCGCAGCTCCGGCCTGGCCGCTCCGCTCGGCGTGTCGGCCCAGCCGCTCATCTCCCGCGCCGCGCAGGTCTGGCCCAGCCGCTCATCTCCCGCGCAGGCCCGGCCCGGCCGTTCAGCTCGGCGTGTCGGCTAGCCGCTCATCTTCCGCGCAGGTCTGGTCCGGCTGTTCAGCTCGGCGTGTCGGCCTAGCTGGTCGTCTTCCGCGTGGCGGCCCGCCCGGCCGCTCGGCCCAGCCCGTCATCCCGCGCGTGCCCGTCCCCGGTCGGCCGCTCGGCTTTGCGCGTCCTCGTCCCCCGTGGACCCGCCATTCCACCCGCCGGCTTCTCGGTCCGGCTCCTCCAGGAACTGGGCGGCCAGCTCCGGCGTGGCGCCTCGGATGAACGCGAGCGCCTGCCCAGTGCCCGCGTCGGGGACCTGGTAGTAGCGTTCCCCCGCCGCGGTCGCGATGCCGACGGTCATGCGGTCGCCCCAGCGCTGCGGCAGGGACTGCCGCAGACTCCACCCGATCACCGCGCCGCGCTGCAGAGCCACGGTATTGCGGCTCAGCGCCCCGCGCCGGACCACCAGATAGGGCCCGTCCAGCGCGTGCGCGAGTGATCGATAGGCCACCACCGCCAGCGGAAGCGTGACCGGCAGCAGGACCAGGGACAGCGGCCACACCCATCCGGGGAGCGCGCCGCTGAAGGTGAACATCAGCAGCACGCCGGCGGCCAGCCCGGGGCCGTAGACCGCCCAGCCGAGCCGCCGGACCAGCGCGCCCCGCGGGTGCGGCTGCAGCTCGGCCTCCAACGGCCGGCTCCCACCCGGCAGCACCCGGGCCGCGATCTCCCGCGCCTCGCCCAGCCGGAGCCGGGGCAGGATGGCGCCGGACGGGGCGTCGACGGTCTGCCGCAGCCCCGTCGTGACGACGCTGGTCTCGGCCAGCCCCAGCCACCGCCAGAGCAGCGGCTCCTTGACGGCCAGCCCGCGCATCCGCCGGTCGTCGCGCTGAAGGGTGCGGGTGGTGAGCAGGCCGCGCCGGCTGACCAGCACGTCGCCCTCCCGCGCCAGCTCGAAACCCCAGTTCTCCACCACGAAGGCGCCCGCCGACCCGATCACCCCGAGTGGATAGGCGATCGCCCCGCACAGCACCAGATTCCACAGCAGCCCGCGCGAATCCCAGCCGATCACGTCCCGCCCCACACCGAGCAGATCGACTCCGAACGGCCGCAGGAACCAGTACAGCGCGAACAGCGGCCCCACCACGACCACTGGCCCCCAGACGGTGACCATGTTCAGCGGCACCCACTGCCACCGCAGCCGCGCCAGCACTTCCCGTTCGCCGCCGTCGCGCGGCTCACCGCCCCGCCGGCCCGCGTCCGCGCTCTGGCCCTGCCCGCCCGCATCCGCGGTCTCGGTGCCCGCATCGGCGTCCGGCGTTTCGTCCGCGTCCGGTCTTTCGTCACGCGCGTCGGCGGCCGGCGCCGGCGCGTCCCGTACGGCCGGCATCAGCTCGCGGCGCAAGCGCGCCGCCTCCCCGCTGTCCAGTGCGTTCAGCGCGAACGAGGATCCCTGCTCGCCCGAGCCGATGTGCACCACCCGCAGCCGGAACAGCCGGGGCACCAGCTTGGCCGCGCTGTCCACGGTGCGGATGCGGTCGCGGGCCACCGTCCGATGCCGCTTCGACGCCCACCCGCTGCGCATCTCGACCGAGGCCGGGGTGACCCGGTAGCGCGTGGTCAGCCACCGGATCAGGTCGGTCAGCGCCCCGAGGAAGCCGGCCACCGACCCGGCGACGAGCGCCCACACCGGCCCGTCGTCGTTGAGGACGACCGCCCCGAGGTAGCCCACCGCGCAGGACACGACGGCCCGGATCAGATCCATGTAGACGACCCGGATGCTGAGCCGCCGCCAGCCCCCCTCGCTCATGTCGCGTCGCCCGGAGTCGCCGCGGTGGCCTCGCGCAGACGATCCACGGTGTCGCGAGCCACCCGTACATCAAGCCCTTCGATCGAGATCTTGCCTTCGCTCGACGCCGTGGTGACCTTGATCGTCGCTATCCCGAGCATCTGCTGAAGCGGCCCGATCTCGGTGTCGATGCTCTGTATCCGCGAGAGCGGCACGATCTGCCACTTCTTGGTGAGCCACCCCTCCAGCGCATAGACCGCGTCCCCGGTCGTCTCCCACCGGTGCACCCGGTAACGCCAGCCAGGCATGACCACGACGTTCACCGCGTAGACCACCCCGAGGATCACCAGCACCGGCCCCAGCCAGCCCCGCGCCCCCTCAACCCAGAGAAACACGGCGCCGAGCACCCCCAGCACCCCGACGCCCCAGAACAACGCCTGCAGCGTCCGCCACACCACGAACCGCCGATCCACCCGCCACCGCGGCGGCCGCAGACGAAGCACGTCGGTATCTATGAAACGGACTTATCGCGCGAAATGCTCGAACGTGGCCATGTCTTCACCGTAGAGAGGCCGCGCGAGCACCGGAACCTACTTTGGTATGGGCCGCATAGACCAAGGAACGCCCCGACCCAGGAGCCCACCAACCCGCGCCCTGCCGCACCGCGCCCGACGCACCGCGTCCTAACCCACCGCAACGTGACGCACCGCAACGTGACGCACCGTGGGGGTCTGGGGGCTCGGCCCCCAAGCGGGAATGGCGATCCGACCAGGCCCGCGCAGTTTGCGGGCATGGCTCACTCAGAGGAGAGCGGGCGACGAGAATCGAACTCGCGTAATCAGTTTGGAAGCAATAAGTCGATCATGCCAATGCGGTCCACCCGGTCCCAGGAAATGCCGGTGACCTGCTGTTTCGTTTCAGCTTCGTCCCGGTGTATGCCTGGGCTGGGTGGACCGTTCCGGTCGGTTCCCTAGCAAGATCCCTATCGTTTGCCCGGTGCCCGGTGCCCGGTGCCCGGTGCCCGGTGCCCGGTGCCCGGTGCCCGGTGCCCGGTGCACTAGTCCGCAGATCACCTGTTCAGGCGCACTGTGCCGGCCTCCGGCCAGCGGTACCCGCCGCCTGCCGTGCCTATCACCGACAAGGTGTGGTTACCCGGCCGCCACGGCCGAATACTCGTGTCGTGGACATGAGACGACAGCTCGGCGAGTTCCTGCAGTCCCGCCGCTCACAGCTGACCCCGGGGGACGTCGGCCTGGCCACCTACGGTGACCGGCGCCGGGTGACCGGCCTGCGGCGCGAGGAGTTGGCTCTGCTGGCCGGGGTCAGCGCCTCTTACTACTCGCGGTTGGAGCAGGGGCAGTCGTCGAACGCCTCGCCCGAGGTCCTGGACGCCATCGCCACGGCTCTGCGACTCGACGACGCCGAGCGTCGGCACCTGCACGACCTGGCCGACGGCACCCGCCACCGCCCGGCCGGACGGCGACCGGCGCCCGAGCGGCTCACCCCGGCGGTGCGGCAGCTGATGACCGCGCTGGGCGAGGTGCCGATGGTGGTGCTGGGCCGGCGCAGCGACGTGCTGGCCTGGAACCGCGCCGGTCACGCCCTGTTCGCCGGGCACGTGGACTTCGCCGGCCCGGAGCGTCCGGAGAACCGGCCGAACATGGCACGCCTGGTGTTCCTCGACCCGCACACCCGCGATTTGTACGTGGACTGGCCGGAGAAGGCCCGGGCGGTGGTCGGCACGCTGCGCCTGGCGTCCGGGCAGCACCCCGACGACGCCGCGCTGGCCGCCCTGGTCGGGGAGCTGACGGTCAAGAGTCCCGAGTTCGGCCGGATGTGGGCCGCTCACAGGGTCAAGTCCGGTGGTGATCCGGTGTACCGGATGCGGCATCCGCTGGTCGGCACGATGAGCGTCACCCAGCAGAGCCTGCGCACCGAGACGGGCCACTGCGTCGTAGTCGCCACCACGGAGGCGGACTCACCGTCGCAGGCTGCGATGACGTTGCTGGTGCACAGCGTGCTCACCGCACAGCCGGCGCCGGCTGCCGGAGCGGACGACGCCGGAGTCACCGCCGAACGATAACCCCCCGGGGGCCCACCACGCCCCACGGATTTCGCACACCCCATCGATAACGCACCGGAAGCGGTGCGGCGATGTCGCGCGCCCGGAAACGGGCGACAACAGCAGTGACGAGAGAAGGAAGCGATGCGTAAGAGGACCATCACCACCGCCGTCGCCACCGCGACCGCCGGGATCGCCGCGGCGGCCGTCCTGATGACCGGCACCGGGTCGGCGGCCGTGACCCATTCGCCGGCTGCCGCGGCGCCGGCGGCGCTGGTGCGGAGCCAGTCCGCGCCGGCCGCGCTGGGTGCCCGGATCGCGGCGCACTTCGACCTGGCCAAGGGAGAGATGCCGGAGAACATCGCGTTGGCGCCGGACGGCACCGTGTACGTCACGTTCGCCGGTGCCCGCCAGGTCGCCGCGCTGGGCCGGGACGGCGCGGTGCGTGTCCTGGCGACCCTGGTCGCGCCGCCGGACGGCGGGGTCGGCACGCCGGTGCTCAAGTTTGCCCTGACCACCGGGATCGTGCGGCGGGCCGACGGCACCGTCTATTTCCTGTACGCCAGCGGGGACGCCGCCTCGACCGGTCTGTACCGGCTGCGGCCCGGCGGAACGCCGCAGCGCGTCGCCGCCCTGCCCGCGAACGGGCTGCCCAACGGACTGGCCCTCGACGAGGCGACCGGCACGTTCTATGTCACCGACTCGGTGCTGGGCACCATCTCCACCGTGCGTCTGGCCGGCGGCCCGGCCACCGTGTGGTCGTCCGCGCCGGAGCTGGCGTCCACCGGATTCCTCGGCGTCAACGGGATCAAGGTCCGAGACGGCGCGGTCTGGGTGACCAACCTTGACCGAGGCACGCTGCTGAGCATTCCGGTCGTCCACGGCAAGCCGGGCAAGGTCGAGGTCCGGGCGTCCGGGCTGGTCGGCCTGGACGACTTCACGTTCGTCGGGCACGGCACCGACCGGGTGCTCGCCGCTCTCAACGGCCCGAACACCGTGGTCGGCATCGACCGTGCCGGGCGCGCCACGACCCTGCTGACCGCCGCCGACGGACTGCAGAACCCGACGTCGGTCGCCGTGCGCGGGACCACCGCGTACGTAACCAGCGCCGCCTACCTGACCCAGCAGGACCCCAACCTGATCACCGTCACCCTCCCGCGTCGCTGACCGCATCAACTCAGGAGTTCCGACATGAACGAGATCAAGCTCGGCGACGTCACCGTCGCCCGGGTCGAGGAGACCCACGGCCCGATCATGCCGACCGCCGCCTTCTTCCCGAGCATTCCAGCCCAGTCCTGGCGCGACCACGAGGAGGCGCTGATGCCGGATCACCTCGGCGCCGACGACATGGTGCACGTCGCGATGCAGAGCTGGGTGCTGCGCAGCGCCGGAAAGACGATCGTGATCGATACCGGGGTGGGTAACGACAAGGCACGCCCGGCTGTCGAGGTCTGGGACCACCAACGGTTCGACTACCTGAACCGGCTGGCCGCGGCTGGGGTCCGCCCAGAGGACGTGGACCTCGTTGTCAACACCCATCTGCACGTCGATCACGTCGGGTGGAACACCCGCCTGGTCGACGGATCGTGGGTGCCGACCTTCCCGAACGCCACCTACCTGATGCCGGCGGCCGACTTCCGGCACTGGAACCCGGCCCACAATCCGGGCATCGCCGGGAGCGTCAACGAGAACGTGTTCGAGGACAGCGTCGCCCCGGTCCACGCCGCCGGCCAGGTGGAGCTGTGGGACGGCGAGCGGGTCATCGACGAAAACCTGACCCTGCGGTCCGCCCCCGGCCACACCCCCGGCTCCAGCGTTGTCGAGCTGCGTTCGGGCAACGACCAGGCACTTTTCGCCGGGGACCTGATGCACACGCCGCTGCAGGTCACGCACCCCGGCCACAACAGCTGCTTCTGCGAGGACGCCGGTCAGGCGCAGGCCACCCGGCAGCGGCTGCTGGGCTGGGCCGCCGACAACCGGGCCCTGGTCCTGCCGGCCCACTTCAGCGGACACGGTGCGCTGGAGGTCGAACGCCGCGCGACCGGCTTCGGCATCAAACAGTGGGCGCCGTTCGCCCGGCTCTGAGCCACCGCGCCACCGCGGACCGCGGGCGGACCGCGGTGGCGCCCGTCCTGAACCACCTTTACCGCCGAGGAAACGAACATGGATTCCGCCATCGTCACCACCACCTCCGGGCCGGTCCGCGGCCGGCGTACCGCCGACGGCACGGTCTTTCTGGGTGTGCCCTACGCCGCCCCGCCGACCGGGCGGGACCGCTTCACGCCGCCCCGCGTCCACCCGGCGTGGACCGGCGTCCGGGACGCCACCACACCCGGGCCGACCGCGCCGCAACCCACCCGGGACGCCTTCGGAACCCTCGACATGTCGCCGTTCTTCGGCCCCGGCTGGCAGCGCGGCGAGGACTATCTGACCGTGAACATCTGGGCGCCGTCCCGGCGTGAGCATCCGGCGCCGGTGCTGGTCCACGTCCACGGTGGCGCGTTCATCACCGGGTCGGTGAACGCCCCGCTCTACGACGGCGCCGCCTTCGCCCGCGACGGCGTCATGCTCATCACCGTCAACTATCGCCTGGGCATCCCCGGATTCCTGCATCTGCCCGACGCCCCGGACAACCGCGGCCTGCTGGACGTGCTCGCCGCCCTGCGGTGGGTCCGCGACAACGCCGAACACTTCGGCGGCGACCCGGACAGCATTACGCTGGCCGGGCAGTCCGCCGGGGCCACCCTGGTCGGCGGCATCCTCGCCCACCCCGGCGCCGACCGGCTCATCCGGCGGGCGATCATGCAGAGCGGCAACGGCAACGGCGCGTTCACCGCCGAACAGGCGGCTCTCGTGACCGCCGCGGCCGGCGCCAGGCTCGGCGCCGAGCCAGGCGTCGCCGCGCTGGCCGGACTGCCTGACCAACGTCTGGTCGACCTGGTCGGCGACCTGGGACAGCTCGATCTGCGGACGGCGACGCACCACGATCCGCTGGGCGGCCTCAGCCCGTTCAGCCTGGTCCTCGACCGGCAGCCGGCCGCGGACCTGCCCGCTGATCTGCGGATCGACCTGCTCATCGGCCACAACCGTGACGAGGGCAACCTCTATCTGGCCCCGGTCGGCCGAATGACCGGCACTACTGACGACGATCTGCACGCCACCGCGGCACGCTTCCACCCCCGGCCCGCCGAGCTGGTCGACGTCTACCGGCGTTCCCGGCCCACCGCCACGACGGACGAGCTGCGTGCGGCGATCCTGGGCGCCGGTCTCTTCGTCGCCGGCACCCGCGCGATGGCCGAGGCCCACGTCGCCACCGCGGACGCCGGAACCTTTTGCTACGAGTTCACCTGGCGCTCCGACGCCACCGGCGGCCACCTCGGCAGCAGCCACGTCATGGAGCTGCCGTTCGTCTTCGACATCACCGATCGCCCGTTCCTGCACGGGCCCGGCGCTCTGCTCGGCTCGACCCGGCCGCCGGCCACGCTGGCCCCGCGTGTCCACGCCGCCTGGGTCCGGTTCGTGATCACCGGTAGCCCGGGCTGGCGGGCCACCTCCGTCGCCGCCCCTCGCGTGCAGGTGATCGGTGACGAGTGGGAACTGGCCACGCCCGCCTTCCCGGCCGAGGCCGCGGCCTGGGCCGCGCGCTGACCGCCGCCGGATCAGTCCCCGGCGTCCGGCCCCGGCTCGGCGTCCAGCGCGGCGAGCCGGCGTTGCACCTTGTCGGCGATGGTGGCCAGGGTCCGCAACTCGCTCGCGGTGAGGTGGTCGATCACCGCGTCCCGGGCGTCGCCGACGTGCTGACGGGCCGCGGTGGCGATCAGCTGCCGGCCCTCGGCGGTGATGCTGACGACCGCACCGCGCTGGTCGGCCTTCGAGCGTTCCCGCGCGACCAGGCCGCGCGCCTGCATGCGGGACAGGTGCTGGGAGAGCCGGCTCTTCTCCCAGTGCAGCAGCTCGCCGAGCTGGAACGATCTCAGCTGGCCGCCGGGCGCCTCCGACAGGTGGGCGAGGACCTGGTAGTCCGGGTGGGAGAGGCCGCAGGTGGTGCGCAACCGCCGGTCGATGAAGGCGGAGAGGCCCTCCTCCATCGCCATGAGCCCGCGCCAGGCCCGCTGCTCCTGCTCGTTCAACCACCGCGGCTCGGTCACGTCAAGACGCTATCAAAAGTTGATTCGTCAACCATTGGTGGCTCGTGGCGATGGTCAGGCCGGCTGGGCCGGGTGGCTGTTCAGAATCTTCTCCAGCAGGACGCGCAACTGGTGACGTTCCTCGGGATCAAGGGCGACGAGCAGTTCATCCTGTACGTCGTCGGCCAGCGCCTGCAGATCGTGCAGGTGCCGCAGGCCGGGCGCGGTGGCGGCGACGATGTTGCGCCGCCGGTCGGCCGGGTCGACGCGCCGTTCGAGGTGACCGTTGCATGATCGACAGCCGGGACGTGGCGGCCGTCGCCACCGCACACGTGGGCCGGACCTACTGGCCCACCGGTCCGGCGAGCATCTCCTACGCTGACGCGGCCGACGTGCTGTCCGAGGTGCTCGGCCGGCCCATCACCTTCCGCCCGCGCACCTTCGCGGAGCAGCGGCAGGACATGATCGACGCCGGTCTCCCGGAGCACATCGCGCAGATGAACGCCCAGGCCGTCAGCCTGTTCGCCCAGGGCGACTCCGACTGGGTCACCGATGACGTGCCCACCATCCTCGGCCGCCCGGCCGAGACCTTCCGGCAGTTCGTGATGGATCACGCGGCCGCCTTCGGGGCGCCCTCCTGAGCCGGGACCGCCGCGCGGACGTCGGCGCCTACCGCAGCAGGGAAGAGACTGGTGAACCGATCCGGCTCGGATGTTCCGCGGCGTCCGCCGCTGGCTAGGGTGGGCGCCATGGCGGTCCCGCATCGTGTCGTCGCGCTGGTCGTACCGGACGTCGTCGCGTTCGATCTGTCGATCGCGGCGCAGATCTTCGGGCATCCGGCCGAGGCGGAACGATATTCCTTCGCGGTCTGCGCCGAGCAGCCCGGTGACGTGCCCTCGACGACCGGTTTCCCGATCGGCGTACGGGATGGCCTGGATCAGCTGGACACCGCGGACACCGTGATCGTTCCCGGGTTCCGCCCGCTGGTGGATCCCTCACCCGCCGTGTGTGCGGCCCTCCAGCGGGCGGCGGCCCGAGGCGCCCGGGTGGCATCGGTCTGCATCGGCGCTTTCGCGCTGGCCGCCGCCGGCCTCCTGGACGGCCGGGTGGCGACGACGCACTGGGAGGAAGCCGATGCCTTCCGGAAGCGCTTCCCGCACGTGCCGATGAATCCGGACGTGCTGTACGTCGATGCCGGGCCCATCTTGACCAGCGCCGGCCTGTCCGCGGGGATCGACCTGTGCCTGCACATGGTCCGCCAGGATTACGGGGCCGACGCCGCGGCCACGGTGGCCCGCCGCATGGTGGTCGCGATGCATCGCCCGGGCGGTCAGATGCAGTACGCCCGCCGGCCGCCGGCCGAGAGTGACCGCCTGGCGGAGACCTGTGACTGGGCGGTCCGGGAGATGCATCGCGCCGTCACCGTCAATCACCTGGCTCGGCGTGCGGGGATGTCGGCCCGCACGTTCGCCCGGCAGTTCCGCGAGGCGACCGGCATGACGCCGATGCGCTGGCTCACCGTTCAGCGGCTTCTGGAAGCCCAGCGGCTGCTGGAGGTCACGACACTCAGCGTCGACGAGATCGCCGGCCGCTGCGGCATCGGGAGCGCGGCCAATCTGCGGTTGCACATGAGCCGGGAGTTCGGCGCCACTCCGAGCGCCTATCGCCGCGAACGGCGGGCCGGAGCCGGCCGCGGACGGGCCGGTTCGCCGGGCGCCTGACCCGGCCCGGCCGGCTGTCAGCGGTAGGCGCGCAGGTCGTGATGCGCGCCGATCCACCGGCTCAGCTCAATGAGGGTGCTCTCCGCGCTGTCGGCCATGTAGTCGCGAAGGGCCCGCACGTCGTCGGGGGTCGCCCCCAGGACCGGGTCGTAACGCAGCAGCCGCCACGACTGACGCACCTCGGTGCCGTCGCCGGACGCGAGCAGGGTCCAGTCCCAGCGCACGATGCCGTCGGCCGCGCCGCCGACGACGAAACCGAAGCGCTGCGCCGGCTCGGCCTCGACGACCTGGGAACGGGTGATCCAGCTGCGGCCGTCCTTGACGTTGTGTCCGCTGAACCAGGCGCCGGCCCGCGGCTGTTCGCCGTCGTCGTAGGCGACGGCGCTGGCTTTCGGGCTCCACTGCCCGATCCGGGACACGTCGCTGATGAGTCCGTAGACGAAGGCGGGCGAGGCGCCGACCCACGCGCGGCGGGTGAAGGTGTAGGACGAGACGTCGATTTCCATGGACGCAGTTTCGTCACCGGACCCGGTGCGAGCCACCTCCTGTGCTTCCTACTCCTGACAGGGTGTGGCTGGGCTCGGCGCGTGCTCCCGATACTGCTCCGGCAGTCCAGCCGGTGACCAGGCACCGTGCTGACATTCGAACGAGGGAACTCACGTCATGCAGCAGAAAACCACCGCGCCCGGCAGCGGCGAAGGTAGTACGAGGATCCACGCGAGACTGGCCGAGCTGGGTCTGACCCTGCCGGAGATGGCCGCTCCGCTGGCGTCGTACTCCCGGACCCTGCGGTCGGGCGACCACCTCTACGTCTCCGGCCAGTTGCCGATGATCGCCGGCCGGCTGGCGGCGACCGGCAAGGTCGGCGCCGAGGTGAGCGTCGAACAGGCCGCCGGCCTGGCCCGTCTCTGCGCCCTGAACCTGCTGGCCGCGATCGGGGAGTCGGTGGGCCTGGCGCGATTCGTCAAGCTGGTCAAGGTGACCGGTTTCGTGGCTTCGGCGCCCGGATTCACCGGACAGCCGGCGGTCGTCGACGGCGCCTCCGATCTGTTCCTGGCGGTCCTCGGCGAAGCGGGCCGGCATGCGCGCAGTGCGGTCGGCGTGGCGGAGTTGCCGCTGGGCGCTCCGGTGGAGGTGGAGCTCATCGCCGAAGTGGCGTGACGGCCCACGGCCGGACGCCGGTGGAGCCCGGCCGTGATCGCACGGCCGGGCTCCTTGCCGTATGCCGGCGTGGTCCGCTCAGAGCGGCCGCTCGACGAGGTGGCGCAGCACCAGCGGGCCGGGAACCTGGATCAGGCGGCCGCCGTCGTCGAGGCCGCCGACCTGCACGGCGGCCAGCCCGAGCTGTCCGGCGAGCTCGGCGATGCGGTCGCCGGCCGCCGTGTCGTCGGCCGCGACGAAGACGACGCGCCTGCCGATCGCCGGGTCCAGCTCGGCGGAGAGCGTCGCGGCGGGCAGCTGGTTGAAGGCTTTGACCACGGTGGCGCCGGTCAGTTTCCCGGCCGTGTAGCGGGCGGACGCCGTGCCGTTCAGGACGTCCTCCGAGGCTCCGGAGAAGTGCGCGTTGGTGGCGTCAACGACGATCTTGCCGGTCCAGTCCGGGAGCGCGCCGCCGAGCTGTTCGACCGCCGAGAACGGGATGGCCAGCAGGATGACGTCGCCGGCCAGCGCCTCGGCCAGCGACACCGGGCGGACCGCCGGGCCCCGCGCGGCCGCCCAGGCGCGCAGGGATTCCGGTCCTCGGGTGTTGGCGACGCTGACCTCGATGCCGGCCCGGTTGAACAGCGTGGCCAGCGCCGCTCCGATCCGGCCGCTGCCGATGATCGAGTACTTGGTGTGGGTGCTCATCACGAACTCCTTTTCCGGGCCCTGCTCAGGCCCACTGCACGACGTCGTCGTGGGCGAGGCGCGGCAGCCGTGGGTACCACGCGTCCGGGCCGGGGTGGCCGATGTTGACGACGAGGATGGAATGGAACCGGCCGTCGGGGAAGAACTCCGCGTCGATGCCGTCGGCGTCGAAGCCGCCCATCGGTCCGGCGGCCAGGCCCTCGGCGCGGACGGCCAGGATGAAGTAGCCGGCCTGCAGGGTCGCGTTGAAGGACGCGGTCCCGGCGCGCAGGGCGTCGTTGCTGGCGAAGGCGTCCTTCAGCTCCGGCTTGTACGGCAGGACGGCCGGGATGTGCTCGTGGAACCGGGTGTCCATGGCCAGCACGGCGACGGCGGGAGCCGATGCGGTCTTGGCCCGGTTGCCCTCGTCCATGTGCTTGACGAGGCGCTCGCGGCCCTCGCCGGCGCGGACGAACAGCACCCGCAGGGGCTGGGAGTTGGCGGCCGTCGGGGCCCAACGGGCCAGTTCCCAGATCTGGGTCAGCTCGGCGTCGTCGACCGGGGCGCCGGCGAAGGTGTTGGCGGTGCGGGCTCCGGTGAACATGACGTGCTTGGCGTCCGGGTCCAGGCGGCCGAGCCGGGTTCCGTCGGCGTGCTCCGAGAGTGAAGTCATGACTACCTCGCTTTGGTTAACGTGTTAACCAAAGGCTACGGGCGATCTGGTTAATGCATCAACCAAATTTCGGAGGTACGGATGTGAGCTGCGCCTCGGTGGCCGGATGGCAGAGATCTGCTCATCGTCGGCAGGATTGCCCATGGTCGGTGGCACCGCACCGAGCGAGGCTTCGGTCATGACCAACTTCGACGAGCTTCTGCGGAACAACGCCCGTTTCGCGGCCACCGACGTCAAGGACCACCAGCCCGCGATCCCGTTCGTTCCCCACCGGCAGGCCTACATCCTGACCTGCATCGACCCGCGGGTGGACCCGGCGCAGGTGTTCGGGCTGGAATTGGGCGACGCCATCGTGGCGCGGACCGTGGGCGGCCGGGTCACCCCCGCGGTGCTGCAGGACCTGGCCTGGATCAGCTACCTGCACGAGGTCAAGACCCCGGACGCCGAGTGGTTCGACTTCGCCGTCGTGCACCACACCGACTGCGGGTCGGGCCTGTTCGCCGACGACGAGCTGCGGCGCGGCTTCGCCACCCGGGGCGGCTTCGACGAGGCCGAACTGGCCGGCCTGGCGGTGCTCGACCCGGCTGCCACGGTGCGCGCCGACGTGGCGAAAATTCTTTCTTATCCGTACGCATCCCCGCGGATCCGGGTCACCGGCCTGGCCTACGACCTCAAGACCGGCGTGGCCGATGTGGTCGTGCCGCCGCGAACCCGTACCGCCGGATAGATGACCGGACGGTCCGCGCCGGAGGCCGGCGCGGACCTGGCCCGGCCCGCCCACGTCCCCGTCAGCAGGGAAGGCGGTAGAGGCCCTCCTCGACGACCCGGCCGCCCACCTCGACGGTGCCGTCCGGGCCGGGGCGGGTCAGGATCTGCGATCCGCGGCCCTGCGTGATGTCGAGCGCCCGCCCCAGCGCGGTGGTGAGCACGATGGCCGACGCGCCGGTCGCCTCGTCCTCGTCGATGGCGTCACCACGGCGCGGGAACCCCCGGGTCCGCACCCGCCCGGCCGACCGGTCCTGCCACGCCCAGACGTACAGCCAGCCGTCGCCGGGCGGCGGCCCGGTCAGGTCGTCGACATCGGTGGGCGTCGCGTACTCCTGCATGAGCCGCCCCGGCGCCCACTCGGCGCGCCCGCGGATCCAGGCGAACTCGCCCTCCACCCAGCTCGGCACGTCGCCGGCGGGCGGCCGCAGGATGTCCGGCGCGCTGCCGAACCGGCGCAGGAACCACGAGACGCCGACCAGCGGGTGCCCGGCGAACGGCAGCCGTACGCTCGGGGTGTAGATGTCGACCGACCCGGTGCGGGCGTCGTCGACGAAGACCGTCTCGCTGTAGCCGAGCCGGGCGGCAAGCGCCTGGCGCTCGTCGCGGCCCGGCACCCGGGCGCCGTCGGGCACCACGCCGAGCTGATTGCCGTGGACGCCGCCGGGTCCGCGGAAAACGCGGAGAACATGTATTTCTGGCACGGTCGAGACGCTAGTAGCGGTGATCAACGCCGAACGCGGAGGAATGACCACCAAGGGGGCGAGCGCCGACGGAAGGCTGTGATGCAGTTCCGCGGCTCACCCGGTGAACGGCTGAGGTCCACGCCCCGCCTGCCGATGAGAGAGCCATGGAGAAAGGCGGACGGCGCACACTGGCCCTCAGCGCAGCCGTGGCGCTTGTTCTGATCGTCCTGGTCGGCGGTTATCTGCTGTATACCGACCGGGCCGCGGTGCGGCGCGTACACCGGGACTTCCAGCAACGAGCCGAGATCGCCGGCCAGGTCACCACTTCGGCCTTCACCGCCAGCGACCGGCAGAACCGGGAAGCCGCCGAACAGATGTTCAGCGGTGACGCCGCTTCCGTGCAGGCAGCCCTGGACAACAATCCGACCACCACCTTCGGCGCGGTGCTGTCAGCGAACGGAAACCTCGTCGCGGCACAATCCGGCACCCTCAGCGCTCTGCGGGACCGTACGGCGATCGATGCCGTGGCCGCACTGTCCCTGCAACGCTCGGCCATGACGTTCGCCAACTTCGCGGACACCCCGAAGGGCCGGCTCCTGCTGTTCGGAGTGCCCTTCACCGCGGGCGGGCAGACCCGGGTCTGGGTCGGCTCGGTGCCGACCGACACGATCAACGGCTTCGCCAGCGGGTACCTTATCGGCTCGCTCGGCGTCCGCGAGGGACGCGCCTACATCGTCGACGCACATGGCCTGGTCGTGGCCGCCTCCGGAACTGATCCGCTCGCCGCGCCGATCCCGGACGCCCGGCTGCGTGCGGCCGTCGCCCGGGCTGCCAGCGGCACCGTGGGCAATACGTACTTCACCTCGGCCGCGGTGCCGGGAAGCGGCTGGCGGATCGTCTTTGTGGCGCCGGACCACGTCCTGTTGCAGCCGGTCGGCAAATCACGCCAACTGGCGTGGCAGCTGTTCGGGTCCTTCGCCCTGGCGGTTGCCGGAGCCGCGGCGCTGGCCGGGCTGGCCTTGTCCCGGTCTGCGCGGCTCGCCCACGAACGTATGCACGACGGGCTGACCGGCCTGCCCAACCGCATCCTGTTCACCGAGAAGGCCGACCGGGCCCTCGCCGCGGCCGCTCGCCGGGGCGAGCTGGCGGCTCTACTCTTCATCGATCTGGATGGTTTCAAACCGGTCAATGACACGTATGGTCACGCCGTGGGTGACGAACTGCTGACGGCCGTCGCGGACCGGTTGCGCACGATGACCCGGCAAAACGGCCTGATCTGCCGATTCGGTGGCGACGAGTTCGTTCTGGTGTGCACCGGCCTGGCCACCGAGGAGGAGTCGTCCGCGCTGGCCGAGCGGGTACGGCTGCTCATCGCCGAGCCGTACACCCTCGACGGCCGGACCGTGCGCATCGGAAGCTCGGTCGGGGTGGCTATGCAACGCGGCGGCGTCGAATCGGCTGCCGCGCTGATCCAGCGAGCCGACCTGGCCATGTACGACATCAAGAAACAGGGCCGCGGCGGACGCCAGCCCGCTGGGGCCACCGCCGCCAGCGGCTCGGGAGCGCTCGGCGAACCCGTCCGGCGCTAGGCCGCCTTTCGTAAGTGCGGGCGAGGTGTGACGTGTCCCGGCGTGGCGGTTGTCGATACGAAGTGAGGTCTCCGGTAAACGGGTTAGCGACCAAGCAAACCTGCACCACCGGAGACCTCGTTCTCAGGAGAGCGGCAGCGAGGCGACACCATCTCACCGACGCTCAGTGGGCGGTGCTGGAACCTACGTTGCCTGAGGAACACGGCGAGGTCGTCCGCCGCGATGGACGAAACGGCAGATCATCGATGGGATCCGGTGGCGGGTCCGGGCGGGAACACCGTGGCGGGACGTGCCGAAACGTACGCGCCTTGGCAAACGTTGTATCGCTGGTTCCGGCGCTGGCAGAGCGACGGGACCTGGGCGAAGATCTTGGCCCGGCTGCAGACCCGGACCGGCGCCGCCGGTGACATCGAGTGGGAGGTGAGCGTCGACTCCACGATCAGCCGTGCCCATCAGCATGCCGCGGAAGCCCGCCATGATGGTGAGCTGTAGAAGGAACCGCCGGGTGGGGTGTCCACCGAACCCGCCGATCGTTGCTCTGGGCAGGTCCCTGGGCGGGTTCACCACCAAGACCCACCTGGCCTGCGAACAGGGCCGTAAAGCTGTCGACGATGATCACCGCTGGCCAGCGGGGTGATAGTCCGCAGTTCATCAAGGTCCTCGAACGCATCAAGGTCTATCGGGCCAGTGGTGGCCGGCCCCGCACCCGGCCGGATCTGGTCTTGGCTGACAAGGCGTACACCAGCCGGGGCAATCGCGGGTATGCCCGCCGCCGCAAGATCCGGGTGTGCATTCCGAGCAAGGCTGACCAGGACGCCCATCGCAAGGCCAAAGGTTCCAAGGGCGGGCGTCCTCCGGCGTTCGACTCGGTCGTCTATCGGCAGCGTCACGCCGTGGAATACGGTATCAACCAGCTCGAACAGAACCGAGCGATGGCCACCCGGTACGACAAACTCGCCGTCCGCTCCGAAGCCACCGTCGCCATCAACCAATGGCTTTGATGACCTTTACGAAACGCGGCCTAGTGATGCCGGTGGTCAGGAACGCGAGGATTTGCGGCCACCAGGTCTCGATCGTGGTGGCGAGCCGGTGGAGTTCGGGTAGGTCGGAATCGGCGCAGCGGGTGTAGAAGCGGCGCAGCAGCCGGTGGACGAGTTCGCGGTAGGGGCGGGTGCGGGCGGTCGCGAGTAGGTCGAGCAGGTCCTTCTTCGTGTTCCACGCGGTCAGGATCGGAGCGCCGATCCTGGTTGGTAGCGCTTCGAGGGTGTCGGCCAGTCGATCGACGTGCTTTCCGCTCATCCGGGCCGCCAAACGAGTCAGCCGGTTACGCATTCGCCATTCGGGGTCAGTACCGCGGCGGTCCTCTGGGCCGTCAGCGTTCGTCGTCCATCTCCTGCTCACTGGGCGACGCAGGCCTCGGTGTGGTCGCTCCTTCTTCCTCCGCTAGTTCGGCGGGTGGAGAGTCGGCCACCTCCGGACCGTCCGCCGACGGAAGCGCACCGTCACACCGTCAGCACCACTGGAGGAGCGACGCTGTGGTGCTGACGTGCAGAAATCCAGCGGCAAGTCATCGAAACGGGTGTCATCAGTTTCCCACCTTGATGACACGCCGACGCGGCTGAGAGCCGGTGTGTCATCTCGATGAGATGCGCGGTCTGAACAGGTGTGACGTGGGTGACGGGTTTGGCCGAGTCGCCGACTCCAACCTCGTCGGCCTGACGGTAAGAGGGTCACTTCCCACGAAGATCCCTAGCAAAAGATCTTGTCAAATCGATTTAAGTCGATGTGGCAAGTCTCTGAGCAGCGCAAACTTGAGCGGGCGACGAGAATCGAACTCGCGTAATCAGTTTGGAAGACTGAGGCTCTACCATTGAGCTACGCCCGCGACGTCCCGTTGGAACGGGTCCGCGCGCCTAGCTTACTGGGTCGTGGCTGGCCGCTGCGAACCGGATGGGGCCTTCAAGTGACTCCAGCGCACGCGTGGGGAAGCGGACCGCATACACTGGCCGACGCCACGGGGTGTGGCGCAGCTTGGTAGCGCACTCGCTTTGGGAGCGAGGGGCCGTGGGTTCAAATCCCGCCACCCCGACTGACATCAACTATCGGTAGCAACAAGGAGTACGCCTGTGAAGAGCACCGTCGAGACTCTGAGCCCGACCCGGGTGAAGCTCGCCATCGAGGTGCCGTTCGACGAGCTCAAGCCGAGCCTGCAGAAGGCGTACCGGGAGATCGGCGCGCAGGTGCAGGTGCCGGGCTTCCGTCGCGGCAAGATCCCGGCCGCGGTCATCGACCAGCGTGTCGGGCGTGGCGCGGTCCTGAACGAGGCGGTTCAGGAAGCCATCCCGCAGCAGATCCTGGCCGCCGTGCGTGAGCACGACGTCAAGACCCTGGGCCGGCCCGAGGTCGAGATCACCGAGTTCGCCGACAACGAGCCGCTGAAGTTCACCGCCGAGGTGGACGTGCGGCCCGAGATCACGATCCCGGACCTGTCCACCATCAAGGTGGAGGTCCCGGCCGTCGAGATCGGCGACAACGAGATCGACGAGCAGATCAACGGCCTGCGCGAGCGCTTCGCGACTCTCAAGACCGTCGAGCGCCCGGCCGCCGAGGGTGACTACGTGCAGCTCGACCTGAACGCCACCGTCGACGGCGAAGAGGTTCCCGGCGGCTCGGCCACCAACATCTCCCACGAGGTCGGGAGCAAGCAGCTGCTCCCGGGTCTCGACGAGGTGCTGGTCGGCATGTCGGCCGGCGAGGACGCGACCTTCACCACGCAGCTCGTCGGCGGCGACTTCGCCGGCCGCGACGCCGACGTGGCGGTCACGGTGCGCAGCGTCAAGGACAAGCAGCTGCCCGAGATCGACGACGAGTTCGCCCAGCTGGCCAGCGAGTTCGACACGCTCGAGGAGCTCAAGGGCGACCTGCGCGAGCGGCTGACCAAGGTCAAGAAGGTCGAGCAGATCTACGCCGCCCGTGACGAGGCGCTCAAGCAGCTCGTCGAGGCGGCCGACATCCCCGCTCCCGAGGGCGTCGTCAAGGACGAGGTCGAGGGCCGCAAGCAGGCGATGACCGACCAGCTCGAGCGGATCGGCGCCACCCTGCAGGACTACCTGACCTCCGAGGACAAGACCGAGGAGCAGATCGACCAGGAGCTGACCGAGGCGGCCCAGGAGGGCGTCCGGATCCAGCTGCTGCTCGACACGGTGGCCGACGCGGAGGACGTGCAGGTCTCCGACGACGAGTTCGGGCACGAGATCGTGCACCGGGCCCAGCGCGCCCAGATGCAGCCGCAGCAGTACTACGACCAGCTCGTGCAGTCGGGCGCGGCGGCCGCGGTCTTCGGCGACGTGCGCCGGGGCAAGGCGCTCGCCTCCGTGATGGAGCAGGTCGAGATGAAGGACGCCGAGGGCAATGTCCTCACGCTGGACGACCTGCGGGCCGCCAGCGACGAGGAGCACGGCCACGAGGGCCACAACCACTGATTTCGCCGGCGGGAGCCGCTACCCGAAGGGTGGCGGCTCCCTGCCTTTTCCCGGGCAGCGTGCGCTCATAGCGAACACCTGCCCGAGCGGGAAGCCGATGCCCATTCCACCGGTTAGGTTGGGCGTACGACGGACAACCTGCCGGCCCGCGATTCGGGGCCGACACAGTTAGCTGTGAAGGGCTGCCATGACCGATCTTCACCTCCCCGCGAGCCCCCTGCTCCGCGGTGACTCCATCAGTGGCAACCTCGACGACTCGGTCTACAACCGCCTGCTGCGCGAGCGCATCATCTTCCTCGGCAGCGAGGTGTCCGACTCGGTGGCCAACCGCATCTGCGCGCAGCTGCTGCTGCTTTCCGCCGAGGACCCCGAGCGCGACATCCACCTCTGGATCAACTCGCCCGGTGGCTCGGTCTACTCGGGCATGGCCATTTACGACACGATGCAGTTCATCGACAACGACGTCTCGACCGTGGCGATGGGCATGGCCGCGTCGATGGGGCAGCTGCTGCTCTGCGCCGGCGCCCCCGGCAAGCGCTTCTCGCTGCCGCACGCGCGCATCATGATGCACCAGCCCTCGGGCGGCATGGGTGGCACGGCCGCCGACATCGCCATCCAGGCCGAGCAGATGCTTTACACCAAGCGCATGTTCCAGGAGCGGGTCGCCTTCCACACCGGCCAGACCCAGGAGCAGATCGAGCGCGATTCCGACCGTGACCGTTGGTTCACGGCGGAGGAGGCCAAGAACTACGGCTTCATCGACGAGGTGATCACCGGGGCCACTCAGGTCCCCGAGGGCGCCGGAACGCTGAACTGAGGAGCGGAACTATGACTGACCTGACGATGCCTCGCGGGTTCGCGCCGGTGACCAACCGCTACGTGCTGCCCTCCTTCATCGAGCGTTCCTCGAACGGGATGATGAAGGAGACGAACCCGTACAACAAGATGTTCGAGGACCGGATCATCTTCCTCGGCGTCCAGGTGGACGACGCGTCGGCCAACGACGTGATGGCCCAGCTGCTGACGCTGGAGAGCTCCGACCCGGACCGCGACATCACGATGTACATCAACTCGCCCGGCGGTTCCTTCACCGCCATGACGGCGATCTACGACACCATGCAGTACGTCCGGCCCGACATCTCGACGGTCTGCCTCGGCCAGGCCGCCAGCGCCGCGGCCGTGCTGCTCGCCGGTGGCACCCCGGGCAAGCGCCTGGCGCTGCCGCACTCCCGGGTGCTGATCCACCAGCCGGCCACCGAGGGCGGCTACGGCCAGGGCTCGGACATCGAGATCCAGGCCCGCGAGATCCTCCGCATGCGGTCGCAGATGGAGGAGATGATCGCCCGCCACACCGGCCGCAGCACGGAGCAGGTTCGCAAGGACGTCGACCGCGACAAGATCATGACGGCGGACGAGGCCAAGGAGTACGGCATCGTCGACACCGTGCTGGTCAGCCGCAAGAAGACCCTGCAGGCCGTCGGCAGCGGTAACTGAGAGAAGCGTATCGTCAGGGGCCGGCCGGCCCGAGTTAGACTGGCCGACCCCTGACACGCCCGTTTTGGGGGGTCGGAGAACCGCCCCTTAGCGGGTAACGTCGAGCATGCAGCCTCAGTTACGCGGTTCGGCAGACGATGAGAAGGCAACGGGGCGTTCCGACCCCGGTTCCGGGCCGGCAGCAGTCGGCCGATGAGCACAAGGAGTACGTAGGTGGCACGGATCGGCGACGGCGGCGACCTACTGAAGTGCTCCTTCTGTGGGAAGTCCCAGAAGCAGGTCAAGAAACTCATCGCGGGCCCCGGGGTCTACATCTGCGACGAGTGCATCGACCTCTGCAACGAGATCATCGAAGAGGAGCTGGCCGAGACCGGCGAGGTGAAGTGGGAAGAGCTTCCCAAGCCGATGGAGATCTGCCAGTTCCTCGACCAGTACGTGGTGGGTCAGGAGCAGGCCAAGAAGGCCCTCTCCGTGGCCGTCTACAACCACTACAAGCGGATCCAGGCCGAGTCGAGCGGCGCCCCCGGCGCGGGCAGCGACGTCGAGGTGGCCAAGTCCAACATCATGCTGATCGGCCCCACCGGCTGCGGGAAGACGCACCTGGCCCAGACGCTCGCACGGATGCTCAACGTCCCGTTCGCGATCGCCGACGCCACCGCGCTGACCGAGGCCGGCTACGTCGGTGAGGATGTCGAGAACATCCTGCTCAAGCTGATCCAGGCCGCCGACTACGACGTCAAGCGGGCCGAGCAGGGCATCATCTACATCGACGAGGTCGACAAGATCGCCCGCAAGAGCGAGAACCCGTCGATCACCCGCGACGTCTCCGGTGAGGGCGTCCAGCAGGCCCTGCTCAAGATCCTTGAGGGCACGGTGGCCAACGTTCCGCCCCAGGGCGGCCGCAAGCACCCCCACCAGGAGTTCATCCAGATCGACACGACGAACGTGCTGTTCATCGTGGGCGGCGCCTTCGCCGGTCTGGACCGGATCATCGAGTCCCGCGTCGGCCACGGCGGCGTCGGCTTCGGGGCCAACCTCCGCTCGATCACCGAGCGCAAGACGGACGACATCTTCGGCAAGGTCATGCCGGAGGACATGCTGAAATTCGGCCTTATCCCCGAGTTCATCGGCCGTCTGCCGGTCATCACCACGGTGCGCAACCTCGACCGCGAGGCGCTCATCAAGATCCTCACCGAGCCCCGCAACGCGTACGTGAAGCAGTACCAGCGCCTCTTCGAGCTCGACGGGGTGGAGCTCGAGTTCGACCAGGGCGCGCTCGAGGCCATCGCCGACCAGGCCATGCTCCGCGGCACCGGCGCCCGCGGCCTCCGCGCGATCATGGAAGAGGTTCTGCTCTCCGTGATGTACGAGGTGCCGAGCAACCCCGACGCGGCCCGCGTGGTCATCACCCGCGAGGTCGTCCTCGAGAACGTCAACCCCACGATCGTCCCGCGCGAGTTCGTCGGCCGTCGCCGCCGCGAGCGCGAGGAGAAGTCCGCCTGACCTCCGCCGCCGTCTCTCTCTGGGAGAGGCGGCGGCTTTGTTCGGTACGGATGCACGACCGGCCCAACAGCACTGTCGCCGAACCCGGTTCGGCGGGCCGCTGGCTGCCAGTCAGGCTCCGCGCCCGGCTGCCGGGTGGGCCCGTCGCTTCAGCCTGATGCCGCACGCCGCTCCCGGAGCCGCTGGAGCACCAGCGTCGTCCAGCGTGTGTTCTGCTCCTCGTAGAGGATGCCGGCCTCCAGCGTCAGCGACGGACCGAGGCTTTCCTCCGTGCCCATCCGCTTGCGAAGCTGCTCGTAGCGGGCCAGCTTCTCCCGTGACCGGGCGAGCCGCGCCTCGGCCGCCGCGATCAGCGCTTCCGGTTCGCCGGCGTCGACGGCTTGCAGCTTGATCAGGAACTCGTCCCGGATCGCGGCCGGCCGTGCCGGCGCCGCCACGAACTCGCCCAGCGCCGCCCGCCCGGCCGCCGTGAGGGTGAAGACCCGTTTGTTGGGCCGCCGTTCCTGCTCGACCACGCGCGCCTCGACCAGCCCGTCCCGTTCGAGCCGCTCCAGATCCCGGTAGAGCTGTTGCGGCGTGGCCGACCAGAAATCCGCGACCGCCACGTCGAACCGCTTGGCCAGCTCGTACCCCGACGCCTCCCCCTGGGAGAGCGCCGCCAGCACCGCGTGGCGCAACGACACCTGGACAGCCTCTTTCCGGGCGACTAGCGTTGTCCGCACCTATTCAACTTGTTGAGTATAGGGGCATTCTCCGTGAGCGAAGTCGTCCATCCTTTCCGCGCCGCCGTCGAGTCCGGTGACATCAACGCCGCCATCGCCCTGCTCGACGACGACGTCGTCTTCCACAGCCCGGTGGTCCACAAGCCGTACCGCGGCCGCGCCACCGTGGCCGAGATCCTCCGCGCCGTGGTCCAGGTCTTCGAGGATTTCCGCTACGTCCGCGAGATCAGCACCCCCGGCGCCCTCGACCACGCCCTGGTCTTCCGGGCCCGTGTCGGCGACCGCGACCTGGAGGGCTGCGATTTCATCCACCAGACCGCCGACGGCCGCATCGACGAGCTCACTGTCATGGTCCGCCCCCTGAGCGCCACCCTGGCCCTGGCCGAAGCCATGCAGGCCCGGCTCGCCCAGCCGACTCAGCCCGCCCAATAACGTCGCCCACGAAGGCCGGCGGCGATCCTCGGCGGCGCGGCGTCCGGATGAAAGGCGGCCCGACCCGATGGCAGTTCGCGAGATCGCGGTGGATGCGGAGACCGAGCGGCTCGCCGGGCTAGAGCCGGCCCACTATCGCGAGGGGTTCGTCTTCGACACGGCGCAGCGCCGGGACGCCGAGGCCTGGGCGCGACTGATCCTCGAGGGTGCGTCCCGCCCGGAGCGGATCAAGATGCTGACGGCATGGCGGCTCCTCGCGGTGGACCTGGCGCCGCGGCGCTCGCCGGACCAGGTGCTGGGTTGGCGGATCGCTCACCGCGCTCCGGACATGGTCGTCCTGGGAGTTCACGCGGCCACTGGGCTGACAGCGCGCCTGGTCCTGCGCACAACGCCGACCGGGGTGGTGCACGCCATGCTCGTCCGATACGACCGCCCGCTGGGTCGCTGTCTCTGGACACGCTTCGCGCCGAGCCATCGGCGCTTCTACACCAAGCTGCTCGACCGCAGCCGGCGTACGGCCGAACTTGCTCCTTGACCGCTCTGGGCTCACTGCTCCTCCTCGGCTCTTTTCTTCCCCTCACTCTTGAAGACGCCTCGAGGGGTCCGAGTTGCTTACCTGGTGGCGACGCCAATCTCGCGGGCGGACGCGCCGGGGATGGCTTGGGCTCGGAAGCGCTCGTAGGCTGCGGTCATGCGTGTTGCGGTGTGTCAGCTGAATGCCCGGGACGATCGGGAGCGCAATCTGGCCACGGCCCGGGAGCTGCTGGAGCGAGCGGCCGCCGGCGGGGCCGAGCTGGCCGTCCTCCCGGAGTATGTGGACTTCCTCGGCCCGGGGGAGCGGGCACCCAAGCCGGAAGGTTCCGACGGCGAGTTCGGCGCGTTCTTCGCCCGGGCGGCGCGGGAGCTCGGGATCTGGGTGCACGCCGGCTCCTTCCACGAGACGGGGCCCGACGACCGGCGGACCTTCAACACCTCGCTGGTCTTCTCACCCTCCGGTGAGCTTGCGGCCCGCTATCGCAAGATCCACCTGTACGACGTGGAGATCGCGGGCCGGGTTTCCTATCAGGAGTCCCGGTCGGTGGCGCCGGGGGAGGAGACCGTGATCGCGGAGATCGCGGGCGTCCCGACGGGGCTGTCGATCTGCTACGACCTCCGGTTCCCGGAGCTGTACCGCCGCCTGGCCGTCGACGGCGCCCGGATCCTGGTCGTGCCGGCCGCCTTCATGATGCACACCGGGCGGGACCACTGGGAGGTCCTGCTGCGGGCGCGGGCGATCGAGAACCAGTGCTACGTGGTGGCGGCGGGCCAGATCGGAGATCACGACCCCGGGCGTACGTGTTTCGGCCGGAGCATGATCGTGGACCCGTGGGGGACCGTGCTCGCTCAGTCCCCGGACGAGGTCGGAGTAGTGATCGCCGATCTGGACATGCCGAGGCTGGAGCGGATCCGGGCCGAACTGCCGAGTCTGGCTAACCGCCGGCTATGACCCGGTGTTGCCGGGGTCACAGGAGCTGCACTAAGTAACCGACCACTGTCAGACCGATTACGGCGCCGCCGGCCAGCAACATCGCCCCACCCATGCGGGAGGGGCCGCGCATGACGAGCTTGCGGACCGACACCACGACCGTGACCAGCACAAGTGTGCCGATGACGAACTGCCAGAACGGCATGACCATGTCTGTCACCGCGTCGGCCGCCCACGTCGTGGAAGCACCCATGCACCCACTCTTTCACGGTCGGGGGCCCCTTTGGGCGGTCTCCCGACACCGACGGGCATGGGGGTCGATTTGCATGCGCGGTGACCGGTCGCGTAGCTTTCTCTCTGCCCACGGGAAACCGGGACGGAACGGAGCGAAAGCGACGGGCCGGAGCGGGGACCACGGGGGTACGCGGTAAACTGGCTCAGCTGGAGACCGCGGCCGGGCGAGGTCGGAACAAGGCAACTTGCGCCGACGAGAACGACCGGGTAGAGTAACCAGGCCGGACGGGAGCCGGGCGGACGGATCGCTAAGCGATCGAGTCGGCCGGTCCGCAGGCCACCTTCACGACTCACCCGCTTAGCGGCGGGCTTCGAAGCGTGAGGAAAACTGGGCGGGGCAAGCGAGATCTTCGGACTTGCGCTTGCGAGACCGACCAGGTAAGTTTGAGCGGTTGCCCCGGAGCGGTTAGTCGGGTTGCGGTTGTTCTTTGAGAACTCAACAGGGTGCTTGATAAGCCAGTGCCAATTAAGTAATACCCCGGCCGGCTGTCTCGTTAAGAGATTGT
>NZ_JBFAOX010000043.1:0-60857 GCF_040675435.1 Actinoplanes sp. NPDC049598 | reverse complement strand
CGGCCGCTGCGCCGCACGATCCAGCGGGACCTGGAGGACGCCCTGTCCGAGCAGATCCTGTTCAACGAGCTGCGCCCCGGCCAGATCGTCGTCGTCGACTGCGAGGGCGAAGAGCTGGTCTTCCGCGGCGCCGACCGCGGCGTCGCGGTCCCCGACGCGGCGCTCACCGCCGGCGACTAGGAAGCGGCGGCGCTCGCCGCCCGCTCCTCGTTGTGCGAGCGGTAGAGCACGTGCCACAGCACAACGGCGAACAGCAAGGAGGCGAGCGCCCAGCCCTTGAGCTCCCCGCCGAACAGGCCGAGCAGCAGCGAGGCCACGATCGCGGGCAACCCCCAGCCGAGAAGCCACCGGCTCGGCGCCCCACCGCGGGCGCCGAGCAGGGTGACGGTCAGGAAGTAGAGCGCGGCCCCGCTGCACAGCACCCACCGGTTGGCCTCCGGCACCGGCTCGCCGGCGTCCTCGGCCAGCACCCCCAGCCCGGCCGCGATCAGGACGACCGAGCCGGTCATCAGATAGTGGGCCGGCATGGTCAGGCGCAAGGCGAAGACCTGCGTGCCGTACGTGGGTGCGCCGCCGGCCCCGTACCGCAAAGTCAGCCACCAGAGCGCAACCAACAGACCGAAGCCCGCCACCAGGGTCGCCATGAGCCCGCGCTGCCAGTGCTCCACCTCGGACGCGGCGTCGATCAGCTGCGCCACGGCCTCACCGAGCACAATGATCACGAAGAGCCCGAGCCGCTCGCCGAGGTGCGGCCGGTCCGGCCGGGCCGCCTCCAACGGCTTGTCCGCCCTTTCCGCCTTGTCCGCCTTGTCGGCCGCCGGGCGCGACCGGTGCAACAGCCGCCGGCGCCGCGCCCGGTTCTGCTGCTCCTCGTCCCGTTCCCGCTGCTCCTCGGCCAGCACCTGCTCCGGGTGGCGCGACCGGACCATCGACACCACGACGTCGAGCACGATGCCGGCCGCCCACAAGTAGTAGCGCACCGGCGACTCGAACCCGAGCGACGCGATCCACGGAATCACCCCGGCCGCCTGCTGCACCCCCGGCCACTCGGTCATGACCCGGCTGGTCCGCTTCCACGACCCGGCCCCCATCAGGCGGCAGTAGACGTACGCCCCGATGAACCACTGCGGCTCGCCCCGGGTCACGTGCGGCACCGCCGCCGCCATGATGGCGATGCCGAACATCGCCAGCAGCATCGGCCGGACCCGGGTCAGATCCCCCGACACGTTGGCGTACAGCGTGAACGACGTCCACACGCTCCAGATCGCGTAGTAGCAGACGACGAACAGGAACACCTCGTGCAGCCCCGGCCCGTCATGCAGCAGCCCGGCCAGTTGCGCCACCGCCACGACGATGACCAGATCAAAGAAAAGCTCGAGCCACGTGGCGTGACGTTCCTCAACAGCAGGCGACGGCATGATCGAGAACATAACCCACCAATGAAGCTGCCGCGCGCCCGCCTTGATGGCCTGGACGGCCGCGGGATGCCCCCGGAGCACGGGGGCATCCCTTGGGCTCTACACCTGGTACCAGGTCCAGCTGTTCCACTCGTTGACACACGCGTCCGACCGGATCCCTATCCCGTTGACGTTGTGCGCCTCCGGCGACAGGCAATGGGAGTAGGCCGGTAGATATCGCGGCTGGATCAGGTAGTAGTCCGGCGGACCGGAGCTGTCCAGGTAGACGCTCCAGTGCACCGCCCAGTTGCCGTCGCACGGCAGGTTGTAGGTGGGCGACCAGCCGGCCGTGCCGTCGAGTCCGAGGCAGCGGCCCGTCTTCGCGTTCCGCAACCGGTAGTAGAGACCCTCCACCAGATCGAAATAGAAATACTGGTTGCTGGTCCGGATACAGGTCCACATGTAGGCCTGCCCGGTCGCGTTGTTGCCGTCGATGCACTTCCCGCCGTAGGACTTGATCTGCCAGCGCGAGGCCGCCTGGGCCGCCAGCGGCGGTTGAGCGAATGTCGCGGCCAGCAGCAGTACCGCGATCACCGCGATCCTTCGTACCGCGTTCCTTGCCGTCATCTCGCGCCCGGCGATCATCGCGACGCCGAGTGAGCCGGACCTTCTGAGTACGTTCATGAATGCTCTCGTCCTTTCCCCGTTGGTTCTCGCGATTCCTGACCTTGCGTTCCGCGCCGTTCGGCTGATGATTTCTCTCGTCGCGAAGGCACCCACCTGATATGCATCGCGGCCGAAGCGGGCTCGGCTGTTCCTGAGGTGATGCTCGCGGCTCACCGGCCGGCGGGGCCAGAGCTTTTGGCCATACCTGAATAGCCCAGGCCAGCGTGCCGCGGGAGTCAGCGCCCGGCCCCGCCTGGCCCGTTCCGGCCGCGTCAATGGCAGCAGGTGTTGGACGCCCAGGAGGCTTTTGTCGGGGTGGCGGACGGGTAGAGGACGAGGTTTCCGTCGTTCTGCATGATCAGGTTGGAGGTGCCTTTGCCTGCGGTGGGGGTGGACCAGACCTTCTTGTTGTTGACGTCGAAGAGGGCCAGGGAGCCGTCGGGCTGGTTGGTGAGGCGGACGGCCTTGAGGTTGACGACCTTCCACAGGACGGTGGGGCCCTGGTAGAGGACCAGGTTGCCGTCGCCCTGCAGCCACAGCTCGAAGCGGCCCTGCGAGGACCGCAGGGCGGAGGCACGGTGCAGGGAGCGGCCGGGGGCCAGCGACTCCAGGCGGGTGTCGGTGAGGGCGAGCTGCAAGCTGTCGTACGCGGGCTGTTTGGCGTTGCCGGCCGTGTCGATCAGGCCGAAGTGGCACTCGGGGTCGGGGTTGCCGGCGCAGTCGGGGCGGGGGCTGTCGGCGAACGAGTACAGGAACAGAGGGCCCGTGTAGTCGAGCGCGCGCCACATCCGTACGCCCTCCTCGAGGTAGTCCCGGGTCTGCGCGGCGTCGGCGCCGGTGCCGGTCGACGGGTAGCCGAACTCGGTGCCCCAGATCTTCTTGACGCTGTCGCCGTGCTTGACCATGACGGCGCGGACCGCCGCCAGCTCGCCGCATTTCTCGTCGGGCGGGCCGAACATGTTCCACCAGCGCGGCGTGCTGCACTCCGGGTGGGAGGGGCCGAGGCCGGCGCTCCAGGGCGCGTACGGGTGGTGGGTGACCGCGTCGAAGTCGCCGCCGTAGCCGTTGGTGTAGGCCCAGTCGAGCCAGGCCGCCGACTCGTTGGGGTTGCTGTTGTCGGCGGCCACGGTGCCGGCGCCGGACGCGCCGGCCAGCACCACGCAGTCGGCGCAGGCGGCCCGCACCTGCGCGTGGGCGATCCGCACGAGCTGCCAGTAGCGCAGCCGGCGGGCGGCCACGCTGCCGTCGCCGTAGTTGCCCATGAAGGTGAAGTTCGGCTCGTTCCAGACCTCGTACGCCTGCACCTTGCCCTTGAAGTGAGCCACCGTGGCGTTGACGATCGCGGACCAGTCGGCGTCCCGGACGGGGAACCAGTGGTCGTTGTCGTGATTGCCGTTGGCCCAGGGCGGGGCGTAGGTGAGGATGAGCAGCACCCGGATGCCGCGGGCGGCGGCCGCGTCGACCACCGGGTCGAGATGCGCGAAGTTCGGCGCACAGGTCTGGCAGTCCTGGACGGCCCACCAGTTCAGGTCGAGGCGCAGGATCGGCTTGCGGTCACCGACGTAGGCGTCCATCCGGTCGAGACGGTCGGTCAAGCCGGCCGTGGCCGAGCCTTCGGAGAAGCCGACGTCGGCATTGGTGAAGGCGACGGCGTCCGCTCGGGCCGGTTGCGGCAGAGCCAGCAGGGCGAGGGCCACCAAACCGGTCAAGAGCCGTTTTGCGCGCATGACCGCCGAGCTTAGACATCAATCACCGGGCGCGGGGCCCACTGTGGATAACACGGTGAGCAGGGCGGGCAGACCGCCCGCCCAGTCGGCCGCGGGCGCACGCCAGTCGACCCGGTAGGAGCGGCCGCCGACCGTGATGATCTGCCGGAGCGCGCGCACCGAGCCGGCGTACGGGTCCTGAAAGGTGTACTCCCACACCGCGCCGGGCGGCTCGGTGGTCGGGCCGATGCGCAGGCGCCGGTAGCCGGGCAGCCGGATTTGCTGCTCGGCCGCGACCAGGGCCGGTACGAGATCGCCGGGGGTGGTCCACCGGGTCACGGCGAGCACCGGCTGGCCGCCGGGCGCGGTGAACGCCAGGCCGTCGGCCGAGCGGGCCGGGCGCCAGCCGGTCGGCGTCGCCACCCGGAAGCCACCGGAGTCGATCCACCAGCCGTAGCCGCTGGGCGGCGCCACGGCCGCGCTGGCGCTGGGCACAGGGACGGACGGACGGCTGTCGAACGCGGTCGCGCCGACCGCCACCACCGCGACCGCCGCGGCCACCGCCGTGCCGGCCCGTAGCGCGCGGGCTCGCCGGGCGGCCGGCGCGATGCGGCGCAGCCGGGCCCGGACCTCGGCCGCGGGCATCCGCTCGGCCGGGTCGGGGCGCAGCAGACCGAGCAGCACCGGGGCGAGCGGCCCGGCCCGGTGCAGCGCGCCGGCGGTCAGCGGCTGCTCGTAAGGCGCCCGGCCTTCGACCGCGTGGTGCAGCGTCGCCCCGAGGGACCACAGGTCGCAGCGCTCGTCGGCGCCGCCGCCGTGCAGCCGCTCGGGCGCGACGAAGTTCGGGGTGCCGAAGATGATCCCGGCGCCGGCCAGCGCGGCCACCCCGGTCCGGCTGCCGGCCGGGCCGAAGTCGGTCAGCACGACCCGGCCGTCATCCGCGATGAGCACGTTGGACGGCTTGACGTCCAGGTGCAGCACGTCGGCCCGCCAGGCCGCGGTCAGGGCGGACAGCAGGTCGAGGCCGATCGCGGCGGTCCGGCCGGGCGTACGGGCCCCGTCCTCGTTGATCACGTCGAGGAGCGAGCGGGACGGCACGTACTCCATCACGATCCACGAGGCGTCGCCGTCGAGCAGCACGTCGAGGGTGCGGATCACGTTGCGGTGGCGGATGCGGGCGAACGCCCGGGCCTCGCGGGGCACCCACAACCGGACCGCGTCGTACTGCTGCGGCGTCAGATCCTCCGGCAGGTCGCATCTTTTCAGCACGACCGTGCGCCCGGACCGCTCGTCGCCGCCCAGCCAGACGTGCTCCCACCGCCCGGGCGCCAGCGGTCGCCGCACCCGGTAACGATCGGCGATCAGATCACCTGCCGCTGTCATCGCTCCCCCGGATTCGACGCTAGCGCACGCTGTCCGTCAGTTCGTCCATAGAACAACCTCGACCGGCGACAGTACCGGGCGTAGCGTCACCGTGACCCTGGATCGACGAACGAGCGGGGGCTGGACGAATGCGAATGGTCGGATACCGGATCGCGGCGATGGCCGTGGTGACCGCGACCGCGGCCACCGCGCTGGCCCTGCAAAGAACGCCGTCGCCCCCGCCGCGGTTGGTGGCCGAGATTCCGGCCGCGGCCCCGGCCGATCTGGCGGTGCAGTTCGAGGCGCTGCTCGGCCAGCACTCGGTCCTGGCCTCGAACATGATGCGCAGCCGGATCCGCGGTGACGACGACTTCGTGCAGGCGGCCAACGCGTCGCTCGGGCGGAACACCGAGGACATGACGGCGCTGGTCGGCCGCCTGTTCGGCGCGGCCACGGCGGACAAGTTCGAGCCGTTGTGGTCACGGCACGTCGTCGCGCTCTTCGCGTACGCGGGCGCGCTGGCCGATCACGACGACACGGCCCGGGCCCGGGCGCGCGCCGATCTCACGGGCTTCGAGGGCGAGCTGGCCGCGTTCTTCGCCGCCGGGTCGCAGGGGCGGCTGCCCGTGGCCACCGCGCGCGAGCTGGTCATTCAGCACGTTCAGCATCTGACCGGGCAGGCCGACGCCTACGCGGCGGGCGATTACGCGGGGTCCGGCCAGGCGTTCCGGTCCGGCTTCCAGCACACGTACGACCTGGGTCTGGGGTTGGCCAAGGCGCTGCTGCCCCCCTCGAGCACGGCCGGGCTGACCGAGCCCGCCTGGCAGTTACGCTCCCAGCTGGCCAAGCTGCTGGCCGAGCACGCCGTGCTGATCGAGGACACAACCCGGGCCGCGGTCACCCGCACCCCCGACTTCGCGGCCTCGGCCCGGATGCTCAACGCCAACACCAGCGATCTCGCGGCGGCCATGGACACGCTGTTCGGCCCGGCCGCGGCGCGGCAATTCCAAGACCTGTGGGGTACGCATGTCACGGCGCTGGTCGATTATTCGGCGGGCGCGGCGGCGCGCGACGCGGGCCGGCAGCGGAAGGCCCGCGACGAATTGAACGTGTTCCACAACGCCATGGCGACCTTCCTGGCCGGCGCGACCAACGGGCGGGCGACTCCGGCCGCGCTCCGGGCCGCTCTCAGCGAACACGACAACATGTTGCTGCGCCACGCGGACGCCTACGCGGCCCGCAACTATTCGTCGGCCCACGACATCGCCTACCAGACGTACGACCACATGGTCGCCCTCGCCGGCACCCTGGCCGACGCTTTCGGGGCGTCGGTGGCGGCTCGCTTGCCCCGCGGCCCCGCCCAGACCGGCCACGGCGGAATGGCCGATGTTGTGGGGCATCGCTGACATGCCGGCCTCCACGAGGGTCGCCGGGTTGGCCGTCGCGCTGGCCGTGGCGCTGGTCTGGGGCCCCCAAGCAGAGGGCAGCCCGCAAACAGGAAGCGGCCCGCGAACAGCAGGCAGCGCGCAGATCGGAGGCGGCCCGGACGGGGGCGGCCAGTCAGCGCCTTCGGGCGCGCCGGCCGACGCGTTCGTCTCCAGCGATCGCTATGCGACCACGGCTCTGCCGGTGCGGCTGCGCATTCCGGCGTTACGGGTGGACAGCCGGCTGATCGATCTCGGTCTGCAGTCCGACGGCTCGGTCCAGGTGCCGGCCGACGCGGCGGTGCCCGGCTGGTACAGCGGTGGTCCCCGGCCCGGCCAGGCGGGACCGGCGGTGATCCTCGGCCATGTCGACTCGAAGCGCGGCCCGGGCGTCTTCTTCGCCCTCTACCGCATCAAGCCGGGCACGCGGGTGGAGGTCGACCGGGCCGACGGCACCACCGCTGCCTTCCGGATCACCGAGGTGTCGCGGGTGGCCAAGACCCGCTTCCCGACCGACCTCGTCTACGGCCCGACCCTGTCCCCCGCGCTCCGCCTGGTCACCTGCGGCGGCACGTTCGACCACACCCGCGGAAGCTACCGTGACAACATCATCGCCTTCGCCGAAGCCGCGTGACCGCCCCGGCCTCCGCTCGCGATGCGCCACGAGACTGACCACCGCGACGGTGGTGACTACAGTGGCCCTCGCGGCCGGAGCACCCCCGGCCGCCGCGCCCTTGGCCGCGGCGCTCCCAGCAAAAAGATCCTCGGCCGACATGGCACCAGCCGCAGCGACGGTCGGCGCGCCGGCACCAACCGCCCCCGACCGGGTGCCGCCGCCGATCAAGGCGGTCAGAACGCCGCCGCTGCCGGCCAAGGCCGTCGAGACGTCGCCGGCCACCCGGGACGCGGTCCCGCTGCCGGTCAAGGCCGTGCTGGGCGATGAGCGGCAGACCACGGTGGTGGTTGACCTGACCGCGAGCACGCGGGCCGGGCCGAGGTCGGCCGAGGTGGACGGGCGGGCGGCCGAGCTGGCGCCGCTCATGTCGGACGGGCTGGCGGTGACGGTCGTGGTCGACACGACCGGGGGTGCGGAGGCGCCGGCCTGGCTCAGTGCGGCCGCGCGGTTCGTGCTCGAGGCGCCGGCCGCGGCCCGGGTCACGCTGATCGGTGAGGCGGCGCCGGCCGAGGTCGTCGCGGCGCCGCACGAGGGGCCGGCGGGGATCGTGGCCGCCCTCGACGGTCTGCGGGGCGGTGGCCGCCGGGACACCGCGAACGCCCTCGAACTGGCCGCCCGCCAGTTTCCGGACGTGCCCGCGGGCCGGAAGCTGGCCGTGGTCTACACCGGAGCGGCGGACGCCGGTGGGCCCTCCGCCACCGCGTTGGCCGAGCGGTTCCGTACCGCCGGGGTGATCCTGGTCGTGGCCACCACTGCCCGTGACAGTCCCTATTGGACGGCCGCGACCGAGGCCACCGGCGGCTTCTTCGCCCCGGCCGGGCAGCCGGTCGTGGTGCCGGCCCTGGACCAGATCGCCACCACCCTGCGCGGCCGCTACCTGGTCCGCTTCCCGACCCCGGACCGGGCAGTGCCGCTGCGGGTGACCACCCCCGATCTGGCCCTGACCGCCGAGGTGTCACCGTCCGATCCGGACACCTCCGGCTTTCCCCTGGGCCGCCTTCTCATCGCCACCGGCACCTTGGGACTGCTCGTCGCCGGCGCGCTGATCTTCTGGGCCCGCGCGCGCCGCCAGCGCCGTCCGCCGCCGATCGTCATCGCCCACGGCCGCGCCGCCGTACCTCCGCCCGCCCGGTCGAGCCCCGAAGATCTGACCTAGATCCGACTCGGTCCGGCCGCGTCGGATATCGAGCACGCGCCTTGGCCACCGCCCGGCCCGTTCCTAGCTTGGTGGGATGCGAGAAATCAGCGCGGTCGTGCAGATCGCGGCCCCACCGGCGCGCGTGTGGCAGACGCTCACCGATTTCGCGTCGTTCCCGGCCTGGAACCCGTTCATCCGCCGGGCCGAGGGCCCGCTGGTGGTCGGCGGCCGCCTGCGGATCACGCTGCGGCTGGGCCGGGTGCCGGTGCCGTTACGGCCCCGGGTGACCGCCGTCGTCGAGCCCCGGCAGCTGCGCTGGCTGGCCCGGCTGGCGGTGCCCGGCCTGTTCGACGTCGACCGTCGGTTCGCGCTCGAGCCGGCCGGCCCGGACGGCTGCCGGTTCCATCAGGCCGAGACCGCCCACGGGCTGCTCGCGCCGGTGCTGATGCCGCTGCTGCGCCGGCCCATCCGGCGCGGCTACCTCCAGCTGAACACCGCCCTCAGGAATCGAGTGGAGCAGACCGGATGAGAAGGATGTCACGCGTGCCGGGGCTTTCCGGCTGGCGTCAGCGCATCAACAGCCACGAGACGTTCACCCACGACAGCATCGACAGTCTGGGCTACGACTGGGAGCGCATCGCCGCCCCGGGGATCGCCCCGCGGTTCCCCCGCAAGATCTATCTGCCCCGCACCACGGACGACATCGTGCAGGCGGTCCGGGAGGCCAAGGCCCTGGGTGAGCATCTGGCCATCCGCAGCAAAGGCCATTCCAGCAACGACCTGGTGCTGGCCGACCGCGGCAGCGTGCTGCTGACCGAGAAACTCAACCAGATCGTCGAGGTCGACGAGGCCGCGATGACGGTGACCGTGCAGGCCGGCGCCGTCTCCGCCCAGGTCGACGACGCGCTGGCCAAGCGGGGCCTGGGGCTGCCGGTGATCGGCGACCACGCGCACATCACGGTCGGCGGGTTCGCCTCGGTGGGCGGGATCAGCCCGGCCTCGCACCGGTTCGGGTTGTTCGCCGACACCGTCCAGCGCCTGGAGTACGTGACGTGGGACGGCGATGTGGTCACCTGCGACCGGGACGAGCGGGCGGACGATTTCCACCGGGTGCTGGCCGGGCTCGGGCGGCACGGCGTCATCGCGACCATCACGGTACGGATCATCCGCGTCGACAAGTACGGCACGGTGCTGCGCAACGACCAACGGCACTATTACGACGTCGGCAAGTTCGTCGCCGGCACGGCCCACGCGATCCGCAATCCGGGCGACGCGCTGATGGAGCGGGGCGTCTGGATCGACTTCGGCCGGTTCGGGGTGGGCCAGTTCTCCGCGTACCACGCCACTGAGCAGAACGGTTATGCGGCGGCCCGCGACAAGGTCGCGTACACCGGCCTGAATGTCCTGGGCGCGGTGGCCGGGCGTCTGCCCAAGGCAGTGGACCGCGCGCTGAAGTATGTCGGCATGGGCGGTGTGCTGTTCAGTCCCAGCTACGCCACGATGAAGAACGTCGAGTTCTTCACCGACAAGGTCCTCGACTCGACCGTGGGCGACCCGACCCGGATGTTCATCGTGCTGGCGCCGCTGGACCGCTACGAGTCGCTGTTCCGCGACAGTTACGCGCTGGCCCGCGAGTTCCGGGCCCGGCACGGCTGCTTCACGTTCATCTCGGTCTACGTCAAGTCGATCACCTCCCGCTACCTGGCCCAGGGCGGCGACAACGAGCGTTTCTGCGAGCTGATGTTCTACTGCGGGATCGTGCCGGACCGGATGGTCCCGGGCGTCCTGGAGGACTTCGTGACCCGCCTCGACGAGATCTGCGTGGCCGGTCAGGCGTTCCGTTACATGCACAGCCGTACCTCGTCCGACCCGGTCCTGCGGGCCAAGGTCGACCCGAACGACTACTACGTCAAGGTGGGTGACGTCCATGCCTCGTGAGATCCCGCTCTACACCCTCGACGGCGTGCGCGACGCGAAGGTCACGCCGTACTTCTTCCACACCGAGGACATGCTGGGCCTGAGCCTGATGCGTTTCCAGCGAGGGGACAGCCAGGACTCGGTGATGATCGTCCATGGGCTGACCACGTCGACCGACATGTTCATCATGCCCGAGCACGAGAACCTCGTGAGCTACCTGCTCGACCACGGCTACGGCGACGTGTGGTGCCTGGATTACCGGATGAGCAACCGGTACTCGTACAACCTGTTCAAGAACAGGTACACCATGGACGACATCGCCCTGTTCGACTTCCCGCCGGCGGTGAAGCTCATCAAGGAGGAGACCGGCGGCAAACCGCTGCACGTGATCTGCCACTGCCTGGGTGCGGTGTCGTTCCTGATGAGCCTGTTCGGCAAGGCCGTGGACGGCATCGCCAGCGTGATCGCCAACAGCACCGGCCTGACCCCGCGCGTACCGGCCTGGTCGAAGGTCAAGCTGCGGGTGGCCCCGTTCGCCGTGGAGAACGTGATCGGCCTGCCCTATCTCAACCCGCAGTGGCACGCCGATCCCGGCGCCTCGCGCGGCAAACTGTTCGCCAAGGCCGTCTCGGCTTTCCACCACGAGTGCGACGTGCCCGCCTGTCACATGCTCAGCCTGATGTGGGGCACCGGCTGGCCCGCCCTCTACAGCCACGAGAAGCTGGCCCCGATCACCCATCGGCGCGGCGGCGACCTCTATGGAGCGACGAGCATGCACTACTACCGGCACGTACGGAAAATGGTGCAGGCCGGCCGGGCGGTGAAGATGGACCCGGGCAACCCGGCCCACGACCGGCTGCCCAACGACTATTTCCAGTACGCGGCCGAGATCGAGACACCGGTGCTGTTCGCCACCGGCGACCGCAACAACGTCTTCCGCAACTCGAACATCGTCTGCTTCCGGAAGCTGGAGAAGATCGTGCCCGGCCGGCACCAGTTGCAGATCCTGCGCGGTTACGGCCACCAGGACCCGTTCATGGGCGCCCGGGTGGCGGAGGAGGTGTTCCCGCACTTCCTGCGGTTCCTGGACCGGCAGCGAGATCGGACAGCCCTGCCTCGCGTGTGATCACCGGCTGGTAGCCGAGCTCGGCCCGGGCCCGGCCGATGTCGAGGGTGCATTCCAGGGACGAGAGCCACACCTCGGTACGGGTGATCGGCGGCGCCCCGGGCAGCCGCAGCACCCGCCACGCACCCTCGGCTCCGGCCGCCGCCAGCGCGGCCGCGCGCGGCGGCACATGCCCGTCCGGGGCGGTGACGCCCGCGGTGGCGAGCAGGCTCGTGATGAAGTCGCGGAACACCGCGGGCGGGCCGTCGGTGACGAAGTAGACCGGGCCCGGGTCGGCCGCCGTGGCCGCGAGCATCAGGCCGTGCACGGCGTTGTCGACGTGCGTGGTCGAGGTCAGGTGGGTGCCGGGCCCGATCCACCGGAACCGGCCGCGGCGCACCGAATCGGCCAGCGCGGGCAGGATGGTGCGGTCGCCGGGCCCCCAGATCAACCGGGGCCGGACCACGACCGTCCGCAGCCCGTCGCCGCCGGCGTCGCGGACCACCCGCTCCGCCATCGCCTTGGTCGCGCAGTACAGCGACTTGGAGTCGGGCCGCAGCGGGACGTCCTCCCCGGCCTCGTGCAGGGGCTGCCCGGCCAGCACGGCCGCCTCGGTGCCGACGTGGACCAGGCGCGGCGTCCCGGCCTTGCGGCACGCCTCGACGACGTTGCGGGTGCCGGTCACGTTGGCCGCCTCGTAGTCGGCGCGGGTGCCCCAGCGCTCGACGAAGGCCGCGCAGTGAAAGGCGACGTCCGTACCGTCCAGGGCGGGCAGGTTGTGCAGGTCGCCGGTGACCGGTTCGGCCCCGGCCGCGCGCACCGCCGCGGCCGAGCGCGGGCTGCGGGCCAGGGCCCGTACCGGCCAGCCGGCGGCGACCAGCCGGCGGATCAGGGCGCCGCCGACGAAACCCGAGCCGCCGGTCACGAACGCGATGGGCATAGATACCGGCATAGCAGTCCGCAAACCGACTGGCAATATGGTGCCGGTTCGACAGTGCCCGCGGCCGCGATGACGGACCGTGGACGGATGGAACATGTGCACGCCGTCGTCGTCGGCTCCGGGTTCGGGGGTTCCGTCACCGCGTACCGGCTGGCTCAGGCCGGTCGTTCCGTGGTTCTGCTGGAGCGGGGCAAGGCGCATCCCCCCGGCAGCTTCGCCCGCAGCCCGGCCGAGCTGGGCCGCAACTTCTGGGATCCCAGCGCGGGCCTGCACGGGCTGTTCGACGTGTGGTCGTTCCGCGGGCTCGACGGGGTGGTCTCCAGCGGGCTCGGCGGCGGCTCGCTGATCTACGCCAACGTGTTGCTGCGCAAGGACGAGCGCTGGTTCGTGCACGACTCGGCGCTGCCCGGCGGCGGCTACGAGAACTGGCCGATCAGCCGGGCCGACCTCGACCCGCACTACGACGAGGTCGAACGGATGCTGGGCGCGACCGTGTACCCGTACGCCGACACCCGCAAGACCGTCGCCCTGCAGGAGAGCGCGCAGCGGCTCGGTTTGAGCTGGGACAAGCCGCCGCTGGCGGTGGCGTTCGCCGGCGGCCCGGGGGCGGCGGTGCCCACGCCGTACTACGGCAATCTGCACGGCCGGCCCCGGCGCGCGTGCCGGCTCTGCGGCGAGTGCGACATCGGCTGCAACGACGGCGCCAAGAACAGCCTCGACCACACCTACCTGTCGGCCGCCCAGTACCACGGCGCCGACCTGCGGACCCGGTCCGAGGTGCGGACGTTCCGGCCGCTGGCCGGCGGGGGCTACGAGGTGACGTACGTCCACCACGACCCGGCCGCCGAGGGCCACCGCACCGCCACCCGGCGCCTGCCGCCCCGCAAGATCACTTGCGATCGGCTCATCCTGGCCGCCGGCACGTTCGGCACCTCGTTCCTGCTGCTGCGCAACCGGGCCGCGTTCCCGGGCATCAGCACGGCCCTGGGCACCCGGTTCTCCGGCAACGGCGACCTGCTGGCCTTCCTGATGGGCGCCCGCGACCCGAAGGCCCGCGACGGGCACCGCCGCATCGAGGGCAGCCGCGGCCCGGTCATCACCAGCGCCATCCGGGTGCCCGACGAGCACGACGGCGACGGCGCCACCGGCCGCGGCTTCTACATCGAGGACGCCGGCTACCCGGTGTTCGCCGAATGGCTGGTCGAGGCGGCGCGGATGCCCGGCCTGATCGGGCGGGCGGTCCGGTTCGCCCTGGCCCGGCTCCGGGGCCAGGCCAACGTGTCGGCGCTGGTCTCGGCGCTGATCGGTCCCGGGTCGCTCGGCGACGGCTCGCTGCCGCTGCTCGGGATGGGCCGCGACGTGCCCGACGGCGTCATGCGGCTGCGCCGCGGCCAGCTCGACGTCGACTGGAGCATCGCGACCTCGGCCGACTACCTGGACGGGCTCCGCTCGGCCATGCGGTCGATCGCGGACGACCTGGGCGGCCGCTACGTCGATCCGCTGCGGCGGGCCAAGAAGATCGTCACGGTGCACCCGCTGGGCGGGGCGCCGATGGGCCGGCATCCCGGCGAGGGCGTCTGCGACACGTACGGCGAGGTCTTCGGTTATCCGGGTCTGCACGTGCTGGACGGGTCGGTGCTGCCCGGGCCGGTCGGGGCCAACCCGTCACTGACCATCGCCGCCGTCGCCGACCGGGCGTGCGACCACATGCTGACCAGCGAGGTCGCCCACCGGCGGCCGGTGCCCGAGCCGCCGGCCTCGTCGCTGTCGTTCACCGAGGAGATGAAGGGCTTCGTCGCCCGCGGGACGGCCGACCCGGAGGCCGGCGCCGCCGACGGCCGCAAGCTGAACCAGCGCCTCAGCTTCCGGCTGACCATCACCGCCGACGACGTCGAGAAGTTCGTGGCCGACCCGGACCACGAGGCCCGGGCCGAGGGCCACGTCGACTGCGACCTGCTCGGCGGCCGGCTGGAGGTCGAGCGGGGCTGGTTCAACTTGTTCGTGCCGACCGACGACCCGGACGGCCGCCGCATGCTCTACCGGCTGCACCTGGCCGGCGGCCTGACCCTGACCGGCCACAAGGAGGTGCACGACGACCCGGGCGTCGACCTCTGGCGCGACACGTCGACCCTCTACGTGCGCGTCCTCGCCGGGCACGTGCCACCCGGCGAGGACGACTCGGCCGAGACCGTCGCGGCCGGCGTGATCACCATCCACGTCCCGGACTTCCTACGACAGCTCACCACGTTCAAGGTGACCGGCCCACGGCCCGCCCAGACCATGGCCGAGTTCGGCCGGCTGTTCGTCGGCGAGCTGTGGGACGTCTATCACCCGGCGGCCGGGTAGGCGTTCACGTCGTCGACGGTCAGGCGGCCGCCGGCGCCGCCTACGTAGATGGACAACTGGGTGACGTTGGCCAGGTCGAGGGGGCCGGTGGGGGCCCAGGACGGCTGCGTGAACGAGGTGAACGGCAGCCGGGTGGTTCCGGGTGGGAGGGTGGCCTCCCAGTACAGGCCGTTGGCGATGAACTGGATCGAGATGCTGCCGGTGGTGCCGGAGCGGTCCAGCATCAGCTCGAGGCCCTGCTGGCCCCACAGGTCCAGCGGCGGGAAGGTTCGGCTGACGCCCGCGTAACCCGCGGTTCCCGCGGTCACGTCCAATTGCATCGCGTGGCCGGTGCCGGTGGTGACCAGCGTCGGGGTGATGACGTCACCACCGGGGTTGCGCGGGTAGGCGGCGGCGAGGGCGGCGCTGTCGGCGTACGTCTCGAAGTCGTCGATCGTCGCCGGCGCCGTCGGCCGGGGCCGGGTCGTGAAGGTGGCGACCGGCGTGCTCGTGGTGCCGGCCGTGTTGGTGGCGCGGACGCTCCAGTACCACGTGGTGCCCGGATCGAGGCTCTGCGCGAGGGCGTAGGTAGTGCCCGTGGTGGTCTCGCTGATCACCGGGTCGCTCAGATTCGGATTCCGCGAGACGGTCAGCGTGTAGTAGCCCGCGCCCGTGGATGGCTGCCAGGAGAACGACTGCGGCCCGATGACACCGGTGGTGCCCGTCGCCGGTGCGGTCACGGTGAAGGCTGCGGGCTTGTGTTTGGCCGGGGCGGCCCGGACGAAGCGGGGCGCGGATGGCGTGCCGGCCCTGCCCTTGGTGAACGGGATGACGCGGTACCAGGCGTCCCCGTTATTCGTACGGTCCTGCCAGGGTGGGTCATCGTCGGTGAGCAGGCCGCTGTGGGCCGGGCGCCAACTGCCGTACGCGGTCCGGCGCTCGACCCGGTAACCGTCCGCCCCGGCCGCCCCGCGCCATTTCAGGACGTTGATCCCGCCCACCTTGTCGATCCCGGTGATCAGCGGAGCCCCGACCGGGCGGGTCGCCGGTTTCGCGCCGAGAGCCACGGCATAAGCGGTCTGGGCGGCGCCGGCCGGATAGTGGAACGTGAATCCGTCGTCGTGCTGCACGTATCCGTACTGGTCATTGTGGCCGAACAGCGACCACGACAGCATCCCGGTCACGTTGCGGTCGCCGATCAGCGGCTGGAAGAACGCGGCACTGGCCGACGTCGAGGCGTACTCCCCCGCGATGTAGACCTTGCCCGACGCGGCCACCGTCGCCGCGTCGGCCGCGACTTTGGCCGAGGTCGGCGGGTAGTAATGCACGTCGACGATGTCGACATCGGGCGCTGCCAAAGTGTCCGGGTCGATGTCGAAACGCCGGCCGGCCGCGATGAGTTGCCGCGGCGCCCACTCGGAGAACAGCTTGGCGTTCTGGTTGATCCAGTCGGGCGTCATGCCCTCGAGCTCGTTGCCCAGCTCCCACGCCATGACCGTCGGGTCGTCGATCAGCCGTTTGCCGGTCAGCGGATTACGGTGCCGCATGACGTGCCCGACGTACGCCTGATAGTCCGCGATCACCCGCGGATCGGTGTAGAAAGCGCTGTCCGGCAGCCCGTACGGCTTGGTGAAATCGGCGTGGCCGCCGTGGTAATAGGCCCAGTTGTCGGTCAGGGGCAGAACAAGGCGGAGACCCACCTTCCCGGCGTACGCGATCGCGTAGTCGACGGTGCGGAAAGCGTCGTCGTTGTAGCCCGCTTCCTTCGACGGCAGCAGGGTCTTCTCGCTTCCCGAAGAGACCAGCATGTGACTGCGTACGACCGTCAGGCCCATCGCCTTGGCCGTGTCGAGCGCGTCCCGGATGCGGAACTGGGTCGGGTAGTCGACGCCGCCGACATTCTCGTCGAGCCCGAGCCAGTAGATGTTCGTGCCGGCGAAGCGGAATTGCTTCCCGTTGAGGACGAGCTGAGACCCGGCCCGCTTCACGAACGGGTCGGTGTGGGCGGCCGCGGGCGTGGCCATTCCGGTCGTGACGACGATGATGGTCAATGCTGTGGCGAGCAGACGTCTGATTCTCATCGCAGCACCGCCGAGAGGTCGGTGAGCACCCACGGCGCCTTGACCGAGGCCGGGTCGAGGTCGATGGGGGCGCGGACGTGGAAGACGACGGATTCGCCGGGCAGCAGGGTGACGAAGCCGCGGTCGACCGTCGCCTGCGGGTGGATGCGGTCGGCCTGCAGCAGGACGTCGCGGGCGAGGCCGGTGGCCTGCACCCGTACGTCCAGGCCGCCGTCGACCGGTTCGGCGTCCACAGTGAGACCGGGGTCGTCGTACGAGACGTCGTCCGGGAACCACAGGGCGCGCGCGTCGTCGAGCCGGGCCACCAGCGGCCCGTCGGCTTCGGGCACGGGCACGAGGCGTACCGACCGCGCCGGCACCGAGACCGGCGTGCCCTGGTCGCCGATCAGCAGGGTTCCGGTCCACTCGGCCGGGTGGTCGTTGAGGACGGCCACGACCAGGCCGTGGTCGCGGGGCTGAACGGTGAGCGCGCGCTCGGCGTACAGCTCCGGCAGGGCGTGGTAGAGCGGCTTGTACCGGCCGGCGCCGTCGATCGCCGCCCACGAGGTGACCGGCCACAGGTCGTTGAGCTGCCACAGGATCGTGCCGCCGGTGTGCGGCCAGGACGAGCGCCAGTGCTCCACCCCCGTACGGATGGCCCGCGCCTGGTTGAGCTGGGTCAGGTAGTGCCAGGCCTCGGTGCTCGTGGGCGCGGGGAAGTGCGCGGCCAGGCCCCGGGCCAGTTTGCCGTTGCCGTCCTCGGCCTTCTGGTGGTGCAGCACGCCCGGCGAATCGGGCAACAGCGGGTCGTCGGAGACCGCCTCGCGCAGCGTCGTCCAGGCCGGCGGGGCCTGCCAGCCGAACTCGGCCACGAACCGCGGGGTCGAGTTGCGGTAGTTCAGGTAGTCCTCACGGTTCCACACCTCCCACGAGTGGAACGTGCCGTAGCCGGGGTCGTTCGGCAGGTGGTCCCAGCTACCCGACCACGGGCTACCCGCCTGGTAGGGGCGGCTCGGGTCGAGCTCGGCCACGATGGCCGGCAGGGTCTCCAGGTAGTACTTCTCGCCCCAGCTCACGTCGCCCGACGGCTCGTGCAGCCACAGGTTCTCGTTGTTGCCGCTCCACGTGATCAGGCTCGGGTGCGGGGCCAGCCGGGCCACGTTCTCCCGGGCCTCGGCCACCACCTCGGAGAAGAGCGGCTCCTCCTCGGGATAGTCGGCGCAGGCGAACAGGAAGTCCTGCCACACCATCAGGCCCAGCTCGTCGCAGAGCTCGTAGAAGTCGCGGCTCTCGTACAAGCCGCCGCCCCAGACCCGGATCAGATTGAGGCCGGCCGCGGCCGCCTCGCGCAGCCTTCGTTCGTAGCGCTCGCGGGTCATCCGGGACGGGAAGATGTCGTCCGGGATCCAGTTGACTCCTTTGATCTGCACCGGTTCGCCGTTGACGTGGAAGACGAACCCGTCGCCGGTCCGGTCCAGCTCGACCGTGCGGAAACCCGTGCGGCGCTGCCAGCGGTCGAGGACGTCGTCGCCATCCAGCAGCTCGACGGTCAGCTCGTAGAGCGTGGCTTCGCCGTAGCCACGCGGGTTCCACGGCTTCGTGTCTTCCGCTTCCACTACCGCGTGGACCTTTGTTGCGTCGCCTGGGAGGTCCAGGATCGCGATCTCACGCTCGTCCAGCAGTACGCGGGCGCGCAGGTCACGGTCGCGGGTGCGCTCGATGTCGACGGCCAGGTCGAGCTGCCCCTGTGTCGCCAGTGGACGGACCTCGGCGAGACGGGCCGTGCTCCACCCCTCGAGCCGTACGGGGCGCCAGATGCCGGCGGTGACCAGCGTGGGGCCCCAGTCCCAGCCGAACGAGCAGGCCATCTTGCGGATGAAGTTGAAGGGCTCGGGGTACGCGTTCGCGCGCGGGCCGAGCAGATCCCGTACCCGCTCGGCCTCTTTGTAGGCCGACTCGAACCGTACGCTGAGCTTTCCGCTCGCCTTTCCCGTCACGTCGTAGCGGTATGTCCGGTGCATATTGCGGGTCTCGCCCATTTTCTTGCCGCCGAGTTCGACGGACGCCACTGTGTCGAGGCCTTCGAAGACGAGATCGATCCGCTCGTGCTCCGGCCCCGCCCAGGCGATGTCGCGGCTGTACTGCCAATCGGTGCGGCCGACCCAGGCGACCGCTTTCTCGTTGTCGTCGAGGAAGGGATCCGGGATCCGGCCGTCGTTCAGGAGGTCGACGTGTACGCAACCGGGAACGGTGGCCGGCAGCGGGTCGACCCCGTCGGCCCGCACTTCCCAGGCGCCGCCGAGGTTTTGGGCGTGCAGCATGCGCGCGTCCTTCTTTCTCACTTGGTTGCTCCGGCGGTGACGCCGTTGTAGATGAAGCGCTGCAGCAGAAGGAAGACCACGACGGTCGGAATGATCACGATCATCGTGCAGGCGGCGATGGTCTCCCACTGCGCGCCGTACGGGCCCTTGAAGCGGAACAGCGCGGTCGAGATGACGTTCAGCTCGGGCGAGCGCAGATAGAGGAACGGAATGTAGAACTCGTTGTAGACCGCGATGCCCTTGATGATGACGACGGTGGCGATGGCCGGCTTCATCAACGGCAGGATCACCCTGCGGTAGACCGTGAAGCGCGACGCCCCGTCGATCACCGCAGCCTCGTCCAGGCTCTTCGGAATGGACTGGATGAATTGGATGAAGATGTAGATGGAGACGATGTCGGTGCCCAGGAACAGCACGATGGCCGACCCGAGCGTGTCCACCAGGCCCATCGACTTCACGATCTGATAGGTCGCGACCTGGGTCGTCACGCCGGGCACGAGCGCCGCCACCAGGAACAGCCCCAGCACCAGGCGCTTGAAAGGAAAGGAGAAGCGACTGATGGCGTACGCCGCCAGCGTGCCCACCGCGACCGTGCCCACCAGCGAGACGACCAGGATGATGGTGGTGTTCACGAAGCCGCGCAGCATGTGCCCGTTCGTCCAGGCCGTGGCGAAGTTGTCGAAGTTGAACCAGTTCCGCGGCGGAGTCAGCGGCCCGCTGGTCGCGTATTCGGCGTGCGTCTTGAACGAGGCGAACAGCACCACCACAAGCGGAATGAGCACGACCAGCGAAGCGCCGATCAACGAGGCGTACTTGGCGACTTTGCTCATGACAGGGTCACTTCCTCGTCCGGGACGATCCGGCGCTGGATCCACGTGACCAGCAGAACGATCAGCAGCAGAACCACCGCCATGGCCGAGGCCAGCCCGATCTTCCGGAAACCGAAGGCGGTCTGGTACGCCTGCACGACGAAGGTGGCCGTGCCGTTCGCCCCGCCGGTCATGATGAACGGGATCTCAAAAGCCGACAGACTCCCGGAAATGGCCAGGATGAAGGACAGGCTGATGATCCGCTTGATGCCGGGCGCGATGATGTGCCGGAACTGGTGCCACCGGTTCGCGCCGTCGATTTCCGCCGCCTCGTAGATCTCCCCCGGGATGGACTGGATGGCCCCGAGGAACAGCACGAAGGTGAGCCCGGTGAACCGCCAGACCGAGGTGCCGGCCAGCGAGAAGTTCGCGACGTCGGGATCGCCCAGCCACAGCGGGGTGTGGCCGCCGAGCAGCGTGTCCAAGGTGCCGCCGGGCTGGAAGAAATAGAGGAAGACGAAGCCGACGGCGACCCCGTTGAGCAGGTACGGGAAGAAGATGAGGCCCTTGAACAGGTTGCGGAACCGGGTGCTGAACGACAGGATCACCGCGAAATACAGGGCGATGCCGATCTGCACGAACGAGGCCGCGAAGTAGTAGAGGCTGATCAGGAAGACCCGCCAGTACTGCTCGTCGGTGAAGACCCGGACGTAATTGTCCAGCCCGACCGGCTCCATCGTCGGCCGCAGGCCGTCCCAGCTGTGGAAGCTGTACCAGATCATGTTGCCGACCGGCACGTACGTGAACGTGATGAGCAGGATCAGCGCCGGTGCCAGGTAAAGCCAGGGGCTGCTTGTCTTTCGCTTCCTCGTCTTTGTTTTGTCGACCGCAATCGCTCCCTTGAGGACCTGTGCGGTCACTTCATCACCTTGGACTGCGCCGCACCCCACCGCTTGTTCAGGTCGGCGAAGTACGAGTTCTTGTCGCCCTTGGCCGCGCCGCGCGCGATGTCGACCAGCTTCTGCCGGTAGATGTTACCGGTCAGGTCGATCTCCGACTCCTTGATGATCTCGTCCTCCTTGCCGCTGGTCGTCGTCGCGGCCGGGATGCTGAGCAGCTCGACACCGGTGGCCTCGAAGTCCTGGATCACCTTGGGCATGGGCTGACTGAGCGGGGTCGGGATGGCCTGCTGGTCGGCCGCGAAGCCGGACTCGTTGACGAACCAGTCCAGGAACGCCTTGGCGGTCGCCTTGTTCTTCGAGTTCTTGCTGACCGCGGCCGAGTAGTCGCCGGTGATCTGCGCGTGGAACTTGCCGCCCGTCTGGTACGGGAACGGCCACAGCGCGATGTCGTCCGGGCTGACCCCGGAGGTTTTCGCCGCCTCCTGCATCTGCGGCACGGCCCACGAGCCGAGCAGCATGGCCGCCGTCTTGCCGGTGGCCAGCATCGGCTTCGAGTTCTCCCAGTTGGTCGTCAGCGGATCCTTCTCGCTGAGCCCGTCGTGCACGATGTCGTAGAGCAGGCCGTCGGTGAGGTACTGCACCTTGCCGGCGTCCCACGGCGACGCGTCCTGCGGGAACTTGTCGTTGATGTCCAGCTGGTCGAGGATGCCGCGCTGGTTGTTGAACTCGCTGAGCGGCCAGCCATCCTTGTAGTTCGTGTAGTACGGCGTCGCGCCGTTCTGCTTGATCGCCTTCAGCCCGGCAATGAACTCCTCCGGCGTCTTCGGCGGCGCGGTGATGCCGGCGGCGGCCCACACCTTCTTGTTGACCACGAGCCCCTTGGCGATACCACCGAGCGACAGGCCGTAGACCTGCCCGTCGTACGCCTTCTCGTCGGTGAAGCGGTACGTCTTCTTGAGCTCGTCGACGGTGCCGAGCGGCTCGAAGAACTGGCCCAGCTCGTCCCGGGCCACGCTGTTCGGGATCAGCAGGACGTCGCCGTAGTCGCCGCCGCTGAGCTGCGTGGTGACGTCACCCTCGTAGTTGGTGACGCCCTGGAACTGAACGGTCGTCCCCGGGTACTTGGCGGTGAACTTCTTGGCGTACTCCGGCAGCGTCGTGCCGGCCAAATCAGTCCGGTTGGTCAGTACCGTGATCGACCCCTTGACGTCCCCCGAGAAGTCCCCCGCCGACCCCGCGTCGTCGCTCCCCGCCCCACCGGTACACCCGGCAACCAGCGCGATGGTGGCCGCAGCGCCCAAACCAAGAAAGTGCCGTCTATTGATCATGCTGATTCCGTCCACTTTAGGGGGTCCGATCAGGGCGGGTGCTTCACCGCCCGGGTTGGCGCCCAGCATGAGACGCCCGTTACACCCCTGTCAAGATTAGATTACTAATTTATTTTGAAGCCTCATCGCTCCGATGCTGGTGAGCAGGCCCCTCGCCTACCGCCAGAACACCCGGCGCAACCACACACAGGGCGACCGCCCCGACGGGCGCCTCGACGGCACAGCCCGACCACGTGCGATCAGCGGGACTGGTGCAGTCGGCGGGACCGCGCCTTCAGTGCGGCAGCGCAGCCGGTGCGGCCGTTGCGACGAGCGCGGCCGGTGCGGTCAGCCCAGCCCCTGCGGTCAGCACGGTCGGGGCGGCCGGCGCGGTCAGCACGGCGCGGCCGGTGCGGCGCGGCCGGCGCGGTCAGCACGGTGCGGCGCGGCCGGCGCGGTCAGCACGGCGCGGCGCGGCCGGCGCGGTCAGCACGGCGCGGCCGGTGCGGCGCGGCCGGTGCGCGCGGCGCGGCACGGCGCGGCCGGCGCGGTCAATACGGTCAGCCCAGCTCGGCGCGGTCAACGCGGCCGGCGGTCAAGGCAGTCCGGCTTGCGGTCAGTGCGGTCAGTGCGGCGCGGCCCGATCAACACGTCAACAGTCAACACGGTCCGCGCGGTCCGGCTCGCGCGTTTCTTGCCCGAAGGGAAGCGGCGCAGTCCGATCAGGGCGGCACCGTCGGCGTCCCGATGCAGGTGGCGCGGCTTCCCCCGAGCCCGGCGCAATCTGTACCGGCACGACCGGAAGCGCGAATGCAATTTCTGGCGCGGCGCGGCGCAGCTTGGCAACGCCGACGCGGGCGCGGCGCCGCCGCGCATCCCGCCACGCCACCGCGCATCCCGCCACGCCACCGCGCATCCCGCCACGCCGCCGCGCATCCCGCCACGCCGCCGCGCAGCCCGCCACGCCACCGCGCAGCCCGCCACGCCACCGCGCATCCCGCCACGCCGCCGCGCATCCCGCCGAGCCGGGGAGCGGCCCGCTGAGCAAGTTCTGGGCAGCCCGTCGCGGCGCGGCCTCAGTCGATTCGGCCGCCGCCGCGATTGGCGCGGCGCGCGGGCCCGGCCTGTTCAGCGCGTTGGGGCACTCACACAGGCGTACGGCGACGTCCTATTTTAAATTATTTATGTAACTGTTGACACGTTCGAAAGGCGGGGGCTAGACATGGGCTTGCCGTCGATCCCCCAGGCGGTGCCCACTCCGTCCCCCGAGGAGGACCACTCCCCATGAAAGCCCGCCGAATTTCCGTCGCCGCCCTCACGGCGACGCTTGTGGCCACGGTTGCGGTGGTGGCCGCGGTGGCTACCAGCGGCACGGCTGATGCCTTTGCGGCGACGCCGAAGTCGACGGTGATCAACTATCTGAAGTCGATCACCGGGAAGAACATTGTCAGTGGTCAGCACAACAAGGAGCCCGCTACTTCGCCCGGGCAGTACACGCAGCAGGTGCATGACATCACCGGGCAGTGGCCCGGGCTCTGGGGTGGCGACATGATGTTCACCTCGAGCGACGTCGCCAACCGGCAGAGCGTGATCAACCAGGCCAAGACCGAGTGGGCCAACGGGTCGCTGGTCGCGTTGACCTGGCATGCCTGCTCCCCCACGGTCGGCGCCACCTGCAACTTCGACGGTGGCGTCAAAACCGGCATCAGCGACGCGCAGTTCCAGCAGATCGTCACCGGTGGCACCACGCTCAGCAACACGTGGCGCAGCCGGATGGCCGCCGTCGTGCCCTATCTGAAGCAGCTCAAGGACGCCGGCATCCCCGTGCTGTGGCGGCCGTTCCACGAGATGAACGAGACCTGGAACTGGTGGGGCCACCGCCCCGGCGCCAACGGCTCGGCCAAGCTGTTCCAGCAGATGAAGGACTACTTCGACAGCCAGGGCCTGGACAACCTCATCTGGGTCTGGAACGTGCAGGACAACCCGGCCGGCGGCTGGGCCAGCTACTACCCCGGCAGCAACTACGTCGACGTCGTCACCCTCGACGCCTGGTACAAGAACTACCCGTCGAGCAGCGACTACTCGCAGATCCAGTCGATCGCCGGGAGCAAGCCGATCGCGATCGCCGAGATGGGCAAGGTCCCGACGGCGGCCCTGCTCGACAGCCAGCCCAAGTGGGCCTGGTTCATGATCTGGTCGGAGCAGCTGCGCGGCAGCAACAGCAACGCCGAGATCCAGGCCTCGTACTTCCTGCCCCGCGTGTTCAACCAGGGCGAGGTCAAGCTCTGACCCGAGGCGGCCCGGCGTCCTCCCGCCGGGCCGCCTTTCTCATCTCGCTCGGCGACCGGCCGATGAGGTGAGGAATGAACGTGACCAAAACCCGCGACCCGGTGCTGACCGGGCTGCTCGCCGTGGCCGCGCTCGTCCTGTTCGGCTATCTGCTGCCGTTCGGGGGCAGCTGGCTGCGGCTGGCCGCGTTCTGGCCGATCCAGGTCGCGCTCGACGTCGTCATGATGGTCGGCGCCTACCGCGTGGTGCGGGTGCCCGGCATCCCGGCCACGACACGGCGGTTCTGGCGTTCCATGGCGCTGGCGGGCGGGCTTCTCACCCTCGGTGACGGTGCACAAGCCGTACAGAACCTGGGCTTGATCGGTCCTGAGATCCTCGCCTCCGGCAATGTGCAACTGGCCCTGGTCGCGGCGGGCGTGTGCTGCCCGGTCTGGGCCATGCTGACCCACCCGATCCGCGGCCTGCGCCGGGAGCGGCTGCGGTTCTGGCTCGACGCCGGCGCCACGATGATCGCCGCCGCCGTGTTCGTGTGGACCCTGCTGGTGCCCGACGTCGGCCGGCTCGGCGGCCCGGAACTGCTGCTGTTCACGGTCAGCGCGGCCGTGCTGCTGGTGGCCGCCTTCGGCGTCGTCAAGCTCGTGCTGGCGGCCAACCCGCCGTTCACCCCGGCCGCCGCGTTCAGTGGCGGGCTGGGCGCCGCGCTGGTCGCCGCCGGCATCGTCGTGCCACCGCCGGCCGAGGAGTCCTGGTCACTGCATTTCTTCATGGCCAGCCGGCTGCTGCCCTGCGTGCTCTTCGCCGCTTGCGCCAGGTTCCAGGAGCTGGGCGTACGCTCCGGCGGTGACGTCCGGCCGTCGGGGCGCCGGCACAGTCGCGTGCCGTACGCGGCGGCCGCCGCGGCCCAACTCCTGATGATCGTGCTGCTTCTCCGCTCCGGCCTGCCCGCGCCCCTGGCCGGCGGCGTCATCGGGGTGGCCCTGGTGACCACCCTGATCATCGCCCGTCAGCTGGTCACCTTCGCCGACGTCGACACCCTGGTCACCGAGGTCAGCCGGCAGGAGCAGCGGTTCCGCGCGCTCGTCCGGTTCTCCTCGGACGTGACCCTGATCGTCGACCGGGCGGGCCTGTTCACGTACGCCAGCCCGGCCCTGCAGCGCGTCCTCGGCCGAACCCCGGAATCCCTCATCGGCACCCGCCCGTCCGAGATCGTCCACCCCGACGACCTGCCCCTGATGCAGGACGTCGCCCTCCGCTCGGCCGCCGACCCGGAGATCGGCGTGCCCTGGCGCGCCCGCGTCCGGCACAGCGACGGCACCTGGCGCTGGCTGGAACTGGTCAGCACCAACCGCCTGGACGACCCCAGCGTCGGCGGTTTCATCGCCAACGCCCGCGACATCACCGAAGCCCGCGGCCTGGAACTCCAGCTCCGTCACCAGGCCACCCACGACCAGCTCACCGGTCTGGCCAACCGCCTGCGCTTCACCGAGGAACTCGACCGGATCGCCCACGGCCCGGCCGAGACCACCGGCATGCTGGCCATCGACCTCAACGACTTCAAACCCATCAACGACACCCTCGGCCACCAGGCCGGCGACGAAGTCCTGGCCACCGTCGCCCGCCGCCTGACCGCCTGCGTCCGCGACACGGACCTGGTCGCCCGCCTGGGCGGCGACGAGTTCGCCATCATCCTGCACCCCGTCACCGCCACCGAGGCCGAGACCACGGCCGCGAGGGTCCGCGCCGCCATCGCCGCCCCCATGCCGATCGCCGGCCAAGAGCTCACCGTAGGCGCCAGCATCGGCGTAGCCACCGGCCCGTCGGCCGCCGCCGGCACGCTGCTCGAAACCGCCGACACCGCCATGTACGAAACCAAGCGCGACGCCAAGGTGAGCCGCTGACCAGCTGTTAAGCGGGCAGAAAAGCCCGACCACCCTCCTGCGGCGATCACGGCGCGAGCGACTTCGCCCTGCGCCGCTGCCGCCGGCCTGCCGCTCACGTTGTGACCCTCCGGCCGCGCTTTAGCCCCGGCCACCAGCCCCTCGCCCCGTGCCGCCAGCCCTCCGCCCGCGCCCTGAGCCCCAGCCGCCAGCCCTCCACCCGCGTCTCGGCCCCTGCCGCCAGCCCTCCGCTCACGCTGGGGCCCTACCGCTAGCCGCCGCCCTCGCTTAGGCCCTGCCGCCCTCCGCTCGGTCATAAATTAGATTAATAAACTAATGTTGACATGATCGGTGTTGGAACTTCATGCTGGGCGCAGTCTTCAGCGAAGGAGTTGGACCCGTTGACGCTCGACCTCAGCTGGCTTCCCCAGGAAACGGGGCGCCTGCTCAACTTCGGCCGGGAGTTCCCGCATCCGCTTGGTGGGGCGGCCTGGCTGCGGGTGGATGGCACGCCTGATCTCGACCGGCCGGTGCTGACCTGGATCACGGCGCGGATGGCCCATGTCTACAGTCTCGCCGATCTGCTCGGCGTGCCGGGGGCCGGGGCGCTCGCCGACGCCGCCTTCGCCGGCCTGACCGCGGCCGGGGCCGGAACCGGGGCCGGAGCGGGGGCTGAGCCCCGCGGACCGGTCCTGCGCGATCGCAGTCACGGTGGCTGGCATCCCTCAGTCGACCGCGACGGGAAGCCGGCCGCCGGCGAGTCCTGTTACGACCACACCTTCGTCGTTCTGGCCGCTGCCTCGGGCACCCTGGCCCAGCGGCCCGGAGCGCAGGAGCTCCTGGACGAAGCGCTGGCCACTCTCGTGCAGCGGTTCTGGGACGCCGAGCAGGGGATGTTCGCCGATGAGGGGGACACCGGGTGGGAGCGTCTCGACGACTACCGCGGGCTGAACGCCAACATGCACGCGGTCGAGGCGATGCTGGCCGCCTACGACGTCACGGGCCAGAAGGAGCACCTGCATCGGGCGCTGAGCATCACCGAGCGGGCCGTCGGCTGGGGCCGCGAGCACGGGTGGCGGCTGCCCGAGCACTACGACGCCCAGTGGAGGCCTCGGCTCGACTTCCACAGCGAGCAACCCCAGGACCCTTTCAAGCCGTACGGAGCCACGGTCGGTCACGCCCTCGAATGGTCCCGCCTCATCCTGCACCTCGAGGCCACCCTCGGGTCCGCGGCCGGCGAGTGGCTGCGGCCGGCGGCGAAGTCCTTGTTCGCGCAGGCCGTCGCGGACGGGTGGGCGGTCGACGGCGCGCCGGGCTTCGTCTACACCACAGACTGGAGAGGTACGCCCGTGGTTCGGCAGCGAATGCACTGGGTGGCGGCCGAGGGGATCGCCGCGGCCGCCGCCCTGCACCAGCGCACCGGGGAACCGGTCTACGCCGAGTGGTTCGCGATCTGGTCCGCGTACATCCGGGAGCACTTGATCGACCGCAAGCTGGGCTCCTGGTGGCATGAGCTCGACACGGCCAACCGCCCCGCCGAGGCGACGTGGCCGGGCAAGCCCGATCTCTACCACGCCGTGCAGGCCACACTGATCCCGCGCGCTCCGCTGACCCCCGGCCTGGCCGCCGCCTGCGCGAACGGCGCGGTGCGGTGAGGCGGTTCCTGGCCGCCGCGAATCCGAGCGGAGCCGCGCGATGAGGCGGTTCCTGATCGCGGGCGAGTCGATCCTCGACGTCATCGCGGAGCCGGGTGGCCGACGCCGCGAGCTGCCCGGCGGCAGCCCGGCCAACGTGGCCGTCGGTCTGGCCCGGCTCGGCCACGACGTCGGCCTCTGGACCCACATCGGCGCCGACCCGGCCGGCGTCCTGCTGCGCGACCACCTCACCACTTCCGGTGTCGAGCTCCTGGCCCCCATCGCCGGCGTGAGCTCCCGGGCCGTCGCCGAGATCCGGCCCGACGGCTCGGCCCGCTACGACTTCTCCGTCGGCTGGCCGGACATCCCCGCCCCCACCACACCGGCGACCCACCTGCACACCGGCTCGATCGCCGCCCTCATGACCCCCGACATCGAGAAGCTCCTACGAGAACGCCGCCCCACCACCACGATCAGCTACGACCCCAACATCCGCCCGGCCCTCGCGGGCGACCACGCCACCGCCCGCGCCCGGGTCGAACGCCTGGTCGCCCTGAGCGACGTCGTCAAGGCCAGCGACGAGGACCTGGCCTGGCTCTACCCGAACAAGACGCCCCTCGAGGCCGCCCACCGCTGGCAAGCCACCGGACCCGCTCTGGTCTGCGTCACCCGCGGCGAGCACGGCGCCTTCACCGTCACGGAAAACTTGCACGTGACCATCCCGCCCACCCCAGTCGACGTCATCGACACCGTGGGCGCCGGCGACGCCTTCATGTCGGGCCTGCTGGACGCGCTACACGCCGGCAATCTGGTCGGCGTAAATCACCATGGCGACGCCGATCAACTGGGCGCTGAGAGGGCACCCGGCCGCTCCCGACTGTGGACCATCACCGGCGACCCGCTTCGCGACGTTCTCGAGCGTGCGGCGCTCGTCGCCGCCCTCACGGTCGCGCGAGCCGGCGCGTCACCACCGACCCGCGCCGAGCTGAGAGGATTCGCATGAGAAAGCTTGCCTCGGCTTTGATCGCATTGTCGGTCTGTGCGCTGGCCGCGGTGCCGGCCTCGCCCGCCTCCGCCACCTCCCTTACCTGCCGGCGCACCCTCGGGCCGGGCGAGCACACAATCAGCGTCCCGTTCCAGGGCCGCGACTTTCCGGTGACCGTGTACGTCCCCGCCCGCGCCCGCCCCGCCGATCGCCTACCCGCGATCCTCAACCTGCACGGCACCCAGAGCACCGGCGCCGGCCAACTTGCGTACAGCAATATGAAGCAAGCCGCCGACGCCGACCACTACCTGGTCCTGGCGCCCTCGGGCGCCCTCCCGGCCGCCGGCGGCTTCGCCTGGAACGTCCCCGGCGTCGTCACGCCCCCGCCCGGCGCCCGCGACGACATCGCCTTCCTCGGCCGGGTCATCACCACCGCGACCAGCGAGCTCTGCGTCGACCGCACCCGCATCTACGGCACCGGCTACTCGGGCGGCGGCCGGATGATCTCCGCCTTCGCTTGTCAACGGCCGCAACGCCTCGCCGCCATCGCCCCCGTCGCCGGTCTGCGCGCCGGCCGGCCCGATCCAGCCGACCCCACGAGACCCGACCCGGCCTCGTGCAGTCCGGCCCGTCCGGTGCCCGTGATCGCCTTCCACGGCCGCCAGGACACCACCAATCCGTACGAGGGCGGCGGCTCGGAGTACTGGCGCTACTCCGTGCCCGCCGCCCTGCACCGATGGACCGAGCTCAACCACTACCGGGCCCGCCCGCGGGCCACCCCGCTCACCTCAGGGGTCACGAGGATCTCGTACGGACGGAATGCCGTCCTCTACGCGATCGCGAACGGCGGGCACACCTGGCCCGGCAGGCCGATCGACAACGGCAACGGCCCGGTCACCCACGAGATCGACGCCAACCGCCTGATGTGGCGGTTTTTCAGCGGCCGCAGTTGAAGCGCTCGACGCCGGCCGCCATGCGGATGCCGCCGAGGATGTGGGCCAGCAGCAGCGGGTCGGAGTAGTACTCGGCCTTGTGGCCCATCGCGGTGTAGAACGCGCGTCCACCCTGGTACGGGTGGCACCACGAGATGGGGTGGTGGGGGCCCATGCCGGGTGAGCCTTCGGGAACGCTGTAGCCGCGCGGGTCGTACGTGCTCTCGTCCACTTCGGCCAGGACCCGTACGGCGCCTCGGGGGTTGGTCCGGAAGTTGTACCACTCCTCCTCGCGCTCCCACCGGCGCGGCAGCGGGCGAGTGGCGGCGGTGTCGCGGGTGAGCACCTTGACCGTGGCCACCTGGAACTGGTCGTTGACGCCGCCCGGGTGGTCGCGGAAGTAGGCGCCGACCAGGCCGCCGTACCAGGCCCAGTCGTACTCGGTGTCGGAGGCGGCGTGGATGCCCGCGTAGCCGCCGCCGTGCCGGATGTAGCGCTCGAAGGCGGCCTGCTGGGCGTCGTTGAGCACGTCCCCGGTGGTGCTGAGCCAGATCACGACGTCGTACTTGGCCAGGTTGCGGTCGGTGAACGCGGCCGCGTCCTCGGTGGCGTCGACGCGGAAGTGGTTCCGGGCGCCGAGCTGCTGGATCGCGGCCACGCCGGCCGGGATCGAGTCGTGCCGGAAGGCCGCGGTCTTCGAGAAGACCAGGGCGCTGAACCGTTGATGGTGATGATGTCCGGATGCCGCCGCGGGACCGGCAGCGCCGGCGAACCCCACCGCCACGACTACCGCCAGCAGAAATCTGAGCACGACCCGCATGACCCCTCCTCGACGTTGGAGCGCAGGATCGAAGCCTATGACTTTTTACTGGAGAGAGGAAAGTACCCGGGGCGAGCGACCAAAGTTGGCAGATCCGCCATGGAAGTGAAGATGTGGGTGGCTCCGGCGCCCAGCAGCGCCTCGGCCGGGTGGTGGGCCGGGCTGTCCGGCGGGCAGAAGCCGAACACCGTCGCACCGGCCGCGACGCCCGCGGTCACGCCGGGAACCGTGTCCTCGACGACGGCGGCCCGGGTCGGATCGATGCCCAGGAACGCGGCCGCGGCCAGGTAGACATCGGGCGCCGGCTTGCTGTGCGGCTGGTCCATGCCGCTGAACATCTTGCCCGCGAAGACCCGGTCGAGGCCCACCTTGCGCAGCTGCAACTGCACCTTGCCGAGGTCGGCCCCGCTGGCGCAGGCGATCCGCCCACCCATCCGAGTGTTGATCTCCTCGACCGCGGCCACCGCCCCGGGGATCGGCTCCAGCGACAACACCAGCGCCTCGTTGCGGCGATCACGGAACTCCGCCAGCCACTCCTCGGTGACGACGAAGCCGGTGTGAGCGGTGATGATCGCGGTCTCGTCGCGCAGGGCCCGCCCCACGAAGAGCCGGAAGCAGTCCTCCTGGCTGATCGCCCACCCGAGCTCATGCAGCATCACCCGAAGAACCCCGTTCGTGATGCTCTCCGAGTCGACCAGGACCCCGTCGCAGTCGAACAGGACAGCATCGAAAGATCCCGGCTCAGCCATGCCCGCGACCCTACCTGGGACGACATAAGCCCTGATCACGAGCCCGCAAAAGTGTCACGCCGGTCGCGTGTCAGCCCGCTTCGGTAGGGTAGACCGATATCGATGGACCAACGTGGGAGGTGGATCATGCGCGGCAGTACGGCGGCTCGCCCCGCGACCCGCCTCCTGCTCATGATCACCGTGGCCGCGGCCGCCTGGCTCTTCCTGGCCGCCTTCGACCACGCCGCCCGAGCCGACGACAACCCCATTTCAAATGCGCCGGTACGCCCCGTCAGCACCGCAGTCCACGAAGGTGTTGACACCAACTCCAAGGTCTCCGCCCCGGCCGCTCAGGAGCATCCGGCTCCGACGACCAAGAAGCTGACAACTCCGGCCAAGAAGTCACTCACCACTCCCCGCCCGAAAGCGCAAATGGCGTCGGCCCCACCCACGGCCAAGACCAGGGCGGCGGTACGGCCCAGCGCAGCCACGAAGACGACGGCACGCCAGAGCAAGGCCACCGGGGTGACGAAGACCGCGGCCCGGCACAACGAGACCACCGGGAAAGCGACGACGGCGGTTCACCGCAGCGAGGCCGCCGGGAAGGCGACGACCGCGGTGCGGCACAGCGAGGCCGCCCGGAAGACACAGACCGCAGTTCGCCGCAGCATGGCCGCCGGCAAGGCAAAGATCACGGCCCGGCACAACGAGGCCTCCGGGAAGACGCAGGCCGCGGCGCGGCACAGCGGGGCCGTCCTGAAGACGCAGGCCGTGGTTCGCAACAGCGAGGCTGCGGGGAAGACACGGACCGTCGTTCGCAACACCGAGGCCGCCGGGAAGGCGACGAGCGCAGCTCACCACAGCGAGACCGCCCGGAAGGCGGCGGCCGCAGCTCACCACAGCGAGACCGCCCGGAAGGCGGCGGCCGCGGGTGGTCACAGCGGAACTGCTGGGACGCGCGTGGCGGTAGCCGCTGGGGTCGAGCGGGCGAAAGACTCTGGACTGACGTCGGGCGATGGCCGGCGCGGGCTTCCCGGCGCCGAGGCGACAGCCCGGGTAGCTGAGGCCGTCCCGAGCGAGGGAGTTGCGGCGAAGAGCCACGATCCTGCGATTACAGCCGTCCGGCCAACGCTGCGGGCAGCAACGACAACGGTGACCGGGCGAGTAAGGGCATCCGGAATCGCGGCGACCAGCGATGTGCTCGCCACAGTGGAACGGACCGGGCGAGCCACGACGACTGTTCTGGCCGAGCAGCTGAGGGTTCTGGAGCTTTCGCCAGCCAGCGGCACGCTCACCTCTGTCGAGCAGATCGCGCGTGGGGGCACGGTCGCCGTGACCGGGCCGCTGAAGGTTTCTGCGCTCAACTCACTTGATCGAACGGCGCTGGGTGGTCTGAGCGAGCAAACGCAAGCCTTGACACTGCGGGCTCAGGGCGACGTGTTCGCTCGTCGCATGATGGTGGCCCTGGCGGACTGTCCCGCTCAGCCGGTCGCGGGCTCGCTGCCTGAGCTTGCCGCGCCGCGGCCGATCGTGCTGCCGGAGCTTGCCGCGCTGCGGCCAGTCCGAGCCGGGCAACAGATCGTGGCCGGGCAACAGGTCGGAGCCGGGCAACAGATCGTGGCCGGGCAACAGGTCGGAGCCGGGCAACAGGTCGGAGCCGGGCAACAGGTCGGAGCCCGGCAAGAGACCGTGACCGAGCAACAGGCCGGGGCCGGGCAACAGATCGTGGCCGGCCAGCAGGTCGAAGCCGGGCAGCAGGTCCCGGCTGGGCGGTTGACCGCGGCTCTTGTGGCGATGGCTCCCTCCGAACGGCTCGGGGTCTCGGACGCCGGAGGCCGAATCGGGCTCGGTGACCAGGCGGCCGGTGGGCACGGGCGGGCCGGGGTGAGTCCCGGGCCGGGCACTCCCCCGGTGCCCGCTGGGCCGGGGAAGAACGGCGAGGCCGGGGCGGGGCATGTGCGGGACGCCGGTACTGGCGGTGGGCCTTCGGTGGGCACTGTGCCGGGGGCGTGGCGGGTTGAGTTTGCGGGCGCGGTGGGCGCTCTTCCGGCGAGTGTGAACACCTCCGGGCGTACGGTCCGGTATAGCGGTCCTCCCAGCTGATTCGCGGGCGCGCCGGTGTTGTGACCCGGCGACGCGTCCTCGGCCGGTCCCCTCGAGCGCGGCCGGTCCTTCCGCGAAAGTGGCTGGGAGGCCATTGTGATCCGCATTCTGCTTGTCGAACCCATGAATCTGTTGCGCGGCGCCCTGGCCGCGACCCTGTCCCTGGAAGAAGACCTTGCCGTCGTGGCCGAGCTGGGTGACCTCGAGGAGGCGCCGGCCATGGCTCGAGCCGTACGGCCGGATGTGGCTGTCGTCAACGTCGATCTGCTGGCCGGTGATGGGCTGCGGCTGTTCACGCGCCTCGGGGCCGAGCAGCCCGGCTGCGCCATGCTGGTGCTGGCCGGGCCGGACGCGCCGGGCCAGCTCAACCGGGCCCTGGACGGTCACGTTCGGGGCGTTGTCGGCACCGGGGCCGCGCCTTGCGAGCTGGTCAAGGCCGTACGGAAGGTGGCGCACGGGGAGCGCGTCATCGACGCCGACTTAGCCGTGGCCATGGTGGCCGCGCCGCGCAGTCCGCTGTCGGAGCGGGAGCTGGACGTGCTCAGCGTGGCCGCCTCGGGTGTGCCCTCGGCCGAGGTGGCGGCCAAGCTGCATCTGACGGCCGGGACGGTTCGCAACTACATCTCGGTGATCCTGCAGAAGACCGGGGCCCGCAACCGTCTGGAGGCGGTCCGCCTGGCCGAGAACGCGGGCTGGCTGTGACAGCGAGGGTGACTTTTGTCAGGGAGGCCGATGACTGCGGTCACTGGGGAGCGCCCCCGCGGACATCGAAGCTGGTTGGTGTAGACGGATCCCTCAACCGCAGGAGGAACCATGACACACCGGCAACGGCTCACCATGGTCGTCGTAACCGTGCTGGCCGCCTTAGGGCTCGCCACCTTGGGTGCCGCCCCGGCGAACGCCGCCCCGCCGGCCGCCACCCTCGCCGCTGTCCCCAGCACCCCGGTCACCGGCACCTTCACGGATGCCGCGGGCAAGACCGGCACCTTCGCCGGCAGCTTCACGCCGACGAAGTTCGCCTCGCAGAACGGCAACCTGGTGGCCACCGGCACCCTGACCGGCACGCTGACCGACTCGGCCGGCACGAACCTCGGCACCGTCAACCAGGCTGTGACCGCGCCCGCCGTGGTCGCCCGGGCCACCTGCCGGGTCCTCGATCTGGTGCTCGGCCCGCTGCACCTGGACCTGCTCGGCCTGACCGTCGACCTGAACCAGCTGCACCTGGTCATCAACGCCGTCTCCGGCCCGGGCAACCTGCTGGGCAACCTGCTCTGCGCGATCGTCGGCCTGCTCGACGGCACGCCGACCGCCGGCCAGCTGGCCGCGATCCTCAACTTCCTGCTGGCCCTGCTCGGCCAGCTGTAAAGCTGCCCTGCTCAGCCGGCCAGGAAAGGCCGGAGCAGCCGCCCTCCGCCAAGGGCGGCTGCTCCGTGCGACGAAGCGACAAAGCGACAAAGCGACAAAGCCCATCAGGAGATCGCAACGTCGTCGTAGTACACAGTGCCCGAGTTGTCCCCGGACTTGAGATGCAACTGAACGCTCGCCGCCCCGGCCGGCGCAAAAGCATCCACGGAGAGCTTCGTCCACCCCGTATTGCCCACCGGCAACCGGTTGGACGTGTTCTGGCTGATCCACGTGCCGTTGATGTCGAACCAGCTGAGCGCGATCTCGGTGATCCCGGTAGCGGCCACCCCCCGGGCGTACGCCTCGGCATGCCACGGCAATCCGGGCTGGACCGGCGTGACGGGCGAGGTGAGCAGCGAGGGCAGGTTGCTGCCGGAGCGGGTGGTCCCGGAGAACCGGGCCGCCTGCGTCCCCGTACGGGGCGAGTCTGTGCTGATGACGGCGGAGCCGGCCTGGGGTTGGTAATTCCGCCAGGGCGAGTTGATCGCCGGGGCCTCGAACCCGAGGTTGAGAATGCTGTTGGTGGTCGTCCCCGACCAGCCGGTGGTGACCACCGATGCGCCGATCTTGGCCGTGCCGTCGGTGCGGTAGAGGCCGAACTTGTACTGCGCGGGCTGGGTCGACACGCTCGAGTTGGGCGGAATGGCGCCGGCGGCGAAGTCGTTGAGCGTCCACGGCGCGACCGAGTTGATGCCGGCCTCCTGGGCCGCCCGGAAGACGCGGGCCAGGTACGCGCCCTGCTCGCCCTCGGTGCCGGAGACGGTGCTGACGCCGGTCTCGCCGACGACCACCGGGGCCGGGGCGACGGCGGCCTGAGCCCGCCAGATCTCGGCCAGGGCGCGCTCCGAGGCGCCGTAGAAGTGGAAGTCGTAGAAGTCGAGCGGCGTGCCGGCGAGCTGGGTCTTGAGCGTGCCCATGCCGGTGGCGCCGCTGGTGCCGTCGACGGTCAGGGTCAGCGGCATCGTGGGCGCGACCGAGCGAAGGGCGGGAATCAGCGCGCGGGCCCAGTTCATCGCCGTGGCGTCGTTCGGCGGGATCTCGTTCTTGAGCTCGACCGCGATCACCCGGGGGTCGTTCGCGTACGGCGTCACTATCGACTGGGCCCAGCCGATGCTGTTGGTGACATCGGAGTAACCCGACCACCAGTCGAACAGGGTCAGCTTGACGTCGAGCCCGTTCGCGTCGGCCAGGTCGACGAAGGTGCTGAGCTCCTGGGTGTACGTGGCGGAGGGCGCCGGGTAGCCGAAGGTCTGCGGGAAGACGATGGCCCGGACGGTGTCGGCGCCGAGCGCGGCCGCCCGGTTGAGGTCGGCGTGGATGCGCACGACGTCGAAGTTGGTCCACATGAAGGTCCAGCCGGCGTTCGACGGGTAGTAGTTGATCGTCTTCGCGGTCTGCACCTGGGCCATCCGCGAGGCCAGGGTGGGCGCGGCGGCGTGGGCGGGTGCGGTCGGCAGCATCACCGCCAACAGTACGGAGGCAGCCAGGAGCGTGGCGCGAAAGCGCGTTGTGGACATGCGGGACCATGCCTTCAAAGGGGGGAGGGGGTGCGCGCAGCAATGCGCGAGCGGCCGCCGAGCGGCATAGATGACGATAATTGCTACGGTGCGTGATCGGAATGGCTACCGTGTGCCAAAGCCGTAGTATCGATCATTGTGAATGCCGAACGGATTCTCGACGTCGGATTCGATGAGCGCGTCGCGCCCCCCAAACTTCTGCTCTTCGCCGTGCAGCACCTGCTGACCCTGTCCGCCATCTGGGTCTTCCCGGTGCTCATCGGCATCACCCTCGGCCTCGCCACCGGCGACGTCACCCACATGATCCAGGCGTCGTTCCTGCTGGCCGGGGTAGTGACGGTCCTGCAGTCGAGCCGGATCGTCCGCCTGCCGATCGTGCAGGGCCCGACCGCCGCGTTCTTCGCCGCCCTGCTCGCCGTGGGGGCCACCTACGGGCTCGACGCCGCGTACGGCTCCATGGTCGTGGCGGGCTTGATCTTCATGGTCCTGACCGTGCCGGTGGGGCGGTTCGGGGTGCTGATCCACGTCGTCCGCTTCGCCACCGACCCGCTGGTCTTCGGCACCATGTGCGTCATCATCGGGGCCCAGCTGGCCACGCTCGGCCTGCCCGGCTGGTTCGGCGCCGAGGGACAGCCCGGCTACGGCTGGGACCTGTTCTGGATCGGCCTGGTCACGCTGGTCGTCGTCGTGGCCTGCCTGCTGCTGGGCGGCGACACGCTGGTCCGGCGGGCGGCCGTCATCATCGGCATGGTCGTCGGATCCGTACTGGCCGCGGTGACCGGCCTGTGGAGCACGCCCGACCTGTCCGGGGTCTCGTTCGTCGGGCCACCGTCGCTGCTGCCGTTCGGCTTCGCCGTGCAGTGGCCGGCCGTGCTGCTGATGCTGCTCGCGTTTCTCGAGTCGAGCGCCGAGGCCGTCGGCATGTACACCCTGGTGTCGCGCTGGGGCGGCACCGAGCTGACCCGCAACCGAATCAACCGGGGCCTGTTCACCGAGTACGTGGGCTCGGTTGTGGGCGCGCTGTTCGGCGGGATCGGCACCGCCTCGTACCCGGAGAACGCCGGCATCGTCCGGGTCACCCGGGTCGGCAGCCGCTTCGTCACCATGACGGCCGGGATCATCGCCATCGCCCTGGCGTTCCTGCCGGTCTTCAGCGCCTTCGTCGCGGGGCTGCCCGGGGCCGTGCTGGCCGCCGCGTCCACCGTGCTGTTCGGGATCATCGCGATGAGCGGCATCCAGATGATGAGCGGGGTGGAGTGGGACGACCTCAACATCACGGTCGCCGGCACCGCGTTCATCCTCGCCCTCGGCGGTCAGTGGCTGCCCGAGGCGATGGTGGCCACCATGCCCGACTGGGTCCGGGCGCTGGTCACCACCCCGATGATGTTCGGCGCGGTGCTGCTCATCGTGCTCAACGCCGCCGTCAACTACGGTCTGCGGCCCCGCCTGTGATCACTCTCCGTCTCAACCACCAGCAGCGCGACTTCCTGCAGGCCGTCGCCGACCGCTCGTCGAGCGACATCCCCGCCCTCGTGCGCGACGCCCTGGATTCCGCGCCCGTTTTCCGCCCCGGCCCGGCGCTTCCTTCAAGATCAACACCATCCGGCCGTACGCCCGTGAGCGCGCACATCCTCCAACCCGGCACCGGCCGAGCGCTTGAGGTGGCCGCAGGACAGGTGATCCGGATCGAGCAGATCGAAGGCCACCAGTGCGTCGACCTCAACGTCTTCTCCCTGGCCGACCCCCGCGAGCGCCTGCACGTCGGCCGCACCCGAGGCATACACGGCCCGCACCCGGGACCGGGCGACGTGCTGTGGTCCAACGCCCCCTGGGAACGCCCGATCATGGCCATCATCGGTGGCAACGCCACCACGGACACCCAGTTCCCGTTCTGCAGCCGCCTGATCTACAGCGCCTTCTTCGGCCTGCACGACCGGACCAACTGTCAGGAGATCCAGAACGAGGCCCAGCGGGAGTACGGACTCGCGCCGTGGGACCTGCACGAGTCGCTCAACCTGTTCATGAACACGGAAGGGACGGTCATCCACCGCAACCGCGCCCGCCCCGGCGACCACATCGAGCTCTACGCGCTCCGCGACGTGCTGGCCGTCCCCAACGTCTGCGGCGACGACCTCACCAACTGCAGCAACTTCGGCCTGCGCCCGGTCCGCGTCACCCTCGAGCCGGGCTCGCCGGCCGACGCCGTGGCCGCCCGGCAGGCCGTGGACCGGTCCGTCGTCCTCGGCCTGCCGGCTTCCCGCGAGGTGCCCGGCGCGCGGCCGCTGCGGCGCGACCCCACCTACGTGGCCGCGTTCCCGCACCTGCCGCTGCGCACCGCCGACGTGCCGATCGACGTCCTCGCGCCCCGCTTCGCCCAGGTCAAGAACACGCAGCTGTACGGGGACGACGACGCGGCCGCCCTGCGCGACATCGTCCTGTCCTTCGCCATCGACCGGCTGGGCGCCTTCGACGGCAACGGCTGACGGCCTGCTTCAGACTGCCGGGCGGATGGTGCCTGTCACCTGGCCGAAGCTGATTCGGGTGCCGTTCGGGCCTGGGGCGGTGGCGGAGATGCTGACCTCGTCGCCGTCGCGCAGGAACGTGCGCTCCTCGCCCTTGACCGTGATCGGCTCGCGGCCGCCCCAGGTGAGCTCGATGAACGCGCCGCGCTGGTTCTTCTCGGGGCCGGAGATGGTGCCGGAGGCGAAGAGATCACCGGTCCGGGCCGCGGCGCCGTTGACTGTCAGGTGAGCGAGCATCTGCGCCGGGGACCAGTACATCTCGCGATAGGGCGGGCGCGAGACGGGCTCGCCGTTCCACTCCACCAGCAGGTCGATGTCCAGGCCCCAGTCCTCGTTCCCGCGCAGGTACGGCAGGGGCGGCGGGTCCTGCCCGGGCAGCGGGATCCGGGCCGCTTGGAGCGCGGCCAGCGGCACCACCCACGGCGAGACCGAGGTGGCGAAGCTCTTGCCCAGGTGCGGCCCCAGCGGCACGTACTCCCAGGCCTGCAGGTCGCGGGCCGACCAGTCGTTGACCAGCACCGCGCCGAACACGTGCTCGGCGAACTCGTCCACCGCGATCCGGCCGCCCAGAGGCGAGCCGACCCCGACGACGAACCCGAGCTCGGCCTCGATGTCCAGGCGCCGGCTCGGCCCGAAGCTCGGCGCGGCCTCGCCGGGATCCTTGCGCTGCCCGCTGGGCCGGACGATGTCGGTGCCGGAGACGACGACGGTGCCGGCCCGGCCGTGGTAGCCGACCGGCAGGTGCTTCCAGTTCGGCATCAGCGGTTCGGAGTCGGGCCGGAACAGCCGCCCCAGGTTCGACGCGTGGTGCTCGGAGGCGTAGAAGTCGACGTAGTCGGCCACCTCGAACGGCAGATGCAGCCGCACCGCACGGAGCGGGTGCTGGGCCTCGCCGGCCACCGGTCCTTCGAGCGCGTCGCGGACCCGCTCGCGGACCTCGGCCCAGCGCCGGGGGCCCTGCGCGAGGAACGGGTTGAGCGACGGCGCGTCGAACACCGGGTCGCCCAGCAGCGCCGCCAGGTCGATGACGGTGTCGCCCAGCCGCACACCGGCCCGGGGCTTCCCACCGGCCGGCGAGAAGATCCCGTACGGCAGGTTGTCCAAGCCGAAGCTCACGAAGCCGCTCCTTCCACGAGGCCCAGCCGCACGAGATCGTCGAGCGGGTCGGTGAGGCTGCAGGTGCCGAACGAGGTGAACGCCGCCCGCACGCGCTCCGCGTCGAGCTCCCGGACCAGCCCGGCCACGACGCCGCCGTCCCGCTCGGCCAGCAGGGCCCGGGCCTCGGGCTCGCCGCCGCCGCGGACGAGGGCGTCGGTGGCCAGCAGCAGGTTGAGAAAGCCGTGCTGCTCGAACCCGGTCTCCGGGTCCGTGTTGCGCACCGCGTGGTGCAGCCCGGCCGTCGCCTTGAACGGCACCCCGGCCGCGACCACGGCCGCCACGGAGCTCGCCAGCTCGGCCTCGCCGGGATAGAGCTCGGCCCGGACCCCGCCGGTACGGAACTTGGCGCGGTACCGCCCCGCGACGGCCTCGATCACCGGGAGCCGGCGCTCGTCGCGCGGCACCTCGACGTAGACCTCGACCGCCGGATCGCCGATCCGGTCGACCACCTCGGCCGCCGTGACGCCGGTGGGCACCGCCACTTCCACCGACCGTAGGTCGACCGGCAGGGCCGCCGCGTCCGTCAGGACTCCCGGCAGACCGGCCGGCCCGTCCGGCAGGGTCACCGACAACGGCAGCGGCTCGGCGCCGGCGTCGAGCAGCCGCGCCAGCTCGGGCAGCGCGGCGGCGCTGAGCACCAGCGGCCCGGCCAGCTCCGCGTACCACTCGGCCTGCCGCTCCCGGTAGGCGCGGACCGCCGCCGGCAGCGGCGCCAGCCCGGGCGGGAAGACGGCGGCGTCGTCGCACAGGCCGGCCACCACCGCCGGGAGGCGCGAGCCTCGACGCCGAGTCCACATTCCCCGATCGTACGGGTTGAAAAATGTGATATCAGATTGCTAGTCTGGTGCCATCAACACGGGAGGAGCACCACATGACGGAACACCTCGAGCTGCCCGAGCCGCAGACCCGGGAGCGGATCGCCCGGGGCGCCTCGGGCTGGCCGGTCCTCGGCCTGTCGATCGCGGTGATCGTTCTTTGCTTCGTCGCCTTCGTCATCGGCGTGCAGCAGGACGACAACGCGGTGGCCGGGGTCCTGATCGGCGCGGCCGTCCTGTTCGGACTGGCGGCGCTGTTCGTCCTGGCCGGGCTGACGCCGGTCGCGCCGGGCGAGGCCCGCGTGCTGCAGCTGCTCGGCCGCTACACCGGCACGGTCCGCACCGACGGGCTGCGCTGGGTCAACCCGCTCACCGCCCGGCGCCGCGTCTCCGTGCGCATCCGCAACCACGAGACCGACGTCCTGAAGGTCAACGACCTGGACGGCAACCCGATCGAGATCGCCGCCGTCGTCGTCTGGCAGGTCGAGGACACGGCCCGCGCCGTCTTCGAGGTCGACGACTTCATCGAGTTCGTGGCCATCCAGACCGAGACCGCCGTGCGGCACATCGCCAACGGCTACTCCTACGACTCCCACGACACCACCCGGATGTCGCTGCGCGACAACGCCGACGAGATCACCGCCAAGCTGTCGGAGGAGATCGGCGTCCGCGTGGCCGCGGCCGGCGTGAAGATCATCGAGTCCCGGCTGACCCGCCTGGCCTACTCCCCCGAGATCGCCAGCGCCATGCTGCGCCGGCAGCAGGCCAACGCGATCGTCGCCGCCCGCACCCGCATCGTCGAGGGGGCGGTCGGCATGGTCGAGATGGCCCTGCTCCGCCTGGCCGAGAACGACGTGGTCGACCTCGACGAGGAGCGCAAGGCGGCGATGGTCAGCAACCTGCTCGTGGTGCTGTGCGGCGACCGCGACGCCCAGCCGGTGGTCAACGCGGGCACCCTCTACTCCTAACGGAAGCGCCTGGCCCCATGGCAACCGAACGGAAGAAGCTCCTCCTCCGCCTGGACCCCGCCGTGCACGACGCACTGGCGCGCTGGGCGGGGGACGAGCTGCGCAGCACCAACGCCCAGATCGAGTTCCTCCTCCGCCAGGCTCTGGCCGACGCGGGCCGCCTCCCCGGCCAGGTGAGCCGCATGCGCGGCCCCGGCCGCCCTCCCCGTGCCCCCGAAGCCGAAGAGGAGTGACGGCCTCGATCCAATCCTGTCGATTGCCGGGAACGGGCGGCGGAGTTACGGTGTGGGAGCGCTCCCAGTCATCCGGAATTCCCCTTCGGAAGGAAGCACCGTGCCTTACTCCCCCTCTCGCCGCCCGCGACGACTGACCATCGTCTCCGCCTCGATCGCGTGTGCTGCCGCCGCGGTCGCTGTCGGGTTCACCGGCGGCACCGCCTCGGCCGGCACCCTCAGCGGCACCCTCTACCGTGACCCCAGCACCGCCGTGGCCCGCTGGGTCGCGGCCAATCCCAACGACTCCCGTGCGGCCCTGATCAGCTCGCGCATCGCCAGCCAGCCGGCCACCCGCTGGCTGTCGAACTTCAACCTGTCGACCATCGAGTCCGAGGTGTCGGGCTACGTCGGCGCGGCCGCCGCGGCGGGGCAGGTGCCGCAGTTGACCGTCTACGGCATCCCCAACCGTGACTGCGGCGGGGCCAGCGCGGGCGGCGCGCCCGACCTGAACCAGTACCAGACCTGGATCAACGGGATCGCCCGCGGCCTGGCCGGCCGGACCACGCTGATCCTGCTCGAGCCCGACTCGATCGCCCTGCAGACCTGTTTGAGCGGCAGCGACCTCAGCGCCCGCAACCAGGCGCTGGCCACGGCGACCCGCACCCTCAAGGCAGCCGGGGCCAAGGTCTACCTGGACGGCGGCCACTCGGCCTGGAACAGCGCCGCCGAGCAGGCCGGCCGGCTGGTCAACGCGGGTGTCGCCGACGCCGACGGCTTCTACAGCAACGTCTCCAACTTCCAGTCCACCGCGAACGAGACCTCGTTCGGCCGCTCGGTGCTGAGCGCGCTGGCCGGCCGCGGCGTCAACGGCAAGCGGCAGGTCATCGACACCAGCCGCAACGGCGGCGCGGCCGGCGACTGGTGCGGCGACGACAACACGGACCGGCGGATCGGCCGCTACCCGACCCTCGACACCGGCGACGCCAACATCGACGCCTTCCTCTGGGTGAAGCCGCCCGGCGAGGCCGACGGCTGCCGGTACGCGGCCGGCTCGTTCCAGCCCGACCTGGCCGCCAGCCTGGCCACCGGCGCACCCCTGCCGCCGACCACCGGCCCGACCACCCCGCCGCCCACCACTCCCGCCACGACCCCGCCCACCACGACGCCTCCGACCACTCCGCCGACCACGCAGCCGGCCGGAGCGTGCGGCGCGAGCTACGTGACGTCGAGCTCGTGGCAGGGTGGCTTCCAGGGCCTAGTCACGGTCAAGGCGGGCGCCGGCGCGATCGGCGGCTGGTCCGTCTCGTGGACACTGGCCGCCGGGCAGACGGTCAACCAGGTCTGGGGCGGCGTCCTGTCGGTCAACGGCTCGTCGGTCACCGTGCGCAACGCCGCCTGGAACGGCTCCCTCGCTCCGGGCGCGACCGCCGAGTTCGGCTTCATCGCCTCCGGCTCAGCCGCCACGCCGTCGCTGACCTGCGCGGCCTGACAAGGAGACCCGGCAAAGCGGCCCGGCGACACCGCCCGGCAAGCGGCCCGACCACGCCCACCAAGCAGCCCGGCCATGCGGCCCGACCACGCCCACCAAGCGGCCCGACCGTGCGCCCTGACCACGCCCACCAAGCGGCCGACAGGCGGCCCTGCGCGGTCTGACTGAGCAACCTGACGACGAGCGGACAACGGCAGCGGCCCGGCGGGGAAACCCTCGCCGGGCCGCTTCGTAAGTTTCGTAATCTAAGTTGAGATGCCGTGATCATGGGTGCGCTCTCCCGCGTACGGCCGCCTTCAAGTTGGTCTTGAACTGCGCAGATGAACAGCGGGGCACCCTCGGTAATTCCGGAATGTTTCCGTAAGTTGTTGACACGGACGCCCCTCGAAGGCCACGATCACGCAATGACGGACTTCGATGACCGTTGATCCCCGCGGTCCCGGTTCGTCACGTCTGCGGGGCTGCTCCCCGGCAGCCCCCTTCCGAGGAGGACGCATTCATGACCGCAGATCCAGCCCGTCCCCATCCCCCACGCCGCGGGGTCGTCCGCGCGCTCGCCGGGGCCGCCTTCGCCGTGGCCCTTTCCGTGGCCGGCGTGACGGTGGCCGGCACCGCGCACGCCGAGTCCGACCGGACCGTCAGCTCGAACACGACCGGCACGCACAACGGTTATTACTTCTCGTTCTGGAAGGACAGCGGCAACGCCAGCATGACGCTGCGCGCCGACGGCCGTTACTCCAGCAGCTGGGACCGCAGCACCAACAACTGGGTCGGCGGTAAGGGCTGGGCCACCGGCACCCGCCGCACAGTGACGTACTCCGGCTCCTACAACCCCGGCAACAACAACACCTATCTGGCCCTGTACGGATGGACCCGCAACCCGCTCATCGAGTACTACATCGTCGAGAACTTCGGCAGCTACAACCCGAGCAGCGGCGCCACCCGGATGGGCACGGTCACCACCGACGGCGGCACGTACGACATCCTGCGCAGCCAGCGGGTCAACGCGCCGTCGATCGACGGCAACCAGACGTTCTACCAGTTCTGGAGTGTCCGGCAGTCGAAGCGCAGCTCCGGCACCATCACGATCGCCAACCACTTCGACGCGTGGGCGCGGGCCGGCCTGAACCTCGGCACCAACCACAGCTACCAGATCATGGCTACCGAGGGCTACCAGAGCCAGGGCAGCTCGGACATCACCGTCCGTGAGGGCAGCGGCGGCGGCACCAACCCGACCACTCCCCCGCCGAACGACGGCAGCAACTGCACCGCGGTGCTCTCGGCGGGCCAGCAGTACGGCGACCGCTTCAACCTCAACGTCTCGGTGCAGAACACCAGCAACTGGACCGTCGGGCTCACCCTCAACGGCGGCCAGAGCATCCAGAACAGCTGGAACGCCTCGGTCAGCGGTACCACCGGTACCGTCACCGCGAGACCGAACGGCAACGGCAACAACTTCGGCGTGACCATCATGGCCAACGGCAACTGGACCTGGCCTACGGTGACCTGCCGAACGAGCTGATCGGCAGAGCCGGCTCAGGAGACCCGCTCGGTGGCGGCCCGCGCAAGGCCGGCCAGCACCGGGCGGGTCGCCTCGTCGAGGGGGGTGGCGTCCAGGGCGGCCACCGAGTGATCCAGCAGGTCGGAGATCATGTTTTCGACGGCTTCCAGGGCTCCGGTGTCCGTCATGATCTCGCGGAGCGTTCCGATGCCGGCGGCGTCGAGCGTGGGGGCGCCGAGCAGCGCGTCGACGCGGGCCTTCTGGGCCGGGGCGGAGCGTTCGAGGGTGAGCGCGACCAGCACGGTTCGCTTGCCCTCGCGAAGGTCATCGCCGGCCGGCTTGCCGGTGCGGGCGGGGTCGCCGAACACGCCCAGGATGTCGTCGCGCAGCTGGAACGCCTCGCCCAGGGGCAGACCGAAGGCGGAGAGGCCGGCCAGCAGGTCGTCGCCGGCCCCGGCGAGCTGGGCGCCGAGGAGCAGCGGATGCTCCACCGTGTACTTGGCGCTCTTGTAGTGCACGACCCGGCGGGCGCGTTCGAGGGCGCCCTGGCGGCGGGACCCGGCCATCGCCTGCTCCAGCAGGTCGAGATACTGCCCGCCCATGAGCTGCGTACGCATGCCGTTGAAGACCGAGCGCCCCCGGGCGAGAGCGGCCGGAGCCAGGCCGCTGGCCGTGTAGAGCTCGTCGCTCCAGGTCAGGCACAGGTCGCCGGCGAGCACGGCGGCCGACTCGCCGAAGCGGCCGGCGTCGCCGCGCCAGCCGTGGCCGCGGTGCAGGGCCGAGAACCGCCGGTGCATCGCCGGGGCGCCGCGCCGGGTCTCGGAGGCATCCATCACGTCGTCGTGGATCAGCGCCGCCGCCTGGAAGAACTCGAGCGCCGTGGCCGCGCGCACGATGCCCGGCCCGTCCGGCCCGCCGGCGGCCCGCCAGGCCCAGTAACAGAACGCGGCCCGAAGCCGCTTCCCGCCGCTCAGGAAACCGGTCAGATATTGCACGAGCGGAGCGCAGTCGTCGCTGACGTCGGCCAGTACTGCCGCCTGGGCAGCCAAGAACTCGTCGACGGCCTGCTGCACGCGCGCGGCCAGCTCGGTCACGCGGGATCCCCCTCAAGCAGCCGGGCCAGGCCGAGCAGCCGGGTGGCGGCAGTCACGATCAGGGCGCTGAGCTGGACGTTTACGACGTGGGGGCCCACGATGATCATCTCCCGGCCCCACGGCGGGCATTTCTCTCTACTGTCATGAATCTTGTTATACAAGTAGTTAGATAAACTCGCTACTCGATCGTCGTATGATGTCGCGGTGGACACGCCGGAACGAGCGCAGGGCAGCGAGCTGGCCCGCGCAGTCCGCGCCGTGCTGCAGGCCAACGGCGAGGCGACGCACAGCCTGGCCCGCCGGCTGGGGGTGGGCATCACCGACGCGGTCGCCCTCGACCACTTGTTGAGCAGCACCGACGGGCTGGGCCCGACGGAGCTCGGTCAGCGTCTGGGCATCCGGTCGGCCTCGGCCACCACGCTGGTCGACCGGCTCGACGCGGCCGGGCACGCCCAGCGGATCCCGCACCCGTCCGACCGGCGCCGGCAGACCGTGGTCGCCACCGGGCACGCGTACGAGGAAGTGCGGGACGCCCTCGCCCCACTTCTGCGGCGCATCGAGGAGGCCGTGGCCCGGCTGAGCCCCGAGGAGGCCGCCGCCGCGGTGTCGTTCCTGCGCGAGGTGGCCGCGGCGATGCACGACTACGCCGAGGGCGATGTCTGACCATTCGGCCCCGGCTGACAGATCAACGACACCGCGTTTAAATCGATAGATCTGCATGCTTGGCTCCCCCTTGGTCATCTCACGGGGGAGGTCATCAATCATGTCGTTCGCGCGTGGATTCGCGCGGGCCCGCTATATCGCGGGCTTCAGCGCACTGCTTCTGGTCGGAACGCTGGCGCCACCGGTCGACAACCCGGCGTCGGCCGATCCCGGCGACGTTCCGAAGGTCACCGCCGGGGCCGCGCCGCAACAACGCGGCGTGCCGGCCGGGGCGGCGGACAACGTCGCCGTCACGGAGGCTGAGCGGCCTCCGGTCGTACCGCCGCTGGTGCGAGCCGGCGGCCAAGCCGAGACAGTAGGCAAAGCAGCCGTGGCCCGGGTCGCCGCCGCGGCACCGGGTGAAGCCTTCGTGGATGTGGTGCTGCGGCCCGGATTCGTGGTCGGCGACACCTCGCTCGTCACCTACTTCAACCTGAAGGACCAGGGCTTCGACTCGTGGCGGGTCGACCTGTACGAGACCGGCTCGCAGACCAGGCAGGAGTCGGTCGTCCTCGGGCGGGACAAGCTCGGCAACGACGGCTGCGGTGAGCTGCGCACGTACTGCAAGTCGCTCGGCGCGGCCGAGGGCTGGCAGCTGGACGCCACGAAGAGCTACTTCGTCGTCATCACCGCGCTCTACCCGGACGGCGAGGTGCCGTCGGCCAACTCGGAGAACGCCCAGCCGCGCACCACGATCGACCCGCCGGCCATCCCGGACCGGCAGGCGGCCGGTTGTGGCTGCTCGACCGCGCTCGGCATGACCGACGCCAGCCAGGCCGTGCGCGCGATCGGCGTGAACACCGGCACCGGCGGCTTCACCCGCAACGAGAGCGACCTCGCGATGACGTCGTTCGGGGTGCCGTTCTCGTCCGGGCGGGCCTACGCCTCGCTCAACACCGGGGCCTCGGCCTTCGGGCCGGGCTGGGCCTGGGTGTACGACATGAAGGTCACCCCGGTCGACGGGGGCGCCCTGGTCCGCGCCGAGGACGGGTCGGACACGCTGTTCAAGGCCGACGGCGCGGGCTTCGTACGGCCGCCGGGTGTGCGGTCGACGCTGCGCAAGGCCGGCGACGGCTGGACGCTGACCACCCGCCGCAACATCGTCTTCACCTTCGACGGGCAGGGCCGGCTGGTCTCGGTGCTCAACCCGCGCCAGGTGGGGCTGCGGTTCGCGCACAGCGCCACGGGCATCACGATCACCGACGCCTCCGCCCGGACGGTCGCGGTCAAGCTGGCCGGCGGGCTGATCCAGTCCATCACGCTGCCGGACGGCCGCAAGACGCAGTACTTCTACACCGACGGCCTGCTGACCAAGGTGATCGACGCGGCCGGCGAGACCTGGCAGTACAGGTACAGCGCGGCCCGGCTGCTCACCCAGGTCGTCGACCCGCGCAAGGTGGTCGCGCTGACCAACGAGTACGGCCCGACCGGCCGGGTCACCCGTCAGCTGGACGCGCTCGGCGCGGCCACGACGTTCGAGTGGAACGCGGCCAAGCAGGAGGCCAAGACCGTCGACGCCGACAACGTGGTGGTCTGGGACGGCTACAAGGGCAACGTGCTGCTCTACTCGCAGCGCGGCAACGGCGACACCAACAACCACCGGTACGACGGCACGCTGAACCGCAACCTGGTGGTCAACGGCAACCAGAACCAGCACGAGTCGCAGTACGACGCGGCCGGCAACCGGATCGAGCAGTTCGCCCCGGGCCGCAAGTTCAGCGAGAAGACGCAGTACGACGCCCGGAACAACCCGACGACCCACGTCGACGCCGACGGGCAGACGTGGAAGGACGAGTACAACGCGTTCGACGAGCTGGTGAAGACCACCGACCCGGAGAACCACTCGATCACCTACACGTACGACGACCGGGGTCTGCGGCTGACCGTCACCGACCAGCGGGGCAAGGTCTTCCGGTACGAGAACATCGCGGCCGGGGAGCAGAACGCCGGTCTGGTCAAGGCGTCCGTGTCGGCCGAGGGGCGGCGGATCGCGTACGGCTACGACAAGGTGGGCCGCAAGGTCACCGTCACCGACCCGCGGGGCACGGTGGCCGGGGCGAAACCGGAGAACTTCACGACCCGTACGTCTTATGACGCTCTTGACCGGGTCGTCGCGGTGCAGTCGCCGGGCAAGAAGAACCCGGACACCAAGCGGTACGACACGGCCGGGCGGCTGGAGAAGACGACCACGGCCGGCGGGGTCGCGGTCTCGTACGCGTACTTCGACAACGGCCTGCCCAAGGCGACCTACGAGGCGCGGCGGACGCTGCTCTACACGTACACCCCGGCCGGGCGGCGGCTGACCTCCGCGGTCGACATGAAGCACGAGGCCGACCTGGTCACCAGCTGGACGTACAACGTCAAGGGTCTGGTCGAGTCGGTCACCTCGCCGCGCGGGAACGTGCCCGGCGCCACCAAGGCCGACTTCACCACCAGCTACAAGTACGACCACAACGACAACCTGATCCAGATGCGCAGGCCCTACCCGGGCGGGCAGGTCGTGGTGAAGGACTACAAGGTCGACGACCTGGACCGCAGCGTGGAGACGGTCGACGAGTTCGGCAAGTCGTCCACCTCCACCCGGGCCAACAGCGGCCTGGTCACCGGGACCAAGGACGCGCTGGGCCGGACCACGGCCATGGCCTACGACAAGGCGGGCCGGCAGACCGGCATCACCGACTCGGGCGGCGTGGAGACCAAGTCGGAGTACGACGAGGCCGGCCACAAGATCAAGCAGATCTCGGCCACCGGCGGCGTCACCACCTACACGTACACCGACGACGGCCTGCTCTCCTCCGTCACCGAGCCCCGCGGCAACGTCGCCGGCGCGGACAAGGAGCGCTTCACCACCCACTACGAGTACGACCTCGCGGCCAACCCGGTCAAGACGGTCGACGCGCTCGACAACGCGACCACGTCGAAGTTCGACGCGCTGAACCGGACGGTGTCGACCACCGACGCCAACGGGCACACCACCCGCTACACGTACACCGACGACGACCGGACCCGGACCGTCACCGCGGCCAACGCGGAGTACGACTCGGACGACCCGGAGGAGGAGTCGACCCTCTACACGTACGGCGAGGACGGCGCCCTGGCGTCGGTCACCGACCCGCGTGAGAACAAGACCTCGATGTACTACGACGAGGCGGGGCGGCTGATCCGCACGAGCGACCCGCTCGAGCGCACCACGTACGCCAAGTACGACCCGGACAACAACCGGATCCAGACGCTGACCGTCGGCGACGACGACGATCTGGACGACCTGAGCCCGGCCGAGATCGCCAAGCGGACCATCGTCGACGAGTACGACATCGTCAACCGGCTGGCCAAGCGCACCGCGGGCACCGGCGGGCCGGTCTACACCTGGGGCTACGACGCCAAGGACCGGGTCACCTCGTACGGCGACGCGACCGGCGTGCGGGCCGTGACCTACGACGACGAGGACCAGATCAGGTCGGTCACCCGCAAACAGGCGGGCCGGGCCGACGAGACGTACGCCTACGACTACGACGCGCGCGGCAACATCACCAACCGGCAGTACCCGAACGGCACCACCGTGGCCTACGGCTACGACGCGGCCAGCCGGGTCACCTCGCAGACCGTGGGCGGGGCCACGTGGAGCTTCGGTTACGACGTGGCGGGCCGGCGCACCAGCACCACGATGCCGGCGGCGACCGGGCTGACCGAGAAGCGGGTCTACGACGACGCGGGCCGGCTGACGTCGGTGGGCACCGAGCGCACCGGAGCCGCGGTTCCGGGCGTACAGGACCCGGTCTCGAAGTATGACCTGACGCTGGACAAGGTCGGCAACCCGAGCCGGGTGATCACCACCCGCGGCGGTGTCGCCGAGTCGGTCGCCTACAGCTACGACGAGGTCAATCAGGTCACGTCGGCCTGCTACGGGGTGGCCTCCTGCACCGACAAGACGGTCAAGCCGGTCGGGCGGATCGACTACGAGTACGACCTCAACGGCAACCGCACCCAGCAGGTCCGCACCGGCACCGCCGGCAACGACGAGACCGAGTACGAGTACGACAAGGCCGACCAGCTCGTCGAGGAGGAGGTCGAAGGTCCCTCGCACGAGCGGGAGACCGAGTACAAGTACGACGACCGCGGCAACCAGATCAAGGCGGGCGGGGACAAGTTCGAGTACAACCTCGACAACACCCTGGCCAAGGCGACACTGGCCTCGGGGCAGTCGACCACGTTCAACTACGACGCCACCGGGCTGCGGATCTCGTCGACGACGGCGTTCGGCTCGCAGACCTCGACCCAGCGGTGGTCGTGGGACGTGGCCGGAACCCTGCCGCAGATCGCCATCGACTCCGACGGGGACGGCTCGAGATCGTTCACGTACGGGCCGGACGACGAGCCCCTCGCCCTGATCGACCCGGCGAGCGGGGTGCACGCGTACACCCACGATTGGCTCGGCGGCACCGCCGCCATGCTGACGCCGTCCGGGGCGGTCGAGAAGGGCTACGACTACGACCCGTACGGCAACCCGCGGGTCGGGCCCTCCCTGGCCGGGCAGCCGCAGGCGGAGCAGGGCGTCGAGAACCCGCTGCAGTACACCGGCGCCTACCAGGACAACAAGTCGGGCAGCGGCAACTACTTCCTGACCGCCCGCAACTACGACCCGGGCACCGGCCGCTTCGACAGCCGTGACCCGATGCCGACCGGGCCGGGCGCCACGTCGGCCTACACGTACGCCCAGAACAACCCGCTGGCCTACACCGACCCGACCGGCATGATGCCGGCCCCGGAGACCACCGGCGCGGCGGCGCCGGCCCCGGCCGCCACCACCGGCCCGTCCCCCGAGGACATCGCCAAGGCCAACCAGCTGCAGTCCAAGAGCACGCTCGACGTGATCCTGGAGGCCGGTGGCCAGATCCTCATGGAGTTCCTGGGGATCAACGACATCCTCAACTGCCTCAAGGGTGACCTCGTGGCCTGCGTCTCGATGGTCGTCGGGGCGCTGCCCTGGGGCAAGATCTTCAAGGCCAAGAAGATCGCCGAGGCCATCTTCAAGGCCGGCAAGGCCGTCATCACCTTCTTCCAGGAGCTGAAGTGGGCCAAGGCCATCCTCAAGGGCGCCGAGGACGCGGCCCGGATAGCCAAGGAAGCGGCGGCCGCGGCGGCCAAGGCGGCGGCCGAGAAGGCGGCGGCGGCCAAGGCCGCCGCGGAACGATTGGCCAAGAAGGCGGCGGCCGAGGCGCAAGCCAAGGCGAAAGCCCTGGCGGCCAAGGCCAAGGCGAAGACCAAGAAGCCGGCGGCCGACGGCGGGGCCTGCCCGCTGCCGCACAGCTTCGTGGCGGGCACGCCGGTGCTGCTGGCCGACGGGACGACCAAGCCCATCGAGAAGGTGCAGCCGGGCGACACCGTCAAGGCCTTTGAAAAGGCCGCCAAGCAGGTCACACACACCATCCGCACCGACGACGACAAGCAATTCGTCGACGTTTCGGTGGGCGGCGCGAAGATCACGACGACGGCGCACCACCCGTTCTGGTCGGAGACCCGGCAGAAGTGGGTGGACGCGGGCGATCTGCGCAAGGGCGAGGTCCTGCGCACCGCGGCCGGCACCTACGTCCAGGTCTCGGCGGTCCGGTCGTACGAGCACGAGGAGAAGACGTACGACCTGACGGTCGACGGCCTGCACACGTACTACGTGCTGGCCGGGGCCACCTCGGTCCTGGTGCACAACTGCGACCTGACCGACACGGCCCGCGCGGCGGCTCGCAACGCGCCGGACGACGCGACCATGACGGCGGCCGCCCGGTTCCGGGGCACGAACCTGACCGAGACGGGTTACTCGGGCCCGTCGTCCCGGCCCGGCTATCTCGAACAGGAGATCCAGGACGAGCTGGAGCACGGCGGTCAGACCTTCGCCGGTGACGCCGCCAACTGCGCGGAGGTCCGGGCCTGCAACAACCTGATCGCCAGCCACGGCGCGGCCTTCGAGGAATCGGTGGGCCGGCCGCTGACCCTGGCCGACATCGAGTTCGTGACCGTACGCAGCTCGACCGGGGTACCCGAACCGGCGTGCCTGTCGTGCCAGAGTGTCCTGGTACGAGCCGGCGCGACAGACCTGTCGAGGTGATGTGAGTGGACGCGGTGCCCGAGGACCTGGTCGGTCTGCTCTCTTCAGCCGGCTGGGCCCCCGGGCGCCGCATCGACGTTCTGCCTGTTTCAGAGCAGCTGACAGCGGCCGGCTTCGAGGTCTCCGGGGCCGCCGCGGAGTTCCTGTCGCAATACGCATTCCTCTCTTTCCGCCACGAGCCGAGCATCCTGCTCGACGGCCAACGGTCGTACTGCTGGACCCGCTTCGACCCGGGCGCCGTCGCCACCACGCGGGACGCCCGCATCGCCCGCCGGTGCGCCGAGATCGCGGGCACGAGCCTGTGCCCGGTCGGCACCGACGGCTTCCACCTGACCCTCTACATCTCCCCCGGCGCGGCGTTCTTCGCCGGCAAGGACGCCTCGGTCTTCCGTTATGCGCCTTCATTGACGGCGTTGTTGAGGGCGATGCGGGACGGGGTGCGGCCGGAACTCATCGGTGAGTGGATGATCGGTGCATGATCTTTGACGTCGCGCGTGTCCGGTCCGGCTATCCCGCCCTGGCCGAGGGGTTCGTTCAGTTCGACGGGGCGGGTGGGACCCAGCCGGCGGGGCCGGTGATCGACGCGATCGCCGGGGCGATGCGGGCGGCGGTGTCGAACCGGGGCACCGCGCACGAGCCGGCCCGGCGCTCGGGGGAGATCGTGGCCGCGGCCCGGGCGGCGGTGGCCGATCTGGTCGGCGGGGACCCGGCGGGCGTGGTGTTCGGGCCCAGCGCGACCGCGCTGACCTATCTCGTGGCGCGCACGCTGGCCCAGGGGTGGGGGCCGGAGGACGAGGTGGTGGTGTCGCGGCTCGACCACGACGCCAACGTACGGCCGTGGGTGCAGACCGGCGCCACGGTGAAGTGGGCCGAGATCGACCCGGTGACCGGGGCGCTCGACGTGGCCCAGTACCGCGAGCTCATCGGGCCACGCACGCGGCTGGTCGCGGTCACTGCGGCCAGCAATGCGGTGGGGACAGTTCCGGCTGTACGCGAGATCGCCGACCTCGCCCACGCGGCCGGCGCCCTGGTGTACGTGGACGGGGTGCACGCGACCGCGCATCGGCCGACCGACATGGTGGCCCTCGGGGCCGACTTCTACGTGACCAGCGCCTACAAGTGGTCGGGGCCGCACTACGCGGCGGTGGTGGCCGACCCGGCGGTGTGGGAGCCGCTGCACCCGGTCAAGCTGATCCCGTCGCCGGCCGGGGTGCCCGACCGCTTCGAGTACGGGACGCTGTCGTTCGAGCTGCTGGCCGGCATCACCGCGGCCGTCGACCACCTGGCGGGCCTTTCGCCGTCCGAGGGTGACCGCCGCGCCCGGCTGCTGACCAGCATGGCCGCGGCCGCTTCCTACGAGAACAAGCTGCTCGACCAGCTGCTGACCGGCCTGGCCCTCAACAGCAAGATCGAGATTTTGCCGGCGCCGGCCGACCGCTGCCCCACGGTCTCGTTCCGGGTCGCGGGCCAGACACCCGCCGAGACTGCGCAGACCCTCGGCGCCCAGGGCATCTGCGTCTCCTACGGGCACTACTACGCGGTCGAGTACTTCGGCCACACCGGCGGCGCCGTCCGGGTGAGTCTTTACCACTACAACACCGAGGAGGAAGTTCACCGTCTGCTGGCCGCGATCAACCAGCGGAGCACGTCCTGATCGGTTAGCGTCGATCGGTATGACGAGTCCTATCGGGCGCATTCCGGTGGTCGGCGTCGGGCCGGTCGTCGAGCACGGCACACGGCCGGCCAAATCCGTGACCGGCGAGGAGTTCGAGGTCACGGCCACGGTGTTCCGGGAGGGCCACGACGCGGTCAACGCCACCGTGGTCCTCACCGACCCGCAGGGCCAGGAGCACGCGCGGCCGATGACCCGGGTCAACGCCGGGCTGGACGCGTGGGCGGCCACGGTCAGCGCCGACCGGGCGGGCCGGTGGTCCTTCCGGGTCGAGGGCTGGTCCGATCCGTACGGCACCTGGCACCACGACGCCGTCATCAAGATCGAGGCCGGCGTGGACGTCGAGCTGATGCTCGAGGAGGGCGCCCGGGTCCTCGAGCGGGCGATCGCCGCCGCACCGCGGTCCAAGGAATTCGCCGAGGCCGTCACCGCCTTGCGCGACACCACGCGGACCCCCGAGGCGCGGCTCAGCGCCGGGGTCTCGGAGGCGGTGCAGAGCGAACTGCGAGCCCGGCCGCTGCGCGAGTTCGTCTCCGCGTCACCCGACTATCCCTGGCTGGTCGAGCGGGACCGGGCGCTCTACGGCGCCTGGTACGAGTTGTTCCCGCGCTCCGAGGGCGCCCACTTCGACGAGGAGGCCGGCCGCTGGATCAGCGGCACCTTCACCACGGCCGCCGAGCGCCTCGACGGCGTGGCCGACATGGGCTTCGACGTGGTCTATCTGACCCCGATCCACCCCATCGGCCGGGTCAACCGCAAGGGCCGCAACAACTCGCTGCACGCCGAGCCGGACGACCCGGGCTCGCCCTACGCGATCGGCTCGGCCGAGGGCGGGCACGACGCCATCCACCCCGACCTGGGCACGTTCGACGACTTCGACGCGTTCGTGGCCCGGGCCCGGTCCCTCGGCCTGGAGGTCGCCCTCGACCTGGCCCTGAACTGCGCGCCCGACCACCCGTGGGTGACCGCCCACCCCGAGTGGTTCACCACCCGGGCCGACGGCTCCATCGCCTACGCCGAGAACCCGCCCAAGAAGTACCAGGACATCTATCCGCTCAACTTCGACAACGACCCCGAGGGGTTGTACGAGGAGATCCTGCGCGTCATCCGGGTCTGGCTCGACCACGGCGTCACCATCTTCCGGGTCGACAACCCGCACACGAAACCGCTCTGGCTGTGGGAACGGCTGATCGCCGACACCGATCCGGACGTGATCTGGCTGGCCGAGGCGTTCACCCGCCCGGCCATGATGCACACCCTGGCCAAGATCGGCTTCCAGCAGTCGTACACGTACTACGCCTGGCGGCACACCAAGCCCGAGCTCGAGGAGTACTGCACCGAGCTGGCCGGCCCGGCCGCGGCCTACATGCGGCCCAGCTTCTGGCCGACCACGCACGACATCCTGACCCCGTTCATGCAGCGCGGCGGCCCGGAGGCCTGGATGCTGCGGGCCGCGCTGGCCGCGACCCTCTCCCCCACGTACGGCATCTACGCCGGCTACGAGCTGATGGAGCGCGAGCCGCGGCCCGGGGCCGAGGAGCAGATCGACAACGAGAAGTACGAGTACAAGAACCGCGACTGGACCGCACCCAACGGCGCCCCGTACCTCAAGCTGATCAACGAGATCCGCCGCGCCCACCCGGCCCTGCACCGGCTGCGCAACCTGCGCTTCCACGACGCCGACGACGACCACATCCTGGTCTTCTCCAAGCGCCGCCGCGTCTACGACCGCGACGACGTCATCGTCGTGGTGGCCAACCTGGAGCCCGACGTCACCCGCGACACGTGGATCCACCTGCGCATGCCCGAGCTCGGCCTGAACTGGCCGGACTCCTTCGTCGCCCACGAGCTGATCACCGGCGAGCACTGGAACTGGTCCGAACACAACTTCGTCCGCCTCGGCCCGGCCACCGAGCCGATCCACATCCTCCACATCCGCCCGGAGGGCATCACCGGCCCGAGGTGATCCGCTCCCGCTCCCGTTCTCGTTCTTGTTCTTGTTCGACCGGGACGAAGAAGCCCTTGACGGCCGGGATCAGCGCGCCCAGGCGGTTCATCTTCTTGGGCACCACCCAGCCTCCGTACGGCACCGGCCCGGAACCCAGGGGTTGGTGGACCTCCTCGAAGGCGCCGTCGGGCCGGCGGCGGATGATCCCGGTCTCGACGCCGTGGGTGAGGACCTCGCGGTCGTGCTGCTGCAGGCCCAGACAGAGCCGGACGGTGACGTAGTACGCCAGTGGCGGGCCGAGCACCAGGCCGAGGCGGCCGGCCCAGGTCATCGCGTTCAGGCTGACGTGGAACTTGTCGGCGATGATGTCGTTGGCGCCGGAGACCGTGGCGATCAGGAAGAACGTCAGGGCCATCACGCCGACACCGGTGCGCTGCGGCACGTCCCGAGGGCGCTGCAGCAGGTTGTGCCGGGCCTTGTCTTTGGTCAGCCGGGCCTCGAGGAACGGGTAGGCGCCGGTCACGGTCAGCAGCAGGCCGAAGACCACCACGGACGGCCAGAAGATCGGCGGGATGCTGTAGTCGCCGAGGTAGAGCTGCCAGGCCGGCATGAGCCGCACCAGACCGTCCAGGAACATCACGTACCAGTCGGGCTGGCTGGCCGCCGACACGTCGGCCGCCCGATACGGGCCGAACAGCCAGATCGGGTTGATCTGGAACAGGCCGGCCAGCAGGGCCACCACGGCGAAGACGGACAGGAACATGCCACCCTGCTTGAGCGCGTAGCGCGGGAACATGCGCTCGCCGACGACGTTCTTCTCGGTCCGGCCCGGGCCCGGCCACTGGGTGTGCTTCTGCACGAAGACCAGACCGACGTGCACGGCGATCAGCGCCAGCAGCACGGCCGGGATCAGCAGCACGTGCAGAATGAAGAACCGGCCGATGATCAAATCGCCGGGGAACTCGCCGCCGAACAGCGAGGCCGACGTCCAGGTGCCGATCACCGGGATCGACAGGATGATCCCGGCCGCGATCCGCAGGCCGGTGCCGGACAGACCGTCGTCGGGAAGCGAGTACCCGGTGAAGCCGGCCAGGAAGCCGAAGGTGAACAACGCGACGCCGAGCACCCAGTTGGCCTCCCGCGGCTTGCGGAAGGCGCCGGTGAAGAACGTCCGGGCCATGTGCACCACGATCGCCGCCATGAACAGCAGCGCCGCCCAGTGGTGCATCTGGCGCAGGAAGAGCCCGCCGCGGACCTCGAAGGACAGGTTCAAGGCCGACTCGTACGCCCGTGACACCTCGACGCCACGCAGCGCCGGGTACGAGCCCTGGTAGGTGACCTCCTGCATCGACGGGTCGAAGAACAGGGTGAGGAAGACCCCGGTGAGCAGCAGCACCACGAACGAGAAGAGCGCGATCTCGCCGAGCAGGAACGACCAGTGGTCCGGGAAGACCTTGTTGAGCAGACCGCGCAGCGGCGTCGCGACCCGGACCCGCTCGTCGACGCCGGCCGCCGCCTTCTTGAGACTGATGACCATGCTGTACGGACGGGACAGCGCGCCGATTCGTGACACGCCTTCCGGGCCGGGTTGTCACCCGGGCAGCAGGCTCCGTTCGCCGCCGTGGACGCTGACCATCGCGCCGTTGACGTAACTGCTGTGGTCGCCGACCAGGAAGAGGACGACGTCGGCGATCTCCTCAGGGTCGCCGATGCGGCCGCGGGCGTTCACCTGGTCCATCGCGTCGCCGACGGCGGCTAGCAGCGGGGCGGTGCCGGGGGTGCGCACCGGGCCCGACGAGACACCGTTGACGCGCAGGCCGGCGGGGCCGAACTCGGTGGCCCAGTAGCGGGTCAGGGTCTCCAGGGCCGCCTTGGACGCGCCGTAGGCGGCCCCGACGGGTGCGACCGAGGTGGCGGCGGTCGAGCTGACGTTGACGATCGTGCCGTGGCCGCGCTTGGCCATGCCCGGGGCCAGGGCCGCGACGAGCTGGAACGGGGCGCGGGTGTTGATCGCCAGGTGCCGGTCGAAGCTGTCCACGCTCGTGCCGGGGGTGGGCGTGAACTCGTACAGCCCGGCGTTGTTGACCAGAATGTCCACCGGGCCCGCCTCGGCGGCCAGGCGCTCGACGTCCTTGGCGTCGGTCAGATCGGCGGCGACGAAGCGGGCCCGGCCGCCACGCTCGGCGATCTCGGCCACCAGGGCCGCCCCGCGCTGCGCGTCGCGGCCGTGCACCACGACCTCGGCGCCGTGCTCGGCCAGCCGCTCGGCTACGGCCCGGCCGATGCCCGCGGTGGCCCCGGTGACCAGCGCTGTCCTGCCTGCGAGATCCGTCATGTCGACTCCATTCTGGGTTGGTCGACCCAATTTGTAGCGCCGATTTTTGGGTTGCGCAACCCATTCCGCTAGGCTGGGATCGTGACGTTGACTCGCAAGGGGCAGGCCACCCGGGAGCGCATCCTCAAAGCGGCGGCCGAGCTCATCGCCCGGCGCGGTGTGGCCGGCACCAGCACCGAGGACGTGCGCAAGGCGGCCGGCATCGGCGGGTCGCAGCTCTACCACTACTTCGACAGCAAGCAGGCCCTCATCCGGGCCGTCATCACCCGCCAGGCCCTCATCCCCGGCCGGCCCATGATGGGCGCCCTGGACAGCTTCGACGCCCTGCGGGCCTGGGCCGACGCCGCAATCGAGCACCAGGAGCTCAACGGCGGCCGCGGCGACTGCACGCTGCCCTCCCTCGCCGGCGAGCTGAACCCCGCCGACGACGAGACCCGCGAGGACCTGTGCAACGCCTTCCTGCGCTGGCGCTCCCTGCTGTACGAAGGTTTGCGAGCCATGCGCGACCGAGGCGACCTGCAGCCCACGGCCGACCTCGACGAGCTGTCGATGGTCCTGCTCACAGCCTTGCAGGGCGGTAGCCAGCTGAGCCAGACGCTCCGCACCGCCGAGCCGATGCGCGCGTCGATGAACGCGGCCCTCGCCTACGTCCACGCTTTCGCCGCCTGACGCCCGCACCGCCACCCGACGTCGCCCTCGGCAGCCCCACATCCGCTCCGCCGCGGGTCGCATGAACGTGCGAGCTGGCCGGGGTCGGGGTTGGTGGCCAGGGGGCTGACGGCCGGGGCTGAGGGCCGAGGCTGAGGGCCGAGGCTGAGGGCCGAGGCTGAGGCTGAAGGCGGGGGCCGAGGCCGGGGCCGGGGCCGAGGCTGAAGGCGGGGGCCGAGGCTGAAGGCCGGGGCCGAGGCTGAAGGCCGGGGCCGAGACTGAAGGCCGGGGCCGAGACTGAAGGCCGGGGCCGAGACTGAAGGCCGGGGCCGAGACTGAAGGCCGGGGCCGGGGCCGGGCGAGTTTGTCAGCCGGCGACGGTGCCCTTGCGGACGTTGAGGGTGGGGCTGTCGTCGTAGTCGTGCGTGATGGTGGAGCGGACCTCGACCACGCCGGCCACCTGGCGGGTCAGGCGCTCGGCGATCTCGGCCGACGAGTAGCGCTGGACCCGGCCCGAGAGCGTGACCACGCCGTCGGTGACGGTGGCCGACACCGTGGCGCCCTCGTCGTCCACGTACGGGCGCAGCACGCCCGACTCGACGTCGGCCAGGATCTCGTCGTCCGGGCGCAGGTGGGCCTTGAGCAGGTCGCCGCGGGAGACGATGCCGATCAGCCGGCCGAGGCCGTCGATGACCGGCAACCGCTTGACGCGCTCACGCTCCATCAGCCGGGCCGCCGCGGCGATCGAGGTGTCGCCGAACGCCACGACCGCGGGCGCGCTCATCAGCTCGGCGACGGTGCTGGCCTCGGCCTTGCGCCGCTCGCCGCGGCGATGGTGGCTCTCGAACAGCCGCGGCTCCCCGGCGCCGGCGAACTCGATCTTGCGAAGCAGGTCGGCCTCGGACACCACGCCGACGACCTGCCCGAGGGAGTCGATCACCGGCACCGCGCTCAGCCGGTGCCCGATCAGCAGATCGACCACGTCTCGATAGGAGGCGGCCACGTCGACGGACAGAACCGCCCTGGTCATGACATCGTCGACAGTCCAGGTCTTCACCGCGACCTCCTTCGATCGGCTTCAACTCGACGGTACGGCGCTCGGCCGCCCCGTGTCAGGGCCGATCGGCCCGTCCGCCCGCGCGCGACGCGCGCGCCATGAGGCATGGGGCGCAAGATCGGCGGGGCGGGCCGGGGCGGGGCGGGCCGGGGCGGGGCGCGGGCGCGGGCGCGGGACACGGGCGCGGCTCGGCGCGGGCGCGGGACACGGGCGCGGCTCGGCGCGGGCGCGGGACACGGGCGCGGCTCGGCGCGGGCGCGGGCGCGGCGCATGGCGCGGGCGCGGCGCA
>NZ_JBFAOX010000042.1:0-62694 GCF_040675435.1 Actinoplanes sp. NPDC049598 | reverse complement strand
GCTGAATGCCTTCGCCATCACCTTCGGTGACCGCTGGCCGGCCGCCGAAACCTACTAACCGAAGAGCCGGAAACACCGATCTTGGTAAAGACCCGTCCGCTACGTCGTCGCCCCGAGCAAGACGCGCATCAGAGCGGGCTACCGCCGTCCTTGCGTATCAGCGCAGGTCTCGCGGAGGAGTTACAAGCTTGGGCCGACTGGGAAGACCGTCATCAGCAGGGGGCGTGGCGCTCCCCCGAGCATCCGGCACCGTCCTCCTCGACGCCCGAGGACTGGGACCGGTGGCGGGACGAAGGGCGAGCGCTGGCCGGCCGGCTCGCCGCCGAGACGGGCGCGGCGGTCGTCTTCGAAGGCGGCGGCGCCTCTTGTTCAGGCTGCGTCCGGCCGCCGCGCAACAGCGGTGCTGGGGCGAGATGATGGCTGGGTGGCTGCTCCCCCTGCAGGAGGGCCGCTGGTCTTCTAGGGTTTGATCATGACTTCTCGACCTGTGCGTATCGGGGTGCAGCTGCAGCCGCAGCATGCGGACTACAAGGCCATTCGGCGGGCGGCGGCGGAGGCGGAGGATCTGGGCGCCGACATCCTGTTCAACTGGGACCACATTTTTCTGGTAACACGTCCAGCGGAGTGACTAGGTAGCAAGTAGATTCTGAACTGGTCTTTTGCTACATCCTCCAGACACGCGACCGACGAGCACGACACGGGCGACTGCCCGCTTGTCGTCGGTCAGGAGGATGCGTGCACCCCTACTCTTCCCGCAGTTTCAGCCGGGCTGCCGGCGTCCCGGCCGAGCCCGTACCCATCGCCAGTTACGCGCGGATCTCCGTTGACCGGAAGAAGAAGCAGAAGGTTCTCAACCAGCATCCGGAGAACCGGCAGACCGCCGAACGGTTCGGGTACAAAGTCGTCTGCGAGATCACCGACAACGACAAATCTGTCTCGAAGGGCAACGTGTACCGGGAGGGTTTCGAGGACCTCATCTACGCCTTGGCACACGGCGGCCGATGCAGGATCACCGGCCACGACCACGTCATCGAAGGCGTCATCGTCGTTGAGCAGTCTCGGCTAGCGAGGACCTATGGCGAGTGGGAGCGGTTCACCGACAGCCTGATCCTCCATCCCGAGCGCGTCTACATCCAGGAGGGCTCGGAGAAGAACCCCTATTCGGACGGGTTCGACTTCGAGGGTCTTGTCGGCATGGTCGGCAACAAGAAGGAGCCCAAGAAGATCGCCTTCCGAGTGACTCGCGATCACATGGCGAGGGCTCTCGCTGGTACACCCACCCCAGGCCGGCGGCTGTTCGGCTACCAAAAGGACGGCAAGCGCAAGCACCCCAAAGAAGCCGTGCACGCGGAAGAGATGCTCAAGCGGGCAAGACGTGGCGACTCGATCACCTCGATCACCCGCTGGCTGCAGCACAACGGCATCAAGACAAGCACCGGCGGAATGTGGCGGCCCCCTGCCGTACGGTCGTGGCTGCGCAACCCGAAGCCGTCCGGGATGCGCCGGATGAATCGAACCGGATGGATCGTCAAGGACCCGGAAACGGGTCAACCCAAGATCGGTGATTGGGAGACGTACTGCACACCGGAAGAGTGGCTGGTCATCCACCGCCGGCTTGAAGCCACCAAGGGTCGAAAGTGGGACCCGAAGACGAAGCAGCCCGGTGAACTGATCAGGCCCGAGGAGATCGGCAAGATCGGGAAGGGCCGCAAGTACCTGCTCTCTGGGTTTGCGCGGTGCGGCAAGCCGAGCGAGCCGGGTAGCACCGTTCTCTGCAACACCCAGTTGACGACCGGGCCGCACCCAACCCAGCGTGACCATTGGCAGTACAAGTGTCCGGGCAAGGCTCAGGGCGGTTGCAATGGGATCGGCCGGGACAGGGTTGCCCTGGACACGTACGTGGTCGAAATGCTGTTCAAGAGGATCGAGGAACGGGCTAAGCAGGAGACCAAGCCAGCCGCTCCGCCCGCGGACTGGGCGGGCGCAGGCGAGTTTGAGAGCGCCCTTGAGGCACGCGCCGCGCTCCTCAAGGCGTATGACGGTGGGAGAGGTGGCATCAGCGACGAGACTTTCTACGCCCTGCTCCCAGATGTGGAGAAGCGGCTGAATGAAGCCCGGCTTGAGCGAGACCGGTGGGCGATGGCGCAACGTCGGCCTGTGACACTTCCTGCGAATCCGCGGGCCGAGTGGGAGCGGAATCAAGATCTGGGGTGGCGGCAGGAATTCCTGGCCGACCACATCGTCAGCGTGGTCGTGATGCCAGCGTCGAAGGGGAACCGGTTCTGCGGCGATGACTACAAGATCATCTGGCGCACCGACTGAGCACCGCTCCTGACGGAGCCCTGCACCCGACCTCGGGTGCAGGGCTCCGTGCTTGTAGTGCGTTACGCGTACTCGGCGAACCGGCGAACCGTCCGTTCAAGGCATTGAGGGCCCATGGATGGGATCTTGGCCTGGCTGACTGCTTCAAGGATCTGTGCCAGCCGCGCTGGCGGCAACTGGGGTTCGGTGGGCTGCGTCTCTGGGGTGGTGGCCATCGGGTGCTCCCGTTTCAGACGGATCAGGACCCGTTCGTTCTCGGCAGTCACACGCCCAAGTCGGCAAGAGATACGTTTCCCCTGTTCAACGCCCTTCTAGCGGAGCCTTTGACGGCTCGCAGACCTGTCCGAACACTTCTGGACGGTTACGGTGGAACCCCGTGGCCAATGGTTTAGCGTTGTCACACCGTCGGATTACCTGGCATACATGGACGACCTCGCCAGTCGCCGGTCCCACGGCTACCGTCAGATCCTCGCTAAATGCATCAAAGTGGCCCGGTGGGCAGAGCAACGCCGAGCCGCCATTCTCGACTCCACCTTCTGATCGGCTCTGCAGCGGCTCACGCTGGCCCGCGCGCTGGCCGGACGCCCCCTTAGCACCCGTCACCTTGCGGCCGGCGATGTATCGGAGCCGCGCGAGCGTAGATGCTCATGGAAGGTCTCCGCACGTGCGAAGGTGTTCTCATCAGGTTCTGCAGAGGATGACGTTGGAGTGCCTTCCCTGCCGGTGCGGGGGTGTATCGCACTTTGCGGAGGTCTCGTTCGCGGTGACCAGCGGCTTCCCTGCCGGTGCAGGGATGCACTGCACCGAGTGTTGCAGCGGATGACAGCCGGTCCCTTCCTCGCATGTGCGGGGGTTTTCGGCTGCTCAAGCAGGCGGCGGGCGTCCGACCCGGCGTCGGTGGCCTACCGCAGGCTGACGGTCGGGCGTCGATACTGTCTGGATGCCTCGTCGCCGTCCTTCGCCCTCGGCTCCTGCTCCCACGTCTCCTGTTCCGGTCCAACGCGTGGCATTGATGCCTGGGTTGGTGTGGGGTAAGGAGCGGGGTCTGCCGGACGGCCGGGTGTACCCGCTGGAGTGCCACCTGATTGACGTGGGCGTGGCCGCCGAGGTGGTCGTAACTGACGTGTTCACGGCCGGTCAGCGGCGGACGGTTGCTCGGTCGGGGGTGCCGGCGGACGAGGTGGCGCGGGTGGCTGCGCTGCTCGGGTCGTGGCATGACGTGGGGAAGGCGACGCCGGGGTTCCAGTCGTTGCGGGCGGGGCGGTTCGCGGCGCTGACCGGGCAGTCGGCCGGGGATGTGCCGCCGCAGGTGGGGGTGGCGCACGCCGACGCCGGGTTCGCCTACGTGTGGCAGCGCGCGTCCGGCGGGGCTGAGTTGAATCGGCGGGTGGTGCGAGCCGCGCAGACGGTCGGCGGCCACCACGGCGTCTACCCGGCGGCGGACCGGTCGCTGATCCTCAACGGGTTCGGTGATGCGGTGTGGCTGCCCCGGCTGGAAGGCGTTGATCCGGTGCTTGCCGGCCGGTGGGGTCTGACCCGTGATCTGATCCTCAGCCGGGTGGAGCAGGTCTTGTTCGGCGATCACATGCCATCGGCGGCGGGACTGTCGGTGGAGGCGGCGGCGCTACTGACCGGTGCTGTGGTGGTGGCGGACTGGCTAATGTCGCAGGTTGATGTGATTGCCGAGACGCTGCCTTTTGTGCCGGGCGACCCGGTGGCGTTGACTGTCGAGGCGCTGCGCCGACATGCGAAGGATGCGCGGGGGCGCGCCGAGCGGGCTCTGGCCGCGTCGGGGTTGCCGGGGGCGCTGTTTCGCCGGCGGCCGTTTTCCGTCCAGTTCCCGGGGTTCGCGCCGCGCGGCCCGCAGATCGCTGCGGCGCAGGACCTGCCGGCGTTGGCGACCGGGGCGGGAATCTTCGTGGTGATGGCCCCGACCGGTGACGGCAAGACGGAGGCGGCGTTGCATGCGGCGTCGGTGCTCGCGGAGAAGTCCGGCTCGACAGGTGTGTTCCTGGCGCTGCCGACGATGGCGACTACAAACGCGATGTACTCGCGGGTGCGCGAGTTCGTGCAGACGGGATTCACCGGGCCGACGCGGTTGTCGCTGATGCACGGCTTGGCGTCACTCAACGACGAGTACCTCAACACGGAACGGCCGACCGTGTCCGACGAGTCGGAGCCCGACGTGGCGTCATCGTGCGACGGGTCCGGGTTGGCGGAGATCACCGGGTGGATGCGCGGGTCGAACCGGCCGATCCTGGCACCGAATAGCGTCGGCACGATCGACCAGCTCCTGGCGATGGCGTTGCGGTCGAAGTGGCAGCCGCTGCGCCTGTTGGGGGTGACCCGCAAGGTGGTGGTCGTTGACGAGGCGCACGCCTACGACGCGTACATGCAGAGCCTGCTGCGGCGGGTGCTGACGTGGCTGGCCTCGTGCGGGGTGCCGGTCGTGCTGCTGTCCGCGACGTTGTCTGCCCGGCTGGCCGAGTCGCTCGTGCTCGCCTACCGCGCCGGGGTGCCCGGCCTGCCATCAGCACAGGCGCTGGGCGTTCAAGCCGAATATCCGGGGTGGGTGCACCTGGATGCGGTCACCGGGCACGCGAGCGCAGGCGCGGTGCCGACAACGGCGCGGGCCGCGACCGTGCGGGTACGGATGGCAGCCTATGACGGCGGGACTTGGGCCCGGCCTTCCGGGCTGCCAGCCGCAGTTCTCGCCGAGGTTGGTGCGGTCGCACTCGGTGACGCCGACGGCAACGTCCTGGTCGTGTGCAACACGGTCCACGACGCCGTCGCCGTCTACGACGCGCTCATCGACCTGGCCGCCGAATCCCGCACTGACGTGCGGCTCATGCACGCCCGCTTCCCCGTTAAGGATCGCAATAGGCACGCCCGCGAAGTCACCGACCAGTACGGCAAACACGCCCGCACCGCCGACGACAACGGCCAGGTACGCCGGCCTACCCGGTCGATCCTCGTCGCAACGCAGGTCGTCGAACAGTCCCTCGACATTGACATGGACCTGATCGTGTCCGACCTCGCCCCGAGCGCCCTGCTCATCCAGCGGGCCGGCCGCGGCCACCGCCACCACACCTACCGGCCCACACTTAAAGGAGCCGAGCAGCCGGTGATCCGGCCCGCCGGGTTCACCACCCCCACTATGGCCGTCCTCGTCCCCACCGCCGACGGCGGCACCCTCGCCGACCGCGACGAACGCCCCTACGACCAATCGCTGCTTGCCAAAACTTACGACGTCCTCACCCAACATCTCGCCGGCCAGCCGGGCATCCGCGTGCCCGAAGACGTGCAAACACTCGTCGACGCCGTCTATGACTCGTCGTTCACCAGCGACGACGAAGCCCGCCGCACCTGGGAAACCGCCGCCGCCGTCCGCGACGGCCGCAAAACCGCCGCCGCCGACCTCGTCGCCATCCCCGCCCCGGCCGCGGTGCAAGACCTTCACGAACTAACGTCCGTGACCAGCGCCGAAGACCTCCTGGGTCGCGTGTCCGCGCGCTATGACCTCAACACCGTCACCATCCTGCCCACCTGGGCCGACGCAGGCGGCCGCCGCTGGCTCGACCGCGACTACACCCTGCCGCTGCCCGCCGCCGGCAGCCTTCCGGACGGCCGACACTCCCGCGAACAACTACGCACCATCATCGAACACACCATCCGCGTCCCCGCCGCCCGCTGGGTCGAACAGGTCCGCGACCGCCAAGACACCGACCGGCCCACTTCATGGCAGACCCAGACCCTGCTCGGCGACGTGCACGTCATCTCATTTCAGACTGCCGGCGACGAGTCGCTTGCGTACGTCAACGACACGACAATCCTGTTGCTCAGCGGCGAGCGGGGACTGCGCATCGAACGCCGCGCCTGACACCTCCGCACGTGCAGAGAAGGCGTGCAGTTTTAAATCAGGTAGCCGTTGCACATGGAGACACCCCCGCGCATGCGGAGAAGGTCTATCCAGAACAACGCGACGGTGTCGACTACGACGAACCACCTCCGCACCTGCGGAGAGGACGTGATGTCCAGCTCTTCGGCTGCGCTCACGTCAGATACACCTCCGCGCGTGCGGAGATCGTGACGTTATCCCTCGGATGCGGCGCTGCCAGAAGGGGCCGCCCTACGCACGTGCAGGGAAGCGATATCCCAGATGTTCTGGTCGCGCAGCCACGTGGAGACACCTCCGCACGTGCGAAGGAATGGCCGCCATGCCGTCCCTGACATGATCGTCTCGGATCACCTCCGCGCGTGCGCGAAGGGGCGCAGCCTTGCCGGTAGACGGCCCATCATCCATAAGGAGGCACCTCCGCGCGGGCGGGGAGGAGGTGATGTGCAGCTCCTATGGTGCCGACACGTCAGACACACCTCCGCGCAGGCGGAGAAGGATGACCTTGAGATGCGTGAACCGCTGTGCGATGGAAGCACTTCCGCCGTGTGGAGAAAGTTGCTAGATGAGCCATCACCGTGTTCTCGGAGAGCGATGGGCATCAACATGTGCGGAGAAGCGTTGAGGTAACGGCCGCCCTGTATCGCAACGTAAGACACACCTCCGTGCCAGCTCTGCCCGATCAGGAGACACGCCACGCATGCGGGGCAGATTCTCCAGGTAGCGGCCTTGGCTGTACCTGAGTGAGACACCCCCGCGCGTGCGGTGCGGGACGACCCCATTTCACCACCGTGCGCGGGCGCGAAGTTTGAGACACCCCGCGCGTGCGGGACGACGTTATCCTGCCCAACGGCTACCGGTGGCACGTGGAGACACCCCCGCGTATGCGGGGAGGACCTGCCCAACGAGAACGCCGGCTACCTGTTCGACGAGACACCCCCGCGCGTGCGGGGAAGACATAGCCCTCTTCGAAGCCCTCGGCCCGTGCCGCGAGACACCCCCGCGTGCGGGGAAGACCGCGGCGAGACAGGCGAACCGATCCCTACCGTGGAGACACCCCCGCGCGTGCGGGGAATACGGCAAGCACCTCGACTGGTGGAAGGGCCAGGCCGAGACACCCCCGCGTGCGGGGAAGACGCTGGCAGGTTCGCCAGACGCCAGTACGGAGGGGAGACACCCCCGCACGAGCGGGGAAGACGGTGAGATTTACACCGACCCGTACGGGTTCGGGGAGACACCCCCGCACGAGCGGGGAGGACGCTCGCTGAGCTGCCCGGGTGTAGATCCACATCGTCGCTTTTCATCGGCCAGTCGCAGTCTGTGGCGGGGTTGGGAGTAGTCGGACACGAGCCTAGCAGCGTCCGCTAAGTGGTTGGAAATCTGCGGGGGTGGGGTTGACGAGCAGGTTGATGTGGGGCTGATAATCCCGCGGTGACGTTTTCCTTTCGGGTCGACACAGGGGCGTGGCTGCCGGTCACGTACGTCGACGGGGCCGCTCGGCATGTGGGTTTCCGATCGTTGTTCGTTGACGCGCATCGGATTGCCGGCATCGATGCGGGCGCGCCGGCAGGCACGGCGGCTCTGCTGCGTATCCTCACCGCGCTGACCTATCGGATCACCGGTTTGGACGATCCGTCAGTGCCCGTGGAGGACTGGCACCGGCGGCGGGCGCAGGTGCTCGCCGCCGGTGCGTTTGACCCGGCTCGGGTTGGCGCATACTTCGACCAGTGGGGGCACCGGTTCGACTTGTTCGACGTGCCCCGGCCGTGGCGGCAGGAGCCTCGGCTGGCGCAGGAGTGCACGAGCCGTGCCGGATTGAACACGCTACTTCCGGAGCGGCCGTCGGGTAACAACGCGACGTGGTTCTCCCCCTTCCATGACGGCAACCCCGGCGACGCCACGATCAGTGAGGCCGTCGCGGCGCTGCTGAGCGTGCAGTTCTTCGGACCACTGGGCCGCTGTTCGACGCGAACGTTGCCCGGCGAGAAGGGCAAGGCTGACTTCACTTACCTTGGTCCGCTACGCGCTCGCGTGTCGTATCACCCGGTCGGGCCGACGTTGCTGCACACATTGCTGGCTCACCTCGTTCCGCCGGTAACGATGCCGTTCGCGCAGCCGCCGACGGTTGACCTTGCCGAGTGGGAGACACCGAACCTGCCGGACCCGAGAGGCCCTAAACCTTCGCCGAAGGGGATCGTGAGCCTGCTGGCCAACGACTCGGGTCATGCCGTGCTGCTCCTGCCCGGCACCTCCGACAGCGGCGAGACGGTGGCGGTGAACGCCTATCTGTCGTGGCGGTTCAAGGACAAGACCGCCGGGAACCTGGTCGGCTACGACCCGTACCTGTCGTACCGGACGGACAGCAAGCGCGGCCGGATCGCGCAGATGGCCGACGCGGAACGGCACGTGTGGCGTGACCTGCCGGCGCTGCTTGCTGACGAACCCGGCAGCGGCTTCGCCTCGCCGGCCGTCATGGGATCGTTGGCATGGCTGCCGACCGCGGTGCTGCGGCAGGTGCGGATGACGGCGCACGGATTCGACCAGCACGGTTTCCAGCCGAGCAACTTGGATTGGTACAGCGCGGTCACGCCACCGGTATTCGAGGCGATCGCCGCCGACCCCGCCGACCCGACGGCCCGCCAGTTCCGCACCGCCATTCCCGCCTGGGTCACTGCAGCCGACCAAGAGGCAGACGTGCTCAGACGGGCCACATTCTGGGCGCTAGTCAACGGTCGCAACCTCAGCCGTAAGGACAGCCAGGCGCGCGCCTGGCAGGAAGCGGCAGCGCCGCGTTACTGGCAGGCCGCGCATACGGTATTCGACCGGGCGCTCACCGACGCCGCCGACGGTGCCGCATTCGCCGCGACCGTGCCGGACGCGCGGGCCGCTCTGCGTCGCACCGTCATCGACATCTACGACCAGGTGACCTCCTCCGTAGCCGACGCCCGTGGGATCTCTGCGGTCATCAAGCACCGGCCCCGCCCCTGGATCAGCGCGACAGAAACCGGAGAACCTCGTCCATGACCGTCCCTGACCGGTTCGAGAACCGATTCGTGACCAGCATGCGCACGATCTGCCGCAACCCGGGCTCCCGCGCTGCGCTGCGCCGCGCGGCCCGGCGCAGACCCGAAGACGCGATCACCGCACACCGCTACCTAGCCACGTGGACCGGCACCAACCCCGGCCGCCACCGTGAAGCCGTCCTCTACCAAGCCGCCGCGTGGATCGCCCTGTTCGACAACGGCCGCACCGCCGACCGGCCACCCTTCGGCGCAGCTCTGGCCGCCGCCGTCCGCCGTGGCAAGAGCCGAGGAATCGCCGCCAACACAATGGAGACGCGACTGATCGCCGCCGGCCGCGCCGACGCGACCACCCTGATCTACGAGCACATACCCCGGCTGCTCACCATGCTGCACAGCACCGGCAACGTGCCCGATTTCGCAGACCTCGTTCGAGACGTGCTCGCCTGGCCCAACCGTTCCGCGCAGATCACCAAGAAGTGGATGGGCGATTACTACCGGACGCTCGCGCCCGCAGCACAGCGCGCAGCCGCCGACGACGCCGAACCCAGCGACGCATAGCCCCAGGCGATCATTCGTCCTCCCCCGGTCTCTCTTAACGAAAGCGAACTCCATGCGCCCTCGCATCATCACGATCCACCTGCTGCAGACCGTTCCGTTCAGCAACCTCAACCGCGACGACCTCGGCGCACCCAAGACCGTCACCTACGGCGGCCGGTCCCGGACCCGCGTGTCCAGCCAGTGCTGGAAACGCGCCACCCGCAAACACATGGAAGCAGCGCTCAAGGACAGCCCCGGCTACGACAGAGCGCTACGCACCCGCAAGCCCGTCACCATCCTCGCCGACCTGCTCACCGGAATGGGCTGGGCCCGCGAGCAGGCGCTGCTCGCCGGGCGGATCGTCTTCGCCACCTACGCCAAGGCTGACAGCGGCGACGACACCGCCGCCACCGACACCGACGCCACGGCGACCGAGGCGAAAGCCGACGACGCCGCGGACAACGACACCAACTCCAACGTCCTGCTTTTCCTGACCGACTCCCAATACGCCGACCTCGCGGCCGTCGCTGACGAACACAAGGCGCTGTTCCTGGCCCGCAAACTCGACCGCAAGGGCGGCATCGACAAAGACGACAAGGACTTCAAACCGGTCCGCAAGACCCTCAACGACATCGTCCGGGAGCCCCGAGGGCTGATCACCGTGTTCGGACGCATGATCGCCGCCATGCCATCGGCAAACATCGAATCAGCGGTCCAGGTCGCCCACGCGTTCACCGTGCACGAGTCCGCACCCGAGTTCGACTACTTCACCGCCGTGGACGACTACACCCACGCCGACGAGTCCGGTGCCGGGCACCTCGCCTCCGCCGAGTTCACCACCGGCACCTACTACCGGTACGCCAACATTGACCTGGACACACTTACCGAGCACGTCGGTGACACGGCCGTCGCCCGCGACCTCGCCGCCCAGTTCCTGACCTCGTTCGCCCAGTCGCTGCCGTCCGGCAAGGCCAGCGGCACCGCCGCGAACACCCGCCCCGACCTGGTGATCGTCCAAGTTCGCGGGGACCAGCCCCTGTCGTACGCCGCCGCGTTCGAGAAGCCCGTGCGCCACCACGGCGACGGATACCTGCAGTCCGCCGTCGGCCAGCTCGCCGAGCACGTCACTCTGATCAACGACGCGTACGGCGACGACGCGTTGTGGACCGGCCACCTCAACGCCGTCACCCGCGACCCGCTGCCATTCGGTGACCAGATCCGCGGCGGCATCCCGGCGCTCGTCGCCGCCGCCATCGGCCACACCGACCTGTTGGCGGCCGGAGACGCTGCGGCGTGAACACCCTCGTCCTCCTGCTCGCCGGGCCCATGCAGTCCTGGGGTGAACGCGCCGCGTTCAGCCGCCGAGACACCCTCGCCTACCCGACCCGCTCTGGCATCGTCGGCATGCTCGCCTGCGCGCTCGGCCAGCCCCGCACCACGGCACTCGACTGGGCCGACAACCTGACCGTGCACGTGCGCGCCGACCACCCGGGCCATCTCATGCAGGACTTCCACACCATCGGCGGCGGCTACCCCGCCGACCACGGCATGCGCAACGCCGAAGGCAAACCCCGCAAGAACAAGCATGGCCAGGCATCCGGCACCCTCACATACCGCCACTACCTCGCCGATGCCGCGTTCACCGCAACCGTGACCGTCGAGGACGACGCCTTGGCCGCACGGCTCGCTGCGGCGCTCACCCAGCCGCGCTGGCCGCTCTATCTCGGCAGGAAATCCTGCCCGCCGGCCTACCGGGTCCTGCTCGGCACTAGCGCCACTCCCGGAGAACAGGTTTTGCATTCCCTGCCGGCCTACACCCCGATGCCTCGGGCCACCCGGCCGCCTCGCACCGACTGGTTCGCCATGATCGCAGCCGCCACCAACGAGGCGAGCGAGGACGACCAGGACCAGGTCAGCACTGTCGAGCGGGTGGTATACCTCGACGGCGTGCCAGCCGCCGACGCTTACACGATCACTCGCGACAACCCCGTCGCCTTCACCAACGGGTACCGCACCTACCGCAACCGCACCGTCGGCCAGGACCTCGCCACCGTCGCTGCAGCCGGTACCGGCATCACCGCATGGAAGACGATGCGCGACGCCCTGGCCATCCTGACCTGACAGGACCGACGATGCCTACACTCACCCAGCTCGTGCTCAACACACGCCAGCGTGACGTTCACCGTGACCTCGACAACGCCAACAAGATGCATCAACGCGTCATGAGCCTGCTGCCCGATGACCTCGGCGACTCGGCACGCGCCCAAACCAACACGCTCTACCGGCTCGAAAGCACCCACGCCGGCGCGCGGCTGCTCGTCCAAACCAGCTCCAACATGATCACGTTCGACCGGCTCCCCGACGCTTACGCCATCAGCACCGCCACCGTGGACCTCACCCCGCTGCTCAACCGGCTCACCACCAGCATCCCAATCCGCTATGCCATAACCACCAATCCGATCAAAACCGTCGGCGGACGCAAGGAAACCGGATTGCGCGGCAAACGCGTGCCCCTCACCGACCTCGATGACATCTACACCTGGTGGCAGCGCCGCGCCGCCGAAGCCGGCCTCGACATCTTGAACCATCCGACCGCTATCGACATCGAGCACTCGATCACCGGAGGTCGAGGCAATAGCGCCGCCGCTGGCATCCGGCACCACGCCGTGACCATCGAAGGAACCGCCACCATCACTGACCCCGAACTGACTCGCCAAGCGATCGTCACTGGCATCGGTCGCGGCAAACCCTACGGTCTCGGCCTCCTCACCGCCGTACCGATCGAAAACGAGGCTCGGACCGCATGAACGGCCAGTTCAGGAGGTGTCTTCCCCGCACGGGCGGCGGTGGCTCGCGCCGTGACGTCCGCTCGGACTTGCCCTCTTGGTCTTCCCCGCCCGGGCGGGGGTGGCTCCAGGGCCAGGCCGGAATTCTGGGTACCGGAGCGGTCTTCCCCGCACGGCCGGGGGTGGCTCCAGGTACGTGGGCAGGATCGGGAACACGATGGAGTCTTCCCCGCACGGGCGGGGGTGGCTCCGTGCCGCCGGTCGGGGTGCCGGTGATCGTAAAGTCTTCCCCGCGCGGGCGGGGGTGGCTCGAACAGCAGGGCAGCCCCGCGCCGGCCGATCCTGACTTCCCCGCACGGGCGGGGGTGGCTCCAGGTACCAGGCGGTGTTGCCGTTCGTGGTGTCGTCTTCCCCGCACGGGCGGGGATGGCTCGGAGCTGATCACCCCTTGACAGGATCTGAACCTACCTTCCCTGCACGGGCGGGGGTGGCTCGCTGTACTGGGCGAGCAAACCGCACTGGTTCCGGTCTTCTCGCACGCGCGGGGTGGCTCGAACTACCAGGACGTTGTGACCCAGGCCGCGCAGTGTTCCCCGCACGTGCGGGGGTGGCTCACAACGCATGGGTCCGTGTGATCCCACCGCTCGTCCTTCCCGCACGCGCGGGGGTGGCTTTCCGATCCTTTGCCCGTCCGCCGACACGTGGCTGCCTTCCTCGCACGCGCAGGGGTGGCTCGTTGTGCTGCCGTTAGAGGGCTCCGGTATAGGTGTCAGTCTTCCTTGCACGCGGCGGGGGTGGTTCCTACGGCAACTGGAACACTGGTGACGAGTGCATCGTCTTCCCCGCATGCGCGGGGGTGGCTCCTGGACGAGGGTTAAGGTCATGGTGTCTGTCCGGCCTTCCCCGCACGCGCGGGGTAGCTCCCCCAGACGACAAATCGGAGCCATAGTTCTGCCGGTCTGCGCCACACGCGCTGGGTATCTCTTGGATGTAAGGGTCCAAGATGTGGTCGGCCAGGTCTTCACCGCTCGCTCTGGGGTGGCTCCGTGCCGCCGCCAGTCGGTATCAGTCCCCCGAAGCCTTCCCCGCACGCGGGTTGGCTCTAACTGCACGTCGTATCGCGGGCCGGGCGCACGGGTTGGGCACTGGTGTGTCCAATTAGGTTGCTTGAGGGGCGTCCCGGGCGGCATCCTTGGGGCCGTTCTGGGCCCGCCTGTGGTGCGGGTGCGGCCTGGCCGCAGGCTGGTTCCGGCTTCGGTTCTAGTGAGAGTGGAGTAGTAGATGGCTGGCGTCACCGCGGACTGGCCGTTCCCGGGAGACCCGAATCATTTCGTCGGAGCCCGTCATCACACGGTCCCGCGCTTCTACCTGGAGTATTGGGCCGATGCGGCCGGGCGGATCGATGTTGTCGAGAAGCCAGGTGGCCGGCGGTACACGACGGTGCCGAAGACGGCCAGCGCGGAGGTCGACTTCTACACGTTCATCGACACTGACGGGCAGCCGGCCGGGCATCTGGAGCAGATGCTCGGGGCTGTCGAGGCGTCCGGTTCGGCGGCGATCGGCCGGATCGTGAACCCGTTGTTGGGGCAGTTCCCGCCGCCGCCGGATGATCGGGAGGCGATCGCGACGCTGCTGGCGTTTCAGTTTGTGCGCGGGAAACGCCGCCGGCGTGAGATCGAGGCCACCACCGACCTCTACATGAAGGTCCAGTATTCAGGGCTCAGCCGTGAAGGTGTTCAGGCGTTCCTGGAGGACCGGGTCGGTGAGCCGACCGCGGAGCAGGTCGCCGAGATGCAGGAGATGGTCGAGAACCTCGGCGAGTACGAGTTCGTGCCAAACCCGAACGAGCATCTGCGGATGATGGGCCGGCTGGCGGAGAACATCTACCCGAGGCTGATGCGCCGGCACTGGTATCTCGGGGTGTTCGACGCGCCGGTGCTGGTCACGTGTGACGAGCCGGTCATGCTCTACAAGGACAATCCCGTTCATGGGTTCGGTCTGGCCGACGCGGACGAGGTGTGGTTCCCGTTGAACCCGTCGATGGTGCTCATCCTGGCGCGGGAGCCGACGCCGGGGGTGCCGGCCCGGTTTGCGGCGGACGCCCGGACGGCCGAGGCGGTCAACACGCTTGCGGCGCACAGCGCCTACCAGAACATGTTCCTGCGCCCGGGCCAACCGGACGTGAGAGCAGACGTGCTCGTGGACGGGCCGTTGTTTCACATGACCGCGCCGGCGGACATCGTCTTGCCGGACGGGGCGAACATGCCGTTGAGGACTCGCAGGACGGCGCGGCAGCGCAAGCCGGGCGGGCGTTAGGTCGGCCTGGCGCGATCCTCAGGCGGTGGGGGTCCACTGCTGGATGCTGACGGCCACGTCGGCGATGGCGTTGGGGCCGAGGGTCTTCCACAGCGGCCACCCGCAGCAGTTAGGTTCGGCCCAGCCGGTGTCGGTCGGCTGGGTGAATTGTTTTTCAGCGATGGTGCCGATGTCGCCGGCGACGGTGCCGTGAGCAAAGGTGACCTTCTGCTGGGCGTCGGTGCTGCGCCAGCGGATGAGGAAGCGCTGGTTGGCGCAGCCGTTCATGGTGGCCAGGTAAGGGTGCGGGCAGGTGGCGGTGTTGCAGAGGCTGGTCCGGTCACCGAAAACGTGGGTGGTTTCCGTCCATTCGCTGCCGGTTGCCAGCCGGTCAGGGTGGCGGGGAAGTCGGGGCCTGTCCGGCGTGCAGGATGTTGTTGGAGCCGTCGGCGGTCCAGGTGGCGGCGAGGCCGGCACGGCTTTCTCGGCGGCGGTGATGGTGTCGCGCAAAAGCCAGGTGACAATGATGGTTACGGCGGCCAGCAGGATGGCCAGGGCGGCGATCGCGGCAATCCAGCGGGTGCGCGTCATTCTGGTGACCGTGGTGGATTCCGCGGCAAACCCTACGGACTCGGCCTGCTCCCCGCCGTACCGATCACACAAACGGTCCAAACCGCATAACCGGCCAGGTCAGCAAGTGCCTTCCCTGCAAGGGCGGGGGTGGCTCCTGGATTGCCCGCTACCCCGACTTCCCGCAGCCGTCTTCCCCGCACGGGCGGGGGTGGCTCGTTGAGGGTGGCGTTTAGAACGACGCTGGGAATGTCTTCCCGCACGAGCGGGGTGGCTCCGACTACTTCTCACGGCTCACCCCGGGTACGGTGTCTTCTCTCCGCATGCGCGGGGGTGTCTCCTCTTTGTAGGCCCGGGCCCAGTTGATCACCGCGCCTTCTCCGCACGCGCGGAGGTGTCTCCAAGACGCTGCGCACCAAGTACAGCGCGCGGACGACTTCTCCGCACGCGCAACAGGCGGGGGTGGCTCGTCGTACCGGACGGCGTCGCCGGTCCCGTGACAGTCTTCCCCCGCAGGGGCGGGGGTGGCTCCCACCCGGACGCCGAGCACTGGATCGCGAACCTGTCTTCCCTGCACGGGCGGGGGTGACTCGCCCATCCAGTCGACGGCTCGGCCGCTCCCGTGGTCTTCCCCGCACGGGCGGGGGTCGGTTCGGACAGCACGAATGGGGTTTGGTTCGGTTACGCGTCTTCCCCGTACGAACGGGGGCAACCATTGGCAGTACAAGTGTCCGGGCAAGGCTCAGGGCGGTTGCAATGGGATCGGCCGGGGCCGGGTTGCCCTGGACACGTACGTGATCGAAATGCTGTTCAAGCGGATCGAGGAACGGGCCAGGCAGGAGACCAAGCCAGCCGTTCCGCCCGCGGACTGGGCGGGCGCAACAAGATCATCTGGCGCACCGACTGAGTACCGAACCCGACGGAGCCCTGCACCCGAGACCGGGTGCAGGGCTCCGCGCTGGTGGGCGTTATGCGTACTCGGCGAACCGGCGAACCGTCCGCTCCAGGCATTGAGGACCCATGGGTGGGATCTTGGCCTGGTTGACCGCTTCGAGGGTCTGCGACAGCCGAGCCGGCGGTAGCTGGGGTTCGGTGGGCTGCGTCTCTGGGGTGGTGGCCATCGGGTACTCCCGGGTTCGGACGGGTCAGGACCCGTTCGTTCTCGGCAGCCACACACCCAGATCGGGCAACGGCATATTTCCGCTGCCCAGAGCACCTACTACCCGGCAAATCGGTTCGCCGGGTTGCAGGTAGGACCTGCCTCGACGCGCCCAACAACGTGGGAGCGCGGCCGGGCGAGCGACGGCCCACAACTGCTCCGAGTGCTCATCGGGTTGATCGCGCGGAGTACGCCCATCCGCTGGGTGACTTATGGCTCAGAAGCCGAATCGTCGCCAGAGCCTGAGGACTGCTTCTTGCCCGGCGTCTGCGATGGCGGTGTCGCTAGCAGCGATGGAGGTCCGGCCGGCGTACTGGTCGTAGGCAGCGCAGATTTGCTGCCAGGTCGGGTGTAACAAATTCCCCATCGGGTGTTCGGCGATCTGTGGGACGGCGAAGACGCCCGGCATGTCGAAAGATCGCGCCTCGGCCTCGGCATGCGCAAGCAGCGCCAGGAGACTGCCTGTCTGACGTGCAACAAGACTCTGCTTGTCACCGGCCAGCGCCTGACCGAGAAGCGAAAACCACTCATCATGAAGACCGTCGAAGGCATCGAGGGTCGATCCGTCTGACCTTCTTGCTTGGCTGGATCATTACAAGATCAATGACGTGATGGCCCATGTGCCTGCGGCCATGGAGGCTGGGCGGCAGGGATGGATGTCAGCCGCCGTACGTGACATCCCATGGGCTCTACGGCACGAGTACCAGACGATATACCGGCAGGTCGGCGTCGATCGCCTCGACGGCGGGATAACGCCCCCGGACGCAACACATCACTGGTTCCCGATCTACCAGCAGAACCCTACCCGCCACCAGCAACTCCTGGAGACCCTGGTCTGCCGCATCGAACACCTCGGCCGGGAAGCGGCTGCGATCCTGATGCCCGCCAGGGAAACGGCCGTAGCGGACTCCCCGCCAGACCGGGTAACGATGGATGCCGCCGTCGTCGGATAACCCGGCAGCGACGACGGCCAACCGGCGGGGAAGCGAGCGCGCGCCCCACCGGCTCTGCCGCTCGCTGGGTTGTCACCCCTAACCATCTGTAGCGGCCGGGCCGAGGAAAATCACCGTTGGCCTGTTGCGCGGCCGAAGAGCGAGGCGGCGGTGCGGATTGGGACAATCCGCCTTATTTCTAGGTTGAGGGGTCAGCACGGTCCCGTGCTGACCCCTCAACTGTTAGGGATGCCGTAGTGGCCGCAGCGCGCAATCCGAAACCAGCCGACCAGGCCAGGTTGCTCGCCGAGGCGATCGCGGCATAGCAGGCTGCCGCAGGTGACCAGGTCGAGCAGGGCGCGTCTCGCCAATGATGTGCTGCGGCTGATCAGCCCGGCGAACTTCCGCCTACGGAAGGTTCGGCAGGCAGCCGCAATCCGTCCCCGCGACGAGGGCCGCTCGTTCGCTGAGATCGGCGAGGCCCTCGGCGTCTCCTACCAACGGGCTCAACAGATTTGCCGAGGCAGCCCGCCTGGCCACTTCACCGCCGTCCGTAATCGCGCCCGGACCAATGTCACCGGATCAGGCAGGCCACGCCCGCAGCGATCTACCGAAGCGAGCCCGCGGAACAGCACCGCCTACACCCGCGAGACCCCGCGAACCCGCCACCGAATGACCGGCTTACGCACAACTCACTGAGCCGTCGGTGAGGTTTCCCGGCGGACCATCTCGTAGGGAAGATTCCGGGCCGGACATGGAAGATTCCCTGGCCGGGGACATGGAGGATTCCATCCCCGGGGACATGGAAGATCTCCTAGCCGGGGACATGGAAGATTCCATCCCGAAGTAGTTGGATTTGATGTTGGGGTGACAGGTGGGAGAGGAGATGGGACAGAATCCCGGCGCTGTCGCACCGCCGGCTCCGCCTCGATCCTTCTTCGTTGATCAGGCAGGTCACGACACGTCGTGGCCAGGGAGATCTAAGGCGCTTTGGACGACGAGCGAGTTGTGGGCCCGGCTGCGGCCTTCGCGGCGCGGTTAACGCCACTCAGGGTTTAGTGCCCTAGGCGACCGATGCGGATGCCGATACCACCTGCATGACCTCCCTGCCTGTTCGCCGTGCCACTCTCAACGACCTGCTTGCCTGGGCCCGCCGATCAGCCGTGCCGCTGCGTACCGCGTGGCGGCGGGGGTTCGCCGCATGGCTTCCGAGTTGAACGTCAACGTGCTCACGTGGCAGGTCCTGTCCGCGTTCGAGACTGATCCGGCGTGTGTGCGGGTGGCGGAGGGTGCCGCCGCTCAGCGGGCCGGCGTCCGCGAGGAACTGCTCGCCCTGGCTGAGACACTCGAAGCCGCTGCTGACCGTTCGGATGTGGCTGCGTCGGCTACTCAGCCAGCCCAGATTTGACAGACAGTATGACGCCGCAGGGGTACAGCACCCCTGCACCGTGCGCCGACACCACCAGGGCAAGACGCTCCTCGTCCCCCCTGAAAGGCACACATCATGGCATCGCTGATCGAAGAGAACCGCAACCGCAAGGCCATCGCGAGCCCGACCGCGAAGATGGTCCTCGGCATCATCTGCAGCCAGGTTGCACTGCGTGACCCGGTCTCCTACCCCGCCGAGATCGACGCCATCGAGGACCCGAAACTCCGCAAGAAGGCCCGCGACAAGTATCTCAACGACGAGGTCATCGAGAACGGCGTCGGCCTCGGCCTCGACTACCAGATCCACAAGGCCAAGGGCTCCACCGGCGGCGGCTGGATCTCCTACACCGCGATCGGTGCCCGCGTGAACCCGCTCGGCAGCCGCAAGGAGTGGAAGAACTTCGCGTCGCGGTGGGCCCGCTCGCTGATGGGGCTCCCCGGCCCGCAGAAGCGTGGTTCCGTGCCCGCTCTCGCCTACGCCGTCGACGGCGGCAACCGGCAGCACGCCGAGACCAAGGAATGGGGCAACCGGTCCTGGGTGTGGGGCGTGCCGATCGTCAACGTCAGCGTCGAGGTCCCGATGCCGAAGTCCGACGACGAGGCCCTCCGCGAGAACTGGACCCTCGACGAGATGTGGGACCGTGCCCGGCCGCTGCTCAAGGAGCAGTTCGGCAAGATCGCCGTCATCAAGAAGGTGCAACAGAAAAAGGACGAATACTACGAAGACAACCACGCGTGCATGCCCGAAGAGATCGAGGAAGCCCTCTGGGAGGAGATGACCGAGTACGTCGAGTCCCGCATCGACGAGGCCGACACCTCGGTCGAGGCCCTGATCGCCAAGTGGCGGCCGATCCAGGAATCGAAGATGCACCACATCTACAAGGCCAAGGCGTGGTGGAAGAAGTCGCAGGGCCTGCCCTACGAGGAGCGGAACCGGTCGAAGAGTACCGAGAACATCCGCAAGGCTCAGAAGGCCAACCAGGAGCGTCACGCGGCCCGCAAGGCTGCGGAGGCCACCAACCTGTTCGGAGAGCCGCCAGAGGCCCTTCCCTGCCCGGAAACGGCCCCTCCCGCTCCCGTTGAGCCCGAGCCCGTCGCCGAGCAGGCCGTCAGCGCCCCTGAGCCGGCCGCTGAGCCGGTCATCAACGAGCCCGTGGCCGAGCCGGTCGCCGAGGAAGCCATCCCGGCCACCGCCGACACGTACGACGATGCCCCCTGGCCGACCGAGGAACCCGGCTGGGACACCGAGGCCGCTTGGGGCGACGAACCCGACTGGGACGAGCCCGTCATCGAACCTCACCGGGCTCAGGCCCTCGCCCTCATCAGCGAGGCCGGCGACGACGTGAACCCGACCCAGGCCGGCATCACCGAAGTCACCACGGCGCTCACCACCCCGGCCGGCGGTGAGATCGACGACACCGCCCGCAAGTCCGCCCGCCTGACGATCGAGATCGCCGCCCGCGCCACCGGCGTGCCGTACACCGCGACCGACGAGGAGATCGACGCCGTAGCGATCCGGCTCGCCGAAGGCGACGATGTTCTGCCCGCCGAGCACCGGACCCGGTGGGCCAGCGTCGCCACGGCGATGCTGACCCAGTGCTTCCGCCTCGACGTGGACACCGCGGTCGCCAGCCTGCTCAACGCCCTCGACCACGAACTGGCTCAGCACGTCCGACCCATAGGTGTTCAATTGATGACCCTTGAGACCCATGCCCCGGTGTGGGCCTTAAGGAACGTCGATGGAACGCCTGGGTCATCCGCTCAGTCGACCCGGGAACACCGGTCGACCCCTGATGCACAACGACCCGCAACCCCTGATGCTGGCGGGCTCCCGATCGTCTCGGACTGGCTGATTTGACTAGACATTTTATGCCTGATCCGACCAACAGGGGTCAGACCGCGTTTGGGCTAGCCAGCGAACCCGCGTTTCCGCAGGTCAGAGCAGTTATTCCCCCTGATGTCGCTCCGTCGGAGAAAAGTGTGACTAAACATGGTGTAGCGGTGGGGTTTCCAGCGGGGTGCCGCTGTCGCATGGATGCATCAGGGCCAGTCGATCGATCGGTGGGTTGGCCGATCGGGCAGCCAGGAGTACCTGGAGAACCCAGCAAGCCGGGGTGTGCCACACGCCGATACCCCACTCAGGACGCCACGTGGTGTGGCTGAGTGAGGGAGTTTCCGATGAGCAGCGTGTCGCAGTTGATCACCGCCACCTTGGACGGGACCCTGTCGACCCCCGCGGCCTCGGCCGCGACGGACATGGCCACCCGGCTGGCCACCGAGGTTGATCTGCTGGTCCGCCTCGGCCTGACCCCGCACGACGCGATCGTCGAGATCGTCCACGACCTGGTTGTCGAGTTCGGAGGTGACCCCGAGAGCCCCATCGCCCTGAACCTGCACGAGCAGGCCGCCGGTGCGTGGCTGCGGGACGACCACCTTCCCGCCGCCTCTGACCTCGCGGCCTGAGCAGCCGCACCACCCTGCAAGGAGCCCCACCCTCATGTCCCATATGACTCGCGGTCAGGTCCTCATCATCGGGCTGGCCGCCACCCTTTCCCTTGCTGTTGCCGCTGCTACCGGGTCTGCCTCGTGGATCGGCTTGACCCGGTACGCCGAGCAGATCAACATCCGCCCCGCGTGGGTTTTGTTCGTCATGCTCGACGGGCTGATGATCCTGGCGACGGTGGCGCTGGCCGCCGCTCCGCACATCGCTCCGGGCCGCCAGCACCGGTGGCCGTGGGCGATCATCTACACCGGCACGATCCTCAGCGCCTTCGCGAACGCGGTCGCTGCGGACACGACGATGCTCGGCCGGGCCTGGCACGCTCTCACGCCGTGTGTGCTCGCTGTCACCGTGCACGTGTTCTTCTGGATCTTGGATCGGACGCTGAACCGGTCGGAGCAGGTCGCGGCTTTGACGGTGGTGGGCCAGCCGCCCACCGCGACCCCGGCCTCGGCCTCGGTGGGCGTGACCCATGAGGCGACCCCGGCGTTTCTTGAGGCGGCCCAGGCGACCCCGGTGAGCCATGGGCTGCAAGGGTCGTCGATGGAAAACCCCGCCCCGACATTCCAAGCGCCGGTGGAACGCGACCCCGAGTCGGAGCCGCCCGTGACCGCGGGGCTGCCGACGCCCCGCCCGGCGATCTACGCCGTTCCATCGCTGCCGGCCGATAACGACCCGGTGACCCAGGCCGGCGACCCGATGGTCCACGACCCTCAGCCAACGGCCCATGACCCCGAGCCGGTGACCCAGGCCACCGACCCCGAGCAGGCCAACGCGACCGCGGCCCCGGCCGTGACCCTGGAGCCTGTCGGCCGGGCCAGCATCATTCGCGACATCTGCGAACGGTGGGCCGCCCAGACGCCGCCGCGGATCGCGTCGCCGGCCGACTGGCGGGACCTGCTCGCCGAGGACGACCGGCTCGCCGCGTACACGAGGCCCGACAAGGCCATCGGCAACGCCGTCGGCCGCTGGTTGAAGACCCGCGAAAAGATCGCGGCCTGACCAGTACAGGCTGTCGGACCTACCGCCGATAATGGTGGTGGGACGTGAGACGTTGAGGTGATCAGCGCTTGCACAGTGAACCCCCGGACCTGACGGTTCGGGGGTTCACTGTTTCTCCGGGTAGTCAGACCGCGGGGCTCCGCACACCCTCGCTCAGGCATAGAGCCTCGTGCCGCAGTCGCTGGCGGTTCTCCGCCCCTGCCAGCCCGGAACCCGAACCGCTGGACGGTTCGGACAGTCCACGCATACCGGATGCTGCGATGCAGCGCGCAGTAACGCGTGAGCATGTCTTTAAGGCTGGCGTAACCACGGTAGACCCCAGGCTTGCCGGCCAACCAGGAATGCCCCTGACGGTCCGGGGCGGTCGCTGCGTCGTCCCCGACAGGATGGGTCAGCCGACTCCGTCGCCTGAACGGTGGCCAGACCGCTCCGCGATCTGTCGGCGGCGCGTGAAAACTGACCCCCAGGCGGCGGTTGAACCTGGACCCCCCTTCCATGATCGGGAGGGTGTTGAGCGTGGAGGACTGGGCGGAGATCCGTCGGCTTCATCGGGCGGAAGGGATGCCGATCAAGGCGATTGTCCGCAAGCTTGGGGTCGGGCGGAACACGGTGCGGCGGGCGTTGGCGGCGGATACGCCGCCGGCGTATTCGCGGCCGGCGAAGCCGTCGATCGTGGATGCGGTCGAGCCTCAGATCCGGGCGTTGCTGGCCGAGTGGCCGTCGATGCCGACGACGGTGATCGCGGAGCGGGTCGGCTGGCGGCGGTCGATGACGGTGTTCAAGGACCGGGTCCGGGCGTTGCGGCCGTTGTTTGTGGCGCCGGATCCGGCGCAGCGCACCGAGTATCTGCCGGGTGAGCTCGCGCAGTGCGACTTGTGGTTCCCGCCGGCCGATGTCCCGTTGGGGTTCGGTCAGGTGGGCCGGCCGCCGGTGCTGGTGATGGTTTGCGGCTATTCGCGGTGGCTGTCGGCGACGATGATCCCGACCCGGCAGGCCCCGGATCTGCTTGACGGGCACTGGACGCTGCTGTCGCGGCTCGGGGCAGCGCCGAAGGCGCTGGTCTGGGACAACGAGTCCGCGGTCGGGCAGTGGCGGGCCGGGAAGCCGCAGCTGACCGAGACGATGAACGCGTTCCGCGGCAGCCTTGGCATCCGGGTGATCCAGTGCCGCCCGGCCGATCCTGAGGCCAAGGGCTTGGTCGAGCGGGCCAACGGCTATCTGGAGACGTCGTTCATACCCGGTCGCCGGTTCGCCTCGCCGGCCGATTTCAACGTTCAGCTCGAGCAGTGGCTGGTCCTGGCGAACAACCGGATGCATCGCCGGTTGCAGGCCCGCCCGGCCGATCGTGTCGACGCGGACCGAGCCGCCATGGTTTCGTTGCCGCCGGTCACGCCGGTGGTCGGCTGGCGGCTGTCGACCCGCCTGGCCCGCGATCATTACGTCCGCGTCGACGCCAACGATTACTCGGTGCACCCCTCGGCGGTCGGCCGCCGCGTCGACATCCAGGCCGACACCGGCCGGGTCGAGGTGACTTGCGACGGCCGCAGCGTTGCCGCCCATGCCCGTTGCTGGGCGGCGCATCAAAGCATCACCGATCCGATGCACCGCGACGCCGCCACGCTGTTGCGGGCGGCGCACCGCCTTGCCAAGGCCACCCCGATCCGCACCGAGGTCGAACACGACCTGGCTGACTACGACCGGATGTTCGGACTCGACAGCGAGGTGGCCTGATGCCCGCCAAAGCCACCACCAGCCGCGACGTGACTGCGGAGATCGCATTCCTGACGCGGGCGTTGAAAGCCCCCTCTTTGGCGAACTCGGTCGAACGTCTCGCCGAACGGGCCCGGGCCGAGTCCTGGACGCATGAAGAGTTCCTGGCCGCCTGCCTGCAACGAGAGGTCGCCGCCCGCGAATCACACGGCGGCGAGGGCCGGATCCGGGCCGCCCGCTTCCCGGCCCGCAAGAGTCTGGAGGAGTTCGACTACGACCACCAACGCTCCCTGAAACGCGACCAGATCGCGCATCTGGGCACCCTCGACTTCGTCACCGGCAAAGAAAACGTGGTGTTCCTCGGCCCACCCGGCACCGGGAAAACACACCTGTCCATCGGCCTGGGCATCCGGGCCTGCCAGGCCGGGCACCGGGTCGCGTTCGCAACCGCCGCCCAATGGGTCGCCCGGCTGGCCGACGCTCACCAAGCCGGCACCCTGCAAGCCGAGCTGGTCAAACTCGGCCGGATCCCGCTGCTGATCATCGACGAGGTCGGCTACATCCCGTTCGAAGCCGAAGCCGCGAACCTGTTCTTCCAACTGGTCTCATCCCGCTACGAACGCGCCAGCCTGATCGTCACCAGCAACAAGCCCTTCGGCCGCTGGGGTGAAGTCTTCGGTGACGACGTCGTCGCCGCAGCCATGATCGACCGGCTCGTCCACCACGCCGACGTGATCTCCATGAAGGGAGACAGCTACCGGCTCAAAGACCGCGACCTCGGCCGCGTCCCCGCGGCCACAAAGACCAACGACTAGAAGATCAACCAACCCAAGGGGGGTTCGTTTTCAACCGCCCAGGAGGGGTCCAGATTCGGCCGCCGTTGACACGATCATGGGCGTGGCATCCCCGGTGGTCCGGATGTGGCTCTGTGACGTTTCGGTTCGACAGGCGATCGCGGAGAGTTTCGTGGCGGCGAAAATTTGCAGGTGAGGGCTGCAGGCGACGGCGTCGGGTGGGCGGAGAGCCGGGGCTGCGATGAGGGGGCCTAATCGAAAATGGTCGCTGCTCACGGTGAGGTCCCTTGGGTGGGGACGGACTAAGAAATGCCCTGCGGGGCTCCGCCCCTCGCACCCACCCGCCGCGACCGGATGCGTGCGTGCGGCAAGCCGGTCGGCACGGTCGAGATGGCCGAACGAATAGATATAGAGAGAGTTCGCTGTCGGGGCTAAGGGTCGGATTCACCGTTGCCCGTTAACAAAGTGTGAGGGGTGGAGGGCCCGCCGTGGCAGGTGGCCCGGAGCCAGGACTACACCGCCGACTTCCAGGTTCCCGCCGTGAGGGTGATCCGGTTCAACCCGGCGACCGTGATCTGACCACCTCGACCGGGACGGCCTGGCGGTCCGGGGAAGCCACCTGCACCAGCCGTGCCTCCGTGAACGTCTACCGACCGCGGATCAGCAACTGACCTTCAGGGTCTCGCCGGTCCCTCGGCCGACGAGAGCCGGCACGCGGTAGTGAACTGGGCCATGCACCGTCAAGGACACCCGCCCCCAGCGCCGATACAGACAGAGTGAAGCGGCCGCCGGGCCACCAGTACCCCATTTAGGAGCATCCCCGATAAGCGACACCGCCGCCCGCACCAGCCGCATGACCAACCTGTCCGAGACTGCCCTCGACGCGATCGGCGAGATCGACACCCTGCTCGCGCGGCTCGTCACCGTCGCCACCGACGACGAACTTCGCGGCCAGGACCGCCGACAGGTACTGACCTACCTCGTCCGCCAACTCTCGGCACTCCGGCGATTCGAGAACGGCCGTTGGGCACAAGTCGATCCGATCGTCAGCCGCCTGTCCCGCGAGCGCTACCACGCCTTCCGCGAAGGAGCCGGAACTAGCAGCCCCGAGTCCCTGGGCAAGCCGTGCGGCATCACCCGCTCCGCCGTCGAGCAGCTCCTCGAACGCGGCGCGGCCCTCTACGGCAACGACCCCGAAGCGCGCACCGTCTACCTGAACCGCCGCAAGTCCCCGCCCACCGCGGCCTGGCCGGCACCCATGATCGTCATCGATCAGGCCGTCCCTGTGCCCGCACTGATCCAGGCAGAGTCGGCCAGCGCTTTCGTGGGCATACCCCTCAACGATGCTGCCTGACCACCGAGAACAAGGTCCCGCACCTGTCCGGGTGCGGAACCCCTCGCTTGTGGCTATCCCGAGACCGGGCTGATGTAGGCCCGGACGAAGAAGTCTTGGACGGTCGCGTCGTGAAGGTGTCCGCCGACGGTGAGGCCCTCCCCGTACAGGGTGACGTGCAGGTGAACCTTGCCGTCTGCGACCTCACCGGTGCCGGACAGTTCCAGCGGCTGGCCGTAGTGCCGGAGCCGGTCGACCAGCGGGTCATCCTTGTGCATGACACTGACCGTGGCGGTCTGGACGGCCCCGATCAGCGTCATGCCGGCGTTCGTGATGCCGAGCCGGTCCACGCCGGCCTGAACGGTCGCGAAGACTTCCTCACCTCTGCTGATGGTGATCAGGTGCGTGGTCAAGGTAGCCATCTCCGGTGAGCGTGAGTAGTCTGCGGTCCCTCGCCTGGTCCGCCGTCGCGGGAGCACCGGACGGGTGCAGACCTCGGGTGGTTGTCGGTCACCAGGTGACCTCGGCGTAGTCAGCGGCCTGCAAGGTGGATCTCCTGATGACCGGCAGCCACGCACCCGAGCGGGTCAGCGGTATGGCCAGTCGCCAGCAATCAGCATCGGTGGCGGATCGTCGCTGCTGGCGGTAAGGAACATTCGCGGGACGACCCAGGTGCCGAGCGTCTGGTGCCAGGAGGTCAGAGCCTCGCAGATGTCTTCTGGTTCGGGAACCGGGTCGTCACTGAGGTGCAGCCGAAACTGGAACGTCGGGGTGTCGCCCGGGTGGTTGGCAGCGGCCTGGAAGTAGCCGAGAAGGCAGCCGTCGATGAACTCCCCGGGCCGGACCCGGGCGGGCTCGAACTTCGATTCTTCGTTCTGCCAGTAGAGCAGGTCCGGATACCATCCCAGCCGCAATAGCCGCCGATGCTTGTCGATATTCCAAAGAACGTTGAGCCTCGACGGGACGTCGAAGGACGGTTCGCCGGCAGAGTCGTAATTCATCTCGACGCCTAGCCTGCTGGCCTCCGCTGCGAACGAAAACGGCTGCACTGCTCTGACCGCGGCGACGCCTCTATCACCGCACAGCCCGCGCAGTTTCGCTTCCAGCTCCTCAAACGCTTGCTCATCGATGCGGCTACCGAACGCCGGCTTCGTCTCCTGCCGCCGGGTAAGGGTTCCCGTGTGCCTGCGGGCTAGGTCATAAACGACCGTATCGAGCGCCGACCGTAGGGCATGCACGACATCGCCGGCAACCACCGCAATCTCCGCGGGAATCGGCTGATCGATCCGTAGCCGGTAGGCGACCTCTCCCGGTTGTCGGCCAGGCTCCGTCTCAACCCGCCACGGCTGCGCCTGGCCGTACGCCTCAACAGACACCCGAAGGAGGCCGAGGTGAGTTGCGGCGTGCCGCAACTTCACCCACCAAGGGCACTGGGGGTCTTGCCAGCGACCATCCATGACCGGCGAGCGTACCGTCCACCAGTCTCTATCTGCGGATCGCCCACGCATCGCATGGCCGGACGGTTCACATGGATGATCAAGTCGAGCCGTTGGTCGTTCTTTGCCTTCACTCGAACGGCTGAACCGACACGACCTGAGCCGATCTAGGTCCCGGGTCCGACGCGCGTCGCGTGCTAGATTCCCCGAGCCGCAGGTCGGCCCTGGTGGAGGGCCGCATGCATGCCGCCCCGGGCCCGGTACCCACTGCGACGTGCTCGAAGGTGTGGCGCGCCTATTCACCGCGATCATTCATGAATTCGATGGCTCATCGTGTGACAGCGCCGACCGGGCGGTCGAGAGGTCACGCCATGCCCCACCGGGGACTACTGACGCGCGTTCGCGCCGAACACACCGGGGAAGACCTGGTAACGGCACGTCAAGGCGTCCACAGAAGTGGACTCGGCCTCGACGAGTGCACTCCGGCCCAACGAAGCCTCCGCACGCTGCTCGGGCTACACCTGTTCAACGGCGGTGACAAGAGCGCGCTGCCGTACCCGTCGATGGTGCACGTCCTGACGAACTACACGTTGCTGATGTCCCCGCGGTACGACAATCTGGTCGTCATCACTGACGCCCCAGCCAACATGGCCGGCTATCTCGTCCCCGTCGGGCAGGCCAGACGTCCCGGCCCTTCTTCCTCTATCCCCGGGCTCCGGCTGGACCAGATCACCGGCGCTCGCCGCTCCGACGGACCGGACTACCACCTGGTGCACCTGCCGACCGGTGCCCGCATGATCGTCACCCAGCAGAGGCGTACCCGCTTCGAGAGTCGGCAGTCCAATGGAACACGCCGCCCCTCCGGCTACCCTTGGTGGACCAGCGACATCCCGGTAACAACCGAAGAGCACGACCGGTCCATGAATCTCCTCACACCCCCGGACGGCATCGCCACGATCGTCAACGCGCTCGTGGTGCGCATGCGCGCCCGTGACCCTCACCGGCAGTGGGCGATGGGCAATTGGTGGAACGACCCCCTTCAGCGCGAGGGGAGGCCGTGTGATTGCCACGGATCAAATCGCCGCCTGATGCCCGGAGGACGCCATTGGCTGATGGAGTGGTGCGGTTACCCCTACGCCGCCGACGTGGCGGCGATGCTCTCCGACCCGCGCTTCGGCCTGCCGGACGCGACCGTCACTCCGGGCTCCCGCCACTTCACGATCACGCTTGGCAACGACACTCTTCGCATCCAAAACCGACATCTCGATTGATCTAGGTCTCATGGCCGCCGCTTCGGACTCGCCGTCCGTCCAGCGGCAGAGGGCGGCATGGTCTCGATGAGAGTCCCGCCGGTACCGATGCGAGTGCCAGTGGTCAGGTCGGCTGCTCTGTGCTGCGGCCCGTGATTCGCTTCCAGGATCACGGGCCCACCCGGTACCGCTCGCACACCGGGACGCATTGCGCACTCAACCGATCGGTAGGTAGCGACGAAGCCAGCGCAGAAGGGCTTCGGCTTTGGCGCGCTGGTGGGGCCGGAGTTGGCCCATGCCGGGAGGCGGAGGCTGGCGACTGGCGTCGAGAGTGAAGCCGGCTTGGGCGGCGACCACCGCGGTCAGGGCTGCTGGGTCGGCCTGGGCGGTTGCTCCGCGGCCGAGCAGCGCATCCAGGTCATGGCCGCTGTCGGCAGCCACGCTGGTGAGCAACATGAGCGTGTCGATCCAGGCGGCCCCGCGGCAGGCCCACGGCCAGTCGATGATGACCACGCGGCCGTCCGGGCGGAGCAGGATGTTGTCCGCGCGGATGTCGTAGTGCACGAGTGTGTCGCCGTTGACCGCGAGGAGCGCGTCGTCAGCGAGTCGGCGTAGCATCGGCAGGTGCTGGACCGTCCAATCGTCGAGGTCGCTGGGCGGTGATTTGGCGATCCGGTGCCAGCCAGAAAATGGATCGGCGAGTGCTTCCTCGGCGGACGGCATGTCGGCGATCGGTGACGGGGGCAGCCGGATGGCCAGACCGTCCAAAGCGTCTAGGACAGCCGCGAGGTCCTCTGGCTGCCATGGGACGTGCGGGTTACGGCCGGCGACGTACTCGAGAACGAGCACCACTCACTCACCGTCGTCGCACACGCCGTAGAGCCGGGGTACCGGGACGTCGTCTGGAAGCGCGGCGGCGACCGTCGCCTCCTGTCGGTGCAGTCCGGCAGCGCCGGCATTCATCGACATGCTGATCGCCTTGACGAACGCCGTGCTCCCCACAGTCGTGTACACCCGGTCGGCCGTGCCGTTGGAGAAGCCGCCCGGCTGAGACTCCGCGGCGATCACCGGCGCGCCGAGGATCTCCTGGACGCCCGCGCGAACACAGTTGGGAAGGTCGCCCCATCGCATGCGCCGTCCGGTCGCTGATGTCACACGATGCATCATCGCGATTAGCGCCCCACCGCCGCGACTGGGCGTGGCAACAATTGGCGGCGATGTCCCCGTCCGTGACCGCTGATCCAACCGAGAACCCGACCGTCCAGACGCCCGCGCACGACGAGTTGGATCGCGGGCCCGCCGATGTGGTCGACCTTGAGGTCGGTCGGCTGCGGTTGAAGCCGGAGGCTGCGGCCTGGCTCACCGACCACACCGAACGCTTCAGACCGCAGGGTTGGGACCTCCCGTTGTCCAGCGTCGCGAAGGAAGTGGTCACCTGGAGAAAGGCCGGCCCGCTGGCCTAAGCGCCGCCGGACGATCCTGGCGTAACCAGGAAGCGCGCGATGGTTGGGCGGGCCTTTGCGAGAACCCCGTGCGCACGGCCGAATCGTTGCATCGCCTCGTCGAACGCCTGATGCCGACGCAGCAGTCCTGCAAGCGCGGGCGTCTCCTCCAACCCGCGATACCGAGCCACCGTCCGGCCGGTACGTGCAGCAGCCGCAAGCGCGGGAAGTACGGAACCTGCGACGTTTACCGGGTCGGGCTCGAACGCGATCTCCTGTTGCCCGACTCGTGCGCTGCCGGCCAGACCCCACGGCATCCCGTGCACGGTCGCCGACAGCAGCGCATACACCTTCGGCATGTCCGGGAAGGCTTCCTCAACCAGGTCCGAGGACCTGGTGACCAGCGGAAACTCAGGACCACCAGGTCGCACCCGAATCCCCTTAATCCGGTTGCCGGTCCGGTTCGGGACTGTCTCGATCCTCGCCTGTCGGACCAGAGCCAGCAGTCGGTCTCGGTCTGCCTGAACGCCCGGCCCGGGAGCCGGCATGTAGGGGTTGCCGGGAATTCCAGCGGCACCGCTGGCCGCAGCATCGGCGTCGGCGAGCAGGAACGCTACGCCCCGTCCAAGCCGAATGTCATACGGTTGCCCGTCAGCGAACAGGTGCACCACAAGGGCTGCGGCCTCCACCGCCGAGCGAGCCAGGCTTGCGTGCGCAAATAGCGGCACCGCGTCGTGCGGTCGTGCCAGCAACGCTCCAAGCCACCGCACGTGATCGGCGACCGACACCGCCAGATTTAGACTGGACACCACCGCTCGGCTTCCCAGGGTGTGCCGGTCTCCGCTGCGCGTCGCGGTCAGCAACGCCCGGTAGTCTTGGCTGGCCGGGGCACCCGGCGGCGCAGCCGACTCCAGCACCGCGCTAAGCAGGCTCTGCAACTCATCAGCCTGTTCCACGCAGTACCGGCCCGCGCGGGCAAGAAACTGTGCGGCAGGATCGCTGTGGGTCACAACGGCCTCATCTCGAACACGGCACTAGACCCGGATCATGGTGCCCGCTCTGGTGCCACTAGCGCATCAGGGATTCCGAACGAGCGTCGCTCCAGCCGGTACGGAGCTGCACCAGGGCCGGCTGTTCACAGTTGTGGACAGCCGAGCCGCCAAGTTCGCCCAGCCGCATCACCTGGGCGGTTGAGGTAGTGATGCCCTCTGTGCTCAGGCGTCGACGGTGAACGCCTGGACGTAGCCGCGGCCGGTGCCGAGATCTTCATAGACGGCTGTGGGTGCGACCCTATTCCAGCGGTGTCCGAGCAGCAGCGCCAGTCCGCCCGGTCCGGCGAGGAAGAGATGCACTCGGGTAGCGGGGTCGCGTTCGAGTTCCTGCCGGATAGCGTTTCGCAAGGCTTGGGCGTAGGCAACGGCCTCGCCGGAGCCGGCGACGGATTGGTCGTGGGCACCGTCCGCGGGCAGGAGCGTGAGGATTCTGCCGACTGGGAGGTTCGCATCGGTGATGTAGCGGGCCACCGCGGTGGTCGGGTCGATGCTCATACCGATGGCTACGGCCAGTTCGTTGCCCGAGCCGATGGTGGTGATGACGCCGGTGGGCGCGGGGACTGCGACGTGCTTCGCGTTCGAGGCCCAGGCGTCACCGTTCTGCAGGTAGGTGATCGTGGTGCCGCTGACCTGGGCGAAGCGGGCCCCGACGGTGAAGAAGGTCGCCTGGCGCATGAAGCCGCGCAGCACGATGTCCTTGTGGCCCAGCAGAGCGATGGTCTCGACGGCTTGGTCGATGTCGTTGCTCATGGTGGCCCAGTCCGCCGGGTCACGGGGGCGGCGTCGCAGGGGTGGTGAGTCGCCCTCGTACAGGTCGACCCAGTCGAGGTCGACAGTGGCGTCCTCCGGGTGCGGGTCATGTTTGATCGCCTGTACGAGGAGTACGCCGCGGGGATCGTCGGCGTGCAGGTTCACTCGCTCCACCTCCGTGCGGATGTCCTCGGGGCTGAGGACTCTCCTGCCTTCGCGTACCCATTCGGCAACGAGGCCGACACCGCGGTCAAGGGCGTCCTTGTCGCAGAGCAGGCCGTTGGCGAGCATGAGAGTCCGTGCCCGGTCCTCCTCGCTGCTCACGGTCAGGCCGACCTTGAAGAAGAGGGCGTCGAGCATGGCGAGGACCTCGTCGCGGTCGCACTTCAGAAGTTTCGCCCAGTCGTCGATGCGCCGGCCCGCTTCAGAGCTGGGGTCGGCAAGGCGGGCTAACGGGTTGAGGCAGTCGGTGCGCCCGTCGACGAGGCTCAGCAGCGGGTCACCAGGGTCGAGCGCCCGGTTGGTGGTCAGTTCCATGATCGGCGGGGCATCGTCCCTGCGGCGCAGCAGTTTCCAACTGGCGTGGAACTTGGTCAGCAGCGCCTTGCCCGTCTTGCTCGGCGGGACGGTCAGGTAGGCGTCGTTGATGAGGTCGGCGGTCTTGGCCGCCCACTTCACCTGCGCATACCGGTGCCGGTCGGCGATGGCGCGCAGGATGACGTCGTCCACGTTGCCGGCGTCGTTGACTTCAATCTCCAGTTGGTTGTACGGGCTGCCGGGCTGGATGACGCGCATGGCCGCCGTCCAGGCGATGAGGTTCTGGTAGTGAAACCCGGATTGCAAGGCCCCGACCCGAGACAGCGGGCCAGCAGCGGGACGAGGCGCGGTCATCGAAGTTCCTCCGGTGCGGTCATGCAGTGGTCGTCGGTGGACAGGGCCAGGGGGACGGCGGCCGCCTGGTTGCCGAAGCAGGTCCAGGCGTACGCCGCTGGCCGATCCCATTGGGGGTTTGCGACGGCGATGATCGAGACAATGGCCTCGAAGCCGAGTTCGGGGTCGGCGAGCAACCGCGCGTACGTGGCGAGATCGCGTTCGCTGGGGACCGGGGCTGCGGCGAGGTGGGTGTGCCATTCCCCGATCCAGATGCTGCCGTCGCGGGTGAAGGCGTCGTGAGCGAGCTGCTGGGCGTGCCCGAGATCCCGAAGGAAGAAGTCGGGCTGCCGCACGGCCCCCGGGCCGGGGTCGCCGGCGACCCGGATTTCCGCAACGGCGTCGTGCACGTGACCAAGCAGGATGCCGCCGGTCTCGTCACCGTCCTCGGACCTGCGGCACTCCCTGCCGATGACCGCGTGGGCGGCGGGCGTGAGGTGAACCTGTCGGATCGGAGGACCGGCCGTCACGGTTCCTCGCAGGTGGGGCAGCCAGGGATAGGCGGGTAACCGTCCAGCCACCGCAGTTCTCCAGCGCGTGACAGATCGAACGGTGCCGGCCAGCCTGGCTGCGGCCTCAGCGCGAGCAAGGCGTGATCGCCGGGCAGCCGCTGGTCCGGGTGACCAGCACGTTCGAGGAGCGTGGCAACGGCGGCCTTCGCGGCGAGTCGCCCAACCAGGTGCAGGTCCGAGCCGACGGCGGTCATGGGCCGGTGGCGGGTGCCGGTGCCGTAGCCGGCATCCAGGGCGGGTTCGGGGTCGATCGCTCCGGCGTCGGTGAGCGCCTGGCGTTGGCAGACCAGGCACCCCCGGTCCGGCCACGGCCGTAGCCGCAGGACCTCACCGATGCCGCCGTCTTCCAGCACGCAGGCGAGCACGGCATCCAGCCCGGCGCGGCGGGCCAGGTGGCTGACGACCCGGCGCGGGGCGACTCCGTCTGCGGTGCACACGACCAGATTGCTGCGAGCCAGCAGAGGGCGAGCCTTGTCGGCGTCACGGATCACGTCGATGGCGTGCGGCTCGATCGTCGTGCCGGGCCGTAGTTGTTCGAGGTCGTCGCGGAGGGCGAAGACCTTTAACTTGCCGACCTGTGCCGGGCCGCTGACGTGCCGCACGAGGTTGTGCCACAGCAGGCGGTCCGGGTCGATGAGCAACAGCCGGCCGACACCGTACTCGGCGAGGGCGTGCACCGTAGCGCCGCCGATGCTGCCGGCTCCGACAACGGTCACCGTCGCCGCTGCCAGCGCCTCCACCGGCCATTGCGGCGCGAGTTGCGCGTTACCGACGACCCACGGTTCACACGCCACGTCAAGGGGCTTGACGCCGCCGGAGGTCACGTGCCACGCCGCGAACTCGGCAATCCCGAACCCCGGATGATCGGTTTCGACGTCGGGCGCATAGGTCAGCGCGATGTAGTCTCTGCTGCCCGGCTGCTTGAACCCCGACGGCACCAGTTCGGCGAACACGGACACCGGCAACGCAGCGCTCCGGCGTCGTGCGTACTCCCACGCGACGTGCAGCTCGGTTGTCACCCGGTACCAGAACCCGCTCGGGCGGGTATCCCCGTAATTGAGGAAGTGGGTACGCGGCGTCAGCCGCACCGGAGAGGTCGATCCTTCCCTCACCGAGATGGCGCACAGGAAGCCAGCGTTCTGGGGGTCGGAGACCTTGAAGGTCGCGCTGCCGTGGCTGCCCGCGGCCTTCAACAGTTCGGCACCCTCGCTCGGGACGATGACCAGGAGCCGGGTCACGCGGTGCCGCTCCCGTCCAGGTTTGCGGGTTGGCTGCTGGAACCACCGGTGCTGTCCGCAGCCACGGCCACCAGGTGATCAGACTGTTCGTCGTCTACGATGCCGCGCAGGGTCATCGCCTCGATCACTCCAGCCTTCATCAGCGCGTACTCCACTCGCCAGGCAGCCGCCTTCAGCAGCAGGTCGGTCACCGAGACACGGCCGTTCCAGGTCGCATCGTCCTGCAGCAGGCACAGGCTGCCGTCACCGTTGACGTGCCACTTGTGATCCGTCCGCTCGACGATTCCGGGCTCCGGGTCCGTCGGATAGATCAGCGGCGCGACCATCGGGTAGGCATGCTTGTACACGAGCGTGACGTCGACCCCCTCCTCGCCGATCAGCGCACGCAGACCGGCAGGCTCCGGCCGGTCGAACGGCCACCTCGGCAGCCGCCCAACCCATCCGCCCGCAGCAAGATCAACCCACTTCAAGCCGGGAAACCGTTCGCTGATCTCGGCCCGGTCTAGGGCCAGCCGGCGCGGCTCACACTGCCACCAGGACACCGCGCCACCGTCGTCGAAAGTCATCGTTCAGCCCTGCGGGGCGTCCTTGATCGGCCGGGGCCGAATGAACGCCGGGGCGGTCACCGCCGGGCTGACCTTCTTCTTCTCCGGTGCCGGGAAATCCTCGCCGAAGATCTCCTGCCAGGCCCGCAACGCGTCGTCCGTGTCACCGGCTGCCGCATGAGCGCACGCCCGCGCGGCGATCTCCGACGCTTCCTCCAGGGCGGTCCGCAGGCCGACCGTGTCCAGATCCGGTTGAACCACGCCGCAGTGGCCTGCAGGGTCCTCGATCGGCGTATTCACCCGGACTGCGGCAGCCGTGAAGAACGTCTTCAGCGCGTCCGCCCGGTTACCGGAGCGGGGCAGGCATTCGAGCGCGAGGACCTCCATCACCAGCGACTTGATCTTTCCGTCCACCTTCACCGACCGCCGCCACTCCTTGAGCACGCGCACGATCGGCCGGAAGTACGCCCAGTCCTTCTGGTGCTCTTCCACGCGTCGGATCAAATCCTCCGGGTCGGCGGTCACCCACGTGCCCGACAGCGCCTCCGGGATCAGTAGCGTGTCGTCCGCCTGCCGGAGCGCCGGCATCGCGTCGACCGTGAACGCCTCCGGGTCGTCCGGGTCGTCGATGAAGCACTTCACCGCGTGGTTGCGCCAGCGAGCCAGCCGGACCAACTGGTGGACAGTGCCGTGGGTGATCCCCAGCAGCGTGTTCACCCGGCCACGGGTGTAGTCCAGCGCCTCCTCGGCGGAGTCGCCCGTTTTCCCCCAGTCGGGATGGTCGGCGGCCTCGTACACGATCACCAAGTCCACGTCGTGGATCGGTTTGAGTTGGGTGCTGCGACGCAGCGAGCCCGACCCGAACACCTCCACGACGTCGCTCTCGGCCGCGAACGCCTCCTTGAACATGTCACGCCGAGCGCGTGCCAGCACGACCTGCATCCGCTCGGCGTCCACGGTCTTCTGGAACTCGTCGAACGCCTCGTCTACGCCCATCTCTCCCCAATACGGTCAAAACATCAAATCGATAGACTCCCGCCTGGCACCCAGGTAACCCACGGTCACCAACCTTGCCGGCGGGCCGTCCATTCCCGACTTCCCACCGAAGGTGCCGACCGTACCGCTGGGGTACGACATTCAGTCCGGGATAACGCTCTCACCGGCGAACATTGGGCTCGGCTCGCGCCGCTCGGAGTGCCCGCACGCTCTCACTCCAAGCCCGCCGACGCCCTCAGCGCGCCGACGTCGCCATTACAGCCAGCCACTGAGGCGCAGCGGAGTGCCATCCGCCCACTGACCGTCGACGTATCCGGTCCCCTGCCGAAGACGAAGCAGGACACGATCGCCATCACCGAGCAGGAGAAGCACGTCAACCGGCTGAATGGGGGCCGTCACGACGCCCGACCGTAGCGGCGCAGCGCCGGGCGGTCTACTTCACCACCGTGTCGGACACCCGTTCGAGTAACGCTGCCGTGCCTCGCTATAACCAAGTTGAGCCGACGTACCAGCCCCGCCTACGGTTTCGAGGCAACCAATCAACGACAGCGAGCACCGGGCGGGCCCTCGTCTTGGAGAACCGCGCAGCACATCGCAGATCAAGATGGGAACGTCCGCCTGATGGATTCCGTGCCGAATGACGGCGCTGTTGACGACGAGCGTTTGCATTACCTGCTGGGCCTGCAGACCGAGTTGCCGTCGCTGGACTACAAGCAGAAGTACGACCTCGGGACGGCCGGCAAGTCGCGGTTCGACTTCGTCAAGGACTGCGCGGCCATGCTCAGCCGTCCGCACGGTGGGTACCTCGTCGTCGGAGTCGACGACCGAGGCGAACCGGTCGCCACCGGTCTACGCGCTGCGGACTTCGACTCCAGCCGGCTACGCGACATGCTCGCCAAGCACCTCGAAGGCAGCATCGACGTGCGCAGCGCCGTCCACGAGGTCGCCACCATTCCGGTCGTGCTGATCTACCTCGCACGACGGACCGACGGGCTGTTCCCGATCGTCAAGTCGGACTTCACCTACACCGAGCCGGGCGGCACCCAGAGGACCGCACTTCGGGCCGGTGACGTGTACGTCCGTGACGGAACCAGCACTCGCCGCTGGCGATCGGCCGATCTCCCGTCGCTGCTGAGCCCGTACGTCGAAGTCGCTCGCCGCGAGGAACGTGCGCGAATCGATGACATCGTGGCAGTAGTCCGGCAGCAGTACCGCGGCCTGGAGGCCGCGCTCGGTCCAGCCACCGCACTAACCTGGCACCTCGGCCAGGACGACTTCGACACCGCCATCGTCGAACTGTCCCGCAGGCATGATCAGGCACCGATTCGGCTGCTGGGCTTCGACATTGCTCGGGATGGTTGTGCGTTGCTCGACGACCCCGGCGACGATGCACCGGGTCGGCTGCAAGATCTCCTGGACCGGGCTGTTTCTGCGCTCGCCTACGGCATCGTCCTCGACGACAGGAATCTTGCCGAGCGTCTCACCCGTGCGCTGCACGAGATCTACGTCCATGGGCTGGTCGTGGATCAGCCCCGTAACGATGTAGTCGCCACCGTCCAATTCACCATCGTGGCGCGCGTACTTGCGGCCATCGCGCTCGCCGCGCGCATCGAGGCGTGGTGGGCGGTCCGGCCCCTCACGCTGCGGCCGGTCGGCACAGAGCCTGGCGCGTACGAGCGGGCCTCCTGGCTCCGGCACGCGACGGTATGGAACTCCCGGTGGAACACTGCCCCCACCAACGCCGACGGGCATCCCATTCCCGGGGTTCTGATCGCCCAAGCCCGCGAGATCATCAGCCGGGTTCCGGCACTCCGCCGCGACGTAGCCGCACCGGTCGGAGCGTTCGCAGTCGGCGAAACACCACAACGCGGCGACACGCTGCTGGACTCGCTCTGCCAGGCCGATCTGTTGTGGTGCCTCGTCGCGTTCCTACACGGCGGCAAGCACGGCACCCGCGACTTCTACACCAGTTTCGCGGCCCTCTACGAGCATCGTGTCCAGCCGATGGTCCGTCGACTGCTCACCGATGATCCGGCCGTCGATGGCGTGTTCCCGGACACCACACCCGAGGACCTTCGAGAAGCCCTCGCCGACGTGCTGAAGATGGCAAGCAGTGAGGGAGCCCGATTTGGTCACTTCGACTTCGGCGTGCGCGACCTAGCCTGAACGACTCGACCCGTCCGAAGATCGTCGCCTGGCCTACGGTCCTGCCGTGCGGTCTCCGCGGTCCACCAGGAACTCCCGGTACGCCGCTGGGCCCCGGCGGAGCATCACTCGCGCTTCGGGCGGTAATTGGCGCTGAGCGGCGTTGAGGATCGCGCCGGCCGCCTCGATGCCGGCCTCAGTGAGCCGTTGTCCGGTCGCCGCATAGTGCTGATCCATCGCCCGGCGCTGCTGCTCGCTGATCATGGTTCCTCCGGTTCCTCAGCGGCCTCGGCTGAGTCTGCCATGATCGGACAGCCCTTGACCGACCGGTCGGCCACCGCAGCCTCGGCACGAACCGCCGCATCGGCCAGCACGGGGCTGACCGACCTCCATCCGCGCCATTCACCCGAACCGGTGACGAACCAGTCCCCCGGCGGCGCGCTACCGGCCAGAATCTCCGCATGGGCGCTTCACCGTTCTCTGCGGGCTCGACGGTCGTCCGACGCGACGTCCTCCGCGGCCAGGTCTGGACGGCATCCCCATACCGCGTCGTCCGCAACGACGACGCCGGACTGATGCTCGCCTGCTGGCCGGGGGCTGAGTCGTGGGTGCCGGCAACCTGGGCACAGTGGATGCTGACCAGGGAGGACCAGGCGCGCAAGGCCGGCATCCCGAACATGGCCAGCGGCGAATGGGCGCTGAGCCGGTGGGCCTGGCAGGACAACCTCATGCTGGCCTGGTACGGCCTCGACCCGGACTTCAGTCTCCGCCTCTACCGTCCAATCGCCGGCGGTCCGGTCCAGTGGGGCGTTGACTTCGAGCGACCGGTGCACGAGACCAGGATCGGCTTCGACACGTTCGACCTGCTGCTCGACATCACGCTCGACCAGGATCTCACCTGGAAATGGAAGGACAGCGACGAGTACGAGCAGGCTCGGCGGCTTGGCGTGATCACCGACGCTGATCACCAACGTGTTGAGCGGGCTCGCGACCGGGCCGTCGCGTTCGTCGAGACTCGCGGTGGCCCTCTTGCGACGGACTGGTCGTCTTGGGAGATCCCGACGGACTGGACGCTTCCCGTCCTGCCGGATGACGCACTCACGCAGCCGGTGAACGAGCCGTAAGCGTCGGGCATGCCTCCGAGCTGTCAGAGAATCTCAGGTGGGACAGCCAGCAGTTGGTCCAGCGGCACAGGCCCGGCCGCGACTAACCCATACTCACCAGAGTCGGTGAGGGTATGCCTGCACACCAGGCCATCAGCCCTGACTAGCCAGTACCGAGGGATGCCCGCCAAGGCGTACTCCGCCGCCCTGCTGTCCACGTCGGTGATCGCCGAGCTGGCGGTGGCCACATCGACGGTCAGCATGAGCCCGTCCGTAGTGGCGTAGCCCGACCCGGCGGACCGTGGTGGCCGGCCGGGTGCCCAAACCGTCAGGTCCGGTACGCGGGCCGCCCCACCAGTCTCGATACCGCAGTTGATGACGACCCGGTCAGCGCCGAACCCGTTCGACAGCAGCCAGACGGTTAGCCTGCTCAACACCAGGGAGCGCTCGGGATCACCGGCAGGCCGGATTGTCTTCAGCCCGTCGGAGCCCATCTCGTATATGTGCCGCTCGTCGGCAGCCGCTCGCGCCCGCAGGGCGACCAGGTCTGCGCGGACGTTCGTCATGCCCGCACCCTACGCGTCCAGTGACCGTCGGACCCGTCATGCGGCGAGGCGATCCGCCTGCCCCTCGGCCAGCAGATATCGGTGCAGCGAGCCACGAGGAATTCCGGTCTTTCGGCTGATGTCGCTATACGAGTCCCCGGCAGCGTGCAAGAGCCGGGCGAACTCCTGCTGCTCCGCCGTTGCGGCCTGCTTGCGGCCGACCTTCTTGCCCGAGGCGCGCCGGTTATCTGTGGCGGACCGTTTGCGGTCCTCGATGAGCATCAACTCGATCTCACCGAGAAACCCGAGCATGAGCAAGGCCATCTGGCTCGTCAGGTCGTTGGTCCGCGTGTCGATCTTGATCCGGTCAAGCAGGGTGACGAGACCGATGCCCTCGCGGGTCAGATCGCGCACGAAGGTAAGTACTTCGACCAGGTTGCGTCCGAGACGGTCCAGGTTGGTGACGCAAAGTGCGTCTCCGGGACGCGCCACGGCCAGTGCTTGGTCGAGGCCGTCACGTGACAGCGTCTTGCCGGTGATTTTGTCGCCGAAGGTCCACCGCTCGCTGACGCCGGCGGCGCGCAGCGCGGACTGCTGTCTGGATGGATCTTGCGAACGTGACGACACTCGCCAGTAGCCGATGAGGATGCCGGTGGTGTGTACGACCGTCGGGACGCCTGGGAGTACGGGGAGTGCGGTATCTCCAGATATTTCTGGATCTGACACGCGTCGACCGTAGATCATCTATCTCTGACTGTCGACTGGCAGACCTAGCGAGATGATCTATTGGGAGCCGCATTGAGAGATGGGCATTCCACGCAGGTCGGGCAGGTGGGCCGTCATCGCCGGACCATCTCTGTTCTGGACAACCGAGACGACACTTCCGTGACCAGACGACCACCGATCGCGGTCATCGTCGTTTGCGAGCTACCCGCTGATTAGCGGTGCGACCTGACGATCGAGGTAGTCGCGCAACCGGTCGCACGTCAGCATGTGGTCGTGCAGGGGCTCCGCGAGGAAAGCAAGGTTCGGCTGACCGGCCACGTAGGGCAACATGAGGTAGTAGCCGTCGTCCTGGATCTCGCGCAACAGAGCGATCAGCTCGACCGGCAGGTAGACGTACGCGGCTTCGAGTCGTGACTGGAAGTTGGCGACTCGTCGGCGCTCATAGTCCAGGTACTCCTTCCAGGAACCTTGGCGGACGGAGGCTCCGTCGTCAGAGATCATGAAGCGAGCCGGGTTCTGCTCGTCGCTGGCGGCCTCGCACCATCGGCGCAGGTCGTCAGGGTCGATCGGCTGGGTTAGCGGGTCCGGTAGCGGTGGAGCGCCGACGGACTGCGTGAGCGTCCGGATGACGGCCATCGCGCCGCCGGACACGCCTCGAAGGTCCTTGTTGATCGAGGCGTAGAGCGCCTCCTGGTCGCGCAAGCGCGGCAGCATCACCACGAGCAGATTGAAGATCCAGGCACCAAGGATGGCGAGCCCGAAGTCGTAGAGGAACTCGCCGAGTTCCTCTCCGTACGGCCACACCTCGGGCACTGGGAGGAATACCTGCCGGGCCACGGTGACGAGGGCCGCGATCGTTGCGAGGGCGGTGATGACCGGCTGCGTCCGCAACGCGCGGACGAATCGATTCCACGTTCGCCGCCGAGACGGTTTCATCGGTCTCCTTGCGGCCCATGACGGTCAGGCGCGCCGAGGTGCAGTCGAGCCACCCAGCGGCGTAGGCGAGCGTACGGTCAAGACTCCCGGTTCGCCGAGCGCCTGCACGCTGTTTCACCTGGTCGAGTGGTCCGGGGTGATCTGATTGATCGCAGGTAGGGTCGCCCTGTGAGTGACAGTCCTGCCGACGAGGCTTTGCGCCGTATCGATGACCTCCTCGCGAGCACGATGCAGTCGCTGGAGTCGCTGGTCGATCTGCGGGCGACGTTGACGGGTGGCCATCCGGTGGTCCGGACCCCCGTGCCCGTCGCGGAACCTGACGAGTCGTGGCCGCTCGGTGTCCTCGCGGTCGACCTGGTGCAGCGCATCCGTGCGCGCCGCAAACGTCTCGCCGTCGAGCGGGGCACCCGCGTGCAGATGGTCTTGGGCTATACGCAGCCCGGGATGGTGTGGGACGACCTGCGCCGCGAACTCGTCGACCCGGAGTTTCGGGCCGCTTGGCAAGCCGCCGCGGCCGAAGCCGCGGCAATCGACGAGGACGCTGCCGCGACGATCGCGCTGGCAGCTCGGGTGGCACCATGGGCAGCCAGACAGACCGACCAGACCCTGCCGCTCTGGACGGCGTGGGCGATCCTCACCGAAGCGTCACGGCACCTGGCGCTGCTCGACGGCAGTCCGGATCACCTGGATGACCAGGATGCCAAGGTACTGGAGGCGCTCCGCACCTGGCACGACACCCACACCGACTAACCGGCCAGATCGGGCTCACTCGATGCCGTCAAATGCCTTGAGCCGGGTCTTCTCATCGAGCCGGCCGACTGCTCCGTCGTTGTCAGCCCAGTCTGCATCTCCGGCAGCCTCGAAATCAGCGAGAGCGGCGTCATCCTCGCAAGTGAGGCTCGCCTGCCATCTCGTTGCGGCGTCGACCCGGCCAGCGAGTTCCTCGGCGGCTCGGGCAGCAGCCCACCCGGCGACCTCGTCCGGATGCTCCAACGCCCACCGCGCCGCGTCTGCGTCCTCGATCACGAGCATCACCACCGGCATCCGAGCAGCCTATCCCTGGGCCAGGTGCGGGTGCGCGTCCTCCCACCACTCGCGAACCCACCCCGGCAGCAGGACCGCCGGCCACACAGCCGCCAGCAGATCGGCAGCCAAGAAATCCGTGAGGTCCTGCGGGCTCGCGGCGTGACGAAGAACCGTCTCCACCCAGGCGACCCGGTCAACCCGGCTCCCCAGGTCATACACCCGGTACGGAGCAACCCAACCGCACACCGGCGACGGCAACGCATGACGCCCCGACACCGGGCCAGCCAGACCGTCCAAATCCTCCGGCGGAGGCACCTGGAAACTACCGCCAGGCACACCGATCCACCGCACGACCAAGCCTTCCTCCAGTGACCGCCGTCCATGATCACCAGCAAGGGGCCGTGATACAAGTGTGCGATTGGCGCAGAGGTCACCGACAGCGACGTGCGCCGCCCTCCTCGACGAAGCGGCGCATTCGGGACTCATATCTCCGGAGAGTCGCACCGGCCCTGATCAGGATGCGCGAGCCTCCATCCACCCACTTGGCCGATCCGAATGGCTCGCAGCGGCGGGTTCACCGCCGTCATCCAGAAGCCGGACGCCATCTGGACGTAGGCTCAGTCAAATGATCGATAGGCCCGTTCGCATCGGGCTGCAGTTGCAGCCGCAGCACATGGACTACGCCACCATTCGCCGCACCGCCTCCGACGCCGAGGACCTCGGCGTCGATTTACTCCTCAACTGGGATCACTTCTACCCACTCAGTGGTGAACCGGACGGACTGCACTTCGAGTGCTGGACCATGCTCGCCGCCTGGGCAGAGTCCACCTCCCGAGTCGAGATCGGCGCGCTGGTCTCCTGCAACAGCTACCGTAACCCGGATCTCCTGGCTGACATGGCCCGCACGGTCGACCACATCTCCGGCGGCCGCCTCATCCTCGGCATCGGCTCCGGCTGGTTCGAGCGCGACTACACCGAGTACGGCTACGAGTTCGGCACCGCCGGCAGCCGCCTCGACGACCTCGCCACCGCGCTCCCGCGCATCGAATCCCGGTGGGGCAAACTCAACCCGCCGCCGACCCGCAAGATCCCCGTGCTGATCGGCGGCGGCGGCGAGAAGAAGACCCTCCGCCTCACCGCCAAGCACGCCGACATCTGGCACAGTTTCTCCCACACCGAAACCCTCGAACGCAAACTCGGCATCCTCGGGCAGCACTGCGCCGACATCGGCCGCGACCCGTCCGAGATCGAAATCTCGGTCATGGGCAAGACCGAGGACCGCGACAAGATGTACGAACTCGGCGCACGCCTCTTCACCATCCACACCGGCGGCCCCGAACCCGATCTCACCGACCTCCGCGAGTTCCTGGCCTGGCGAGACAAGATCAACGCCTGATCTACAGGGCGAGGGCTGATCACCCGTTACAAGATCAGCCCCCGCCGTCAGCGCCTTTACCGAAGGCGCACCCGATCGCGAGTTAGAGCATCAGATGCCCTCTTATGGCCGAGAGCATCCCGCCACGCAACATCGCAGCGGTCGCACCGCTACCGACCTGGTACTCCGGAAACCCGCACCATACAGTGTGGAGCGAGTGAAACTTCGCCCAATTCAGGGCGTCAGAGCCGGGTTGCGACGACGGGGTTGGCGGATGACAAATCGGGCCGAGTTCTCGAAATCAGTACGGACCGTCATCGCCGAGCGCGCTGGCTATCAGTGCTCGGTCCTGAACTGTGGTCGTCTGACACTCGGGCCGTCGCCGAACGGTGGGAACGTACTCAGAACCGGCATGGCGGCTCACATCTACGCTGCTGCGGCCGGCGGTCCACGGGGTACAGGGGGCCTCTCCGCTGAGGAACGCAGCGCGCCCGAGAACGGCATATGGTGCTGTTACACCCACGGCAAGGCAATCGACTCAGATCCCACTGGCATCTATTCCGCAGCGCAACTACGCGCGTGGAAGCGTTTGCATGAGGCAAGGAAGGGTGCCGAGGTCACCGGCATCACATCCGACAACTACGGGCTGGTGGAGTCGATCACGGTTGAATCCGCTCCTGCGGCCCTTGCCGGCCGGAAATTCCCGCTCGGCATGCGCAACATCATCACTGGCCCCAACGCCAGCGGAAAATCCATCCTGGCCCGCTTGATCGCCAGCGTCGCCTATCCAGACCACGTCGCCGAAATGTCCAAGTGGCGGGACGTAGACTTTGCCGTCAAGTGGTTCGACCCGCACACCCATGACGTGGCCACCTCTGGGCGCGCCGGCGAGGTCTGGCACGTACTGGACGGCGAAGAAGTCCCCTACGTCGCGCGCCCCTACAAGACGATCTTCCTACCAGCAGACAGATTGCCGTCTCTCGACAGCGTCGCCGGGCTGGCTCAACTACTCGACCTGAGCGCCGTAGCGACGAAGGCCCTCTTGCGCTCGCTGCCAGAGTCATGCGACCTGGTCAAAGAGGTGAACATCATTGGTGACCGCATCGAGTGGATGACAGAACTCGACGAAGGCTTCGCCCGAAACACCCAACTCGACCGGCTCTCCCGTGGATGGCAGTCACTGATGTTGATCGAATTGGCTAGCGCGCACGCTCGCCATCACGCACGTGTCGAGCCGACGATCCTTCTTCTCGACGAGCCGCTCGGATATGCCAGTGAGGGAGCCATCGTAGAAAGGATGCTGGAACGGCTTGAGACTGTCGCCGAGCATGCGCAAGTCGCTGTTGTCAGCGTGCACCCGGGTGCGCTGCAGAACACCGGGAGTTGGACGATCACAGAGTTAGAGAATCGCCCTATGCGGCAGACTTTGGGGAGTCCCATCGAATTCGAAATTCAAGCGACGACCAGCCTTCCGGACACCTGATCCAGGTCACCTCGCCCGTGAGAACAGCGCTCACGGCACAGCTAGAGCGCGTTAGCCCAGGTAGATCGTTCCGTGAGCAGTCAGCAGCAAATTCCGACGGTGCAGAAGAGTAACAAGATCGCCAGGTGTCTGGAGAGTCTTGAGGTCCTCGTCGGTGATAAGCAAGATGCGGATCTTGCGGATAAGAGCGGCGGCACCGATGGCGTGAGCCCGGCTGCGATGGTCCTGGTGGCCGGTGATGCCGTTGGCCGCGGCGAGAATTCCCAGAGAGCAGCCGCGGTCGGCAACCACATTGACGAAGTATCCAAGAGTGGTGCTATCTACCGGCTGTGACCAGTTCTTGCACTCGATCAGGAACATCTCCGGCAGCATTCGAAGCCCGCCGAGCGCCTTCTCGTTAGCGACAGTTATGTCCACTTCCTCAGTGCCATACGAATTCAGTGTGTTGCGCTGGACCTGGCATCCTTCGACCGACTCCAGGAGGTAGGTCAGCAAGTTTTCGTAGTACCGGCCGCGACGGTGCGACGGGTGGCGCTTGTCTCCTGCGCGGCGCAGATATGCGTCGACGCGCGCCTGGTAGAACGACGTCATCAGCGATCGCCGACCCGGTGGACGAGGACGTTACGCTCGTTGTTGAGAACCTGTGCCAGGGATGCGCGCTGTAGGCGATTCGCCAGTTCTTCGATGTCGAAAACCATGACTGCCGGCCAGTCACCCGGCGGCATCCGAACTTTCAAACCGCGATCCCACCTGTAATAAAGCAGAACAGACCACGGAGCATCACGTGTTAGTGCGTAAAGTTGCAGCCCGTTAAGGGTCTCTTTACGCAGGCCCGAACTACGGACAATCTTCGTCTCGACAACCAAAGGGCCCGGTATGTACTTCTCTGTGCCGGGGACCCAGGCCGCAATGTCCCCAGTGCCATCCGCAGATCTGGCTTCCTCAGCCTCCGCGCCTGCAGTACGTAGCAATTTCAAGGCCAAGGACTCAAGAGCCCAGGCAACACGGGAGGTGTTAGAGGCGTAGTCGGCCTCCCGGAGGTTCGCCAGTTCGCCTCGGATCGCGGCAATCGATGTCTCTGCTACCGGTTCAATCGGCTGCGGCACACTGCCGGTTGGCGCTGGCGCTCCTATTGACTCCAGGAACAACTTGAACTGGCCGGTGAGCGCCAACGCGCTCGTCACGGGAACGCGAGCGACTTGCAGAGAGAACAACGCCGGGTCCAGACGGCGCGGAGGTTCGGCCACCAGCAACACGGGCAGGTTCGCGCCGACTGCCTGACCGATCTCTAGGTAGACAGAAGGAGGCGTCTCCCAGCCCGATTCGGGTGGGAACAGCACGCACAGGAAATCCGCGTCGGGCAACCAGCCCCTGCCTGCTCGGGTGGTGGTGTCAAACACCCGATCAGGTTCTGTAACCTCCACCCCGAGGTCTGACAGTGCTGTTCGGGCGGCCGACAGGTCCATCGGATGCTCGGCGATTAGGTAGCAACGCACCCCAACGACGATATACCGACGGCGGGCGTCCTTGGGCCTGTCCACACCTGGATCGGCTCTGGCCTGGCGTGGTCTTGTGGTTCCGACCTGTCCTGAATCGGCAGCCCAGACAGCCCTGCGGACCATTCGCGCCGACCGCCCCCTCGTTGGCAGAAATGAGGTTCAGGAGTCCGCTCGCGGGACGACCAGCCATTCGTGCGCGCTCCTGGCCGTCGCGCGGAGTTGCGGATGCTCCTGCACGATTTCGCGCTGTCGCTCAGCAGGCAATCCGAGTTCGTGCAGCACGTTGAGGATCACAACGGCTGTGGTTACCTCTACGACGGCGATCAACTCCTCAACGGAGTGATCCGGGGTTCCGCCTTCGTGAGCCAGATCGTTCCGGGCCCGAGTGGTCCGTTCCGCCCATCGATCCACGTCCGGTACCAGTAGGTCGACCGCCTTACTGTCAGGACGCGCAGCGAGCGCGTACAGCCGGTCCCGCAAGGTCACGTTGTTGCGGATGGCTTCCTTGAATCTCTTCCGATGCCCCTCGGGCACCTGGGTCAACATCGCTTGGCGGATCTGCTTGAACTCATTTGCGGGCATCGGGAGTTCTTCGATGCCGAGACGGCGATGCAGCACCTCGGCCGCGCCCACCGCCGTCAGAAGATTGCTCTCGATATAGCGAGCCGGCGCGTAGCGGAGCCCCAAGATCATGTTGGTCGCCGCCTGCAGCCGCCCATGCGCTTCACACCAACGAGGAACGACTTCCTCGAACGGAAGCGACGCGCACGTGAAGAACACACGGTGGGGGTCGATGGCCTTGGCATCGCGGCTACCGAGCGCAGAGGGCGTGTAGAGCACATCGGTATCTCGGCGCAGCGCAGGACGGTCGCCAACCGGCACAGATCTCGCCTCCGCCAACTCCAGTCGCAGCCAGAGCACCCCGGCGGCGCGGTGTGTCGCGAGAGCGATCAGATCTTGTACCAGGCTGGCCGCGTCCAGTGCGCCCTTCAACGAGAACGGGTCCGCAGGTACGGTTCGCACGAACGTGGTATCTCGCATGCGGCCGATGGTCTCGCCCCTCCGCTGGTCGAAGAACGGCAGCGTGTGCCGGTGCGAGAGGCGAAACTCAGTGCCATCGACCATGACCGACTGGGCCTCCGGCGGCTTCACGGAGATGTTTCCGCTTCCGTCCGGTTTGCCATCGGGGGCCCCGAGAAAGCCCTGGAACACCGACGAGGCTCCCCAGATCCCAAGATCCTCGACCGACACCTCGGCCGCAGCAAACGCTGCGTCGTCTTCGCCGCTGACGTGTGCTCCGATGAGCGCCGTCCCCGCCTTCACGGTTTGCTTGTTCGGGCTCTTCACTCGCGCACCAAAAGTTCGCTTGCTGCCGCTCGGGACACAGGCCAGAAGGGTTATCTCGCGTTGCTCGGCCGCACCATGAATCACATCCCATGTCCGGTGTCCCTCATGGACCATCTCGACGCCAGGCGAAGGGCTCGAAGTAATGCGGTCCTCGAACGCGCCGATCAACGACAGCACCAGGCCGTTCCCCGGCTCGTACCGGAGCACACCGGGAATTTGCTCGTCAGGGTCGTCCGACAACCACCAGAGACCTGCCCACTCGGCGGACTCGTCGAGGTTCAGAGGATCGTTCGCCATCGTGTTCGCTCTCGCTAGTTTTAACCCTCATGCGACCTTACTGGCCGTTTGCAGCCGGACGAAGCCCTACCCGGACGGCGTACGCAACCGTCCCGCGGAACGACGAAACCCACGGGTTCGCCCCCTCACGGGCCGTAAAGGCGAGCCCACGACGCTGTCCAGTAAAGCCTCCTAAGGGTTCCGGGCCTTTCCGCCGCCCAGACTCGGCTAGGTTGACCGGCGTTGCCGTTCGAGCAAGCGCGAGCCGGAGGCGGGTGAAGGGGCAGTGCCGACCTTGTCAGAGCTGATGCCACAGTTGGCGTTGGTCGTGTCCGATCCGCTGGACGGACAAGACGTTCCCTTGTCTACTGAGGGTGCCGTAGTAGTAGCGATGGCCATCGCACGGGCAGGCCACGGCCAAAAGCAGGTCATCGAGGAGCTGACGCGTACAGCCCTTCGTGACCTCGATGCCAACCGGGTTCGGTTGTCGCCGCGCCTACTTGCGGTGTGGCGTGTAGTGGCAGTCCAGGAGGCTGCCCAGATTGCGCTAGTGCACGGCGACTTCGACGGGGTGTGGTACTGGCTCGTCGCAGGCATGGGTGGCGACGCTGATGGCGCGTCCGCCACGGTCGACCTCACCGGCCTGCAGGTTCTCCTTGAGGATTCTGTATCCGGAAACGTTACGGCAGAAGACCTCCTCGGGTATTTCTCCGCGCCTTGGTTCAACATCGCAGTCCATGCTGGCTATCTCACCGATATCCTGCGGCGATGCGATGAGCCCATGTTGCTGGCGCTACTGCGCGCGAGCCCTTCAGATGCCGTTGGGTGGGCTGTAGTTCAGGGACTAACGTGGATGCGCCAGCAGGGCAAGCACTCGATAGTGGCTGTTGCCGCTCAGTGGTGCTGGCAGGCGGCGAAGTCCCGGGCATTGTCGGGCGATCTACGAATCGAGCTGCTCTACGCGGCGTATTTCGCCCTACCCGCTGGTCCAGAGCGGCGCAAGGCTTTCGTTTCGTTGTACGAGGCGCTACCGACGGGCGTACCCCCGCTGATCCGCTTGGAGGTTCTGCTCGGCGGATGCGAAGGCGACCCTATCCGGCTGGCAGTGGTGTTTGCCGACGTGCTCGCCGGTATTCAGGCGATGTGGGCTGAAGAAGCGCGGTTTCTCGATCCCACTGCGCTCGGGCTTCGGCGTGAGCGCATGTTCAACCTGGTGTCGCCAGCGTTGCGGAGTTTGGCCGAATCGGGACACGCCGGGGACTGCATACGGATGGCCCGAGCGTGGTTTGGAGTGCCTGGCGAACCAGACGCTGCGCTTGTCGAGACTACGGTGCTCCTGCTCGACACGGATGAGGGAATGCGCTGGTGCTGGGAGGGCGGCAGTCACCTCATGCCGCAGATGTCATCGCTAACCACCATCACCGATGTCATCAACGCCGCGCGGGGTTCATCGCTGGTCACTTCAGGTTCTGCCGGCAGGCCCTCTCGCCGGGTCGCCACCGGCGATCAGGATCGTTCTGCCGGGCTCGCACTAGCCGCCGCAGCGCGCCAGTACCTCGACGTCAATCTGCCCGACCAGGCCCTCGGCGTTCTCGCGTCCAAGTCACTGCTGCTTCCGTTGTCGCCGCACTGGCTGCCGTATCAGGCGTTGATCCGGGAACGCTGGAATCCACCGAGCCTCTGGTCGAGCCTGATGGCACCGCGTCCGGACAGATGGATCGACCGGTTGGTGTTCCTAGAAGGGGAGACGAGGCTGGCGAGTACCGAGTTCCGCCTCGTCTCGTCACTTCTTGGGCAGGTGGGGTGCAACATCACGCATGTGCCGACCGCGGATTTCACCGCGGACACTCTGCGGAGAATCTGTGGTGACGACTCGTTCGACGCGATCTGGATAGCGGGTCACGGCTTAGCTCCAGTTTTCCGGCCGGGCGATGCTCACCTAGTCCTTCCCAACGGGGACAAGATCTACGCGCGAGACCTGCAAGAGCGCCCTTCATCGGAAGGCCGACGGCTGCTGGTCGTCAACACTTGCGACGCCGGCGTCACGGCCGTCTCCGGAAGCCCTTCACAGCGCGGGCTCGCTGCGGCGGTAGCATCCGGTTCACAGGCTGTGGTCGCCCACCAATGGGCAGTCGCCGAAAAGTCCGCCGCTCTCTTCGGGGCGGCCCTGGCGCTCCATTTGATGGACAACATGGCCGACTCCAGGTCGGCATTCAGCGGCACGCTGGGGTTCATCCGCCGGCCATGGTCAGACATCAGGTCAGCGCTGATCGACCGCGGGTGCGCAACTGGAGACGTCGATCTGCTCGCCCCTGAAGGTGGAGAGCTGGACAATATCTTCGACTACGGCTCGCCCGCTTTCTTAACCTGACTACGAATCCGCTCTGCCGGCAAGACAGCGCCAGCTCGTCCATGTCCCGCTCGACACGGGCATCGTCTCGCGCCGGTTCTAACTCCACGTCACCGCTAAGATCTGCTACTGAGCCCTCGCCCTCGGGGACTTGTCGTGTGACTGGATGCGGTAGACGAACAAACTGGGATCACTTCTATCCGTTGTACGGCGAGCCGGACGGGCAGCACTTCGAGTGCTGGACGATGCTGGCCGCGTGGGCCGAGCAGACGTCGCGGGCCGAGATCGGGGCGCTGGTCACCTGCAACACGTACCGCAATCCGGAGTTGCTGGCCGACATGGCCCGCACCGTCGACCACATCAGCGACGGGCGTCTCATTCTGGGCATCGGTTCCGGCTGGTTCGAGAAGGACTACCAGGAGTACGGGTACGAGTTCGGCACCGCCGGCGGGCGGCTGGACGACCTGGCCGAGGCGCTGCCGCGGATCGAGTCGCGGTTCGCCAAGCTGAACCCGGCGCCGACCCGCAAGATCCCGGTGCTGATCGGGGGTGGCGGCGAGAAGAAGACGCTGCGGCTGGTGGCCAAGCACGCCGACATCTGGCACAGCTTCGGCGACGCCGAGACGATCGAGCGTAAGACTGGGATCCTGCGGGAGCACTGCGCCACCGTGGGCCGCGACCCGGCCGAGATCGAGCTTTCCGCGGGTGTCGACGGTGACCCGGCCGAGAAGGGTCAGGCCCTGCTCGACCTGGGCGTCACGCTGTTCACCGTAGGCACCGGCGGCCCCAACTACGACCTCAGTGAGCTCCGCGCCTGGATCGCCTGGCGCGACGGACTCCGGTCGAGCTGAGGAACGAGCTCCTAGGACAATTGCCTGCGCGCCGGCCCCGGCCGGGTCGGCGGGCAGACGTTCGGTCGCGCCGCGGGTCGGCGTCACGGGCGACACCGTGGTCTGGGTGGGCCTCGCCGTCACCGCCGACGGCGACGCGATCGGGCACGCCCTGCTGCGCCGGCACGGCCCCGACCTGGAGCTCAAGCGGATGTACGTCGCACCCGCCTGGCGCGGCCGCGGTCAGGAGGGCCGCTGGCTTCTAGGGTTTGATCATGACTTCTCGACCTGTGCGTATCGGGGTGCAGCTGCAGCCGCAGCATGCGGACTAAAAGGCCATTCGGCGGGCGGCGGCGGAGGCGGAGGATCTGGGCGCCGACATCCTGTTCAACTGGGACCAGATTGTCTCGCTACCACGTCCAACGGTGTGACTAGGTAGCAAATCGGGTCTGATCAGGGGTTTCTCTCCAGCATCCGGTCACGCGACCGACAGACACGGCGCGGGCATCCCGGCTGAGCCAGTCCTCCTGGTCTCATACGCCCGCATCAGCGTCGCGAAGAAGAACCGGAAGGGCAAGTTCCGGCACTTCGAGATGGGCGTCAACAACCAGCATCGCGAGAACGGAGAGATCGCCCAGCGCTTCGGGTGCCAGGTGGTCTGTGAGATCACGGACAACAACAAGAGCGCCTCGAAGGACGATTACCGCGAAGGGTTCGAGGATCTGATCTGGGCGCTCGCGCATGGTGGCAAGTGCCGCAGGCCGGGCCACGATCACGTCATCCGCGGCGTCATCGTCGTTGAGCAGAGTCGTCTTGCCAGGAAGTTCTGGCATTGGGAACGATTCACTGACAACCTCACGTCAGTGCCGGACCGCGTGTACATCCAGACCACCTCGCTGCTCGACCCCTACGGCGAGGGGTTCGAAATGATGGGTGCCCTGGAGATGGTCGGCAACAAGAGGGAGCCGAAGAAGACGAGCATCCGCGTCGCCCGAGAGCACATGAGCCGTGCTCTCGCCGGGGAGCCTGTCCCAGGACGCCGCCTGTTCGGCTACCGGGAGGATGGTAAGTACAAGCATCCCAAGGAAGCGACCTACGCCGAGGAGATGATCAAACGGGCCGTCCGTGGTGACTCGCTCAGCTCGATCACCCGCTGGTTGCAGAACGCGGGCGTGAAAACCAGCACCGGCGGCGAGCGGAGGCTGCCGGCCGTTCGCTCCTGGTTACGGAACCCGAAGATGTCCGGGATGCGCCGCATAAATCGGACGGCTTAATGGTCGTGCACCCAAACTGGCGAGCCAGCACGCCGGCGCGGTGGAGCCGCCGGCCGAATCGCCTGGAGCCGGGGAGTTGGAGGCCGCCCTGGCAGCGCGGGCTGCGCTCCTGTCAGCGTTTGACGACGGTCGCGGTCCGATTGCAGCGGAGACGTTCTACGGCGTTCTCCTGCCAGGTGCGGAGCGGCGGGTCAGGGAGGCCAGGCTGGAACGTGACCGGTGGTCACTGTCCCAACGTCGGCCGACGATCCTGCCGAAGAATCCCCGCGCCGAGTGGGACGACCATGATGGTCTGGGGTGGCGTCAGGAGTTCCTGGCAGACCACATCGTGAGCGTGATCGTGAAGCCGGCATCCCGGGGCAATCAGTTCTGCACCGGCGACTACGACATCATCTGGCGCACCGACTGAGAGACACAGTGAGCCCCGCACCCCGGGTGGGTGCGGGGCTCACTGGGCTCAGGATTACGCGAACTCGGCAAACCGGCGGACCGTCCGTTCAAGGCACTGGGGTCCCATGGGCGGGGCCTCCGCCTGGCGGACCGCTTCGAGGACCTGCGCCATACGGGCGGTGGACAACTGCGGCTCGGTGGAGGGCGGCTTGGGCTGGGCCTTGGTCTTCGAGGTGGCCATCGGGTACTCCGCGGATCGGACGGGTCAGGACCCGTACGTCCTCGGCAGTCGCACGATCGAACCGGGGAACCTCGTCTTCGTGCAGTCCACAGCCGTGCACGTTTCTGTCACGGTCAACATCAGCCTGGCGGGTGCCGAGAATGGAGGCGAAGCAACAACCGTCCAGGCCGATGGAACCCCGATGAACGCCTCACACCTCGCGAACACTCGTCACAGCGTCACTTTAAGGTGACCGCGTATACCAGCACGACGCTCAACCTGACGGCTGAGAACCTCACCGCTATCCGCGACTACCTTTCTGCTCCGGCGAACCAGCGTGTTGGACCCGGAGCCGACCTCCTCTTGCACGCCGCCTGCACGTACGCGACCGACCTCCCGAAGCGCTGGGTGTCAGGCCGCGAGCCCTGGCGAGATGCGGTCATCTGGCTGACTAGAGGGCGCTGGGGACGCCGATCCGGAAGGCCGGCCGTGCCACGCCTCGATACGCCTTGGCAGGGCACCATCTCGGCGGAGCGACCAGGCTGGCGCACACGCGCGGCGAATCTCCGGGATCAGAGCTGTGAAGGGCTCTGCCAGGGTGATCACGCCTTCGCGGTGGACTACGAAGTCTGCGGACGTTGCCGGATCGGTTGGGTGGAGCAGCCGTACACGCCACCTTCCGTCAGGCGGCATGGCCTGGCGGCAGCCGGTCTCGCTGCTTTGCGGTCTGAGCACCCTGGATTCGCGTGGCATACGCTCGGTGGCCATATCAACGGCTCTTCGGCGTTCTGGGACGCCGTCGGCTCTGACGTGCCTGGCGGCTATCGTCCGCGGTGTCTGCCCGCACATCACTCCCGGCGGTTGAACGCGCCGTACTCGCTTGGCCGGTAACCAAGCCGGGTTGCCGGCCGAGGCATCGGAAGCCGTCGGGTTAGGCTCAGCCCATGATCCGTGCCGTAGCGTTCGACGTCGGTGAGTGTCTGGTCAATGAGACCCGGGAGTATGGGACTTGGGCTGACTGGCTTGGCGTGCCGCGGCACACCTTCTCGGCGATGTTCGGCGCGGTCATCGCGCAGGGCCGCGACTATCGCGAGACGTTCCAGGTGTTCCGGCCGGGCTTCGAATTGACGGAGGAGCGGGAGAAGCGGGCCGCGGCGGGGAAGCCGGAGTGGTTCGGCGAGGACGATCTCTACCCTGACGTACGTTCGGCCCTGAGCGCTCTGCGTACGGCCGGCTTCTGGGTCGGCATCGCGGGTAACCAAACGGTTCGCGCTGGAGGCATCCTACGGTCGCTGGACCTCCCGTCTGACCTGATCGCGACCTCGGACGACTGGGGCGTGTCGAAGCCGGATCTAGGTTTCTTCGAGGCGTTGGCCAAGGAGATGCCCGCATTGCCGGAGGAGACGATCTACGTCGGCGACCGTCTCGACAACGACGTGATCCCGGCTTCCCGTGCGGGCTTCAAAACGGCGTTGATCCGGCGCGGACCGTGGGCGACCATCCAGCAGCATGAGCCCGATGCCGAGCGGGTGCCGACTCTGCGGATCGACTCGCTGGCGGAACTGCCGGAGCGGATCTCGGCCCTTAACGCTGCAGAGCGCTGAGGGTGGTTCGCCAACTGTAGAGCCGGTCGTCGATCTCGCGGACGAAGTCGGTGTCTGCCCAGGGTTGCAGGGTGTGCCGGACCTCGCGGATGCGTTCCATGCCAGTGGCGTACCAGGTGGTGGCCAGTTGGTCGAGCGCCTCGTGAAGGCGCGCGCAGGCGTCCTCGGGCTTGTCCTGGGCGACGTCGACCGCCGCAAGGTCGGCGAGAATGACGGTGCGTTGCTTGCCCTCGTCGTCGAGCAGCCCGGATAGGGCCGTCGTGAGCGTGTCGCGGGCTTGGGCGAAGCGGCCGGCTTTCAGTTGGGTGTTGCCTTTGAACGCGGCCAGCCGGGCTGCGGAGAACCAGGTGCACCACTCCGGCACGTAGTGCTCGGAACTGGCGGCGAGGATCTCTTCCGCGTGTGCGATGACGCGGAGCGCGTCGTTCGGGTGGCCGCAGATGGTGTCGCATTCGGCTTCGACGGCGTCGATCCAGGCGAGGAAGTCGGCGGAGGCGCTTCCCCGGCGAGCATAGGTACGAGCGGCTCGGAGGCGTTCGGCGGCTTCGGTCCGGCGTTGCGCCCAGCCAGGGATGAAGGCGGCGTGGGCGAGGATCGCGGCACCGAGGAGGGCGTCGTCGGCCTCGCCCGCTGCTTGGAGTGCGCGGGCAAAGGTGGCGTCGGCCTCCTCGGGTTTGCGAAGGTCGAAGAATTCGATCCGGCCGGCGAGCAGGAGCGACTCGGCCAACGCGGTGGCCAGCAGCCGGCGGGCGACGCCGTTGGTTTCGGAAAGCAGGTGGAGGCCAAGGCGGGTGTGCTCGACGACCGTGGGGTGCAGTTGCGCGGGCTGGACCGTCCAGTAGAGGCGTCGATGCGCCACCGTGATGGTTGTGTAGTCAGCGCCGATCGTGGGCGGCTGCACGGACGCGGTGGCCTGCGGCAGGGGCAGGCCGCTCGACGGTGTGGCCTGAGAGGATCGCTGCGCCGGGTCCGAGGCCGATGTGTCGGCGTCTCGCCACGGTGGGGTGAATCCGAGTTCCTCAATCGGCATCTTGAGTACGTGCGTGAGTAGCCGCTGATGATCGGCCCGAGGCCAGGGCGGCGTGGGCGACTCCCAACGGCGGATCTGACGGACGCTGACCTCAATCTGCCCCAGTCCGATGCGCGGTGCGGCTTGCGTCAACGCGTTGGCAAACGCCTGCTGGGACGCGTAACCCGCGACCTGCCGAGCCGCCTTGAGCCGAGCATTTCCGGGCGATCCGGGCGACATGGCACACCTCCAGCGTGGCGATCGTCCGCAAGCGTAGAACATGAAGGACTTAATTGGGACACTTCCTCGAACCAATCGAGGCTGCATCGTGGAAAAGTCCTCTTAAAGTCCTCATATAGGCCTTCTCCTTGGCAGACGATTAGGACATCGTGGTGGCATGAGTGATCAACGGGTCGTTCGCTGACGCGATGGCCGATCACTCCTAGTCGAGCGACGTCGCCGAGATCGGCGGGGCTCCGTTCTCTAAAGGGGTGTCATGGCGTCTGCGCAGGTGACGGTGGCGCAAGACCAGAGACTGCGGACCGACGTCGCGCACTCTGCTCGTGTGTACGACTACTGGCTGGGCGGCAAGGACAACTTCGCCGCCGACCGGTTGCTCGCGGAGCAGATCGAGGCGGCTGTGCCCGAGGTGCCGATGATGGCGCGCGCCAACCGCGCGTTCGTGCAGCGCGCCATCCGTTACCTGGTCGGTGAGGCGAAGATCAGGCAGTTTCTGGACGTGGGCACGGGTATCCCGACCCAGCCGAACCTGCACGAAATCGCGCAGGAGATCGCCGACGAGACGCGGGTGGTGTAAATCGACAACGATCCGCTGGTGCTGGTGCATGCTCGCGCTCTGCTGATCAGCAGCCAGGAAGGCCAGTGCGCTTACCTCGACGCTGATCTACGCGATCCCGAGGCGATTCTGTCGAGCCATGAGGTCGCCGACACACTCGACCTCAGTCAGCCGGTGGCAGTGACCCTGGGCTCGCTACTCATGCTCATCGACGATGAAGCGGCCCCGTGGACAAAGGTCGCCGACTTGATGGACGCGATGCCCCGGGGAAGCCATCTCGTCATCAGCCACCCGACCGCGGACATGAGCCCCGACGCGATGGCGCAGATCGTCGCGGTCACCAGCGCGGCCGGATTCACCTTCGTGCCGCGCCCCAAGACCGAGGTCGCTCGCTTCTTCGCTGGGCTGGACCTGATCGAGCCCGGGCTCGCTCCCGTACTCGCCTGGCGTCCCGACGACGTCCCGGCCGGCGACCTCGATTCCGCCTTCTATTGGGTCGGAATCGGCTGCAAGACAGTCTGACCAGGATTAACGCCGTCTGATGATCTCTACGAAGGGAAACACCCGTGAGCGACTCCACCGCCGAGTTCTCCCGCCCCGTCCAGACGGAGGAACCGCCCGGAGACGGCACCGCGAATACCGCCGATCGCGCTGCGCGGCTACGGGCTGACCTGGTCGCCCAGCTCCGCGCCGACGGGAAGATCACCACGGCCGCGGTGGAGGCAGCCGTCTCGACGGTGGCAAGGGAGCGTTTCCTGCCGGCGGACACGCCGCTGGAGATTGCCTACGGCGTCGACAACTCCGTGGTCACCAAACGCGACGAGCACGGGCGACCGATCTCGTCGGTCTCGGCGGCCTACATCCAGGCCAGGATGCTGGAACAGGCCGACCTGCAACCGGGCGCGACAGTGTTGGAGATCGGCAGCGGGGGCCTGAACGCCGCCATGATCGCCGAGATCGTCGGCGAGAAAGGCCGCGTTGTCAGCGTGGACATCGACGCCGAAGTCGTCGACCGCGCCGCCCGGTTGCTCGACGAGGCCGGCTACGGCGGCAGGGTCCGCGTGCTGGCCGCCGATGCGGACGCCGGGCTGCGCGAGCGCTATGCCGACCGGATGCCACCCGGCCGCGACGAGCCGCGCGTCGGCGTCACGGGTGACACCGTGGTCTGGGTGGGCCTCGCCGTCACCGCCGACGGCGACGCGATCGGGCACGCCCTGCTGCGCCGGCACGGCCCCGACCTGGAGCTCAAGCGGATGTACGTGGCACCCGCCTGGCGCGGCCGCGGTGTCGCCACCGCCCTGCTCGACGCCGTCGACGTCGAGGCCCGGCGGCTCGGGGCGCCCCGCGTCATCCTGCACACCGGCGACCGCCAGCCCGACGCCGTCGCCCGGTACACCCGGCACGGCTACCAGCCGATCCCGGTCTACGACCCGTACGTGGGCCTGCCCGGCGCCAACTGCTTCGCCAAGCCCAGGGTAGGGCTGTCCCCCACCCCGCATGGCGGCTAACCCTACCGTTGAGCAGGCAAAACGCGATTGTGAGGAGGGGCAAGAAAGGGTTGGGGCCGAGTCCACGAGGGGCAACCAAGAAGCATCCGCAGCGCGTCACCCCACGAGGAAAGAGGGCCGGCCATGCCGTACATCACCACCCCCGACGGCGTCGAGATCTACTACACCGAGCAGGGCAGCGGGCAGCCGATCGTGCTCAGCCACGGCTGGCCGCTGAGCTCGGACGCCTGGCAGGTCGAGCTCAAGAAGTTCGCCGACGCCGGCTACCGGACCATCGCGCACGACCGCCGCGGCCACGGCCGGTCGCAGAAGACCTACAACGGCAACGACATGGACACGTACGCCCGGGACCTGGCCGCCGTGATCGAGGCGCTGGACCTGCGCGACGTCATCCTGATCGGTCACTCCACCGGCGGGGGCGAGGTCGTCCGGTACGCCGCCCAGCACGGCCAGGCCCAGGGCCGCGTGGCCCGGATCGTCACCGCCGGCGCCGTGCCCCCGCTCATGGTCCGCACCGAGGCCAACCCCGACGGCCTGCCCATCGACGTCTTCGACGGCATCCGGGCCAACGTGCTCAAGGACCGCTCACAGTTCTGGCTCGACCTGTCCGAAAGCTTCTTCGGCGCCAACCACGGCCGCGCCGTCTCCACCGGCGACAAGCAGGACTTCTGGCGTCAGGGCATGCTGGTCAACCTGGCCGCCGCCTACGACTGCGTGAAGGCGTTCTCCGAGACCGACTTCACCGAAGACCTCCAGGCCCTGACCGTGCCGATCCTGATCGCCCAGGGCGACGACGACCAGATCGTCCCCATCGGCGACGCCGCCCTCAAGTCGATCAAGCTGGTGAAGGACGGCACGCTCAAGGTCTACCCGGGCGCCCCGCACGGCATCCAGGGCGACTACCAGGAGCAGCTCGATCAGGACATCCTGGACTGGCTCAAGAAGTAGGGCTCGGGCTCGCCGTCGAGGCGGACCTGATAGCCGGTGGGCGGGCCGGCCGGCTCCCAGACGACACCGACGACCGTGCCGGGCCGGCCTTCCGCCTGGGTTCTGATTCCGGGTGGGAGGCCGCCGTACGCCTCCACGAGCAACGCGTCCAGGGTGTGCCGGGCGCCGTCCAGCGAGCTCCGCAGGCTGGTCGACCGGAGCTCCCGGCCGAGCGTGATGGCGGCGTCGCGTACCCGCCGGTCCTGACTGGTCTCCCCGGCCGTCAAGGCCGCCTCGATCCGCACCCAGAGCTGCCACCGGTCCTGATCGAGCAGGAGGCGGGCGGCCCGGTCGACGGCCGTGCAGGCGATGTCCACGCCGGCGTCCTCGCCCAGCTCGGCGGCCCAGGTCAGCTCATCGGCGGCCGCGAGCAGCTGGGGCGACTCGTGCTCGACCACCGCGTACAGCATGGCCAGGGCGGTCTCCCGGCCGTCGCCGTCGTAGAGCGCGGCCGCCCGCAGCCTCGGGAAGCGGGTGACCAGGTGCGCGGCCCGGCCCAGCGGGAGTTGCGCGGCGAGGTGGGCGTCGCGGACCCGGGAGGCGAAGGGGCGGTGTTCGCGAGCAGCGAACATCCAGGCCCGGTGATCATCGGAGCTCGGCGCGACGGCGCCCGCGGACAACATGGCGGCCGGCGGCGAGACCGTGGCCTGGGCCGCGAGCAGGCGGGCGGCGACCGAATAGGCCACGCCCAGCTCGGCGGCCAGGGCGCGGACGGCCCGCCTGCGGGCTCGGTCGGGGACGGATCGCCGGCTTCGGGTGTCGCTCATCGTGGTCCTCCCGTTGTACGTTGGGAAACGCACCGCGCATGCACGAGCGTAGCGAGGCCGCCCACGCGGGCCACGCGCCGACGCCAAGAGGCTCTGACTCAGCGCACGTCGTTTCCCTGTGCCCACTTCTCCTGGGGCGGGGCGCGTGGGGCTTCGCCACGAGGACGTGAGTGGCATGTTCGAGCGGTTCACCGACCGTGCGCGGCGGGTTGTCGTCCTGGCTCAGGAAGAGGCCCGGATGCTCAACCACAACTACATCGGGACCGAGCACATCCTGCTCGGCCTGATCCACGAGGGCGAGGGGGCCGCGGCCAAGGCCCTGGAGAGTCTGGGCGTGTCCCTGGAAGGGGTGCGGCAGCAGGTCGAGCAGGTCATCGGCCAGGGCCAGGAGGCGCCGGGCGGGCACATCCCGTTCACGCCCCGCGCCAAGAAGGTACTGGAGCTGTCGCTGCGGGAGGCGCTGCAGCTCGGCCACAACTACATCGGCACCGAGCACATCCTGCTCGGCCTGATCCGGGAGACCGAGGGCGTCGCCGCCCAGATCCTGACCCAGCTCGACCTCAACCGGGTACGCCGCGAGGTCCTGCAGCGGGTCTCCGGTGGCGAGAGCACGCCCAGCGAGACTCCGGCTGCCCCGGTGACCTCCGCCATCCTCGACCAATACGGTACGAATCTGACGCAGCGGGCCCGCGACGGCAAGCTCGACCCGGTCATCGGGCGGGAGCACGAGATCGAGCGGATCATGCAGGTGCTGTCGCGCCGGATGAAGAACAACCCGGTGCTCACGGGCGAGCCGGGCGTCGGCAAGACGGCCGCGGTGGAGGGCCTCGCCCAGGCCGTGGTCAAGGGTGACGTGCCCGAGACGCTGAAGGACAAGCAGATCTACACCCTGGACATGGCGTCCATGGTCGCCGGCTCCCGCTACCGGGGCGACTTCGAGGAGCGACTGAAAAAGGTCCTTAAAGAAGTGGCCGTACGCGGTGACATCATCCTGTTCGTCGACGAGATCCACACTCTGGTCGGGGCCGGGGCGGCCGAGGGCGCGATCGACGCCGCCTCGATCCTCAAGCCGATGCTGGCCCGTGGTGAGCTCCAGCTGATCGGCGCGACCACCCTCGACGAGTACCGCAAGTTCATCGAGAAGGACAAGGCCCTGGAGCGCCGCCTCCAGCCGATCCAGGTCGGGGAGCCGACGCTCGCGCACACCATCGAGATCCTCAAGGGCCTGCGGGACGCGTACGAGGCCCATCATCGCGTCTCCATCACCGATGCCGCCCTGGTGGCCGCGGCGACGCTGGCCGACCGGTACATCTCGGACCGGTTCCTGCCGGACAAGGCGATCGACCTGATCGACGAGGCGGGCGCGCGGATGCGCATCCGCCGGATGACCGCTCCGCCGGATTTGCGGGACTTCGACGAGCGCATCGCTCAGGTCCGCCGGGACAAGGAGTCCGCGATCGACGCGCAGGACTTCGAGCGGGCCGCACAGCTGCGCGACAAGGAGAAGCAGCTGCTGGGCCAGAAGGCGCAGCGGGAGAAGGAGTGGAAGGCCGGCGACCTCGACGTCGTCGCTGAAGTCGACGACGAGCAGATCGCCGAAGTGCTGGGCAACTGGACCGGCATCCCGGTCTACCGGCTCACCGAGGAGGAGACCACTCGGCTGCTCCGGATGGAGGACGAGCTGCACAAGCGCGTGATCGGACAGGAGGAGGCGGTCAAGGCCGTCTCCAAGGCGATCAGGCGTACGCGGGCCGGCCTGAAGGATCCGAAACGGCCCGCCGGCTCGTTCATCTTCGCGGGGCCCTCAGGGGTGGGTAAGACCGAATTGTCGCGCAGTTTGGCGCAGTTCCTCTTCGGGTCGGAGGACGCGCTGATCCAGCTGGACATGTCGGAGTTCCACGACCGCTACACCGTGTCCCGCCTCGTCGGTGCCCCTCCCGGTTACGTCGGGTATGACGAGGGTGGCCAGCTGACGGAGAAGGTGCGGCGTAAGCCGTTCAGCGTGGTGCTGTTCGATGAGATCGAGAAGGCCCACCCGGATGTGTTCAACACGTTGCTGCA